>JBAZBH010000001.1:0-182663 GCA_041671565.1 Patescibacteria group bacterium
TGGTGATGGTTTTAGATTCTTTTTATTTAAGCTTTTACGCCGTTTTTCGCGCTCATCAGAATTTAAAATACGAAGCCGTGGGCATTATGGTGGGGCAGGCGATTATTGTCACCGCCGGCGCCGCGGTCTTGTTACTGCATTTATCTTTGCATTTTTTGGTCGGCGCGATTCTTTGCGGCAGTGTCTTTAATTTCTTTTACGGTTGGGCAGTTTTAAGCCAACAGCTAAAAATCAAACTTCGGCTCGGATTCAACCGGACGATTTTAAAAGTATTGCTGACAATCGCCGCGCCGTTTGCCATTTCCGGAATTTTTGCCCGAGTTTATGGTTATATTGATACTGTTCTGCTCTCAACTCTGGCAGGGGACCAAGCAGTCGGTTGGTATTCAGCCGGCTACAAAATAACTTTTGCCTTGCAATTTATTCCACTGGCTTTTGCCGCGGCGATTTTTCCGGCAATGGCCAATTATTTTGCCACCAACAAAGCTCAATTGGCCAAAGTGTTTGAAAAGTCCATGTATTATCTGATGATTATGGCCGTGCCGATTTCTCTCGGCGTCTTTACTTTGGCGCGCGAGTTCATCGTCAGAATGTATGGCGCGCAGTTTGCCCCCACCACCTTAGCCCTACAGATATTAATTTGCAGTGTTTTCTTTAACTTTTTAGGCTTTCCTTTGGGTTCGCTCTTGAACGCCTGCAACCGTCAAGTTACCAACACGGTTAATATGGGCATTACCATGGTGATTAATATCGTTTTGAATATTATTTTAATTCCACTGTTCGGCGCCGAAGCTTATATTGGCGCGGCGATTGCCGCCGTGGTCGCCGGCGCGTCGTTGTTTTTCCTGGGATTATATTGGGCCGGTAAAATTGTCCGCTATAACAAAATCTTTTTGCTTAAAGGCTTTTTTAAAATTTTATTTTCCGGCCTACTGATGGCAACGGCGATTATCTTCCTTAAGCCGTTCAGCTCATTTTTCTTTTTAGTGCCGCTAGGCGCAGTAGTTTATCTGGGCAGTTTAGCGGCGCTCCGAGGATTTGATTACGCGGAAATCAAAGAATTTTATAATTCTTTTAGGAATAAACCAGCCGCGCCGATTAACGACCCGGCGCCAACTGAATTATGAAAAGGACTTTATTAATAACCGTTGACTTTGCGCCGCAAGTTGGCGGCGTGGCGAATTATCTGGCTGGCCTAACTAAAAATCTGCCGGCCGGTGATTTGGTTGTCCTCGCGCCAAAAGTTAAGGCGAATTTTGACAATCAATTTAAATTTAAAATCTACCGCCGCAATTTGTTTTGGCGGTTTTGGCCAAAGTGGCTGCCAATGGTTTACCAAATTTTTAAAATTGCCCGCGCGGAGAAAGTAGAATTTCTTTGGGCTGCTCAGCCCTTGCCAGTTGGCAGCGCGATTTATCTTGTCAGTCGGTTGCTCGGCCTGCCGTATTTAGTTAACACCCACGGCATGGATGTTGCCGGACCGCTGAACGCTGGCGGCCGCAGATTAAAAATCCTGAAACGAGTGCTTGGCGCGGCAAAATTAATCACCGTTAATAGCGACGCCACTAAAAAATTAGTCTTAAAACTCACTAACCAGCCAGATAAAATTCTAAAAATTTATCCTTGCCCCGAGCTCTTATCGCCAAGTAGCCCCGACCGGGAAAACAGAATTACTACCAAACACGGCCTCGGCGGTAAAAAAGTCTTGCTAACTGTCGGCCGGTTGGTTAAGAGAAAGGGCCACGAGGCGGTTATTCAGGCCTTGCCTGAAGTTTTAAAAACTGTCCCAAATTTAATCTACTTAATCGCCGGCGATGGCGAGAATAAGGCTAATTTGTTAGAATTAATAAAACGACTGAATTTGGGCAAATTCGTAATTTTAGCTGGTCAAGTGGCTAAAGAGGATTTGCCAGCCTATTATCGGGCCTGTAGCGCTTTTATTATGCCATCGCAAGAGCTGGCAGGCGGCGATATTGAGGGTTTTGGGCTGGTTTTTTTGGAGGCCGGTTTGTACGGCAAACCAGTGATTGCCGGCCAGACCGGAGGGCAGGCCGAAGCGGTGCTTAATAATCAAACCGGACTATTAGTTGACCCGGCTGATACCGCGGCTATTGCCGAAGCGATAATTAAATTATTAACCGACGAAAGCTTAGCGAGGCAGTTAGGCGAGAGCGGCAGGAGCCGAGCTGAAAAAGACTTTAAGTGGGAGACCGAGGCTAGGAGGCTAGAAAAATTTTTAAAATAATTAACCGAATATGAAACTTGAAAAACCGTTACAAAAAATCGTTGTTAAATTTTATTGGCTAGCCTTCAAATCAGTTATTGCTTTTAGTTTTATCACTTTGTTAATATTATATTCATTATTTTTTACTCCAGCTGCTAATCATTCTGGCGAAACACTCGCCGCCCTATTAATTGTCGACTTAATTTGTTTGTTGATTGTTATTTTGGATTTATTTTTTGGCTATAGGATTTGGAATTTTTATTCGGATAGAATAATAATAACCGCCCCTTGGGGAATTAATATTCCTTTTCGTGTAGTATTGCGAGACTTGAAATGGTTCTACTCGTTAAGTTTAGTTTCTAATGTTATTTATTTCTCCGATATTAATGCCGTCCAGCCTTTTAAAAATATTGGTCCTTATCTTTTTCGTCCAGTAATTAAAATATCCCTAAAAGATGGCAGACAATTATTGTTCTCTTGCCAAAATTTTTTAAATGGCGAAACACTTTCTATTATTATTAAAAAACATTTGTGATAAATATGGAGAAAATCAATATCATCATGTTCTCAATGTCGCATTATACCGACTGGCAAAAGGGGAGGGTCAACCGCAATTATCATATTCTCAACCAACTGCAAAAAGACGAGCGGGTGGATAAAATTATCTCGGTTGATTTTTTGCCGTTCAGTTGGAAAAAGGCGGCCAAAATTTATTGGGAAAATGTTATCCGGCCGATGAAAAATTTGGAACTGATTTATGGCGATCTAACCAGCTCCTGCCACCAAGTCAACAGCAAACTTTATATTTATTCCACGATTGACTCAATTTATTCCCAAAAAATCGTGCTCAGTGAATTACGGCGGATTATTAAAGTTCTGAATCTTTCCAATATCGTCTTCTGGTCATACAATCCGCTCTTCACTTCGCTCCTGACCGATCTCGGCCGGAAACAAGTTGACCGCCGGGCTTTTGTTTTTGACGCCGTGGACAATTGGCTGGAACATCCGGCATTCAAAAAATTTCAGCCTGACCTCAAAGTCGGCTATCAGATCATCCGCCAAGATGCTGATTTAATTTTTACCGTTTCTGATTATCTTAAAACCAATCTTTTTCCGGATAAGCAAAAATGCTATTGGATCCCGAACGGCATTGAGATGGAACATTTTACCGGCCCGAAATCAAAGTTGCCGCGGCCAAAAGAGTTAGCGGGGATCAAAGAACCAATTATCGGCTACCACGGCGTGATCGAGAGCCGCGTTGATTTGGATTTGATCAAATATGTCGCCGAACACAACCGCGATAAAGCCGTGGTGCTGATCGGCGCCGGCATTTGGAAAAAACAGGGTAAAATCTTGGCGGAAAAATTTGCTGGCGAGCCGAATGTCCACTTGATTCCCTTTGTACCTTATCAAGACTTGCCGCAGTACCTCCAGGCTTTTAGCGTCGGCATTATCCCGCATAAAATCAACAACTTCACCAAATCCATGAACCCGATGAAACTCTATGAGTACCTCGCTTCCGGCAAACCGGTGGTGGCAACTTCGCTGGAAGGGGCGGAATCATTCCATAACTTAGTTTATCTCGCCGAGACGCCGACGGAATTTAACGCTAAAATCCAACTGGCGCTCCGCGAAGACAGCCCGGAACTGCGGCAAACCCGGATTGAAGTGGTGGCGGACGACTCTTGGTACGGCCGAATGCAACTGATGATGAATTATTTAATGAAAGTTCTGGAATAATTTTATGCTGGTGCCAAAGATCAGAAAATTGGTTGAAGCGGCGGCCAAAAGCAAAAATAATCTTTATGGCTATAGCGCCTGGACACACCACATTGTTTTAGTGGAAAAATACGGCGCGCGGCTCGCTAAACAGCTATACGCTAATGAGGAAATCGTCCGCTTGGCTTGTCTACTTCATGATTATTCCTGCCTGGTTAATAAAAAATTTTATCGCCGTCATCACCAGCATAGCGCCCGCCTGGCTGAACAAATTTTAAAAGCAGAAAAATATCCTCAAGAAAAAATTAAACTGATAAAAGACTGCATCCTGAGCCACCGCGGCAGCGTTAAACTAAAAAAGAAAACCCTGGAAGCTAAAATTCTCGCTGACGCCGACGCGCTGGCGCACTTCGCGGCGCTTGATGACTTGTTTTTCTTGGCTTACAAAATTTTAAAATTAAACACGGACGACGGCCGGCAATATGTCTTAAGAAAACTCGACCGCAGTTGGCAAAAGTTGTCGCCCACCGCCAAAGAAATTATCCGCGAACGGTATATTTTAATTAAAAAAGTCTTTCCCTTGAAATAACATGCCGCCAAGCTTTTCAGTCATTATTCCTTGCTTTAATGAAGCTCGCGACATCGCTGCCACCCTTAAAATAATAAAAGATTTCTTTGCCAAGAAGGCTTGGCCGGCCGAGATTATTGTGGTTGACGATGGTTCAGGGGACGACACCGCCAACCTCGCCCGCGCCAGTGGCGCCAAAGTCATAACTAACGGCGTTAACCGCGGCAAGGGTTATAGCGTTAAAGTCGGCATAACTGCGGCCGGCGGCGATTATATTCTTTTCACCGACGCTGATCTATCCACGCCAATAACCGAATTAGAAAAACTGCTAAAATTTTTGCCAGAATATGATATTGCCATTGGTTCGCGCGCGGCAATTGGAGCCAAAGTAACAAAAAACCAAATTTGGCCGAAGGTTCTTTTTGGCAAACTTGGCAATAAACTGATTAAGCTGGTCTTGGGGTTAGAAATCAACGACACCCAATGCGGCTTTAAACTGTTTAAGGCTCTCGCCGCCAAAAAAATTATCGAAAAACAAACTCTCAACCGTTGGGGTTTTGATTTTGAACTCTTGCTGATTGCGAAAATTCAAAGCTATAAAATCAAAGAGGTAGGTGTCTTGTGGTCAAACGATCCCAGCTCGCAAGTTGGTTTTCTGGACTATGTTAAAACTTTGGGGGAAGTGTTGAAAGTCAAAATGAACTTTTGGCAAAAGAAATACCAGTAATATGGATTTATCAATTATTATTGTCAATTGGAATACCAAACAGCTATTAAGCCAATGTTTAGCTTCAATTTATCAAAATACCAACCGGACTAAGCTTAACTTTGAAGTGATTGTAGTGGACAACGGTTCAACCGATGACAGTTTGGCCATGGTAAAAAAAGATTATCGCCAGGTGATGCTAATTAGCAATCCCCAAAACGCCGGCTATGTCTTCGCCAATAACCAGGGCATCAAACTGGCGCGTGGCAAGTTTATTTTGCTGCTTAATTCCGACACGCAAATTTTTTCCATGAGTTTGGAAAAAACCGTGGAATATCTAAAGGCCAACCCCAAAGTGGGAATTGCCGGCTGCACGCTCTTGAACCTGGACGGCGGTTTGCAATATTCGGTGCGGCACTTTCCCCGGTTGACCGACCAAATCGTGATTTTGACTAAGATGCACAATTTTTTTCCCGGGCTGATCAGCCATTATATCTGGCGAGATTTTAATTATAAAAAAGAGCAAGCGGTGGACCAGGTCATGGGCGCTTTCATGATTATCCGCCGCGAAGTGATCGATCAGATTGGCCCCTTGGACGAAAAAATTTGGTCGTGGTTTGAAGATGTTGATTATTGCCGCCGCGCGCGGCAGGCCGGCTGGGAAGTAAAATACGCGCCAGTGGCCCAGATTATCCATCATAAAGGCGAAAGCTTCAGCCAGCATAGCGCCTTCCGCAAACAAAAAATGTTCGTCAAAAGCCTGCTCTATTACTTTAAAAAACATAATGGCAAAACCAGCTACTACATTCTTTGGCCTTTTGCCGCTTGGAGTTTATTTTTAGCTTGGTGGATTCAGCTTTTCAGCATTAAAAAGAAAAACCAACAGTTATGATCAATAAAAAATATCTCCTAACCGCGTTGTTACTTTCCGGGTTATTTTTTTTATTGTCTTTTTTAAGTTATCTTTATCCGGCGTTTAACCAGCCGCTTTGGCTGGGAGTGATAATTTTGCTGGCAATTTTGGCCGGCTTTAAGCTGCGCCTAGCGGTTTATTTTGCCCTGGGCGAACTAATGATCGGCTCATTCGGCTATCTTCTAGCTTGGCCGCTCGGCAACAATAAAATCTCGCTTCGTTTGGGTATTTTCGCGATGATAATGTTGGTTTGGCTGATCAAAGCCGGCGCGGAGTTAATTACTGAAAAAAAACTGACCCGCTATTTTACTTTGCGCCACAGCCAACTATTCAAATGGTATATAGGTTTAATTTTGGTGATACTGGCTGGCGCGGCTTGGGGCTATCTCCGCGGCAACCAGCCGTCTAATGTCTTTTTTGACGCCAATGCTTGGCTGTTTTTCTTTTATCTCTTGCCAATGTTTGATGTTTTGGATAGAGATAAGCTGAAAGAAATTCTCGGCCTTTTGGCCGGCGCCAACTTGGCGGTTTTTATTTTAACTTTTTTCTCTTTTGTGGCGTTTACCCAAAATTGGCAAAGTGTGGCAACGCCGCTTTATGGCTGGCTCCGCGACTACCGGATCGGCGAAATCACTTTTGCCGGGGGCAACCTTTGGCGGATATTTTTTCAGAGCCAAGTTTATTCGGCTGTAGGCGCGGCGATCTGGTTCTGGCTCTGGGCAAATGAAGAAAAAATCAAAATTAAATCATGGAACTTGTTTTTGTTTATTTTTTCCAGTTTGACCGTGGTCATAAGTTTGTCCAGAAGCTTTTGGCTCGGCTGCGGGGCGAGCGGAGTGTTGGTTATTTGCTATTTGTTATTTGCCAAGAAAGCGGGGATTAAGCGGCTAACCGCGATTGGTTTAATTTTAATTTTAATTCTGGCCGGCGAATTATTGTTAGTGCGGATGATTGCCGGAGCGGGGAGTGGTGATCTCTTAGCCGAAAGACTAACTGACATTAACGGTGTCGCCGGCGCCAGCCGCTGGAATCAGCTAATTCCTTTGGGCGCGGCAATTGCCCGGCATCCACTGATTGGTTCGGGTTTTGGCGCCACGGCTACTTATCAGTCGCTGGACCCGCGGATTGTTAAAGCGCATCCGGACGGTTGGTACACGACTTATGCTTTTGAATGGGGGTACCTAGACATAATTTTAAAAATTGGCACGATCGGCTTATTGGTCTATTTAATTTTCATTGGCTTAATAATCAAGGGTTTGAAATCCCAAATCCAAAATCCCAATGTCCAAATGGGGCTGCTAGCCGGACTAGTGGTGATTTTGGTTGCCAATGTCTTCACGCCTTATCTGAATCATCCGTTGGGGATTGGCTATCTGTTAATCCTCGCTTCGACGCTAAAAAATTAATAATTTTATATGTTATCTTTTGAGAAAACGCCAGTGGCCGAAAAGTCGGAAAATTCCGAAGAAAACGGAATGACTAGAAGAAAATTTTTAAGTTACTTGGGGGCAGGAGCTGCGGGCACTGCGGCCGAATTATTTGGTTTTAAAATCTTTAAAAAAACTGGCGAAATAGACTGGGATTTTTTTTCAGAAATAAATATTAAAAAAGAAAGGGGACCTAACAAACAATTAATCACTGTGGGAATAGAAATAGCTAATCGAGTCGAGCAAATCATTAAAAGAGGTAATAAGATTGAGGAAGAACTGCAGAGCGCCGACTCGGAAGAAAAAAATAAGCTCGAGCAAGAAAAAAAATCTCTCAACCGAGCCTTTGACGGCTTACCCACTCAAAGAGTAGGTGATATATCAAGGGCAAATCTTCAAGAAGCCAACGAATTTGCTGAAAAAATTATCGCTGACGAAAAGGTCTTGGACAACTTTAGTTTTTTCAAGCTTTTCATTAAAGATTATCTGGGTGACGGTGTATGCAATTTGGTTTATGAACATAATAATGCCGCCGCTTATCTGGAAATCGGCAAGATGGACCGGGAAGAATTAAAAACTAGATTAACGCGATTAAAAGAGTTTCTCGACTCCCAAAAAACAAAATATATCCTCCAAGAGGATATTCTCTATTGCCTATTAGATCCAAACTTTAACCCCGAGCTAGATCACAAAAGGGTAGCCAAGCTTTTGGATAGCAAATCGCCTGAATGGAAAGAATACCCCGCCAATCTTTTACTTAACAAAAATGGGGTGAATGACGAAGAGTATTATTTTACTCGCTATAAAACAAATAATCATCTTGAGGCTTTTGATATAATTGAACTAAATAAAATTGCCGGCCTCTTGCTTAAAATAAAAAATCCCAGTTTTATTAAAAGTGTTTTTGCTAATCGAGACAAAGACTACGAGGCTTATGGCGAATTTGGCGGGGCAATTGCTATTCCTAAAAAGATTACTGAGTTGATTGACATCCCGGCCGAAGAGACCGTTTCAGACTCCAGCTATGTTGTTCCGGCTAAAAGAACCGCAATTGAGCCGGCTAGTCTAGCCGTTTATCACTTTCATGCTCAAAAAATAAAGGATAACACTTTAGGTCCAAGTGTCGGCGATAGCGGTTCGCCAATACCCCAGCTAGTCTTTAGCTCGTTCGATAAAGACAAAATTGCGGTTCACTTTTATGTTTCCCGGCGAAATAGTAAATTTACCTTGAGTGGCCCCAAATTTCAGGAAATGTCGGTTATTTGCTTGGGAGTATTGGAAAGATAAAAAAATATAAAATTAAAAACCGCCTCGTACTAGCGAGATGGTTTTTTAAAATCATCAAAATTTAATTCTCAATCGGCAAAGGTTCGTTGCCGTTAAGGTAATCGGAGTAGCGCATCGGTTCTTTGCCCTCGGGCTGGACCCAGTCAATGATCAGATTGGCGGTTTCGATATGGGCGCGGAGAACTTTGACCCGCTTGCCGGTGGCGTCGGTCCAGGCGCCGGGCCAAGGGTAACAGGCGCGAATTTGCGAGTAGATTTCAATTGGGGTTTTCTTCCAGTCGATTTCGCCGTCCGCCTTGGTAAACATTTTAGTATAAGTTGCCAGTGTATCGTCTTGCGCTTGCGGCGCGATCCGGCCAGCTAAGTAATCAGGCAAAATCTGCGAGAAGAGCGCGGCGCCTTCACAAGCAAGATTATTGCCTAGGCTTTGGCTGTCGTCGTCATCGAGAATTTCAAACGATTTTTGCGCCACAATCGGGCCGTGGTCTACTTCCGCGTCAAGTTTGATAATGCTCACGCCGGTTTTCGCCTCGCCGTTCAGGAGGGCGGTTTGAACTGGCGCCGGGCCGCGGTATGCCGGCAGGAGCGAAGGGTGGAGGTTCAAGCAGCCAAAACGGGAGAGATTTAAAAATTCTTCCGGCAAAATTTTCCCGTAAGCGACCAGCACCATCAAATCCGGGGCCAGTTTTTTTATCTCGGCGATTGCTTCGGCGTTAATTTTAGCAAATTGAAAAATCGGCAGTTTTTTCTCCAAAGCCGCAACTTTAACCGGCGAGGGAATGAGTTTATTACCCCGGCCGGAAGCTTTGTCAACTTGGGTCACTACGCCAACCACCTGGTAGCCGTCGGCCACTAAGCGGAGCAGTGTCGGCAGGGCAAACTCCGGCGTGCCTAGAAACAAAATTTTAATTTCTGAGTTTTCCATACTGATTACATTGTTATTCACTAATAATTCATTGTGAGTTTATACCAGCCAGCTGGAGGCGATGCGAATCTGCGAATTACATGCGAATCTACGAATGGAATTAGCACAATTCGTAGCATTCGTATGTAATTCGTAGCATTCGCATCGCGTTTATTTTATCATCCGATCAATAAAAAGTATGCCGTTGAGATGGTCAATTTCGTGCTGTAGTACCCGCGCCAGCAAGCCTTTAGCGCGCAGGTTTTTTCGTTTGCCGCTCGGCTCTTGGTAGGTTAACAAAAGCTGGCGCGCCCGTTTAACCAGGCCATAAACTCCCGGCACCGAAAGGCAACCTTCTTCGCCAACTTCCTGCCGGATTGATTTCCAAAGAATCTGCGGATTAACAAATGGCATCGGGCCGCCATCCACTTCCACAATCATCAGCCGCACGCTTTCGGCCACTTGCGGCGCGGCGATGCCGATACCTTGGTCGGTTTTCATGATTTTAGCTAAATCCAAAATAAACCGCTGAAATTTCGGTTCAGCCAGTTTAGTTAAACTGATTTTTTTTGCCCGCAGGCGAAGCCGTGGGTCGGGTAAGGTGATAACTTTCATAGATTAAGTCCAAAGTCCACAGTCCGGAGAAGCTCTGATCTGATTAGTTAAAAACTCACTCTGGACTTCGGACTCATGACTATTTAAATCAAATCTTCAGGGTCAATATCGATCAGCCAATCTTCGGGCACGATTTCCAGGAGACGGCCAATCGGCCCCGTGGCTTTAATAATTATAACAAAGCGAAATTGGCTCCTGACCCGGCTAACAAAAGCCGGTTGGGGCTCGTTGATTTGAGCTGGTATTTTAGCCTCTCTTTGTAGATTTGTCAATAGCCGATACAACTCCAGGGCTGATTTTTCCGCTAATTTTTGGCTCGGCGACTGAAAAATCAAGCGGGCGAGCCGGCCATAGGGCGGATAATTTAATTCGCGGCGAGTTTCCAGTTCATCGCGATAAAACTCCTCGTCTTTTTTGGCAATAAATTTTTGGATCACCGCTTGGTCGGGATTGTAGGTTTGGAGGTAAAATTCGCCTAGTCCGCTCCGGTCCGCCGCCAGCTCAAACTTTTTTAATAATTGCCAGAGCCGCTCGCCGGACCGAAAGCCCGGCAGATAGAATAGATTGTCAACAAAAAGCAGGCCGATCGCGCCGACTGCCGGCCAATCAACCAGATTCAAAAGGCGATCAGTACCAAAGTAAATATCAGCGCCGGCCAGCTGCTTGCCAGTAATTTTTTTGAAATCAACATCTGAGTCCAGCCGTAAAATTTTAGCGCCGGGCCAAATCGCCGGTAATTCTTTTTCCAGTTTTTCGGTGCCGGAGCCGGAAAATTTAAAACTAGTGCCGCGGCAATTGGGGCAGGCGGCCGGCAAGGGCGACTGTAAATTGCAATGATGACATTTTAAGAAACCGCCTTGATGCAAGGGCAGCGGCAAGAGGCAATGCGGGCAATTAAACACAAAACCGCATTCGCCGCAAACTACCGCTCGGGCCAGCCCGCGCTGATTAAGATACAACACCGCTTTTTGTTTTTTTTGTTTGGCGCTAAGAAGCGCGGCGTTTAACCTCCCTGAAAGCGGAGAATAATTGCCGCCTTGCCGTTCGGTTTTTAGATCAACCGTCACGGTTTTGACTTGGTTTTTTGGTTCTTTAATCAACTGGCCAGCGCCAACCGTAGTTTGATAGTAGGTTTCCACGCGCGGCGAGGGCGAAGCGAAAATTATCTTGGCGCCAAAAATCTCGGCAAGCTTTTCGGCGGCGGCGCGGGCGTCATAGCGGGGATTCTGGTCCCATTGTTTATAACTGGACTCATGCTCGGCGGTGACAATAATTAATTTTAACTGCTTGAATGGCAAGCCGATCGCCGAACGGGTGCCAACTACTACCCTCGCTTCACCCAATAAAATCCGGCGCCAGGCGGCCGCGTACTGATTTTTATTCAACTCGCTGTGAACCACGGCTGTTTGCTCGCGCCTGGCCGGCGAGAGCAGCCGACCGAGAGCCGGCAGGTCGGCGATTTCCGGCGCCAAGATTAATATCTGCCCGGCCGTTGCCTTTATCGCCGAGAATAAAAAATTATTTAAATAATTATTGGTGGTAAAAAGTAGCAGATTCCGCGCCGCCAATTTTGGCGTTAAAATTTTGGCGGCGGTAAATTTGTCCCAATTAACTTTAAAATCTTTAACCGCCACTTGTCGCTTGGGCATTTTTGGCATCATGGACTTGATCACCAGCGGCAGGGCAGTGGCGTAATAATCCGTCAACCAGTCGGCAAGACTAAATTGTTCCGGCGTAAACAGCGCTTCCGGATCGGCGATTTTCTGGAGCGGCTTGATATATTTGGGATTAAAATCAGACTTCTCCTTAACTTCTTTAATCACGGCTTGAATTTTCTTGCCGCGAAAGGGCGCCTCCACCACCTGCCCAACTCTAACAAAACCCTCTAAGGCAGAGGGTACGGAGTAGGTAAAAAGGCTTAATTTTTTGGGCAACCGCAGGAGGGGAATAAGATCAACAAACATAACGACAGTTTATTTTAACTTGAAGTTGGCGACCAGATAGCCGACGCCAAACGGCCCTTCGTAGCTCAAAATCTCGGTTTGGTAATTTACCTTCCGGATCACGCCGAGGAGAATCAAGAGCGACCGCAAACCGCATTCACCGGCTTCTTCAATCAGCTTCGGGTCGAGCGCCATAATCCCGTCAACATCTTTATTCCTGAGTAATTCAATCAGTTTGGTGTCAAACTCTTTACCCCGCGCCGAGTAGCCGGCCGGTGCCTCTTTGGTCAGGCGGTGTGACAGGTCGCCGGAAGCGATAATGCCGATCCGCTCGTTGGTTTCAAAAATCTGATTTTTCAGAATCTCGCCAAATTTCAGGTGACTCGGATAATCAAGCAGGGAATAACTAAGTGGCACAATTTTTATCTGCGGCAAATGCTGGCAGAGATAATACAGCGGCACCGTCACGCCGTGGTCCAGATTGGGCTCGGAAGTAATGGTCAGCGGCATCTCCGCGCCGACGCTCATTTTCAGTTCTTCGGCAAAACGCAAATTGGGCCGGAACTCCAAGCTCGTGCCAAAATCGCCGAACTGACCGAAGTCGCTCTGGTATTTGTCGGACAAGTTAATCAAAAAAGAATCGAGTAGCACCACGCCGTGCGGGGAGATAACTATAATGGTATCCGGCTTGGCGGCGTAAAGCTCTTGCTCCAGCTGGCCGAGCGCTTTCGCAGTCGCGTCAATTTTTTTTAAGCTCGCTTGGCCGATATTCGGAATCAAAATCGGCGCGTGCGGCGTCATGGCGGCAAAGACTAGAGACATATGGTTTATGGCTAATTAGGCTGATTAAAATAATTCTTTTAATAATCCACCTTGGTCAAGTTAACCACCTGGCTGGAAGCGATGCGAATACTACGAATTACATGCGAATCTACGAATGCGTTAACTTTATTCGTAGCATTTGTAGCATTCGCATGTCATTCGTAGATTAGCATCGCGTTTAAGCCAGACGGCCAAAAGAAATCTCGTGAATATTAGTAAAAAATGATTGGCAGGACCAAAAATGAGCCTAAAGCGCGGTTAGAGTTTCACCGAGTGGGTGCAAAACCACCACTTTATACGCCGTAGAAACGATATTGGCCCATTTATACCCGAGGCCGATAAAAGTCGCTTCATCCGGTATCCAGCGAAGTTTGCCGTTGGAAACAGCGTAGACTTCCGGCCATTCATTGGATTTGATCAGCGTGCCGTCTTTGAAAGTCACCGGCGCGACAGTCTCGTAGCCCTCTAATTCTTTGGGGGTTAATTTAATCAGTTTGCGGCCGGGATAATTGACCTGCATCAATTCTTTGGACCAAATCGGCGCCTTCTTGCCGTCTTTGACAAAGAAAATGCCGCCGCTGGTGGTGTCTTGAGCCAAAATGCCTTGCGGATAGATACTGTTCTCAGTAATCGGATCACCTTCGAGAAAGTTATCGAGATCAGCCTCACCCACATCCTCCACTTCCTCCGGGTTCCAGCCGATTTTTTTGAAAACCGCCTGCGACATGATCGGCCGCTTCTCGTCATCCACAATTAAATAAATTTGCCCACGCGGCGACCGCACCAGAGAATAATTGGCTAAGGAAATCGGCCAGCCCAAAGGATAGAGGTCGAGATCAGACTGGCTGATTGGAATAATTTTCTTCTCGTCAAAGCGAGTGGCGAGCGCGCTTTTGGATTTAATCGGCCGGCGCGTGCCGTATTGGATATACCAAACATCGGTTTGGCCTTTAACCTGGACTAGCGAACCGTCGGGATAGGGGAGAATCGGGATATACTGCCCGTCGCCGAACCAACTAGACCAAATGCTGACAAAATTGCGGTTGCCGTTGAGGTGCGGGGTGTAAACATACATCGCCGCCGTGGCCGTGTTTTCCGGCGTCACGGTGGTGTCGTCAATGTTGTAAGTCTTGCCAGGCTGAATATTAAAGTCGGCGATATTTGCTTTGCCACTCACCGGATCTTTGCCGAGATAATATTGGAATTGCGCCGCGGCGCTGTTAATTTGTTTGTAAAAGCCTTTCCAAGGCTGAATCTTCGGGTCGCTGAGCGTACTGCCGTCGCGCACCATGTAGCCGGTCGCCCAGTCAAACCTTTTTGGCTCCGGCGCCGGATGGGTGACCAGGCTTTGTTCTTTTTGGACTAAGGCGAGAAGAAACGCCGGCGAAATACCCCAGCGAACAGCCACCTCATAAAACGCTTGCGCGGCAGTCACCGTCACCTCCGGTATTTGATTGCCATTCGGGTCTTTGCCGCTAGACAAACAAGTGTAAGTGGCAAGGGTGCTCTTTTGCCTTTCCAGAAATTGTTGAATCTCGCTTTGATTCATTGCCCGATAATTCAAAATATCCTGCTCGCTGATGAGATTATTGGGGTTAAAATCAGCGGCGCTGGCAAAATAAGCGGGGATTAATCCGCAAATTAAGCCTAAAATAACCAACAAAAATAGCCAATTGTTTTGGGCTTTATATTTTTTTATTTTTATCATAGATTAATTTCATTTTAGCAAATTTAGGAACCTTTGACAAACTTAAATAGCATTACCGTGTTGTAGGGGCGGACCCGCGTGTCCGCCCTAAACGGATATACTTCCGACCATAACAAATTTATTACCGTTCATGGATTTATGTTCTGAATAAACAGACGGGTTTGAACAAACCCCAGGGCGGACACGCGGGTCCGCCCCTACAACCCGTTCATGTATTAACCCCCTTGACATTTACCTTATTTTGGACAATTATATAGTTAACCAACCCAAGGAGGCTTTCATGAAAACCCAAAAACCGCCCCGCAAGGTTCACGGCCGCAAGACCCGTCTGGGCAAGTCATTTGCCTATTTGATGTCCATTTTGATCTTCATTTTGGCCGCGGCTTTTACCTGGCAGATCGGCCAAAGCCGCGAAAAACCGCTGATTTTCGCCCTTTATACGCTTTTGGCGGTCGCGGGAATGATCGGCATGGTCTGGCTGATTCGCCACATTGTCGACCACATGGACCGTTTTATTGCCACGCCGACCATCGAGAAGGTTGAATCACCAAATTAATTCAACCCCATCCACCAATCACACTCGTCCGCCAAGCCTTCTTGGCGGATTGTTTTTTACCCCAAATTAGAGTAAAATTTAGATATTATTAACCTTATTCGTAATTCGTAGTATTCGCATGAATTCGTAGATTAGCATCGCTTTTATGAAAATTCTTGGCGTCCGCGTGGACAACTATAATCTAGACGAAACGCTCAATCTGGTTAAAGGTTATCTAACTGACAACCGCCAACACCTGATCGCCACGGTTAATCCAGAGATGGTGGTGCTCGCGCAAAAAGACTTAACTTTCCGGGAAGTGCTCAATGCCACTGACCTGAATCTACCTGACGGTTTTGGCGTGATTTTAGCCTCTTGGTTTCTCGGCGATAAGCTAAAAGAGCGCATCACCGGCGTGGATTTTGTCTGGCAAATTTGCGCCCTGGCGGAAAAACTGGATAAATCCGTTTATCTTCTGGGTGGGCAAGTCAAAGTCGGGGAGGCGGCCGCCGCCAAAATCAGCAAAAACTTTCCCCGGTTGAAAATCTTTTCCGGCGGCAATGACTGCCAGCCGACTGATCCGGCAATTATCCAAGATCTGTCAGCCAAAAAACCGCACATCATCTTGGCGGCGTTTGGCCACGGCCGACAAGAAAAGTGGCTGGCCGAGAATCTACCGCGCTTGCCATTCGTGGATATCGGCCTCGGCGTCGGCGGCGCCTTTGACTTCATTGCCGGCAAAATCAAGCGCGCGCCAAAGTTCCTGCGGCAACTGGGCCTGGAATGGCTCTGGCGGCTAATCTTACAGCCTTGGCGCTGGCAGAGAATCCTGACCGCGACGGGGAGATTTAGTTGGTTGGTGGTAAAGGCGAGGTTTTTGAACAATTAAAGGCTTTATGAAAAAAATAAATACACCGAAAAAGTACTTTCACTCGTCATTGGAGCAATAATATCAGTAGGTGTATTACTCTTATTAAATAACATAATTCCTCAAATCAGCGGCAGGGTATAGTAAAATATCATTTAACGCGAGGTAGTTGATTTAAGAACCACCGTTTGACCAAAGCAGTTGTTTAATTTAAGGTGAATATTTATATGGAAACATCCGCAGAATTTATTCGACGAAAAAAAAGTGCTTTTTCTAAAGGAGAGGATAAATTCGTTAATGTAAAAGACATAGGAAGAAAAGGTAAGCATTATTTCGAAAAAGAAGCTATTACATTAATGCCTCAATATAATTTAAATAATAAAGTATTTATTATAGAAAGGCTTAAAAGAATTAAAATAGAAGGCGATAGTGAGCATAAATTACTAAAAAATGGGGACATAGAATATAGAATTTGTTACTTTATAGTTGGAAAAATTGGCAAAGCCAAAAATAAATGGTGGTGGGGGCAGTCCTGTCCGTTAATACCTGCTAAAGATTTAAAAAAATTAATCCAAAAAGCAGAAAACGAGGGCACTATTTTAGTTTAAAATGGAAACTGATAAAATAATAAAGGAAGTTTTTGAACGGCAAAACGAAATATTTTCTAATCTGAATTTTGAAAATATTGCTGTTTATCTGTTTTTAAAAGACGAATACACAAAACAGAATATTCTGAATAATTTTGTATTTCAATTTGTTTTTAGATCATTTTATAGGATGGACAGCGCTGGGTTGTCCGATGAAATAAAAAGTTGTTATTTTAAATTATTGGCAAATAAACAAACAAAATTAGAAATAATTTTATCGGAACTGTATAAAATTCCTACATTAAAAAATAAAAAAACGATACAATTCAGTTTTAGCACAAAATTACTTCACACAATTGATAATAATTTACCTATTTTTGATTCGGAGGTTGGAAAAATATTTAATTTAAAAGTAAGCGGTAAAAATGAGGATGAAAAAATTGCTTCGTGCATTAAAATATATGACACTTTAAAAGTTTACTACTTGGAATTAAATAATGCGGAAGAAATAAAAGAAGTTATTTCAAAATTCAGACAAAGATTTGATGTTGATATTAATAAAATTTCGAATACAAAAATATTAGATTTTATTTTTTGGTCACTAGGAAAATTAGAATTTAAACAATAATTATGAAATTAAAATCTCAAAATGTCCGCGTCCGTTTTGCCCCGAGCCCGACTGGCTTTGTCCATGTCGGAAGTTTACTGGCCGCGCTTTATAATTGGCTGGAGGCGAAGAAAAATGGCGGGGTTTTTATTTTGCGGGTGGAGGATACGGATCAGGCGCGGCTAGTGGAGGGGAGTGTGGAGAATTTACTGAAAGTCCTGCGCTGGGCCGGACTGGACCCGGACGAGGGCGTTAGCTTCGATAAAGCAGGGAAAGTGACGGAAAAGGGCGAATTTGGGCCTTATACACAGTCAAAACGGCTGGATATCTACCGGCAGTACGCGAAGGAGCTAATTGATAAGGACGAAGCGTATTATTGCTTTTGCACTAAAGACCGGCTAGACACTCTCCGCGCCGAGCAGGAAAAAAATAAACAACTGACTAAATACGACGGCCTCTGCCGGCATTTAACCGAAGATGAAGTCGCGGAGAAATTAAAAAATCAGGAAAGCTTTGTTATCCGCCAAAAAGTGCCAACCGGACAGGAAGTAGTACTCCACGACTTGATCCGCGGCGAAGTAAAGTTTCCGACTGACTCGCTGGACGACTCGGTCCTGATGAAATCCGACGGCTTTCCGACTTACCATCTCGCCGTGGTGGTGGACGACCATCTGATGCAAATCACGCATGTTATCCGCGCGCAGGAATGGTTGCCGAGCTCGCCGAAGCACTTACTGTTATACAAATCTTTTGGCTGGACGGCGCCGCAGTTCGCGCATCTGTCGCATTTATTAAACAAAGACCGCAGTAAACTTTCCAAACGCCAGGGCGATGTGGCGGTGGAAGATTATATTAAATCCGGCTATTTACCGGAAGCGATGCTGAATTTCCTTGCCATCACCGGTTGGAACCCCGGGGAGGGGACTGAGCAAGAAATTTACTCGTTAAAAGAGTTGGCCAAAAAATTCAGTCTGGACCGAGTCCACAAAACCGGCGCGGTGTTTGACCGGGAAAAATTGGATTGGATAAATGGGTTGTATATTCGGAACTTAGATATTAAAGAATTGACGAAGTTGTGTCTGCCGTATCTCGGTGAATCGGTAATCGGTAATCAGAAATCGGAATATGTAGAAAAGGTTATCGCTTTAGAACGGGAACGGATGAAGAAGCTGTCGGACATTAGCGAAAGCACCGGTTTCTTTTTTAGCGAGCCGGAGTATCCGGCCGCGATGCTGGTCTGGAAAAAATCTGATCAAGAGAAAACCAAGGCGACACTGATCAAACTCGCCGGGTTTCTTGGTGGCGTTAAAAAATGGAATAAAACTGATTTGGAAACTGCAGCGATCGCCTGGATCAGCGAGCAAGGCCTGACCAACGGCGAGACTCTCTGGCCGATGCGGGTCGCCCTGACCGGTAAAGACAAAAGCCCGGGTCCGTTTGAAGTGGCTGATGTCCTCGGCGCGGAAAAAACTTTGGCGCGACTCAACGCCGCCATCGCCAAATTGTAGCCTTTTTGCTATAATTAGCTTAATGAAAACAAAAACTAAAATTATTGGCTTATTTACTTTAACCATTGCCGTTTTGGCTGTGGTTTTATTTAATTTTAGCGTAGTTAAGGCCGAGACCCTGACTATTTCGGCGGTTAACAACCAGCAAGTCCAAGACCTGGAAGCCGAACGCGAGCTGAAGAAACTAGAGATTGAAAAAATCCAGAAAAAACTGGAAGTCTACGAAAAAAGCCTGGCGGACAAACGGCAAGAAAAAATTACCCTGCAAAACGAACTGGAGATTCTCTCGGAACAAATCCAGCAGACCGAGCTGAAAAGCAAAAAACTTAACCTGCAAATTGACGAAACTAACCTGGAAATCCAGGCCGTCCTCCTCCGCATCATTGACCAGGAGACGGAAATCGCCAAACAAAAACAGCAGCTCGGGGAAATGATCCGCCAGATTGACTTTAACGATCAAAAAAATTATCTGGAGATCCTGACCGCCAGTGGCACTTTTTCTGATTTTTTTGATGAAGTGGTCCAACTCTCAACGGTCCAAAGCAGCCTCCAGCGGTCGCTGACTGAAGTTAAAGCGCTCCGCGACGATCTGACTGCCCAGCGCGCCGAACTGGAGAAAAAAAGCGCCGACTTGAACACCCTCAAAGACGAACTAACCACCAATCTTTCTAAACTGGACGGCCAGGAATCAGCCAAAACTTATTACCTCACTACCGCAAAAAAATCAGAAAAAAAATTCCAAAGCCTGATTGATGAAGCCAAAAAAGAACAACAACAAATTAACAGCGACATTGTCGCCTTGGAAAAAAGCATCCGGCAAAAACTGGCGGGGGAGGGGGAAGTCGTTAACAGCACCGGGCGGCTGATCTGGCCGACGCCCAAAAACACCATTACCGCGTTTTTTCATGACCCGGACTATCCTTTCCGCAATATCTTCGAACATCCGGCGATTGACTACCGTACCCCTCAAGGCACACCGGTCAAAGCGGCCGACAGCGGCTATGTGGCGCAAGTCAAAAACGGCGGCGCCCGCGGCTACAGTTATATCATGATTATCCACAGTAACGGCCTAGCAACGGTCTACGGCCATGTCAGCAAAATATATGTCAAAGCCGATACCCCGGTCAAGCAAGGCGATATTATCGGCCTTTCCGGCGGTATGCCCGGCACCTCGGGCGCGGGGAATCTGACCAGCGGGCCGCACATGCATTTTGAGGTGCGGCTTAACGGCATACCAGTGAACCCATTAGACTACCTGCCTTAGAATAGATTAAAATTTATCTTTTAATCCCCAGCTCTAAATCATAAATCCAAAATTATAAATAACAAATAAATTATAAATTCAGAAATCTTAAGCAATAAACGGTTCGGGTTAGGAGTTTACCTGCCTGCGCAGGCAGGGGATTTATTGATTTAATGCTTATGATTTATTTGTTATTTATAATTTTGGATTTATGATTTCTTTAAAGAGTTAGATTTTACCATCAGCTAAAAAACCGCTCGATCGGATTAAAACTCCTACTTTAGCAGTAGGAGTTTTGTGTTTAAATTTAAAGCTTTTTGTGGTTTTTCAGCTTAGATATCCACAGAATAATTAGGTGGCAGACACAAGATATTGTATACTAGAAAAATCTTAACCACTAAATATAGACTTTAACCAGCCCGCCGCGGGCTATATTTTTTCTCTCTAAAAATTAAAACAAAAAAACCTATGGCTCTCTCCAAAATTAAAAAACGCAGCGGCCAACTAGCTGATTTTGACCGGCATAAAATTGAACGGGCAATCACTCTAGCTAGCCAAGCCGTCGCCGCGGGCTTAACCCCCGAAATTGTCAGCGCTTTAGCCGACGCGATAACAGCTGAGTTGGAACAGCGGCATAACGAGCATTCTTTCCCGGAAGTGGAAGAAACTCAAGACCTGGTAGAAAAAACTCTGATGGCCGCCGGACATTTTAGCGTAGCCAAAGCCTATATTTTATATCGAAAATCCAGAGAAAAAGACCGCCAAGCGGCCCAAGCGGCGATTAACCAAAAAATTAAAGGCCGGTCGCTAATAATTATCAAACGGTCAGGCGCGGCGCAACCATTTGACCCGGCTAAACTCCAAAAAACGCTAAAATTTATTTTGCCGCCAACCGTTAATGAAACGGCGATTAACCGCATTATTGAGCTGGCGGAAAACAACCTGCAGGAACAAGCTACCACCGAAGAAATCTCTGAAGCCCTAATTCTCGCCGTGCGCTCGCTGATTGAACTGGAGCCGGAGATTTATTCCCGCGCCGCCGCTCAATTGCTTTTTAGCCGAATTTATAAGTCAGCGCTGGGCGCCGATAAAATTGATTTTACGCGGCTGGCGGAACAACACCGTGAAGCGTTTGCCGTTTATCTCCGCCAAGCCGTCGCCGCTGAGCGGCTGGATCCACGCCTCTTAGATTTTGATCTAACTAAACTGACCGCCGCCTTGCGGCTGGAACGGGATGATTTATTTCAATATCTGGGCGCCGCCACTTTAGCCAATCGTTATCTCATCAGAGATGTCGTGACCAAAAAAATCTGGGAAACGCCGCAATTTTTCTGGTTGCGCGTCGCCATGGGCGTGGCGCTGGCGGAGACCGCTGACCAACGGACGGACAAAGCCATTGAATTTTATAATATTATCTCCACCCTGCACTTTCTGCCGTCTTCACCCACACTCTTCCATGCCGGCACCCTTTTGCCGCAATGCAGTTCGTGTTACCTGACCTTTATTGATGACTCACTCGACCATATTTTCAAAGCCATTGGCGACAATGCCCAGCTGTCCAAATGGGCCGGCGGCGTGGCTAATGATTGGAGTAGTTTGCGCGGTGTCGGCGCTTTGATCAAAGGCACCGGTGTCGCCAGCCAGGGCGTCGTGCCCTTCTTGAAAATCGCCAACGATACCACCGTGGCCATTAACCGCAGCGGCCGGCGGCGGGGCGCCACTTGCGCTTACATGGAAACTTGGCATTATGATATTGAAGATTTTTTGGAACTAAAGAAAAACACCGGCGACGAACGGCGCCGGACGCATGACATGAACACCGCCAACTGGGTGCCGGATTTGTTTATGAAACGGGTGCGCGACAACGGCCCTTGGACGCTTTTTTCCCCTGAAGAAACGCCGGAACTGCATGAAACTTATGGCGCCAAGTTTGACGCGCTATATCAAAATTATGAAAAAAAAGCGGCCGCTGGCGAACTCCGTCTCCATAAAACTCTCCGCGCGCGCGACCTTTGGAAAAAAATGGTCACCATGCTTTTTGAAACCGGCCACCCTTGGATTACCTTTAAAGACCCCTGCAATGTTCGTTCGCCGCAGGACCATGTCGGCATAGTCCATTCTTCCAACCTCTGCACCGAGATTACTCTTAACACTTCGCGCCAGGAAACCGCGGTTTGCAATCTGGGCTCGATTAACCTGCCCGAACACTTAACCGCCACCGGCCAGCTGGATTTACCCCGACTGGAAGCAACGGTCAAAATTGCCATGCGGATGCTGGATAATGTGATTGACATTAATTTCTATCCCACGCCGGAAGGCCAAACGGCCAATTGGCGCCACCGGCCGGTGGGCCTCGGCTTGATGGGTTTTCAGGACGCGCTTTACCGCCAAAATATCAATTTTAATTCCGCCGCTTGCCTGGATTTTGCCGATCAAAGCGGCGAGGCTTTGGCTTATTATGCCTTACTCGCTTCCACCGAGCTGGCACGGGAAAGGGGAGCTTATGAAACTTTTCCCGGCTCCAAATGGGATCGCGGCATTTTACCTCTAGACACTTTAGATTTGTTAGAAAAAGAAAGAGGGGAAAAAATTGATCTGCCGCGGACGGGAAAACTGGATTGGCAAATTGTCCGTCAAGCCATTAAAACACACGGCTTGCGCAACTCTAACTGTCTGGCAATCGCGCCCACCGCCACCATCGCCAATATCGCCGGCGTTTTCCCCAGTATCGAGCCAATCTACAAAAACGCTTATGTTAAATCAAATATTGACGGCGAATTTACTATTATCAACCAATATCTGGTGGCCGACCTCAAAAAGCTTGGCCTATGGAACCAAGCCCTGGCTAATGAACTGAAAGGCCGCGACGGCAGTATTGCCGAAATTGAGATTATTCCAGTGGCCATCCGGCAAAAATATCAGGAAACTTTTGACATCGCTCCCGAGTGGCTGATTCGGGCCGCGGCTCGGCGAGGCAAGTGGTTGGACCAAAGCCAGTCGCTTAATTTATTTGTCAGAAATACTTCCGGTAAAGAAATTACCGAGATGTACTTACTGGCTTGGTCACTCGGCCTAAAAACCACATATTATCTCCGTAGCTTGGGCGCCTCAGCCGTGGAAAAAAGCACGCTGGGGCTGCACCAGCAAGCCACTCGCCGCGACTCAGTCGCCAGCCAGCCAAAAGCCGAGCCCGCCGCTCCCGTTGTCTCGTTTTGCAAATTGGATGACCCGACTTGTGAAGCTTGTCAATAATTAAATAAAAAAATATGAAAAACAAAAGTATTATCAACAACTCGGCCACTGACCCCAATAAAATTTTACCGCTGACATACCCTTGGGCGCGTGAACATTATAAAACTGGCGTCGCCAACAACTGGGTACCGGAAGAAGTGCCGATGCAGGATGACATTGAGCTCTGGAAAAAGCAGGGCGCCGGCGCCCTGACACCGGACGAACGGCGGATGATTCTCTGGAATTTGGGCTTTTTTTCCACCGCCGAAAGCCTGACGGCTAACAATATTGTCCTGGCAATTTACCGCCATATCACCAACCCGGAATGCCGGCAATACCTCCTGCGCCAAGCTTATGAAGAAGCGGTGCACACCGAAACTTTTATCTACTGCTGTGATTCGCTCGGCCTCGATCCCGAGGAAATTTACAATATGTATCTGACAATTCCCAGCATCAAAGCTAAAGATGATTTGGTAATCGCCACCACCCAATCGGTTTTAGATCCGACTTTTACCACCGACACTGAAGAGAAAATCCAAAAATTTGTCCATGATTTAATCAGCTATTATGTGATTATGGAAGGCATCTTTTTTTACGCCGGCTTTGCCATGATGCTGTCGCTCTTACGCGGACGGAAAATGATCGGGGTCGGGGAGCAGTTCCAATACATTCTGCGCGACGAAACCGTCCATTTGGCTTTTGGCACGGATCTAATCAACACCATTATTCAAGAAAATCCAAAAATCTGGACCGCCGACTTTCAGCAAAAAATCAGCCGCGATATTCAAGCGGCCGTGGAGCTGGAAGGGCAATACGCGGTTGACGCTTTGCCACGGGGGATTTTGGGCTTACAGCCGGAAACCGTCAAACAATATCTGCGCCACATCGCAGACCGGCGGCTAGAACGGCTCGGTCTGCCGACGGTTTATGGCGATGATAATCCCTTCCCTTGGATGAGTGAAATTATCGATCTGCGTAAAGAAAAAAACTTCTTCGAAACGCGAGTGACCGAATACCAAACCGGCGGGCTCAATTGGGATTAATCAATTAATTCATAATTACCAATTTTATGCTTAAACGAAATTTAAGCGGCGGCAACGGTTGTTAGTTGCCAAAGAAAAGGGGCAATTTATTTGCCTCTTTTCTGTTGTGGACAAGCCTTTTGCCGCCACCGGTCAACTCTTGCTATGATTCAATTAAGAAAATATGATTAATCCTCTAAAACTCACTTGGCGGTCCGAGTCGCCAATAATTGTCCTGATTGCCCTTAGCGCCGCGGCCAGCGTTTGGTTTTATCAAAACATGCCGGCAATCGTGCCGATTCACTGGGGCTTGAGTGGCCAGGCGGACGGCTATGGTAGCCGGGGGTTTGCCGCTTTTTTCTTTCCCGCGCTCATCTTGGGTTTATATCTCTTACTGACCTTCATTCCTAATCTCGATCCCAAGAAAAATATCTACGCCGAATTCAAAAAAACCTACTGGATTTTACGGCTGACTTTTATTCTATTTTTTATTCTGATTTATTTCACCGCTTCTTTGGTCGGAGTAGGGTATAACCTGCCGGTGGGCCAAATTGTCTGCGGTGGCATCGGCCTCTTATTCATCATTATCGGCGCCTGCCTGACTAAGATTAAACCCAACTGGTTCGTGGGCATCCGCACGCCCTGGACCTTAAGTGACGACATAGTCTGGGAAAAGACCCATCGGCTCGGCGGCAAGCTGTTTATGCTTGCGGGCCTCGGCTTTATCGCCAGCATCACCTTGCCGGCCGGTTGGAACTTGGGCCTGGGCCTCGGAGTGACATTTTTGGCAATAATTATTACCGTTGTTTATAGCTACTGGCTTTCGCGCCAGAATTAACCGGGCAGAAGATAAAATTCACTTGTTGATAAGTGGATATTGCCTATTTTCTGGAGGAATGAGATAATCTTTTTACCCCAGTTATTGGGGTATTTTTATCCCTAACAAATAAGCTAAAATTATGTCTTTTTTTCAAGACGATGAGTCTTTAAACAGCGATGACACTGTCGCCGGCGACGACAACGCCGATGAAGTGGAAACCTTGGAAGGCGACGAAGATTTCGCCGACGATGACAGTGATGACGAAGATGAGGATGAAGATGAAGCAACCGAAGAATAAACTTCTGCTGCAAAAAAACCTTCGGGGAAACTCGGAGGTTTTTTTATTTAAAACAAGCGCAGTGATCAAGTCTCTAAACCACCGTAAGTAGCTGGCGTAGGGGCAATTCACGAATTGCCCCAAGCTAATTCAAAAATCTAATCCTTGTTAGATAATACAAATTACCTTAATTTATTACCCTCGTTTTGCCCTCGCCGGGCAGGCGTTATCCGCCGCGGCGGATAACCAAAGAGTCTTGGGTCATTTTGTCTTGCCTTCCAAGACAAAATGAGCAGACGCGCGGCTACTTGGCAATTATTTACTTTTGAATAAAAGACACTGTAGAGGAGTGCTGGTATAAAATCAGTCTAAAAAAATAACCGCGGGGTGATGACCGCGGATTTTGGTTTTGAGGGGATGGGGACGGATGATTATTGGATGGGGATTTTTTTGAACTTTGAGCCCTGACGACGGTCTCGCCAACGGCGCCATAAATTGCTGAGGGACGGGGGATAGTCGCCGCTACATTCAGAGTTGAATAATCCTGTCCAAATGAACGCCCAAGCTTTTTTTAAGCATTGATCAATCCTCCTTGTAAATTATTATCGGCTTTTGGCCTACTTCTGTCAACCAAAATTTTAATGTTTTCTGGCTCTTATTATCTTTTTAACCGCCGACAAGCCGTCTAACTGTTTTTGCAATAAATAATCCTTTAACCCCTCTTTACCCTTAATAATCTCGTAAGTAAATAATTCCTCTTCATCGTCGCCGGGATAGGGGAAGATGAATACTTTTAAATTATCATCATTTCTAAAATATTCAGTGACTTTCCAAGGATCAGTATCGCCGCATTCAAATATTATATTTTTGTCTAAACTAATAACATCAGGGATCCGGCCAAAAAAATTGTATTCCAAACTGGATTTTAAACCAAAATTATTTCTGATATATTCTTCTGCCAAAACTTTTAAAGCCAGATGATTATTACTGCCGCCCTGATAATCAATGCTTTTAATCTGGCCATCTAAAATTTTATCAACAGTTGTTTGATAATCGGCTTTATTAAAGCCAGTTTTTGTTTTACTGATTTTTATATACTTCCGGTTCAATAAATCCAAAACATCGCTTAGCCCCTGATAATCCGGACTGCCGGTGAAATTTGAATAAAAAATTTCAAAAATATCAGCTCCGTCCATAACTAATCTTTTAAGGGATGAAACTTATGATGCGTTTTTTCCGCGTAACGGTCAGAGGCATGAACATAACGAGTGGTGGTATTCAACGACTCGTGACCGAGCAAATGCTGCAACGCGGCCGGATTGGCCCCTTGTTCAGCCATATAAGTTGCAAAACCATGCCTCAACGAGTGGGCGCTGATCGGTAAATTAATTCTTAATTTTTCCCGATATTCTTTGATTTTATATTGCAAATAATTAGTGGAGATGCTTTTATTTTTTTCATTGCAATTACTACCGCGATAGGGGATAAAAAGGGCGGCCGAACTGTCATTCCGCTCGGCTAAATATTTTTGAATTGACTTATGCGCCCGCGGAGTTAAATAAACAAATCTTTGTTTTTTGCCCTTACCCATAATAAAAATTCTGCCGGTGTTGTCTATCTGGCTCTTTTTTAAAGACAACAACTCGGAAATACGCATACCGGTAGAGAAGAGGACTTCGAGCATCGCCCGGTTGCGATCAGCAATAATTTTATTATTTTCCAGTTCAACCGGCGATTCAATCAATTTAATCATCTCCTGCAGCTCGGCGATTTGCGGATGTTTTTTTTCGGTTTTAATCAGCTTAACCGCTTCCGGGGCAATAGGGGAGACATAGTCCATATCAACCAAAAATTTAAGATATGATCTAAGGGCCGATAACATGCGATTCATTGAGAAGCTGGATAATTTTTTTTGGCCTTTATTTTGATTGGCAGTATTGCGGTCAATTGAAGTCAGGTAGGCTTTATAATAATTAATATCTTTCTTGGTCAAGTGATCAAACTTTAATTTAGCGTCAGTCAAATAATCCTCGAAGACCTTTAAGTCCCGCTCATAACTATATAAAGTTTCCTCGGAAAAATTATTAGTCCGGAGGTTTAATAGATATTCGTCTAGATAGGCTAATTGATAGGAGGGCATAGCGGGTTTATTGTATCATAGTTTAAAAGACCAAGTCAAACTGAGTGTAAGGGATATTATACTCAGTTATAGATAAGGGCCAGTTAAAGCCCTTGATATAATAAAAAGCCCCTGCGCGAGGCTATATTTAATTTTTGCTATTTAATTTTTTATATTTACTTGATGAATACCCTATTACCAAACATTAAATTAATATAATTAATTTTTTGGTCTTTGACTTTTTCTCTTAAAATCAGGTTTAGATTGGCCAGCTGGCGGTCCAAGTCATCAGCCGTGTTGAAATAGACGCTATAGCCCTTCTTCAGGACGGCTCGGACTTCTGTCCCCTGCCTGGTTGGCAATTGGAACGACTCCGGCTCTAGTCCCCCGGCAATTAATTTATTTTGCAGTAGGGAAGTGAAATTTATTACTTCAGGGTCAATAATTTTCTGCCCGATTTTAACCTCAGTGTCACTCAGATCATAGATCAATGGCAAACCCGGCTCCAGGACCGACAGGTCAATCAGACTCTCGCCTGACCCCGCGGCCGGCGCCGTAGCCTCAGCCGTCTCCCCCGCGACTAAAGTGACATTGGCAACTAAAACTTCTTTAACTGCCAAGCCGCTCGGGTCCAAATAATAATACCGGCCGTTACTAATATACACTATCTGGTTATTCTTCTCTTTAACCTCAATTTTCAGCGTTTTTAAGGGCCGTTTCTTGATTTGGACGCTATCTATCACAAAACGGCTTCGGAGGTCATTTTCGGCCATTTTTGAGCTAAAAAACCATAGATTTGACTGGGAAAAGACCCCAAACCGGCTCTTGCCCAGTTGATCGCGGATAACCGCCTCGATTTGACCCGCATCCAGGGTTTTAGTCCCTGTCACCTGAATATTCTGAATCCGGAAAACACCGGACCAAAATAAGATATAAGCGAGAAATAAAAAGCCGACCGCCGCGAGCGCCGCATAAACTTTAAAACTCCGCCGCTGCCAAAAATACTGCCGGACACGAAACGAGCCGTCGTTGCCATGGCGCGGGCTAAGCATCCGGCCGGAAGGGTGTTTGAATTTATTGCGGGACCAGAAAAACATAATAGAAGATAAAAACTTAAAGAGAAAAACTAAAGACAACAACTCAAAACTCAAAACATGGCTGTTTTTCGTTTTTATCTTTAATCTTTTAGTTTCCCTTATACCAGTCGCTCCCCGAACTAAAATCCGTGGTCAGATTATTTTTCTCCTGATGGCGCTCCAGGGCGAGCCTGATCAGTTCATCGAGAAGTTTCGGGTATGACAGGCCGCTGATCCCCCAGAGTTTGGGATAAATGCTGTGCGAAGTAAAGCCCGGAATGGTATTCGCTTCGTTAACATACAGTTTGCCCCCGGACAAGAAAAACTCCACTCGCGCCATGCCGGACAGGTCTAAGGCTTGATAAACTTGCAAGGAAATTTCTTGGGTTTTTTTGATCAATTTCTGGCTTAAATTTTGGGCCGGGAAATAATAAGCCGTCTGGTCGTCGTAATACTTGGCGGCAAAGTCGTAGAACTCGTTTTTGGGCGCCACTTCGCCAATCGCCGACGCCCGCGGCCGGTCGTTCCCCAGGACCGCGCACTGCAACTCCCGCGGTTTCCGTATCGCTTTCTCGACAATAATTTTCCGGTCAAAACGCGCGGCAAGGTTAATTGCTTTAACGAGCTCAGGCCGGTTATGCGCTTTGGAAATGCCAACTGACGAGCCGGAATTAGCCGGCTTGATAAACAGCGGATAACCGAATTTGGCTAGGCGTCGCAAAATAACCGAACGGTTTTTCTGCCAAGCGCTTTTCAAAAACCAGTCATACGGCCCCACCGGCAAACCGGCTTGCTGTAAAATCTTCTTCTGAATAATTTTATCCATACCCACGGCCGAGCCGAGAACGCCACAGCCGACATAGGCTTTATTGGCCATTTCTAATAGACCTTGAATGGTGCCGTCTTCGCCATAAGTGCCATGCAGGACCGGAAAAAAAACATCAATACCATAACCATTGCCAAAATGCGCCGCTCCCCGGCCACCGGCCACTGTCGCCAACTTTTTCTCTTCCGGGTCAGCGAGCAAAAACGCCGGCTTAACCAAGGCGTGTTGATTGCCAGCCGCCAACTTCAAACCTTGCTGGAGAAACTTAACCGCGTCGCGGCCGACTAACCACTGACCCTGTTTAGTAATACCAATCGGCACCACCGTGTATTTTTTCTTATCCAAAGCCTGCATCACTGATTGGGCGGAAACGATGGAAACCTCGTGTTCGCCGGAACGGCCGCCGAAGAGGACACCGATGGTGAGTTTTTTGTGTCTAGACATAGAGATAGTGTGAAGTTCAAAACCCTAAGTGCAAAGTTCAAATCAAGTTCAAAGATCAAAAGGTGCCAGAGTTTTGACATTTGAACTTGATTTGAACTTTGAATCTTTGAACTTTGAACTTATTAGCGCGTTTTGCCTTCAAATTATGTTAATTGGCGTGGTAACAAAGGATTAATTCTAGCAACTATTTCATAATTAATCGTCCCAATCTTCTCCGCCAAATCCTCCGCCGTGATTTCTAATTTCCCCTGTCGGCCGATCAAGACAGCTTCAGCGCCGACCGGCACCGGGCCAGCCTTCGTCACTTCAACTATCGTCAAATTCATGCTGACGCGGCCGCGGACCGGACAACGGACGCCGTTGATCAGCACTTCGCCTTTGTTGGACAAATGGCGGTCATAGCCTTCAAAGTAGCCAACCGGTAAAATCGCGAGTTTGGTTGGTCTGGCTGGTTTATAAGTGCAACCGTAACCAATACAAGCGCCCTTGCCTACATATTTTACCGCAATCACCCGCGTTTTCCAAGCGAGAACCGGCCGGAGACTAAACTTGGGATAAATTTTCAGAGTTAATTTTTTCGCGGCCGCGCTCGGCCAGAGGCCGTAGAGGCCAATCCCTAGGCGAATCAGATTAAACCGGCTGTCCGGCCGCACCAGGGCCGCGGCGCTGCAAGCAAAATGCTTGAGTAAGATATTAATGCCGGCTTTTTCCAATTTAGCAACAAAACTATTAAACCGCTTAATCTGCAGATCCGTGAACTTCTGGTTCTCTTCGCTCGCCGCAAAGTGTGAGAAGACTCCCTCTATTTCTATATTTCTATATTTCTTTATTTCTTTTATTGTCTTTAACGCCTCACTCTCCCCCACTACTCCGAGGCGCGAAGTCCCGGTGTCATATTTAAAATGGATTTTCGCGGTTTTATTTATTTTCTTCGCGGCCGCATTTATCGCTCGCGCCGACGCCAAACTATACACCACCAAACTGATATTATTTTTGACCGCCAAGCCGAGGTCGCCAAAATAATATGACAAAACCAAGATCGGCTTTTTGATACCGTTCTTTCGCAGTTCCAGCGCCTCGTCCAGATTGACGACCGAGAGCCAGTCAACTTCCCGCTGAATCACTTTAGCCACTAGAACCATGCCATGGCCATAAGCGTTACTCTTCACCGCCGGGGCCAGTAAAACTTTCCGCCCCAAAATCCCCCGGAATTGGCGGAGGTTGTGGCGGAGATTTGAGGTTGATATTTCTAGCCAAGAGTTATTGACAAAAATATTATTATATGCTAAGTTAATAAATATAAACTCCATGTGTACTAACCACAAACTGCAAGAAAGGACAAGAAATGCCTAATAAACTTGTGTTCACTACAGATGTAATAACCATTTCGAGCGGAATCAAATGTGAGCATTGTGGAGAGACCATCAGCAGAGGCAAACAGTATCTGTTGATTTCCGGCCACGGCCACAATACCGCCAGCGGTCCGGAATACCACTTCTCTATCCATCTCGACTGTCGGGGAGAAGTTGAGACCACGAGGCACCTCAACCATCTAAACATTGATCTCTAAACTACTGTCAATTCCAAAATCCCACCCTGGGGACCTAACACAATTAAGGTCCCTTTTATTTTTACTCAACCACCTTGAATGACTTAATAATTTTTTCTTTGATTTCAGCGGCGGGCGAGTTTTGGATACTGCAGTCAAAACTCAAAAGGTAAAAACCGTTGTCTTCCAAGAGCAGGCCGTCATTAGAGCATTCGGCGCCAATCGTCACTTGATAAGCTTTTTGCCCGCTGAGTTTGGCATCAGCGACTTTTTTAATGCCACCTAGACCCTGGTCGGCCAATAAATCCGCTAAATTTTTGTAGTTAGTCTCGCCGCTCTGCGACTTGAAAGCTTTGGCGAGGCTAGCGAGATCCGGCCAATAATCCACGGTTAAATATTTATAATAACCGGGATTGGCCTCGCCCATCACCGCCAAATCGGCGTCAGCGTTAAACACTAAGAACTTGGCCAGTGTGCTGGAGGTTTTCTGCTCCTCGGCGGTGGCAGCCTCAAACAAAAAAGTCTCGGGGTAGCTAATCTCAAAGTGCTTGCCCTGAAAAGTTTTCCAATCGCCAATCTCGGCCGTGGCGCGGCGGAGCGGTTCAACTAGATTGGTATTAATACTACTCAACCGATTATTTAAACTTAAATTCGCGCCGGCCTCACACTCACTGACCTGATTTTTGGCCGCGGCCGCTTCGGCTTTAAGTTTAGTTACCTGGCCGCGATACAGCGAGCTGACAGCGACCACGGCAATAATGGCCAAAACGACAACGGCGACGAGAGCGAACTTTAGCCACAAGACGGCGTGGCTTTTTTTGAAGAGGGACATAGGAGGAGGTATTAGATTATTATTTAAAATCACATAACACATAACATGGAACAAGGGTGGTTATAGGTCTCTTGTTATGTGTTCCATGTTATGTGATTTACTTCCCTTGGTTCTATTCTGTCGTCACGCCGTCAAACTCGGGGCCGTTGGCTTCGGCCTCGGCCTTGGTGGCGCGAACGACGCCATCCTGATGGTGCGCCGGGGAATAAATGGTGTAAAGCTTTAGCATCTCGGAAGCGGAAGTATTAATCACATTATGCTGCGCGCCGGCCGGCACCACAATCGCCGACCCGTCCGTCACCGCGTACTCATTGCCGTCAATCAGGCACTTACCCATCCCCTTTTCAAACCGGAAAAACTGGTCATTGTCCGTGTGCACTTCCAGGCCGATTTCTTCACTCGGCTGCAAACACATCAGCACCAGCTGGCTGTGCTTGCCAGTGTACAGGACATGGCGGAAGTCGGTGTTCCGAAGGGTCTCTTTTTCAATGTTAGCGTTAAAGCCTTTCATAAAGTTAGAGGTTATTTATAAAATTTTATTTTTTTTCGTTCCCTTTTTACCTCCCAAAACGATCTTCGGGGTTTTTGCTTTTTCTCACTTTTGTTGGTTCTCCATCTGGACCGATAGCCAAATCAGTATCAAGGTCTGCCGCCGCTGGTCTTTGATAGGTACTCGGTAATTCATTCTTCTCTTTGAACAATCGCTCTATTTCAGCCCTTCGTCTTAAATCCTTAGCTTCTTTAGTTTCATTGGCGGGTGGTAAAAAATAGTCTGAGAATGGTTTTTCTGGCGGCATATTTTTTTAAGTTAAGGGTGAGTTAGTTTATTTTTTTAATTAATTTTAATTTCTCCGACTTTTTCAATTTCTTAATCCGCGCTTCCTCGCGCGCGGCCGCTCCGCGATTCTTAAACTTCCTACTATAAACCACCCTCACCGGCCGCCGCGCCCTGGTATACTTGGCGCCGAGCCTACCGCCATTATGCTCCGCCACCCGCCGCGCCAAGTCCGTGGTAATGCCGGTGTAGAGAGTGGCGTCGGAACAGAGGAGGATATAGAGGTGGTACATAGTTAGTTGTTTTTGTAAATTTTATAGTTAATCAAACTAAAAACATTCGCTGGCAAAAAGCGCTAATTCCTATTCCATTTGTATTACAAGTCTGGACTCTATATACCGGTACATTATTTATAAAAATAGTATAACCTACATTTATACCACTAGCCTTCTTAGCTATTATCACATCTTTTATTTTTGTCTGCTTGTCAATAGGTTTATAGATAGTAACACCCAAATCATTAACAATGATTACATATAAATCTTCGTCTTGACAATCTGTAATAAAATTTAAGAAATCATTTTTTTGCTTTGGTGTTAAATTATTAAAAGCATCAAAACAAGTAGTATTCAATAGAGATTGATATTTTTTACCATGCTCTCTGGCCCAAATCAAAAGTTTTTGATTATTCTTAGCCGTCCTCTTTAATTCACCCCTTTTATTAATATTCTTACCAGTAATTTTGAAAATGTGGTCATGTAGTTCTTTCCACATTTTATTTTGCTGTTTGATAAAACTAAAACCGAAAAGTTTTTCTAATTTTCTTTGACCTAAATTTTTTAATGTTCCGGTTCCCGATTTAGCAATAGATTTTATGGAAAATCTTGTTTTCTTTTTGCTAATATGCTCCGCATCAACATCGGAAGTTGATTGCTCAATAACAAAATGACGGCCAGTCCAAACAACTCCGATGATCTTACCCTTTTTATCTATTTCGTTATCTAATATTTTTTTAATTTCTGGCTGAATTTTTATAAAATTATCATTTTGCAATTTTAATCTCTTCTTACCGTCTTCTCTTGCTAAAACTTGGTTAGATAATTTGGCTAAATTTTCACTATAAGAAAAAGTTATTTTATAAAGATGACAAATATACTGACAAACTAATAATTCAAAATAGTCCGCTTGAGCTCGATTTGACTTTTCTTTATTACCCTTTTTCATATTTAATTAGTTAAAATAAGCACTAACTATTTTATTAATTTCTTTTTGTTCGCGTTCAAAATTATAATTTAGATCCTTTTTAATATTTTTAATAATATTTTCTGATATACTGGCTATGATTTTTATCTCTTGAACTTTAAAATTAGGCATGGGTAATTTTTTTATATCCCTAATCTGAATTGAATTAGTGTGATTTAATAATTTAATTATTTTATTATAAATATTACTATTCAAAATACCAACAAAAAATTCTGGGGGGTATTTTAAAGGATCTTTCGGAAAAAAACACATGGCCTTATTGCTTTCCCAAAGCGCTCCTCTTTCGGCTATCCTTGCCGACAAAGAAGAGCATATTCCTGAGATAATAAAACCGTCTTTATTACTTTCTAGATTTAAGTTTTTTGAGATTTTATAATTTTTTATAGATTGTTTATCCCACTTTATACAATATTCTACAGGAGAAAAATACTTTATATCTCCACCCTTTTTATGATAAAACTTCCAATCACCGCTTGCCTTAATTACCTCTATCGGTATTTTCTGTAGACCACCGTTTCCAAACTGTCTCCCCCGATAATCTATAACACCTAAAAACGCTTTGTTATTTGTAGTATGCATCCCAAGCCCACCATTTAAAAAATCAACTAATTTTGGAAAAACTTTCATCTTATTAAGTATTGTGACATTGCCATTAAATCCAAAAATATAATCAGGGTTATTTAAAATTTCTCTTTGATTTATTCTTTTTTTAATCCCACTATAATCAGCTACTTGGTTGTTTCTACAATCGTTAAAAACAACAAAATGATTTTTGTCTGGCTTTTTATTTTTTAAATATATTATACAAGTATTTACCGACGCGCCGGTATCTTTAAATAAATTCTTAGGACAAATAGTTATTTCATTTATAGTATAGCTGGTCAGTAAAAATTTTCTTAAATTCTTATGAATTCCTAGGGTTAAGAAAGTATCGCTAATAATAAAACAAAGCTCGCCATAAATTTTTAAAAGTCGACAGCTTAAATAAAGAAACATGGCGTATGTATCATTAGCCCCTATTTCTTTATATATTTTTTTAAGCTCGCCCTTATTTTTTTTTATATAGCCACTTTGTTTATTAAGATAAGGAGGATTACCAATTATATGGCTAAACTCTTGTTTTTCGTTAAATAAACTATTACTCAAACTAGTTTCTAGCAGAGTATCTTTGATGACTATATTTTCTATTCCTAATTTAGTTATTATTTTATTTGTTTCGGGATTTATATCCCAAACGGTTATTTGTTGCGGCGATAATAATCTTTTTTCTAATATTTTAGAAACAAAAGCGCCATCACCTCCGCTGGGTTCAAGCAAATTACTTTTTGAAGTAAAACTTTTTACAAATTTATTAACCATATACTCAACGGTGTGTTGAGGTGTGTAAAAAGCTCCTAATTGTTTTTGTCTGTTTTTATCCATAATTACACTTAATTTATCACGACTCCCTCTTGATCTTCTTCACCCCCCCATATACTTCCTCAAAACCTTCGGAATCTCCACCGAGCCGTCTTCGGCCCATCCCTACCATTTTCCCTAGAAGGTGAAAATGGTTATCCATATTTACAATGTGCATTTTTTGCACATTACTTTTATTGATATTCCAGTATGTGCAAAATTTGCACGGACTGAACTAGTTCCAAAATGGAAACAATTGGGGCGTCTATTTTTTGTTATTAACACCAATTTTCCACACTCCTTTTTCACGAAAAGCCGGAATGGTTTGCCGTTTGGCTTTATTAAGAAGAGTAATAATGGATTCATCTTCTTTTTTGGCATATTCAGAAAGCCGAATAATTTTATCCCCTTTTAGATAGGCGATCCTTTTGTGAAAAGATTCTAAAAGCGCCAGGGATAAAACTTTATCCATGATAGCGGTTTTTTTCTTGTTGCTATTTTTGTATTCTCCAAAGGACTTATAATAAGCGGCCTTTTCTTTATCGCGAATAATAATCGGCGGAAACCCGGTTTGTAACAATAAGTAATTGATCAACACGCGGCCAATCCTGCCATTGCCATCACAAAACGGATGAATATGTTCAAATTCAAGATGAAATTTGGAAATTTTTTCCAAAAAATATTCCGTGTGGCGACTTGAATATTCCAGAAGTAAGGCGTCGATCATCGCCTCGAGATGTTCCGGCGCCGGGGCAATATATGTTCCGACGCGGACATACTCATACTGCTGACGAAACCGGCCGGCGATTCCTTCGTCTATATTGGAAATCAACATCTTATGCAGAAGCAAAATTAAATCCTTATCGATATTTTTTGTATTTATTTTATCTTTTACATACTCAAACACCCGCGCCAAATTTTTTGCTTCAAAAACTTCACGCACCGACACATTACGAGACACCTCCATATCCAAAAGAATCTTTTCTGTTTCAGAAATAGTGAGGGTCGAATTTTCAATCGCATTGGAGTTATAAACCGACTCCGGAAGCTCGGCCTCAAATATAATATCCAAAAGAGGCTCCTTATTTTTCTTCAAGGAATCGTAATCCCGCCTCAAGGTATTAATTTTCTCCTTAATGTCTTTTGATATAGCCATAATAAAACCTTACTAAATTATACTATCATTATAGCAAATTCACGACAAAACATCAAGCTACCGTGAATTTGTAGCAAAAATAGCATAAATTCACGCTAATATTGCAATAATTCCCTAAAAACCTCTATTTTATACTTATTTTCTTCACCCCTCCCATATATTTCCTCAAAACCTTAGGAATCTCGACCGAGCCGTCTTTCTGCTGAAACTGCTCCAAAATCGCCGGCACCAGGCGGCTGGTCGCGAGACCCGAGGCATTGAGCGTGTGAACAAACTCGTTTTTGCCGGTCGCGGCGTCTTTGTAACGAATGCTCCCCCGGCGGGCTTGATAGTCTAGGGCGTTAGAGGCGCTGGAAACTTCTTTAAAGATATTCATGCTCGGGATCCAGACTTCGATGTCGAGCGTTTTCGCCATGGCCGCGGACGCGTCTTCGGCCGCCAGTTGAACGGTCTGGAAGCAAAGGCCAAGGCCGTCAACCAATTTTTCCGCGTTTTTGACCAATTCCTCGAGCGCTTTAGCTGAGTCGCCCGGCTTCACGAACTGGAACATTTCGATTTTATTGAACTGATGCCCGCGGATCATTCCCCGCTCTTCTTTCCGATAACTGCCGGCCTCGCGGCGGAAGCAGGCGGAATAGGCGTAGTATTTGAGCGGTAGGGATTTTTCGTCCAGGATTTCGTCGCGGTGGTAGTTGCCAATCATCATTTCTGAGGTGGCATTCAAACAAAGCCGATCCTCGGTCCAGAAGAGGTCGTCACGGAACTTCGGCAAGTGGCCGGAAGTGTAGGCCGACTGCTCGGTCAAGAGATAGGGCGGCAAAATAAAGGTGTAGCCGTTTGACCGGTGAAAATCCACAAAGTAATTGAGTAGCGCCCATTCCAACTCCGCTCCCAGCCCGCGGTAAAGCCAAAAGCCGTTACCCGACATTTTGACCGCGCGCTCGTAGTCAATGATATTCAGGCTGGTGGCGAGATCCACATGGTCTTTCGGCGTGAACTTGAATACCGGCTTTTTGCCAAACGAGCGAACGATCTGATTATTTTCTTTGCCACCGGGCAGGACATCGTCGGCCGGCAGGTTGGGGAGGGCCGCCATGACTTCGTTTAATTTCCCTTCCACGGCTTTCAGTTCTTCGTCCAGTTTTTTGATCGCCTCGCCCACTTTTTTCATCTCGGCGATGACTTCCGGGGTAGGCTTGGTTTTGGAGTGAGCGTTCCGTTCGGATTTCAGCTGATCAACCTCGCCGATCAGCCGCCGGCGTTCGGCGTCCAGCTGGATAGCGGCGTCCAGGGCCGGGTCGAGCTTTTCCGGCGGGAGGCGTTTGAGGAGGGCGGCTCTTACAACCTCTTTTTGTTCAATGATACGATTGATGTCGAGCATATAATATATTTATGTTTTAAGTTCAAAACCCTAAGTTCAAAGTTCAAATCAAGTTCAAAGATCAAATGATTATTCTCGGTTAGCCATGAAGCCGCTTTTGGCCTTTGGATTTGATTTGAACTTTGAATTTTGAACTTTGAACTTTTTAAAATCTTGCTCTATTTATGGACAAGTTTCGCTCCATTCAATTTGTCATTCCGCAACAACGAGCTCTTGTACTTCTCCGGCTGGAAGGGCTGGAGGCGGTGGACGGCGGCTTTAATCTTTAATTCTGCCAGCTTGCCGCGCAATTCGTCCAGGTCCATTTTCTGGTCGTAACCGAGGCAGACCACTTCGGGTTTTAATTCTTTAATAATTTTAAACCGGTTGGTCAGGTAGCCGAGAGCCGCGCGATTCACCAGTGGGGATTTTTTCACGGCTTTGAGCCGGGCGTTTTCGTTAAACTGCGGACGCTGGCCTTTGTATTTTTTGACATTCAGATCGCGCGCCACCACCACGATCAGATAATCGCCATAAACTTTCGCTTGGCGGAAAAAATCCAAGTGCCCGGGGTGTAGGCCGTCGAAAGTGCCGAAAACCATGACTTTAATCATAGTGTCTTTGTAGAAACGCAATGCTTTGCGTCTCCGTAATAAATCAAATAACGCGTTTAGAGACGCAAAGCATTGCGTCTCTACCGATCGACTGCCTCATTAAGCCGTTTGACTACCAAATCACGGTCGAGGGACGCCAGGAGCCAACCGGCCTGGGGGCCGGAGTCTTTACCGAGAAATATACTGTAAATCGCGCTAAACAAGTCTTTTGGTTCAATCTGTAGATCCGCCTTGATCTGGTGGAGGGCGCTGTGCAGTTCTTCGCCGGAAAGCTTGGGCGAGGCAGAAAAAACTTTCAGGAGTTCGGCGAGCGCTTCTTTTTGTTTGGCGCTAAGGTCAACCGGCGGCAAGGTATCAAGAATATTAAATTTAAAACTGTCCGGCGCCGAAGTCGCGAGCCACTTGCGGGCGTAGTCTTCGCGCACCGCGATTTCCGCTTTTTCGTCCGCGGTCAGACCGTCCCCTTTCTCAGTCTCGGCGTAAGTGAGGACGCTGGCGCGGGGCATTTGCAAGAGATAAGCGATTTTAGAAAAACGGAGGCGGTAGACCGGCGGTTTTTCCGGCAACAGCTGGGCGTACTCATAAGCCTGGCCGAGATCTGACTGCGGGTCTTTAAGGTATTCGTCAATACAGCGGTCCAGCTCGTCATAAAGCCGCGGCACGGCGTCGCCGTCCAGTTTGAACTCAATCCTGGTTTTGGCGCGCGTGCGCATCATCAAGAAACGAACCAACTGCGCCGGCAGAAGATCCACAATGTCAGCGGCTGAGACGCCCACACCCTTAGACGAACTCATCTTCTTGCCGCCATCAATCATGATCCATTCGTAAATATGGCTGTAAGGCACCGGGATTTTAAAAACTTGCTCGGCAATCGCCCGGGCGACGAAAAACGCGCCGCCTTTGGTGTAGTGGTCCAGCCCGGCGAGCTCCACGGCCGTGCCGCGGAATTGCCAACGCGCCACAATCGCTAGCTTGTACGGCAGTTTGGCATTGCCATCAAAGGGCGAAATCTGGCCTTGATAACCGCAGCCAACAGCCCAGTCAACCATCTTTGGCTCGCAAGTAAAACTGACCAGCTGGCCGTCCCAACCCGTGACTTTGGTCGTGCCCATCTTGCCGCACTTTGGGCAGATGACATTAAGCGGGTACCAGTCGTCGGCCTTGACCGAGCCGGAAACCGACTGATAAATCGCGCGGATCTCGGCGGCGTGGTCGAGAGCGATCCGGATCGACTCGTTGTATTCGCCGCCGCGGTAAGCGTCCGAGTCCAGAATAAACTTGGGCTCGCAGCCGAGTTGCTTGATAACTTTTAGAAAATCCTGGGCGTAATAATCAGCGTAGCTTTTGTACCCCGGCTCCGGTGACGGAATGTTACATAAAGGCAAACCCATCAGCGGGCGGTATTTCTTTTCGTCAAGATAAACCGGCAGGCCATCCATCGGGTCAAAATCATCAAAACCATAGAGATATTCGGCCGTCTCGCCCGCCTGCCGCAGACCGCGGTAAATAGCGTCATGAATCAAGACACCACGGAGCGACCCGACATGGACTTTGCCCGAGGGGGTTTTGTAGTCAGTGACCAGATAACTTTTCTGCGGTTTTTTCCTGATTTCCTCAACAATTTGATTGACCCAAAACATAGGAATAATGTTTAAAAAAGATTAGGTTTAGTTATTCTATTTTAGCGAAAGTTAGGGGTTTTGGCAATGACGAAGAGATTTAAGATTTAGGATTTAAGATTTAAGAATGTCGGTAATCAGCGTTTAACCTAATAATCATGGTTAAGGGTTTAGCTTAGTTCAATACGGAGTTTATTCTTAAATCTTAAATCCTAAATCTTAAATCTCCTACTAAAAAAGACTTAAGAAGCTAACCCCTTAAGTCCCTTTAAATTCTACTCTACCGTCAGGATCTCATAAGTCAGCTTCCCCCGCGGCACTTCCACCGTCACCTGCTCGCCGGCCTGGCGGCCGAGAAAGGCCTGGCCGAGGGGCGATTCATTGGAAATTTTGCCCTTCAGCGGGTCGGCTTCGTTAAAGCTGACGATCTGGAACTCCTGCTTGCCGCCTGCCGATTTGACGGTAATTTTCGAGCCGAGATTAACCACGCCTTGGGCCGACTGGGCTGACAAAACGGCGTGTTTTAGCGCGTCTTCCAGCTCCAAAATATGAGTTTCATTGTGCGACTGGTCTTCTTTTGCTTCCTGATACTCAAAATTTTCGCTCAAGTCCCCGAGGCCCTTGGCGTATTCAATTTTATCGGCGATAATTTTTCGTTTTTTCAGGCACTCCCCCAGCTCTTTTTTTAGCTTGTCGAGGCCTTCGGTCGTAACCATGATTTCGTCTGCCATAGTGATTGTTTACGATTTAGCAACTAGATATTAAATAAAAAATCCCCCTGAACGGTTATGGAGATAATTAACTCTTTAATAATAGCGTACCTAAAAATGCTGTCAAGAGGGATATGTCTAGTGGATATTAAGCTTATTTTAGGCTTTTTCTAGTTTACCAGAAAGAACTAATTTTAGGGTAGAAATAGAGAAATAAAGAAATAAAGAAATAGTTCTAGTGAGTGATTATTCCAACAAGATCTTTTATTGTCTAACTCTACCTACCTCCAATTTCTTTATTTCTCTATTTCTTTATTTCTTCTTTTATCAAAACTTCCCCTGTAAATAATCCCCTAATTCCGCGATTTTGATTCTTTCTTGTTTCATCGTGTCGCGGTCCCGAACTGTCACCGCCCTGTCTTCAAGCGTCTCAAAGTCCACGGTCACGCAATACGGCGTGCCGACTTCGTCCTGGCGGCGGTACCGTTTGCCAATGCTCTGAGTTTCGTCGTAGTCAACCGAGAAGTTCTGGCGCAATTCCGCGGCCAGCGGCTCGGCAATAGTAGCCAGTTCTTCTTTTTTGGACAAAGGCAGGACGGCAACTTGAATCGGCGCCAGATTCTTCGGGAACTTCATCACCACGCGGGTTTCAGTTTCACCGTCTTTGGCAGTTGGCGCCTCTTCCTCGTGGTAAGCCTCCAAGAGGCAAACCAGCATCATCCGGTCCATGCCAAAGGTCGGCTCGATCACATGCGGCAAAAATTTTTCGCCGGTTTCCGGGTCGGTGTACTGCAAATCCTGACCGCTAACGGCCTGGTGCCGTGAGAGGTCAAAATCCGTGCGGTAAGCGATACCATGGAGCTCTTTGACGCCAAAAGGATATTGGTACTCGATATCCACGGTTCGCTTGCTGTAATGCGCCCGCTCCCCGTCCGGAATCTCATGCCAGATCAAATGATCCATATTTACCTGCATAATGTCCTGCCACCAGCGCTTGATTTCGCTTAGCCACATTTCAAAAACTTTTTCCCAGTCTTTGGGGTTAATGAAGTATTCCAGCTCGCCGATTTCAAACTCTTTGGTGCGGAAGATGAAGTTGCCCGGGGTGATTTCGTTCCGGAAGCACTTGCCAATCTGGGCAATGCCAAAGGGCAAACGGCGGCGCGTGACATTCAGAATATTTTTAAAATTAACAAACATGCCACCGGCGGTTTCCGGCCGGAGATAAGCGACCGTCGAGCTGTCTTCGGTCGGACCAAGGAAGGTTTTCAGCATCTGGTTGAAATTTTTGGGCTCAGTTAAAGCGCCTTCGCAATCCGGACAAACCAGCTCGCTGATAGTTTTAGGCTGTTCTTTGTCATGACCCGGCTCCAAACTATTCATTTCCAAAAGGTGGTCGGCGCGGAAGCGGTGGTGGCATTTCTTGCATTCCACCAATAAATCATTAAAGTTCTGCAAATGGCCCGAGGCTTCCCAAGCTTTGGGGTTCATGATAATCGCCGAGTCGAGTGGCACCATGTCGGCGCGTTCCTGCACAAAAAACCGCCACCAAGCTTTCTTGATGTTTTGCTTGAGGAGGTGGCCCAGCGGGCCGTAGTCCCAGGAGTTGGCGAGGCCGCCGTAGATTTCCGAACCCGGGAACACCAAGCCGCGGCGTTTGCAGAGCGAGACGATTTTGTCCATTTTGTCTTCCTTGTTTTCGGGTTTAACTTGAGTTTTAATAGTCATAATTTATTTTAACAAGCTGTCACGCCGACAGGCCGTCATGCCGTCAGTAGCTATCAGCTGACTGTCGGCCTATCGGCTTGTCGGCCTGTGAGCTATACCGTCATTATCTCCTCTTCCTTCTTCTCCAACATTTCCTTGATCTGATCGTTGTACTTGCCGGTCAGCTCGTCCAGGTCTTTTTGCAGGCGGTATTTATCGTCCTCGGTAATTTCATTGTTTTTCTCCTGCTCGGACGCCTCGTCGCGGATCTTATCGCGGAGACCGCGGACCGCCACCCGGCCATTCTCGATCTTTTCTTTCAGCACTTTGACCAGATCCCGGCGGGTTTCTTCCGTCATCTGCGGCACGCTAACGCGGATAAACTGGCCTTCGTTCGCGGTCCCGAGACCGAGGTTTGCCGCGGCAATCGCCTTTTCCACATCTTTGAGGAGGCCCTTATCCCATGGCTCGACGGTCATACTCCGCGCGTCGGCAACGGTAATACTGCCCACCTGCTTGATCGGCATTTTACTGCCATAAGCCTCCACCAAAAGGTTTTCAATCAAGGCCGGGTTAGCGCGCCCGGTGCGGAGACCCATCAGGTCGGCCTTCAGGTGGTCAATTAATTTAGCAAACTCCGGCTTATAATCTTCAAGTATACTCATAAATTTAGTTATTTTTTCTGTAATAAAGTCGTGCCTAAATATAGCACTTTGGTGTTCAGCGGGTCAATCGCCAAGACCGTGCCGGCCCGAGTGGTCGGCAGTTTGGTGGTAATCCAGTTTTGGCCGCCATCCAGCGATTTGTAAAAAGTGCTGTCGGTCGCATAATACAGGCCGTTGCTGTTTTCCGGGTCAACAGCCACGGAATAGATGGCCGCACTGCCGGGCTTGGTCAGCAGATTAACCGCCGTCCAAGTTTCGCCGCCGTCGCCGGATTTAAGAATACCAAAGGGCGACGCCCAAGCGAGACCATGATTAACCGACCGGTCCAAGACCAGGTCACGATATTGGAGCGCGCCGGCAAAAGGATTAAACGGATCACGGAGCTGGCTCCAATCCACACCCTTGGTGGCGGTGCGGAAAATGCCGGCGCCTTCAGTCGCCACATAAACCATCCGGCTGTCGCGCGGATCAACGATAATTTTGCGAATCCGGTTGCCCATTGATTTGATATTGGTCCAGCTCAGACCCGAGTCCGAACTTTTGAGAAAATTACCCTCGGCAGTGCCGACATAAATAATTTTCGGGGTGTACCAGTCAACCGCCACACTGGTCGAAACATCGCTGGCGCGGGTGCCGTAGTAAACCTGGCGCCAATCGCGGGCACAATTGGTGGACTTAAAAATCCGGTTTAACGCCACGCCGTACAGGGTACAACTGTCCTTCGGGTCAACCGCGACATCCTCCAGGCTTTTCATTTCACCGGGCAGGCTGCGTGGCAACTGCCAATTCTCGCCGCCGTCATAAGTGAAAATCAGGCCGCTCGTCGCCGTCACCAGATAAATCGCCAAATGGTCTTGCGGGTCAGAAACTATCCTTTTGATGTTCTGGGCGTTAATGCTCGCCGGCGCGCCGCTGGTGGTTGGAATCAGGTTTTTGGCTTGCCAACTGCCACCCTGATCAATTGTCTTAAAAATGCCGCCGTCATTGCCCACCGCCGTTTTGCCGCCAAGGCTAATTTGGCAGCCGGCCAGAAGCGGCAAGGAAAGCGCCAGACTGAGTAAAATCAAAACTTTTTTGGACATATATTTGTTTATTTTAAAAATTGGCTTAAACCAAATTCAAAAGCAGATTTTCCAGCGCCAACTGGGGATTAACATTTTGACTAAGCAGCCGCCGAGTGGTCTCGATCAGCCCCAACCAGTGTCGGAGTTTGCCTGAATCCACTGTAGCTATTTTAGCGGTTTTTAAGCGATCTAGCAACCACAAATTGCAAAGTCCGGGCGGAATCTCCTCCTGGCTATGGCGGATAAGAAGCGCGTCGCGGACAATACTAGCCCAGATTTCCAAATCAGCGAGCACGGAGAGCGACCGGGCAATTACGCCTTCCTCATCCTCTCCCATTTCCGCCGCCGCCAAAAACCGCTCGCGATTGCCCGCGCCGATTAAATCCAAAAATTTTGCCGCGCGATCTTTATAATCGGAGAGTGTTTCCGGCTCGCGAAAATAGCTAATCGCCACTCCCGGCCGGCCGAGAGCCAAATAGGACAACTCATCGGCGAGGCCGCGCTCGGCGCCTAAGGTGACCAGATAGTCATAAATCGCCTCGCGGCTGACCGGCTCCAGCTTCAGTTTCTGACAACGGGACAAAATCGTCGACGGCAGATTATCAATGTTGGCGGCAAGGAGAATCAGCACCACTTGCCGGCCCGGCTCTTCCAAAAGTTTCAAGGCGGCATTGGCCGACTCGACACTCAGGAGCTCGGCCTCGGGAATCAAGGCGATTTGATAAGAATTGAGAAATGAACTGCGACTGAGGCGGTCTTTAAATTCCCGCAAATCATCAATTTTGATATTTTTGTTCAGTTTATCGGTTTTGGGGTCGCGTAAACGATTTAAAGTGAGGACATCCGGGTGAATGCCTTTCTCGACTTGCTGGCAGTTAAGGCAAGCGCCACAAGGCCGGCCGTCGGACAGATTAAGGCAAAGGAGCGCGGCAATAAACCCGGAACAAATTTTCTGGCGGCCCAAATGCGGCGCGCCATAAATCAAATAGGCGGATGCCACCCGGTTATTTTTGATGCTAGTTTGCAAAAAACTAACCGCCGCCTGGTGACCCACCACTCCCCAATTTTTATCCCAATCAATTTTTGCCATAAGCTATAAAGTTTTTAAAACTTCCCAAGTTTTTTGGGCGGTCTGCTGCCAGCTGAACTCAGCCGCCCGAACTAATCCCCGCTTGATTAACTCTTGCCGGGCGCTTTCGTCATTAAACAATTTTAAAATTTCTGCAGCGATTGCTTCGGGCTTTGCCGGGTCAACTAACGCCGCCGCGCCGCCGGCCACTTCCGGACAAGCGGTGACGCTAGAAGTGATTACCGGACAGCCACAAGCCATGGCTTCCAGAATCGGAATGCCAAAACCTTCATAAAACGACGGCAGGAGAAACATTTTGGCGGCCGCGAGTAGATAAGGCAAATTTTCATCCGCTACCCAGCCGGGCAAAATGATTTTATCGCACGCCGGCGACTGCTCCAGCTCAACGGCAACTTGGTTGTACCAACGGCCGGGCTTACCCGCCAGCACCAGTTGGTAGTCTAGCGGTTGCAATAGATTAAAAGCGCGAATCATGCCGGGCGTGTTTTTCTTTAACTCCAGTCGGCTGATACTGAGAATAAATGGCTCTTTAATGCCATATTTGGCAAGCACGGCCTCGATTTTCGCTCGGTCGGTAATCGGGCGGTAACGCGCCGAGTCATAAGCGAGCGGCACCACGGCGACTTTGCCTTTGGCCGCCGGATAAAACTTCAGAATATCACCCCGCGAATAAAGGGAAACCGTAAAAATCTGCCGCGCGCGGCGGCTATCCAGCCAGTTAAAAAAGTTCAGGTACAGCTTGCCCTGGGGCGAATAAGCCTCGGGCGTAGCGCGGAAAGCCACATCGTGGATAGTGACGGCGAGGCGCCGCGGACTGATAATCGGCGCCACATGCGCCGGCACAAATAGCGCGTCCGGCGCGCGCCAAATCATCTCCCAACTCAGACGAAAATGCGTCCAGAGAAACTTGGGCGGCCAGGCTAAAACCCGACTCCGCCAGTTCGCCGGCAACTCCGCCAATTCGCCGGTTAGCGGCTCGCTGGAATACAAAACCACCTCCTGGTCCGGAGGAATGATGTTTTTCAGTTCTTGAATGAGGTGCCAAGCGTACCATTCCACGCCGGTTTTTTGAGCGCGGTTGGCGCGCGAAGCGTCAATGCCGAGGGTCATAGGAAGAATTAAGATTTAAGAATACCTGTAGATTTGCATCTTACGGTATAACTTGGTTAAAATCACATAACACATAACATGGAACAAGGGTAGTTATAGGTCTCTTGTTATGTGTTCCATGTTATGTGATGACTTGGATATTAGTTCAAACACGAATTACCAACATTATTAAATCCTAGATCTATTTTGTCGCTAGAATACTCCGTTTGTAGCTCTCCAGGTTCTCGAGCGCGATTCCCGTCCCCTTGGCAACGCAGAGTAGCGGTTCGTCGGCGACATACGCCGCCACGCCGGTGGCGCGGGAGATGAGTTGGTCGATGTTGCGGAGTAAAGCCGAGCCGCCGCTGAGAATAATGCCTTTATCAATCACATCGGCCGCCAGCTCCGGCGGAGTTTTATGCAGGACATCTTTGACCGCCACAATAATCCCTTCCAGCTCGTTTTGAATGGCGTCGGTCACATCGTCCGAGGTGACGGTAATCGTCTTGGGCAGACCCGAGACCATATCGCGGCCGCGGATTTCCATTTGCATCCGCTCTTCCAGATATAGGGCCGAGCCGATTTCAATCTTAATATCTTCGGCCGTCCGTTCGCCGATCGCCAGGCCGTATTTTTTGCGGACATGGTTACTGATCGCGGCGTCAAACTTGTTGCCGCCGATGCGGACCGAAGTGGAAGCAACAATGCCGCCGAGCGAGATAATCGCCATCTCCGAGGTGCCGCCGCCAATATCAATAATCATGTGGCCGGAAGCCGAACCGATCGGGATATTGGCGCCAATCGCCGCCACAATCGGCTCTTTGATAATATAAGCGGCGCGGGCGCCCGCGGCAATTGTCGCGTCAATGACCGCCCGTTTCTCGGTCGAAGTAATGCCGGCCGGCACCGCCACCATCACTTCCGGCCGAAAAAGGTGCACGCCGCCAAGGGCTTTATTAATAAAATAACGAAGCATGGCTTCGGTGGTTTTGTAGTCGGCGATCACGCCGTCTTTAAGCGGCCGTCGGGCGATAATCGTATCCGGCGTCCGGCCGATCATTTCTTTCGCCTCTTTACCCACCGCCAGAATTTTCTTGTCTAAGCGCGAAGTCGCGACTACCGAGGGTTCATTGATAATAATCCCCCGTTTCGGCACATGCACCAAAACATTGGTGGTGCCGAGATCAATCGCGATTTTCTTGATAAATTTGAACATAAATAGCTAATTCTTGGTAATTGTTAGCTGTCGGTCAACTCGCAAATCCGTAGTAATCGTCTTTTCCGCGTCACCTAATTTTACTCTAATTGATGCTTCATGTCCAACCGTGCCGGCTTGCTTTTGCAGATAAAGATTGTAAGGCGCCGCGGACTGAAATTGACCTTTTAATCCGGCCGGTAACTGATAGCTAAAAACCAAAGTTTTTGTCTGCCCGGGATTAATATACCAAAAGGCGCCAAAGACGGTTTTGCCTAATTCTTCGCTGGTATCAACCGCGCCCGGCTTACCCGGATTGTCACCGCGGTCGCTCGTGAGCGCGCCCACTGTAGAAACTAGCTGACTGCCCAGCGGCGCGTAAACTCGCGTGTAGCCCCGCCAACGGCTGGTGCGGTAATCATACTGCCCGTTGTTGGCATAAGTCAGCGTCACTGTGGCGATGAGACGGTCTTGTTCGTCTAGCGCCAAACTGTAGTCAATTTTTTTATCCATCACCCGGTCGGTTTTCAAAGCGCCTAAGTTCGCGTCGATTACCGCCAGACAGTCAGAGTTCTCGGGCGACTTTAATTCTCCGGCCCAATTATTGGCGAGATAAATACTTTGTAGATCCGCCTGTCGGTCGTAAAACAGCAAATGCTTTTCTCGCAGGCCGGAGTTTATCTCGCGGCAAGCGCGGAGCCAGTCAGCCGCCGGCAAGGCAAAAATTTTGGCGAGCAGTTGCTGGCTAAGCTCATAAACCACATCTTTGCGGTCAGTTTTAGGCAGTCCCCGCTCAATATAATCTTGTTCCACCTCTTGCTGGAGCAAATCGCCAAAATCAGCCGCGGTAAAAACTTTTTCTTGATAACTGAGCGGACCGGTTAACGCTAACAAATTGGCGACGAAATCCTGGTCAAAGGCAATCACGCCATCCAGCTTTTCTTTACCTCGTTCCTGACCATAAAACCAAATCAGCTTCTCGGCTGTGGTGGGAAAATCCGGCGACCAATTAGCGTCACGGAACCACCAACTCTTAATCAAATAATCGCGGAGCGGCGCGGGCGACGCGATATCCAGATATTTCTCCGCCGGCCGATCAAGAGCGTATGAATCCGCCGTTTGCCAGTCTTTAATCTCTCCGTCTTTAACTTTAAGAATACCGTAAACACCAATAAACCCGCCGCTGGGGCGCAGTTCGTCGTTGTTTTGCATAATCACCAGGTAAGTCCGCTCTTGCCCTAAACCGGCGAGTCGCGGCAAGACTTGAATGGTGGAATTAATTACTTCGGTCGCATCATCTAGGAGCGACAAATAGAAGTTAACCCCGGCAACCAACTTGCCGAGCGGTGCGAGCAAATGTTGTCTGGGCATCTTTTTTAATTCCGCGCTTCCAAGCTGCCAGTCAGCCCGCACACCTTGAGCGACCGGCGCCATCCTCTGAAAAACTTTCAAGAGACTGGCTTTGTCGGCTAAAGTTAACTTGGCGTAAGTGACGCCCGGCGGCAAAGCCGCGTCCAGAGCCGCGGCGATATCCAATGATTGTTGAACGGCGGGCAGAATAAAATCACTCGCTCTGAACAACTGGTTGATTGCTTGATAGTTTTCTCGGGCATAAGGGAGGTAGGCCGAAAAACGAAACCCCGAAAAATCGTTTCGGGCGGCGGCAATTTTGGTTTCTAAAACCGCCAATTTTTCGCCAGCGGCGACAAAATCGTTTTCCTCTAAATCGCGGCTAATCAGCCTTAGTTGTTCTTCCGCGCCGAGCGCTTGGTTCGCTAAACGGTAGCCGCCGACCGCGCCGGCGATTGCCAGACCGCAAAACCCCATAAAAAATATGGCGGCGATCAATATAATAACTAATCTTTTAGTCATGGCTTTAAAATTAAAAAAATTATTCCCTGGGGCGCCGCGCGCCGGCGTATTTGGCAAAATATTTCAGCCAGCTTTTGATATGTTCGCGGCTGGTTTTATGAAATAAGCCAAACAGCCACCAACTTTCCGCCGAAGTCCGCTGATGGTAATGCACCACTTCCGCCTCGGCGAAGTAAACTACTGAAAAACCGGCTTCCCAAAACCGCCGGCAATAATCAACATCGTCAAAATACATAAAAAACCTTTCGTCCAAAAGCCCGACTTTATCAAGGGCCGATCGGCGGATCATCTGGCAGCCGCCCAGCAACCAATCCACCTCGCGACTCTCTTTATGGTCCCAATTCATCATTAAATATCTTTCCACTTTCTGTCGCAGGCCGGGTAAACGACCGAGAATTGTCCGGCGGTAAAACGGCATCAGAAAACTGGGAAAACAATAACAGGAGTATTGCAGGGTGCCATCGGGATTAATCAACTTCGAACCGAGGATACCGACGGCCGGATGTTCGTCCAGATATCTGACCATCTTTTCTAATTCATTGGTTAAAATCAAAATATCCGGATTAATAATCATCACATAGCGACCAGTCGCCTGTTGGAGGCCAAGGTTGTTGCCGCCGCTGTAACCCAGATTTTTTTCCGTGGCGATATATTTGACTTCCGGGAACTCGGTTCTTACCATCTCGCCGCAACCGTCACCCGAGCCGTTATCGACGACAATCACTTCGTAGGGAATTGCCAAACGCAAAAGCCGCAAGCCCTTGAGGCATTGCCGCAGGAGGCCTTTTGATTTGTAGACGAGAATGACGATGGAAAGCGACATAGAATTAGTATTCAGGGAACAGTATTCGGGGAACAGGGAAAAACGACCCCTGAATACTGTATACTGCCCCCTGAATACTTACTTAAACCATTGCCTCATAACCTTGGCGTCAACCTTTCTTAACCGTTTTAACTGCCGCCGTTTATGCCAAACATTGGGAATTAAGGCGAAAAACTGACCCACCGACCGGGTAGTGCCGACCTCGCATATTAGCACATAGGCGATTTTTTTCAACTCATAGCCAAGTATCCAGGGTAAGGCCCGGAAGAAATTGCCCAAATACTCGTTTTTGGCGAGCAGGAGCCAATGATTGCGGAAAGACAGCCGGTTAACAAACCGCGACTTGCGGCGGCGGTCGCGCCAGGTAATCAGATTGCCGCCCGCGGCATGGCCAAAGCCGGTGCGGTAGTGATAGGCTTCGGCAGTGGGCAAATACAAGGCCGACCAGCCGTTTGACTGCAACCGCCAAGCGAGATCGACATCATCTTTATACATAAAAAAATCTTCATCCAGATATTCATAATAATCAGCCTCAGCCGTAAATTTTAAATTTTCTCCACGGCGGCGATTTTTGATTTTCACCGCTTCCAGGGCCGCCCGACGAAGGAGCACCAGATTACCCGATAAGCCAAAAACTTCTTCGGTTTGCTGATATTGGCCCTTATCTTCCTCACCCGCTCCCCGGTCATAAAACCGGCGCGACTGGCGAGCGAAGATTCCGGTAGTATCAATAATTTCCGGGCGAATACCCGGCGCCGCCGCCTCTGACGAATTAATTTTTAAAACCTTGCCGCTAAGGCTACTCAACTTCGGCCGGGCGTCAGCGACCGCGATAATTTTCTCCAACCAGTCCGGCGCCAAAATCACATCTTGGTTCAGAAGCAAAACGAACTCGCTCTCCCAAAACTTGATCGCCTGATTATTGCCCTGACAAAAACCTAGATTTTTAAAATTCTGTAAAACCGTCACTTCCGGATAATCCCGCCGCAAATGCTCCACCGTGCCGTCCTGCGAGCCATTATCCACCACCAAAATTTTAAAATCGCGGTAAGTTTGGTTAAAAACCGACCGCAGACAGTCGTCGAGGTATTTGATGGCGTTGTAGGTGACGATATTTATAGACACTTTCATATTAAAAAGTTATTCATTCCCTACGAATTACGAATTAGCGCGAATGTACGAATTACGAATCGCCGTGGTGGCTGGATTCGTACATTCGCGCTAATTCGTTATTCGTAGGGGCTAATATATTTCTTTTCTGTAGCACTCTTCGCAATAAACCTTTTCCGGCCGGTCCGGCGCGTAGGTGGTTTCAAATTCATTAGCGCAGCCGGGCCTCATGCATTGGCGATGATAAAGCCGGCGGGGATTATTATGCCAGGATAACTGTTTAAGATGGCGGCAACCCGGACATAGGCGCGGCAAAGGCAACTTTTGCGCTCGATAAAATTTTAACTCTTGCGTGATAATTTTGTAATTGCGTTGGCAGGCATGGCAAGCCAAAATTTCATTGACGATTGAATCCGGCGCTTCCCCAATTTTATCCGGCAATTCTTTGATGATTTCTTTGCCTTTGGTAATAAAAATATCATCGCGCCAATTATAACCTTGCCTTAGTGCCTCGTCTTTAGTCAAAGGAAAAAAATTCTGCGCTTCGGTTTCATTATAGCCAAAAGGTGAAAATTGGGGCGGGAAAAACTCGCCGTATTCCCCATCTTGCTTCATCTGGGCGATAATCTGCTGTTTTAATTTCCGATATTCGCTTTCAGTATATTGTTTATTTAAAATACAGAAACGCTGGCCCTTTAAGCCGGAACAGCCAAAACAATCTTTCACATTATGGCTATGCGACAGATATTGGCAATCATTGACCGTATAAGTCATGTAAGAAAAATAGGTATTATAACCCTGGCCGATGCCTTGAATTTCATAGAGCAGTTCGCTGCCCACTGGCTGACCAAAACCATAAGAATCACGGCAATCTTTCACACCCTCGCAGCCCCAGCAATTAACCAAATCTTCGCCGTCGATCACAAGAAAACAACTTTGGCAGTTTTTAGCGTTAAGCAAATAATCGCCGGTAGAGTTAACAACTTTGTTAATTTCGGCGAATTTATGGATAATTTGGCTTTTAGTTTTTTCAAACTCTTTTTCTAAAACGGAAAACTGTTGAAAGCTGGAAAAATCAATCTCTTGAATCTTCTTTTGATACTCTGTTTCGGTTAGTTGCTGGCCGCGGAAAACATATTTCTGGTTGCGCAGGTTAAAACTCATAAAACAATCTTGGCAACCGTGGCAATTGTAACAAAACTTTAAATTGTAAGAGTTTTGGCAGTTAATGGCGTGCAGGCAATTAAAACATTGGAAACACCAAAAACATTGGTAACAGAGTTCGCAGTTTTTATACATCATGTAGCTGTCCACAATATCTTTACTGTTAAACACCCAATGAGAATAAAAACAATCTTCGGCAAAAAAAATCACGCTGCAAGAATAGCAATTTTTATCATTGCCGGAATGGGCAGTATAATCGGAGTTGATGTTATTTTGGGATAAAAGCGCGGCTTTAGGCACAGCTAAAAATAATTCTTGCCATTGTTCGAAGAACGGCCGATTTTTGTCCCACTCGCGGCCATAAGCCTGCGAATCCCACTGGTCGCCCCACCAACAGTCGCGGCAATAAACCGGAAATTTGTTTTCCGGATGATAAACCGAGATTATTGGCTTTTGGCAAAAATCGCAATTTCGTTGATATAAAACTTGTGGATTTCTAAAAGCCAGTTTCCGTTGCATGCGGCAAGCCGGACACCACGACGGCTCGGGCACACTAATTTTATTATAAAACTGCCGATCGCTGTCGGTGATAATAAACTCGGTTTGGCAACTTTTACAGATTGGCATAATTAAGTATTCAGGGAACAGTATTCAGTATTCAGGGAACTATATCCATGAACGGCGGATACGAACCCCTGAATACTGAATACCGTTCCCTGATCCCTTAGTATATCTCCTTACGGTAGCACTCCTCGCAATAAATCTTCCGATACCCCCACTCCGCCGGATAATATGAAGTAATTTTCTGCCCACAAAGCCCGCAAGCGGCCTCGCGGCCGAATAAGCCGGCCATCTGGCGGAAGTTTTCGGTCACGCGGTAATTATAATAATAGCGCGGCAAAGGAATGTTATTCGCTTGATAAAACTTGATTTCCTGCGGGATATAGCGAAAAATCTTGCCGGTTTTGCCGCATTTAATGGTTTTATTAACCACCGCTTCGGTTTTCGTCCCCTGAATACTGTCCGGCAATTCCTCGACCGTTAAATCAATTTTGGGCTCGGTGATAATCTCCTCCTGCCAACCGGCGCCGCGCGCCGCGACCTGCTCGCGGTTTTCCGGGAAATAAAGATAAGCGAGCGTGTCATTATAACCGTTATACATCATCGACACCGGCAGATACTCGCCATATTCGCCGCGCGCGGTCATTTTTTCTTTGATTAGTTTAACCAGCCGGCGATATTCGGCTTCGGGATATTGTTTATTCAGAATACAAAAACTCTTTTTGCGAAGACCAACACAACCGAAACAATCATGGCAATCTTCGCATTGATCCAGGTATTCGCTGTCGCGGCAACGGATAGCGTAAACACAAAATTTAAAATTATAGCAATCAAGCGACTGGGCAGAGCCGCAACTGAGCTGACCGCGGTAAGGTCCAACCGAGTCATAAATATCTTTATTGCCTAGCGCCCGCATCAGATTAAAGCAATCTTCGCCCTCTTCCATAAAAAAACAGTCGCGGCAATTTTTGCTCTCAGTCAGATAGTTACCCGAGCAGTTAACGGTTTTAACATTAAAGTTATCGCGGTGGATCGCCTCGGCAACTAAAACTTTTTTAAATTCAGCTTTTAAGTCCTGAATTGTGAACCAAGAGCCGAAATTGATTTCGGCGATTTTCCGCTCATACTCCGCCGCGCTGTATTGCTGATTTTTGATGCAGTATTCGGCGTTGCGGAGGTTCCAGCACATCAGACAATTCTTGCAGCCACGGCAATCATAGAGAAAATAACTATCCAGGCAGTCGCGGCTTTCCAGTGAATAATGGGTATTGTAACACTGCCAACAGCGAGTGCAGCTGTAGCATTTTTCCAGGTTATAAGAGTAGACCGAGTCAAAACAATCTTTACAACCGACCATGCGATAACCAAAATACAAATCTTCACTTTCGGCAAAAGAACGGGTGAGATAACAATTCTTGCTGGTGTAAGCATCGTCGCAGTATTCACAATTAACATTAGTACCGTCAGTCAACTGATGATAATGCGGCGTCTTTTTTTGCAGGGCGGTTAATTGTTCGAGAAACGGCTGATCCAAATTTACTTTCGCCTCCGGCACCTGCCAATTGTCTTTCAACCAATTTTCTCTTTTATAAACCGGGAACGGCGCCTGGGGTGAAAATGTCGAAATAATACTTTCGCCGGTCTGATCGCATTTTCTCTGGTAAAAATTGCCGAACGGCCAAAACGACGCCAAATGCTGGCGCCGGCAGTTGACGCAGAGCGTCGGCAGAGGCACGCCAATCCGGCCGTAGAACGCACGGTCCTCGGGGGAAATAGTAAACGCGGTTTGGCAGTTTTTACAAGCAGGCATAGGAATAATTAAAAGTGTAAAAATCAAAATGGAAAATGACAATTTAAAATTAAAAATGTCTAGTAAGCTAGTTAATTCATTAAACCGCCGAGAAGCTGGCAATTTTACATTTTACACTGTCATTTTTATTTTTGATTTTTAAACTTTACATTTGCCAACAAATTTTCTTCATAAATTCATAAAACCCGTTACAGTTATTAGCGCCTACCTTCAACTAAGTACACCGACTTAAACCGCCGGCTAAATAGCCTCAGCGGAATAAACACCAAAGTTAAAATTAAGGCGAGGAAAAAAGCCTGCCAGCCAAGATTGGCGAAATAATCACCTGTTAATTCAATCATGAACGGCTGCCAACCCAGCCAAAAAGCCAAATTAAGGTAAATAAAATTAAAAAGTGAATATACTCCGAGGCCCAAAAGACTGAGTGAGAGCAAAGAATAAAGCGACCGATTGGTAAAAAATAACTTAAATAAAAAGTTAATCAGTAAAACGGCGCCCAGCAGCGGGAAAATAATGCCGCCGAAAAATAACGGCGAATAGACTTCCAAAATCAAACCAGCGACCGCCGCTAGGTAAAGGCCCAACTGATAATTCACCAGCAAGACCACAAAAAAAATAAAAACTAAAATCAGATTAAGCTGGCTCCAGGGCCTCGCCAGCGCGCCGATAAAGCTTAACTGAAAAAAAATTAAAAATAAAAGCCAAACCAGAATACCGCCATTTTTAATTATTTTAGCCGCGTCCATATTTTTGGTTTTAATCTGCTAACTGGCGGACTAAGGAATTAAGACTGTGACCAGACTCAGCCGCTGATAATCCACCAAGGGATAAATGTAAGCCTTGGCAAAAAGTTCGCTGGCATTTGCTTCCACCTTGTCAACCAGCCCTAAAAATAAACCGCGGGGAATATTTGATTGCAGGCCGGAAGTAATAATCGTTTGTCCGGGATCGATCTTCTCGTCTTGGGGAATCATCGTCAGTTTAACGCTAATGCCATGCTCGCCTTCCATAATGCCGACAGTTTGCTGTTGGTTTTGCACTGTCGCCGCCACGCGGCTTTGGCTGTCGGTTAAAAGGAGCAAAGTGGAAAAATTTTCTTGCACTTCAATAATCGTCCCCACCAAAACGCCTTCGCCGGCGATTACCGGGTAGCCAACCTGAATGCCATCGGCCCGACCGCGATTGATAATCAAACCAGAAAGGCTGTTTTCGGCGACGCGCGAAGTAATGCGAGCGGTCACAAAATGATAACCCTTGCCTTCCACAAAATTCAGTTGCTGGCGAAGCAATTGGTTTTCTACCTCCAAAACCTTGAGTTGCGAGACATCCAGCGCTAATTGTTCAAGTTTGGCCTTTAAAACTTGGTTTTCCTCGGTCAAGACGGCTTTAGTTTTAAAGCCGCCGGCGGCCGTGCCGGCTTCGGTTAAAGCGCCTTGGGCGGGTCCGGCTAGCTGAATGAACCAGTTGGTCAAAAAATTATTGCCCCACCGCCAATATAAAAAAACCAGCGCGAGACAAACCACCGCGCCAATCAGCCACCATTTAGTTCCCCGCTTATAACCAACTTGGTACATAAAACTAAAGTTAATCTAATATTTTGGCATCATAATTTTTTACATAATGCCTGTAATAGCCAATAAATCCGCTTATTAAAAACGATCCTTCGGCGATGACTCCCATCGGCGAGAAAATAATCGCGTTATACAAAACAATTATTGATGTACCACCCATCATTAATTTTCTCATCAACCTGTTGTCTGCTTGAAAGTTTCCAGTGATAAAAATGATTAATCCAATATAAATTATCAAATCGGACAGGGCCTTATAGGTGAAAAATAATGAAATCGTGTTTAGCGCGATAAAGACAAACAAGTATTTTTTATTGGTGGTGAAATAGCAGGTGATAAATCTCAAAACGGAAATAAAAACAATAACACCGGCCGCTGTTTTATTTAATAAAAAATAATGGGCGCTGATTAAGCTGGCTGAAACAATCAAGCATAAAAAAGTATATTCTCGCTTTTTATATTGCAAACTTAGAAAGTCAAAGCCCATGGCGATAGCCATCGCGACTTGCGAGATTATAAACGGAAGCGTTAAGTCAGGCATAGAAAGAAATAAAAAAGCCCCAAATAACTATTTCTAGACATCATTAGTGGAGGGAATTAATAGATCTTTGAGATTATCCAAATCTTCCAAAATCAGGCCGGTGCCGCGCGCCACGCAAGTCAGCGGATCATCGGCGACGCGCACCGGGATCTGGGTGATTTTGGAAATCACTTTATCCAGATTTTTCAGGAGCGCTCCCCCGCCGGTTAAGACCATGCCGCGCTCATAAATATCGGCCACCAAATCCGGCGGCGTAATTTCTAAGGTCGCTTTGATATTCTCAATGATGGTTTTAACTGACTTCGCCAGCGCCTCGCGGATTTGACCGTCGGTCACCATAATTTCTTTCGGCAAGCCGGAAATCAAATCGCGGCCGCGCATTTCCAACTCCAGCGGGTCTTTGAGCGGCCCGGCCGAGCCGATTTTCTTTTTGATTTCTTCAGCCACCGGCTCGCCCAAAAGCAGGTTAAAATTTTCCCGGGCGTACTGGACGATATTACGGTTCATCTCGTCGCCGGCAATGGTAATCACTTTAGCAGTAACAATGCCACCAAGAGAAATCACGGCAATCTCGCTGGTGCCGCCGCCGATATCAACGACTAAATTACCCACCGCCTCCTGCACCGGCATCCGCGCGCCAATCGCCGCCGCCATGGCTTCTTCCACCAAGAAAACCTCGCGCGCGCCGGCGGACAGCACCGCGTCTTCGGCTGCTTTCCGTTCCACTTCCGTCACTTCCAGCGGCACGCCGACAACGACCCGCGGCCGCGGAAAAAATGAAAAGCCCTCACCGTGCACTTTATTAATAAAATATTTCAACATTTTCTCCGCCACTTCAAAGTCGGAAATCACGCCGTTAACGAGCGGCCGCGTCACCAATAAATGTGGCGGCGCTTTGCCGATCATCCGCTGGGCTTCCGCGCCAACCGCGATAATCTGGTCGGTGCGGGTATTGACCGCCACCACCGACGGCTCGTTAATCACGATCCCCTTACCCATAACATAAACCAAGGTATTGGCCGTACCGAGGTCAATACCCAAATCTTTGGAAAAATAGCCGAGTAAGCGATCAACTAAAAACATAAAATAATAATCATTCTAACTGTTTAAGCTCCTTCGTTGATAATCCACGATGGTCATAATTAAACGACCGGCTGAAAAGCGATGCGAATGCTACAAATTACATGCGAATACTACGAATAATTAACTATTCCGCTTGCTGGTTGTCTTTACTGAATGACAAAAATAAAAATTCTAAGAGTGACAAAAAGGCGACCAAGATTAATCCCAGCCACCAGGTTAAAAGGCTTAAACTAACTAGTATCAACGAGCCGACAAGTAAAAGTGAAAATAATAGTCCCTGGCGGAGCGCCACCGCCACTTGGCGGACCGCTAAATCCTGGCGCACCAAAAGGCGCCGCAAAGCCAGCCCCAGAACGGCAAACGAAGTTGTTAAAGCAAAAAATAGGGTTAAGTAGAAAAAAAATAAGCCAAGAAAACCAGCCACTTCTGGATTAATGCTAAACAGCACCACCACCCACGCGGCCCAGCAAAAAACCGCGATAATCGCCATAAAAAACAGGTATTTCTTTAAGGTCATAAGGAGTGTTTAAGGTGGTTATATCTTAACAAAAATTGGGGTCTAAAACAAGGGTGCGAATTTATAAATAATTTCCAATTTTTAATTTAAAATTTCTAACCAATTTATAATTTTTAATTTTAAATTACCACGAACTCGGTTGGAGGCTTAAAATTAAGAATTAAACCTTAAAAATTATTAAATAATAAATCTCAAATTCTCCGCCAACTCCTGCCCGCCGAAGAGGACGCGCTACAACTACCGGTAGACTGCGCAGATTCTTCGCACCCATTTAAACTGCCTCAAGCTTTTAATAGGATAAGGCATATGGTCAAACCACCGATCGGCAAAAGATTCGACTGTCAGTTTTATCACTTTTCCTAAATATGGGTCGGCTAAAAATATTTTATCTTTTTCCAGGCCGACAACCACAGAAAAATGCGCGCCTTGTTCCGGGGAAAACCAATTAACAATCACCGGCACCTTCTTTTTAATAAACTTTTTTACCTCAACAATCGATGAATTGTCTTTACAAAATCCCTTAAAACCAATTTTAGCGACCGCAACAACAAATTTATCATCTGGGCAACCCTCGTTTCGGTTAACTTTTCCGTTCTTAATCTCCATGGCAGTCAGTCTGGCCCAATACATTTCCGACTGTTTCACGCCATAATAATCCATCACCATCTTAAAACACGCCGGCCCGCAAAAGCCATAAGATTGCTTAAAGATTTTTAGTTTGATCATATAACAAAATAATTATATTTTTTCATCTGCCGATTTATCAGCCTTTTTAGTAACAATAAAAGCCACATCTTTAAAAGCCGCCGTTTCATTTTTTTCAATAACCACCGGGTATTGAGCTTCAAATTTTTCTTTTAGAAAATCAAAGTATTGACCTTGCGTTCTAGCAACAAACAATTTACCGCCGGGATTTAATTTTTCAATGGCGGCGCCGAGCGTCTGATCAAAGTATCTATCCTGAGGCAAGAAACCGCTACCTGAATAAAGCAACTCGCCAGCGCTATCAATTTCCAAATCAAATTCCGGCTTGTCTGACATTTCCAAAATACTCCGCCATTTGGCGTCATTGGGATGCAAATCAGAACTTATTTGGGATAAAATTTCTCGGCTTTCCGCCGCTGATAGATTAATTTTACCTTGTTTAATATCCTGAACGATGGCTTTCTTTCTTCTTTCCGCTCTCTTCTTTACGAGCGAAGTTCCAAAAACTTCAACCTGATCGCCGAATTTTGAACGAATTTGGTCATTGAAAAACCCGAAACCGCAGCCTAGGTCTAAAATTTTCATTTTACCTTTTATGCCAGCCGCTTTTCTCGTTTCAATCATTCCCGGTATCACTTCATTTAAAAAATCAACCCCGTGCAATTCATTGATAGTATAATCGCCTTCTCGAGAATAATCGCCCATTTTTCTGTCTGCCAGCCGACATTCCATAACTCGCCGATCGCGAGGCTTTTCGACATAATGATCTTTCGCCGCCGTGCTCCATTTCTCGCCAAAATGTTTTTTACTCTCGTCGCTCAAAAACGGCCGATTTTCAAATGCATTTGCCATAGATTAATTTTAATTATAACCCGCGCTAAGTAATAAACCTCAACTTCTTCACCAATTCCTCCCCGCCGAAGCGGCCGTTCAAGAGTTGAATAGCGCGGCGCTGATTGAGCTGGAGTTCTTGGGCAATGGCCGGCGACAGGCAGGCAACAGTCAGAGTTTTGTCTTTGAGATACAGCGCGCGGACCTTTTTGCCGGCTGGCGTGCCTAAAACTTCCACTGCCACCTCGTCAAAGGCGGCCGTCACCCGCGCGGCGTCAACCTGAACGGCGATGCCGGCGACTTTAATTCTTTTTTGCAGTAAACTTCTTAACGAGTCCATATTTTAATAATTCATTAGTATTCGTAGCATTCGCATGTAATTTGTAGCATTCGCATCGCTTCCAGCCAGATAATTAGTACGACCATCGCGAATTAACCACAAAAAACCTAAACAATTAACACAATTAGCTTAATTCTCTCTAAACTCGCAAATTTCCCGGAAGTCGCAAAAGCGGCAGGGCCAGCCGGGCGTAGCCGTAAAATCCGACCCTTGAATCCGATCAATGATATTTATAATTTTTTCTTGGATTTTTTCTTTATCTTTCTCCGAACCGATAAACGACACGGCTTTATTTTCCTCAATGTAATAATAAGTCAGTTTCTGCGGCTGCAGCCCAAAGGCCTGCTCGGCCGCCAACTGGTAAATCAAAAGCTGGTCGCGGTCGTCGTCTTTGACTTCGGTTTTCGGTTGGCCGGTTTTATAGTCAATAATTTCCACCCCGCCAGCCACTTGGTCAATCCGGTCCACCCGGCCGGAGATTTTGTACGGGCCAACCGCGATTTTAAACGGGCTTTCCAGTTTAATCGGCGTCGGCCGATCTTGGCTGATTAGCCGATAATACTCTTTAAGTATTCGCCGGCCCTTGTCGCGGTATTCCTTTTTCTCGGCCGCATTTTTATACCAAGTATCCACCCAACTCGCTTCATAAAGCTCAAGCAAAACTTCCCATGACGGCAGAGCCAGCTTGTTGCCCGCCTTGGCGCCAAATAAATCAGATTGTCCCCCGCCCTCCAACATCTGGTTAAAAAACTTTTGCAAGGTCACATGAATGGTGGAGCCAAAACTAAAGCTGGGTTTGCCAAAAGTCGGAATTTTAAGGATATAGGCGTATTTATACTGGAGCGGGCATTTTTCAAAACTGGAAATCTGCGAAAACGGGAATTTGTCCGGCAAAGGCAACTTCGCCGCCGCCCCGCCAGCGCTAGTAGCATATTTAACCGTCTCAATAGTTTCCTTGTTCTCTTGTTCTCTTGTTCTCTTATTCTCTTGTCCCCCATACCCCAACTCCGCCAAAAACCGTGACGGCTTTTTTTTCTGTGACCCGCCGTAATCTTCGGCGGAAGTCAAAAATAAGCCCAGCTTGGCGCGCGTGGCGGCCACATAAAACAGCCGCCGTTCTTCCTCCAGATGAATGTCGCCCGAGGGCGCCACTTCTTTGACCAGCTCATCGGGCAATTCAATGCTCTCGGCCCGTTCCGAAGTGGGAAACCGCAAATGAACCAGATTGACAATAAAAACATACTTGAACTCCAGCCCCTTGGCGCCATGAATGGTCATCACCCGCACAACATCCGGCCCGGCCTCGACATCCGCCTGCAGGCCGCCTTCTTCACCCGACTCCAACTCTAATTTCATTAACTCCAGAAAATCTTTCAGCTTCGGGTCATCAATTTCTTCTTCAAAGGCTTTGATTTTTTTATAAAATTGGTTCAAATACAGAAGATCTTCGCGGCCTTTCTCGTTGTCTAAGTCTTTCAAATAACGGACATAACCCAGCTCGGTCAAAAAAGTTATTAGCAGTTCGCCAACTGACTTTTCTTGCGCCAGCTGGGTGTGCCGGACAACAAAACTTAAAAGCTGATTAATTGTGTCTAGGGTTTTCGGCTCCAGGCCGGACATCAGGGCCGCCTTTTGCAGACTTTCATAGAGTGACCAACCCTGGCGGTAAGCCTGATGCGACAACTGGACTAGATCTTGCGGCGCGATTTTGAACATCGGAAAATTCAGCACCCGCCAGACGGCCGGACTTTCGTGATAATTGTCCAAAAGCTTGAAGTAAGCGAGTACATCTAAAATAACTTCTTTGGCATAAAGCCCGCGCAGGGCCAAAAACTGAAACGGCACACCGGCGCGGAGTAACGCGGCGTTAAATGGCTTGGCCGAAGCGTTCGCCCGCACCAAAATGGCAAAATCCGACCACTCGGTCTCCGGGTCGGCCTTTTTTAAAGCCAAAATCTGGTTGAGCACGCCGGCCACTTCCTCGCCGACCGTGCCATAATGCCGGTGCTCGATTTGGCCGCCGATCTCGTTTGCCGCCTTGAGCTGTTTATCAATTTTCTTGAATTTTTTGAGATTAACGCCCTTTTTTTGCGCCTGTTCTAATATCGCCGCGGATTCATTCAACCGGCACTCCAGCCGATTGGGGTTATTGCCTTGGATAAATTTATAAGCCAAGTCCAAAATGTTTTGCGCCGAACGGTAATTCTCGGTCAGTACCACTTCCTTGGCCGCCGAATAATCGCTTTTGAATTCCAAGATATTAGAAAGTGACGCCCCGCGGAAGCGGTAAATCGCCTGGTCGTCATCACCCACCACGGTCAGATTATTTCGGGGGCTCGCGAGCAGCTTAATCAGTTGATACTGCGCCCAATTAGTGTCCTGAAACTCGTCCACCAAAATATATTTAAATTGTTCCTGATAACGCCGGAGAATCTGCGGCCGGTCTTGGAATAACTTCAAAGTATAATTAATCAAATCGCCAAAATCCAAAGCGTTGTTATCAAGCAATAATTGCTGATAAACCTGATACGCCCCCGCCACCTCGTTTAATCTTTTAACCTCCATTTCATCCACCGCCTCTGACTTATCCTCTGACGGCGAATTATTGTCTTGTTCTTTTGTTCTTTTGCCTGCCCCGCGCATGCTGGGGTTCTTTTGTTCTTTTGTTTTAATGTTCTTGTGTTTTAATGTCCTCCCCCCGCTACTCTCCATCCCATCCAAATTAATTTTCAACTTCTCGGCGTACTCCAAATAGTCCCCGGCCGAAATCATTTCGTCTTTCGCTCGAGAAAAATGTTTCAGGAGCGCATGGATAAACTTAGTTGGGTTGCCCAAGGGGTGGTAATAGTCCAAGTTAAACTTAGCCAAATTCTGCCGCACCAAAAGCCACTGCGCCGTTCCATCCATAATTTTAAAATCGCTCGGCAGACCAATGTCCAAGGCGTGAGTTTTTAGAATCCGCTCGCAAAACGAATGGAAAGTCGCAATCCACAAATCAACATAACCGTAAGGTAACAGCCGGTCCACCCGCTCTTCCATTTCTGCCGCGGCTTTATCGGTAAAGGTGACGGCCAAAATCTCCTCGGGCTTAGCTTTATCCGAAAGCGCCAACCAAGCGATCCGCTGGGTGATGACCGTGGTTTTGCCCGTGCCGGCGCCGGCGACAATCAAAAGCGGCCCGGCGTCATGGGTAACCGCCAATTTTTGCTCCGGATTAAGGTTTTTAGTGATATCTTTGGTCTCCATAAGCACTAATATCTTAGCATAAATTAAAGGTTTTGACAGTCGGCAAGAATCCAATAAAACCTTGACTTTTTAATAAACATAGATTAAAGTAAAAAAAACTAGTTCATTTCTAAACTTAACCCGTTAAAGGAGAACGACATGCCAAGTGACAAGGGGCAAAACAGACTCTTTTTTAAACTCAAATTCGTCGCGGCCAATGGAGGAACCCTAACTGGACAATCTGTGAGAGGGTGTTTCTCAAGCATTGCGGAATCATTTCTCAGTTTAAAACAAAAAGGGCTCTGCCCTGCCACGCTGGCAAATATTGCCATTCAAGCGGAGTTGATATTCTCGGTTGATGGCCGACCCAATCACGAATTTTCGGCTAATTTGGAAGGGATTTCCCTAACCGAGGAACTGACAAAAACTTACTTCGAAACGATGGCAACATCCAGCGCCGATCTGGCAAACTACTCGGGAATTATTATTTCTATTACCCTAAGTGGAACCAAAACTTCCTCCAAAAAATATGGAAAAGTTGGGGTAACAGAAGAATTAATCGAGAAAATCATCAAGGGCGTTCTAAGCCATACCAGCGCAAAAAACACGGCGAGAGCAACGAAGCAAATCGGAATCGTTGCCAGCGCTTTCGTCAGGTTTAGAAAAGAAAAACGACTAACTGGCAGAATGGCAGACAGAATCATCGCCGCTCTGGAAACAATTAAGCCACTCGACGGCGAACTGAGACAAAGCATCTTAGATGCTGTCAGATAGCCACATTTGATATAACCCGGGGACGGCTCAGTCCCTGGGTTTTTAAATATTAAAGTTACCATTCTGCGAGGTGTTGACTTTTATCTAAAAAACGCTAAACTTTCCTTACTGCGCTATTTCACAACCAAACAACGGGGGAACTAATGAACGAACTGCAAATTTCGACTCTAAAATTGCTAGGCTGGGGCATCGGCGGCCTAATTGCCCTGCGGCTCTTTGGCGGAATATTTCTGGACATACTGGAAATCATACTTGACCTCCTGGCGAGTTATTGGCAAAAGGTAAAACCTTTGCCGCGCCTACCCTATCAAGTCACTTGGCCGGGCTACCTCGCCAATCTGACCAACAAAGACGCCGCTCATGTCCGGGAAATCTGCCGTCGGCTAGCGGATTTAAGCCGCAAGCATAACCTACCGATTGCCGTCATGGCCGTAGGCTCGGCTTTAAACCGCGATACCGACCGACTCGGGCAAAAAATTCCGCCGCGCGACATCGACCTCTTACTACTGGCGGCAAACGCCAAAGACGCTGACCGCGCCAATCAGATCTTTCGGGATTTTATCGCGCGCCAACCTGAGGTTGACCGCGATAAAACCAGCGGCGAACCCAAAGAGCATACTTGGAATGTTTTCAGCTTCGACAACTGTTCGAAATTTTGGGAGCTGAATTTCCCAGGGAAAAGCCGAACGGTGCAACTTTTTGTTCACCACTACCACAAAGTCGGCCATCTGCGGCAGCAACTCAGACAAGAAATCAAAAAACGACTGATCGACCCCGACTATCGGTTCGCCTACCTCATCATCGCAGAAAGCGCCTCCGGGCGCTTTTTTTCTTAAATCTCGTCAAAATCAACCGTCCGCGGGATCAGTTTAATCGCCGGCGCCGAGGCGGCGCTGAGGACAAACTTAACTAAGATATTAGAGAAAATAATACTCATCACCACCGAGAATGGCATAACACCGGCAAAGGCAATCAGACAAAACAGAAAACTGTCAGCGACTAGAGCAACGGTATTCGACAAAAGCGAACCCGCCAGATCATTGAACCGGTGGTAAATCCGGCTGAAAATCTCCGTGTCAATCAGCTCGGAAATCACTTGCGAAATCACGCTCGCGAGCACTATCCGGAAAACCGGGGTTAAGATATTTTGGTAATCCGCCTGAAAAGCCCAACTCGGCTCGGCCGGCAGTTTGCCCACCAAGTAAAACAAAATAACCATCGCCAAATTGATACCCGCCGCCGTGCAGACCACCACTCGAGCGCTCTTTTTGCCGGCGGTCTTATGGACAAAATCCCGGAGAGTAAAAGTCAGCGGATAAATCACCGTGCCACCGTCCATCGCCAGGTTGACCCAAGGCAGGAGCGCGATTTTGGTCGATAAAACATTGGCAATCAACTGTGACGCCACATATAGGGCGGCGCTGATTAGGGCGAGATTATTTTTGATGGTTGGCATAATTAAATATAAAAAGCCCCTAAGGGACTTGTTTTCTTACCAAAAATCTAGCTTATAATCTATCTCTTCTAAAATTATCTAAAATCGCCGTAGCTAAAACATTAGATAAAACCGTTGGCACGGCATTCCCTATTTGTAAATTTCTATCGCTCCGAGAGCCATAAAATTGATAACTATCAGGAAAACACTGAATCCTGGCCCCTTCTCGGGTGGTTAAAGGCCGCGCCGCTTTTGGATGAATGCATCTTGACGACGACGGCGTGCTTAAATTTCTGGTTATGGTCGGCGCTGGCCTTTTCCACCAAAGCCGGCAATAAGTATTTTTGAATCCCGATGTCGGCCTCAAATTTTCTGGCAAATCTTCCGGCGTCCCGCCATCCGGCAAGAGCTCCATCATTTTTACCAGCTTCGCGTTATTCTTTGGCGCGTTCTGATCCATTATTTTTTTAGGCGCATTTTGGCGCATAAATCTTTGAAAACTATTCTTCGGCGCTGAAGCATAATTAAAACTCTCTTCGCCGGTTTTAATAAATGGCAAATCGCTGATTGCCTCTTCAAGCGTTAAATATGGTTTTAAATTTTTTTGGAATAAACTTCTAGATTCTTTTAAATTATAATTAGTGGGCTGAGGATAAACAAAATTAGTTTTAAGTTTCGAGCCAATAATTACTATCCTTTCTCTGATCTGCGGCGCGCCGTAATCTGCCGCATTTAAAACTTGGGATTGAACTTTATAGCCAAGTGATTTAAAAAGCAAAATTATTGTTTCTAGCAATTCTCCGTTTTGCATCGATAAAAGACCTCTGACATTTTCAAAAAGAAAAAACTTTGGATTAAATTCTTTTAAAACGCGATAATACTCTTGGAAGAGCTTGCCCCGCGGATCATTTATCAACCTTTTGCCAACAGTTGAATACGCCTGACAAGGCGGCCCACCAATAATTATATCTATCTCGTTAGGTTTAATCCCTAAATCATTTTCAATTTTTTTGGCATTAAACTTCTTAATATCATCGATATAAACTTTTACAGTCGGATGGTTCAGTGAATAAGCTTTTGCCATATTCGGTAAAATCTCATTAGCCGCAACAATTTCAAAATTACTATTATGGGCAAAACCATAACTTAACCCGCCCACACCGCAAAACAAATCAATAATTTTTAACTTCTTGCTCATAAAAAAATCCAAGGCTAACTAAAACTTATATCTTTAAATTTTATTGGGCTTTCGGTTATTTTCCAGACAAAATTGTTTTGATCAATATTAAAAACCGTTTGCCCCTCCATTTGTTGCCTAGTAATCCAGTTCACGCTATCGTCATCAATTTCATCCAATCTAATAAACGCCACTTGACCATTATACAGATCGAAATGAATTGCCAACGAATGAACCTTAAAATCATGAAAAACCCTCTTGGCCTCCAAAACTTTGTGTTGTTTTATATCATTGATTCCGGTAAAACCTGCCTGCATTTCTACCCTGACCTTTTCTTTGCCTTTTAATCTAATTTCTAAATCAGCCTTTGGGGTTCTTTTAAAAGTCTCTATATTTCTCAAATCATCGTCGCCGATTAAATCAATTTTAGAAGTATTAACATTAAATATTATGCCGAGGGCTTTAAGAAAATAGTTTGAAATTATATAACCTCTCATCCAGGAAAAATAAACTTGCTCCGGTCGTCGGCCCTGGTTATTAAGTCTGGGCAAAATATTACTCGCTTTCATTATTTTAAAAGTGCGATCTATATATTCCGCTTTAAAAGCGGCTAGATTATCTATTTTTATTTCAGCCGCAACTACGCTATTAATTTTATAGATAATGTCGTAAAGCCTTTTATTTAAAATCTTTATATAATTAAAATCAACAGTAGGAGTAACATCTTTGGCGCCAAAGAAATCTTTTACGACCGCCTGACTAACGAAACCTAATTTCCGCCGATACTGCCGAAAATATTCAGCGGTAATTGTAATTTCTCTTGGCATAATTTTATACACACAAATTAACCTTTGAAGTCTAATGACTGAGGTTAAAATTAGTTAACTATTTTTATTATACCATGTAACTACGCCCGTTTGAAATTGCGAATCACGGCCATGACCACACCCTGAATCAGCGGGTCTTGAACATAAATCGGCTGGTAGGCTTTATTCGCCGGCTGAAGGCGGATGCGGTTCGCCTCGCGGTAAAACTTCTTCAGCGTGGCGTAAGCGTTGTCCAGAAGCGCCACCACCGTATCACCGTTATTCGGGCTGGGGTTCCGTTCAATCACCACATAGTCGCCGTCCAAAATCCCGTCTTCCATCATACTGTCGCCTTTAACTTGCAAAACATAAGAGTTCTCCCGATGGATAACCAGATTTGCCGGAATCGCCACCACCTCCGGATTGGCAACCGCCTCGATTGGCTCGCCGGCGGCAATCAAACCCATCAGCGGTAGATTGATAATCTCGCCAATATTTACTTCGCCCTCGTCAACCGGCGTCAGTTCAATCGACCGCGACTCATTGGTGGACCGTTTAAGGTAGCCTTTCTTTTCTAAGGCCTCAATGTGGTCGGCAACAGTCGCGACCGAAGCCAATTTAAACTCCGCGGCAATCTCGCGAAAGCTGGGCGAATAGCCGTGGCCGATAATAAAATCACGGATAAACTCCAAGATTTCGTGCTGTTTTTTGGTTAATCCCATATGGTTGATAGCGACTTGTGGTTAGCAGTTAGCGATTTGGGCCTAATTAATTAAATTAATAAGTTTGCTAACTGCTAGCAGCTAATAGCTATCAGGTAATTCCATTATACCGAACAAACACCGAACAGACAAGATAAGTTATCCACAAAGGAAAAACCAATAAAAAAAGAGGTTTTTTAGACCTCCAGTTGAAATGAGCTCGGAGAGAAAACTCTACTTTACCAATTATTTTTTGGCAAATAACTGATTTTAATGCTAACTCCGGGCAAACGCCGCCTCAAGAAATTCTCGAGAAACTTAATTTTTACGCCATGCCAGTGCTCTTCCTCGATGTTATAGTCAAATGCCGCCGATCCGCCAGCTGCGCCGCAGTCTTCATGATGAAAGACATAAAGTGTTTCCCAGCTATGGAGCGCCTGCAACAACCGCAGCCAGCTCACAATCAGCCAACGGCACAATAACCGACGCCACCAACTCCCGTGAACCAGACTGATTCCGCCTCCCGGCAGTATCAGTAAATCGGAATGGCCCAAAAGACTGTTCTTGGTCAAAAACCCAAACAACCATGGACCGAGCCGACCATCACTGCAACACAAGACACAAGCCTTCATTGAAGCGGACATGCTGATTCCTCCTAGGTGAATCGGGGCGATCCCCTTGATTGACGATTGACTAAACAATTGATGCTATAGTTTACGCTATATAATTTTTAATGTCAATCTGCCCTCTTGGCATTTCCCCAGAAAGAAGGTAAGATAACCCCACTACAAAAATCAACCGCGAACCGTAGGAGGAACTTATGGACTTTCTCATCCACAGCCCGCAGTTCAACCAGTTCGTGGTTGGCCACGAACTGCACTGGGCCATCGGCTTTATTGTCGGCCTAATTTTATTCCTAACCGCCGGCTACAACCTCAAAGAAGGCTGGCATAGCCACCTTAACACTCCCGGCAAAAAAATAATGGCAGTCATTAAACTGGCCATTTCGCTTCCGGTCTTTATCTTCTTACTCAGCGTCTTAGTGCTTATCTTTAAGTACAAACTCGACCTGGGCATCTACAAATGGAGTAACTTTCTGTAAATCACATACCAAACCAACTTCCCGTCCAGGCATCCGCCGGACGGGATTATATTTTATAGAGATAAATCGCTTTGGCGCTTGGCGCCAGCCTAATCACTTTGGTTGGGGTCCAGCCGGGCAAAGAAAAGGCGTAAGACACCACCCGGCTGCCGGGTTTTAGTTCTTGCTTCAGTTTATCCCCCAGCTGGTTAGTCCGCAAATTTAAAGGCAGGCCAAAGAAATAAACTACATCCGCGCCGGACAAATCTTCTTTAAAAATATTTTTGAGCTTAAAGGTCAGACTTTGGTTTAAATTAAACAGCCGACGCCACTCGCAAATTAAGTAAAGCGGCAATGAAATTTCTAAACCCACGGCCTTGACCCTATATTTCTTGGCGGCTAAAACTACTGCCCGGCCATCGCCACAACCGAGATCATAAAACACTTCTCCCGGCTGAAGTTCGGCGAGCGCCAAAGCCTGAACCAAATCTCGTTGCCGCGTCGGCACCCATGGCGCGAACGACCGAAAAGCCACCACCCCGCCAATTACAAAAGAAACCAGTAAAACCAGCAAAACCGCAATAATTAACCAATTAAACAATAGCATATTATTCTCTCAGCTTAACCATCAGCCAAGTGCTGGGCGACTTTTGCGGTTTAATTAGCCTAATTTTTTTAAAACCAACTTTTTGATAACACCTAATCGCCCTGATATTTTTGGGCAAAACTTCCAGATAAAGGTTCTTTTCCCGAGGAAAATTCTTAAAAAACCAATTGACGGCTTGCTGCATCGCAACCGTGCCGATCCCCCGGCCCCAATAACGCTTTTCGCCAATGGCAATATAAACTTCATAATGCTTCTTAGTCTTTTTCCGTTGAATCAAAATGTGGCCAATCGGCTTCCGCTTAGCGGTAATAATAAAATCAAAGCCGTTTTTATTGGTTAAATGGCGGCTTAAAATTCTAACCACGGCTTCCGGCTTTACCGCTTCGTTAGTTCCTGAAGTCCAACGGCGCAGTTCCGGATCGTTCCACCAACGATTAAACAGCTTAAAGTGGTTAGGTTTTAACTTAATCAAACTGATTTTTAACATATAGCTTAAGTATATCAAAAAACCGCCCATAGGACGATTTTTAGTTAGTTGGCTTTTTCCTAAACTTTAAACCTCGGCTAAACTGACCCCGCCATCCTCGCCAACTTTAACCAACACTTTTTTAACCGCTATCTCGGGGTATTTAGCCGTAATTAAATCGGCCACCCGCGCCATCACCGCCTGGTGCTTCTGTTCGTCGTTCTCCATTCGGCCGCCGTAAGCGCCGCAATCGGTATGGTTCATGAGTATTACCTGCCGCATGTTATGCAAGCGGTAAGAAATATCGATTTGTTTCAAAAGATAATCGCCGTTGCCTTCATCCAGGTCTTTAGCCGCGCCGGCGACAGCCACGATGTCACAGTCGCCCATTAAACCCTCTTTTTCCAACCAACCACGAATCGCCGGCTGAAGACGGAAATCAATGCAATGGAGGACTAGGGAGGAACAATGATGTGACATAAACTTAAAAAAAATAATTATAATGATAGTATAGCTCAAAACTCAAAGCTCAAAAGTCCCCAGCATACGCGGGGCAGGCAAAACCACAAGTCAAAAGGCAAAACTACAGTTCTTAACCTCTTATTCAAGAGATTTACTTATCCTCTTCTAATACCTTTAGTATCAAGTACCAAGAAGATTAAGTTTTTAGCTTTGAGCTGTGGTTTTGACTTTTGAGCTTTGAGTTTTGAGTTAAATAATCTACTGATGAGGTAAATCTCGATACTTTTTCTTTCTTACTACTTTCAGCCGCGCCAATTCTTTTTCAATCTTCGCGGACAGACCGACAAATTCTTCGGTGTCAAACCGTTTTTCCGCCAGCAGTTTTTTGGCCCTTTCACGACCGGCTTCGGCCCGGGCTTCGTCAATCTCTTCGGCGTGCTCAGCCGAGTCGGCAAGAATGGTCACTTTTTCCGGTCCCACCTCCACAAAACCGCCGGAAACCGCAATCGAAGTTTCTTTCCCGTCACTCACTATTTTTAATTCCCCCGGCAACAACGCCGACACTAGTGGCAGATGATGCGGCAAAACCGTAATCTCGCCCATTTTGGTGGGAATACTTATCTGGTCCACCTCGGCGTCATAAACCGTCCGCTCCGGCGTGGTAATAATAAACTTTATCTTTGGCATAATTAACTCTTAGCTCTTAGCCGATAGCTCATAGCGGTTAGGTCTTTCCTATCGGCTAAGAGCTATCGGCTATCGGCTGTTATTTTACCTCCTCAATCCCGCCCTTCATGTAAAACGACTGCTCGGGCTTATCGTCATACTTGCCATCCAAAATCTCTTTAAAGCCGCGGATAGTGTCTTTGAGCGAAACATAACGGCCGGCCGTGCCGGTGAAAACTTCGGCGACGAAAAATGGCTGGGACAAAAACTTCTGGATCCGGCGCGCCCGGCCAACGGTCATTTTGTCTTCGTCAGAAAGCTCTTCCAAGCCCAAAACGGCGATAATATCCTGCAAATCTTTGTAGCGCTGCAAAACTTTTTGCACGCCACGAGCCACCGCGTAATGCTCTTCGCCGATAATTTTCGGGTCGAGAATTGTAGAAGTGGAATCGAGCGGATCAACCGCCGGATAAAGCGCCAACTCGGACAAAGCGCGAGACAGCACCACGGTCGAGTCTAAATGGCCAAAAGTGGTCGCCGGCGCCGGGTCAGTCAAGTCGTCCGCCGGCACATAAACCGCTTGCATGGAAGTAATTGAGCCTTTAGAGGTGGAAGTAATCCGCTCTTGCAGTTCGCCCATTTCAGTCGCGAGGGTCGGTTGATAACCGACGGCCGACGGAATCCGGCCGAGCAGGGCCGAAACTTCCGAGCCGGCTTGAGTGAAGCGGAAGATGTTATCAATAAACAGAAGCACATCCTGATTTTTTTCATCGCGGAAATATTCGGCGATCGCGAGACCCGAAAGCGCGACCCGCAAACGGCTGCCCGGCGGCTCATTCATTTGGCCGAAGACCAAAGCGGTTTTCTCCAAAACGCCGGAATCTTTCATTTCCCCGTAAAGGTCATTGCCCTCGCGGCTCCGTTCGCCGACGCCGGCAAACACCGAGCAACCGCCGTGTTCTTTAGCGATATTGCGAATCAGCTCAGTAATGACCACGGTTTTACCCACGCCCGCCCCGCCAAACATGCCGACTTTGCCGCCTTTGATAATCGGGCAGATCAAATCAATGACTTTAATGCCGGTTTCCAAAATTTCCACCTTGGTGGTTTGCTCCACAAACTCCGGCGCCGGCCGATGAATCGGATACCGTAAAGTGCTTTTAATCTCCTCTTTATCGTCGAGCGGCTCGCCCAGGACATTCAGCATCCGGCCGAGCGTCTCGTCGCCCACCGGCACGGAAATCGGCGCGCCAGTCGCGATAACTTCTTGCTCGCGCTTCAGCCCATCAGTCGGGCCCATGGCGACCGCGCGGACTACATTGCCGCCTAAATGTTGCTGGGTTTCCAGGACCAACTTCGCGCCGCCGGGCAGTTTGGTTTCCAGCGCTTCGTAAATCGCCGGCAAGTTTTCCGCAAAACCGACATCCACTACCGCGCCAATGATCTGTTTAATTTTTCCTTGGTTCATAAAAGTTTAGAATTATAATGAATTAAGCCCGCTCGTCTTCGCGAGCGGGTCCGCTCAAGCCCGAAGGGCTATGAGCGGAAATCAAGAATTAGGAATCAAGCTGACTTGACTGCCACTTCTTGCGCCTTAAACATTTGACTTTTCAAAGCTAACGGTGTTAAATAAGGACAAACATCCAACTGGAGGAAACCATGCGCTTCAACCTTCAACAAACACTTCTCGTGGTTCTAGCGGTTTGCTATTTTACAATGCTCAGCACGACATTAATGGGTTACTTCATGAAAGTCCAGTTACTCGAGGTGCCCAAATTTTGGCGCACTCGCCTCCAAACCGGCAAACCAGCGGAAAAAGCCGTCATCCTGGGCTTATCGCCAGTCTTGTTCCTCCTCGCTGCCTTGGCGGCTTGTTGCCCATTCATTCTCTTCTTAGGCGAAATCGCGTTCAAGGCCGTCGGAACCGGTTTTGCCTGGCTCTTTGAGAAAACCCAAGAAAAATTTTCCCCCTTCCTCGCGCAATTTACCGCCTGAAAACCACCATTTACTCTCACCTTCACGCCGCTCCACTCAGAGCGGTTTTTTCTTTTGAAAGATCAAACAACCGGCAATTCTTAATTATTAATTTTTAATTCTTAATTATTCTAGCGCCGCCTTACCGCTGGCAATCTCCGCAATCTCGGTGGTAATCGCCGCCTGCCGGGTTTGGTTATAGCTCAGCGTCAGATCGTCAATCATGTCGCTGGCCGCATCACTGGCGTTCCGCATCGCCGCCATCCGGGCGCTATGCTCAGCCGCGTTGCTTTCCAGCATCGCCTGATAAATCTGCACCTCAATCAGTCGTGGCAAAAGCTCATTCAATATCGTCTTAGCATTCGGCTCAAACAAATACTCCGTCCCCGTCTCCTGGTTTTTATGTTTTAATGTTTTCATGTTTTCATGGTTTGCCACCTGCCCCAACATTTCATCCGCCACCGACTCCAACGGCAACAACTGCTTTACCCGCGGGATTTGCCGTAAAACCGAAATAAAATCAGTGTAAACAATCACTATCCGATCATATTTTTCGGCCAAATAATCGCTTGTCACCATTTTGGACAGGAATCGAATGTCAGCCACTTCATTTAAAATATCAGCTTTCGGAAAATCAGCGACCACGGTATAGCCGAGTTTAAGGAGCGTTCTCGCGCCTTTACTGCCGAGCGACAAACAATCCACTGCCACTCCCCCGCTAGACTTCAACTTCTTAATATAATCAACTGCCAATTTTATCGCCTGCTGGTTAAATGACCCGCACAAACCGCGATTGGAAGTGACCAAAATCACGGCCACGCGCTTGATCTTTTCTCTCGGCAAAAGGAGCGGGTGCAATTTAACCTTGGTTTTCTTCGCGACATCCAAAATCATTTCCCAAGCCAAGGTGGAATACGGCCGGGTCGCCAAAACACCGTTCACCGCGCGGCGCATTTTGGAAGATGCCACCATTTCCATCGCCTTGGTGATTTTTTTGGTATTATGGATTGATTTGATCCGTCGCCGGATATCGCGAGTGCTGGGCATAGGTAGGTTGTTAGGTCGATAGGTCGTTAAGTTGTTAGGTTACAAAATTATTTAATTAAATAATCTAAAGTGGCGCGGTAGTCTTCAATGGCTTGCTTGAGACCGGCGGCGATTTCGTCGGTTAGTTCTTTTTTAGCAACAATTTCGGTCAGGATTTTCTTGCCGCTGGTTGCTAAGTACTTGTGCAAACCGGCTTCAAACTCGGCCACCTTCTCCAGCGGCACATCGTCCAAATAGCCGTTAATGCCGGCGTAAATGATCGCCACCTGATTTTCCACCGCCAGCGGCTCGTATTGGCCCTGTTTTAACACTTCCTGCATGCGCTGGCCGCGGTTTAGCTGCTTTCTTGTGCTTTCATCCAAATCCGAGCCAAACTGGGCAAAAGCGGCCAATTCGCGATATTGCGCCATATCCAGTTTTAGTTTGCCCGCCACCTTTTTCATGGCTTTAATCTGGGCAGCTGAACCGACGCGTGAAACCGACAAACCGGTGTTCAAGGCCGGCCGGATGCCTTGGTAAAACAAATCGCTTTCCAAATAAATCTGGCCGTCGGTAATGGAAATGACATTGGTCGGAATATAAGCGGAGACATCGCCGGCTTGGGTTTCAATAATCGGCAAAGCGGTCAAACTGCCGCCGCCGTAATTTTTGTTCAATTTCGCGGCGCGCTCCAAAAGCCGTGAATGGAGATAAAAAACATCGCCCGGATAAGCCTCACGACCCGGCGGCCGGCGGAGAAGAAGTGAAATCTGGCGATAAGCCACCGCGTGCTTGGAAAGGTCGTCATAAACCACCAGCGCGTCTTTGCCCTGATCCATAAAATATTCACCCATGGCACAACCGGCGTAAGGCGCGATAAACGACAACGCCGCCGGATCCGACGCGCCAGCGAGGACCACAATAGTGTATTCCAGAGCGCCGCGCTTTTCCAATTCGGCGACAATCCGCGCTACTTTCGACTCTTTCTGACTAATCGCCACATATATACAAACCATGTCCTGGCCCTTTTGATTAATAATGGCGTCAATCGCCACCGCGGTCTTGCCGGTCTGGCGGTCGCCGATAATCAGTTCTCGTTGGCCGCGGCCGATTGGAATCATGCTGTCAATCGCCTTAATGCCGGTCTGCACCGGCTGAGTAACGGCTTGGCGGGTAATGACGCGCGGCGCGATTTTTTCCACCGGATAAAAAGCGGCGGCCTTAATCTCGCCTTTGCCGTCGAGCGGCCGGCCCAATGGATCCACCACGCGGCCAACCATGCCCGGACCGACCGGCACTTCCAAAATCCGGCCCGTGGTTTTGACTGTATCGCCTTCTTTGATTTCCAAATAATCACCAAGGACAATGGCGCCGACACTGTCTTCTTCCAAGTTCAATGCCAGACCAAAAATGTTATTGGGAAATTCCAACATTTCGCCGGACATACAGTCGGCTAGGCCGGAAATGCGGGCGATACCATCGCCAATTTCCACCACCGTGCCGGTTTTTTCCACTTTGGCGCCGGCCTGAAAATCGGCAATCTGTTGTTTAAGAGTTTCGATGATGTAATCTTTGGTTGAGGTTGACATATTATTTTTATATTTAGATTATATAATTTATAGATTAAGACGCTAGTAAAACTTAATTAAAAATCCAAAGTTCAAAGTGCAAAGTTCAAATCAAGTTCAAAGGCCAAAACTCTGGCACCTTTTGATCTTTGGACTTGATTTGAACTTTGAACTTAGGGTTTTGAACTTTAAACTGCGTTAAAACGGCTTTACTCTATCAATCGCTGTTTCAGAAGCTCTAATCTAGTCTTCAAACTCGCATCCAAAACCTCGTCCCCGATTTTGACCACCAGCCCGCCAATCAGCGTCGAGTCTTCAATCGCGGTTAAATCAACTTCCTTAACTTTATGAATTTTCTTGATTTTATCGGCCAATTCTTTTAACTCCGCGCCGGTCAGCTTTCTCGCCGAAATCACTGCCGCCGCCAAAATGCCGTTCTGTAAGTCACTATAACGGTTAAATTCAAAGATTATCTTCGGCGCCAAGCGCAGGCCCTTGTTTTTTGCCAGTACCTTAACAAAGTTAGCGATATTCAGGCTAACCTGTTTTTTGTCCAGACCCGCCAGACTTTCGGCTAATGACCGGGCATATTTTTTCGGACTAATCTTCTTCATAAATCAGCTCGTAGCTCTTAGCCGATAGCCCATAGCAGTTAGGTTTTTCCTATCGGCTATCCGCTATCGGCTATCGGCTGTTATTTTATCTCCTTCAACGCCGCCTCAATCACCTTTTTATCAACTTCCTTAGTCAGAGCTGACGCCAAAACCTTGCTGGTTACCGCTACTACCAAATCCGCCACTTCACTTTTGAGTTCAGCCGAGAGCTTAGTTTTGTCAGCCGCCAGTTGTTCTTTGCCTTTCTGAACGATTTTTTCCACTTCCACTTTCGCTTTCTGCGCCGTTTCCTGTTTATTAACTTCCGCTTCTTGGCGCGCCTGCTCTAGAAAAGCCGCGGCTTCGGTCTTAGTGGCTTTAAGTATTGCCGCTCGTTCGCTGTCGGTCGCGGTCATCTTTTCTTCAATCGCCTTAGCGTCTTGCAGGCTTTTATCGATTTTTGCGGTCCGTTCATTCATGATCTTCTGGAGCGGCTTCAACGCAAACTGCCACAAAACTCCCAAAACAATCAGAAAATTAACGATTTGGGCAATAATCAGTTTAAGGTCGAGGTGGAAGGTTTCGATCAGGGCGTCCATATATTCAGCGGATAGCCGATAGCGCATAGCGGATAGCGATCCGTTCCTAACGGCTATCGGCTATCTGCTATCGGCTAATTTAATTTTTAACCTCGAAGGACTAACCCGGGTTTAACCGCCGTTAATCCTCCGTTCGTCAAAAATTATTTGATACCAAACGCGATGACCAAGGCGTAAATGGCGACGGCTTCGGCGAAAGCGGAAGCGAGCAGCATCGGCACCAAGATTTTGCCGGCGGCTTCCGGGTTGCGGCCGATTGATTCCATGGCTTTAGCGCCAATCCGGCCGATGGCGAGCGCCGGCGCGATTGAGCCGATGCCAATCGCCAGGGCTTTGGCTAACATTGTCAGATCCATAAATTTCTCCTTATCAACGCCAGTTTAGACTATTTATTTTTTCTTTTAAAGTCGGCTGACGATGAAAATTAATTATTATTTAGTTATATGGCTTTATGGTTCTATGGTTTTATGGTTTTATGGTTAGGTGGCGTTTATCAACCCTTAACCATAAAGCCATAAAACCATATAACCATTTTTTAATGTTCTTCCGCCGTGGTGGCAATCGTCAAATAAACCAAGGTTAAAATGGAAAAAATCAGCGCCTGAATCAAACCGACGATAATCTCCAAAAACATAAACGGAATCGGCAGGATAAAAGCGAATAACGCCGCCATCGAGGTCAGGAGCACTTCGCCGGCAAAAATGTTGCCGAATAACCGGAAAGAGAGCGACGCCACCTTGGCCATTTCACCGATGATTTCCACGATACCGACAAAGGCTTTAATCGGATTGACCAGTATCACCGCCGGATCTTTGACAATTTTCCCCGGAATTTCCAAGAAAGCTTTGATATTTATAAACTTATTGAGATATTTCCACCAGCCAATCATGATCACGCCGGCAATGTGCGAGCCGACTACCGCCAAAAGCGCGAGCGCGAGAGTGGTGTTAAGATCAGCCGTGCCACCGCGGAAAAACGGGATAAAGATCGACTCCCCGCCATGAATCTCCTGAAAACCAATCGTGCCGACGCCAGGCAACATGCCTAGCCAGTTATTGACTAAAATAAACAAAAATAAGGCAAAAACAATCGGAAAAAACTTCTGCGACTTTGACCGGCTACCGGTGACTGTATCGCAAAGGTCCAGCGCGCCATCGATGATAAATTCAAAAAAGTTCTGCAGGCCGCGGGGTATTTGCCGCAGGCGGGTTCTTAAAACCAAAGCCAGGACCGCCAAAATTAGCACCACCGCCCAAGAATTAATCAGCGAATTGGTAATGGTAAATTTACCGACCGTCAAAACCGGCTCGGCAAACAAAGTCGTTTCCTGACTGCCGGTGGAAGTTTCTGTTTCCCGGCCAACCGGAGCAACGGCGTTTTGGCTGTTCAAAACTGCCGCCGCGGCTGAATTTTCCAAATTAGCGCTCATGATTTTTATCTTTTGTCTTATCAACTGGTTTAAACTCCTCCATTTGCTTGATGGCCTTGCCGCCCTCGCGGACAATGCCGACGGTAGAGATAATAAAGGCAATAAGAACGGCGCCTAAGTAACCCCACGGTTCGAGCCCGTATTTCTGATCTAACCAATCGCCCAAAAATATCGCTAAAACAATCGGTCCGGCAATCCAACCGCTGAGCTGGAAAAAAAGAATTAATGACGGCTGCCACCAGGGTTTTTCGTCGTTTTTTTTAGGTTCAAGCTCAGTCATATTTATCCACAGAGACCGACTAAAAAGCACCAATATTATATATGATTAGAGAATATCGGTCAATAAAAAATTTTGATAATTTTGCCTTAAATTTATTTGACAAAACTTTACTAAATTTGGGAAATAGCCTTATTTCCGAACCCAACCTTGCTATAAAAACCGCCTTGTGAAATAATAAAATTACCTGCATGAGCATCGCCGAGATTGGCCGACGCACAATGCGTTCAGCCAGAAAAAGCGCCATCTCCCCGGTGGCGCTAGTCCGGTCGCTTTTCGATCATTCGCGACGCTTTTCAAACCCCAGCGATCGGCTCTCGGCTCCGTACCGGGCGACGCGGTGGACCCACACCACCGCGTCGCCGTCCTTCTTCTTCGCACACTTCACAAAAATGGCAAAGCAGACGGAGATCTGGGCCTGAAATAACTCAGGCTTTGGGTTACAAGGCGCCGTTTGCTTTGCCACTCTTCTTATTTTATGGCAGCCACAATCAGACTCCCTAGCGAGTCCTCCCAGCGGCTGTCTTTTTTTATTTCAGCACACCTCTACCACTTAGATACTCTAACTAATCCAGCAAGGGGTCCGGGGTGTCCGCCAGTTGGCGGACCGAACTGAGCCGACCGGACTGGTGGTAGTTAACAGATGTTGCGTCAGAAGAGAAGCTGGGGCTAGAACCAAGGAAACCGAAGCACAGGCGAGGACGAAAATAATTTAAAGGATTTATTTAGTTAATTAAAACAACGGGGCAGATGCCCCGTTACTCCGCTATATAACTTTCTAAATTAAGCGAGTCTAAACAACTCCTTGGTATTTTTGAAAGTCTCCGCCGCCACTTCTGCCAAGCTCAAACCTTTTAACTCGGCGACTTTCTCGGCCACGAACTCCACAAAAGCCGGCTCGTTGCGCGTCCCCCGATGCGGCTCAGGCGCGAGAAACGGCGCGTCGGTTTCCACCAAAATCCGGTCTAAAGGCAACTCTTTAACAATCGCCTGCAGTTCAACCGCCTTTTTAAAAGTAACAATCCCGGTAAAACCGACGAAAAATCCCAATGCCACAAACTTTTTCGCCTGTTCCATGTTCCCGCCAAAACAATGAATCACGCCTCTGATTCTTGATTCTTGATTCTTGATTCTTGATTCTAATATCCCCAACAAATCGTCATAAGCGCCATACGGCTCGCCCTTATTCCCCCGGCAATGCAACACCAACGGCAAGTCCAGTTCCCCGGCCAGTTTAATAAACCCGGCCAAGGTCTCCCGCTGAACTTTCTTAATTTCTTCAGCCGGCAGTTTATTCTCGCCAAAATAGTAATAATCCAGACCCACCTCCCCGATGCCCACCACTTTCTCTGACGACAAAGCCAATTCTTTATATTTGTTATAATCAAACTTTTCTTGCTTGGTGACAAACTTGTATTCTTCGCCGTTAAAAGTGGCCGACTCGGTGATGTCGCCGGTCAGATGAATCGGGTGCAGACCAACCACAGCATAAACGCCTTCCGGATATTTTTCCGCGATTTTGATGCTCCGCGCCGAAGTGGAAAGCTGCGAACCGATATTGATCAGCCAAATCCCTTTACTTAAAGACCGCCGGATCACTTCCTCGGCGTCGTCTTTGTAGGCGTTGAAATTGATGTGGCAGTGAGAGTCAAACAACATACACAGATTGGCACAGATTAACACAGATACTCACAGATCCGTGCTAATCTGTGTTAATCTGTGTAAATCTGTGCCGTTAATATATCTCCTTACGGTAGCACTCCTCACAATAAACCTTCTCCGGCCGATCTGGCGCGTAGGTGGTTTTAAACTCGTTAGCGCAACCTTCTTTCATGCATTGGCGATGGTATAGCGTTTTATTCTTATGGGTTTTTAGCCGCCGCAACATTCGGCAATCCGGGCAACAATCGGGCAAAGGAATATTTTGCTGTTGATAAAATCTGAATTCCGGTTTAATAATTTTATAATTGCGGCTGCACTCGGCGCAAGCCAAAATCTCTTGGCAAATTTTTTCGTCCAAACCGGCAACCTCATCAGGAATAGTTTTGATCGTTTCTTTTCCCTTAGTTCGGCCGATTTCTTCCTGCCATTTGATGCCTTGCTTTAACACTTCCTCTTTGGTCAAGGCAAAATTTTCCAGCGAAGCGCGAGTTTCGTTCAACCCAAACGGCGCCAAGGCATAAGGGAAAAACTCACCCCACTCGCCCGCCGCTTTCATGGCAGTAATAATTTTGGATTTTAACTGATTATAATCGGCTTCGGCATATTTTTTATTTAATAGGCAAAAGGTTTGATTTTTTAAGCCAACTGAGCCAAAAATTTCCTTGGAACTAAAAATGCTGTCGCTATACCAAATGTGGCTGCTTTCCCAGACGATCGAACAAAAAAAGGTGCCATAAGAGCCGCGGCCGGTAGAAGCGCACTGATAGGCTAATTGCGAAGGCGTGCCGCCATAACCGGTGCAATCATTGGCATCTTTCATGTTAGAGCCGTTAATAACAAACCCGCAATCTTCGGCGTCCCAAATATCATAAACCTCATGGCAATTTTTGGTATAACGGACAAAATCACCGGTCGTTTTAACGGTTTTTAAATTATGGCTATAGGGGAAAATCGCTTCAGCTTTAACTGTCTGGTATTTCTGGCGCAGCTTAACTATTGCCGTTCGGCTGGCAAGTTGTTTTTTAAACTCCAGAATCTCGGCTTCGGTCGCTTGCCGGTTCCAAAGATAGTTAGTTTGATTGCGCAGATTAGTACAACCAAAACAATTGTGACAACCAACACAGTCATAACAAAAATGGCAGTCGGCCGAGTCGCGAGAATATTCTAAATAAGAGCAATTATAACAATTTTCAATGTCAGTGCACTCATAGCATAATTCGCTTTTATAACAAAAGGCGGCGTCCAGGCAATCGCGGGAATTATAAACCGACCAGCCATATAAACAATCTTCGCAATCGGTGGAGCCGGAAAATTGCAAATAACAATTTTTATTCCGTGAAGTGTGGTGGGTATATTCGCTATTGATGGAATTAGTATTATTAATAGCGAGCCGCGGCACGGCCAAAAGGAGCTCGCCAAATTGCTCAAAAAATCCCCTTTGGAAATCATAATCGCGGCCAAAATCCAGTCCGTCCCACTTATCGCTAAACCAACATTCGTGGCAATAAACTTTATAAGGTTTGTCCGGCGAATAAACCGAGACGATATTTTGTTGGCATAAATCGCATTTCCGCTGATACAAAATATATTCATTGCGCCAAACCGCCCGCTGGCGCGCTCGGCACGGCGGGCATTCCGTTGGCTCGGGCACGCCAATCCGGCCGTAAAACGCGCGGTCCTCGGGGTAAATGGTGAAGATGGATTGGCAGTTTTTACATTGCATAAGCACAGATACTCACAGATTAACACAGATAGTCACAGATCTGTGCTAATCTGTGTTAATCTGTGTCGTTAATATATCTCCTTACGGTAGCACTCCTCGCAATATACCTTCTCCGGCCGATCTGGCGCATAGGTGGTTTCAAACTCGTTTGCGCAGCCGGGTCTCATGCACTGCCGGTGATAAAGCCGGCGCGGATTGCGCAGTTTGATTCTTTCTAAGTGCCGGCAAAGCGGACATAACCGCGGCAGGGGCAAATTTTGTTTTTGGTAAAAGCTGATTTCCTGCGGTATGAGTTTATAATTTTTCTGGCAATTTTGGCAAGCTAAAATTTCTTTGGCTAAACCGGCTGGCGCGTCTTTAATATCGTCCGGGATATTTTCCCATTGGACCGTTTCTTTGCCAAAAGTGCCAGGTAAATTATCCTGCCACCGCCAGCCTTTTGCCAGCACTTCTTTGCGAGTTAAAGGATAATATTCTTGCGCCACGGTCTCGTTGTAAGCATAAGGCGACATGGCAACCGGGAAAAACTCACCATATTCGCCATCAGCTTTCATCTTAGCGATAACTTTTGGCAAAAGTTTTTTGTATTCTTCTTCGCTGTATTGCTTATTCAAAATGCAAAATTTCTGACCCCGCAAACCCGAACAGGCAAATAAATCTTGCGAGGTGAAACATTGGAAGCAATATTGAATAAAAGAATTTTCCCAGCTAAAAATATTAAACATGCAATGCGCTGAAGTATCAGCGCTCAGCACTTCATACAGCCAACTGGCCGGCCAACCGCTATTATCGCAATCATAAGAATCAGTCACTTTTTCACCGCGATAAAAATACTTGCAATTTGTCGCTTCTTTTAAATCGGAACAATTCTTTACATCGTGGCAATAGGTCAAATAATCGCCAGTAGAATTTTCACATTTTACCTGTATGGCATGAGCCTGGATATTTTTCTTTTTAAAATCAAAAAAATCATCTTTGGCTTTCTGATAAAAAGAATATTTGCCTAATTCTTGAAGGCGATTTTTAAAATCTGCTTCGCTAATTGGCTCATTAAACCAATGATATTTGGCATTACGCAAATTCACGCAACCAAAACAATTGCTACAGCCACGGCAGTTATAACAAAAATAAGTTTCTAGGCAGTCATGACAATTCTGGCAGTAAACACCGTTATAACAGTTTTCACAGTTAATCAAATAATAAGAAAGCTCGCATTTATGGGCATAATGCGAATCTAAAATATTACTACAATGAATATTAACGGTGCCATAATGGCTTTCTTCGCACCAGCCGCTACCCACTTCATAATAACAATTTAAATCGCTTTCCTGAAGATTGCCATAATGAGAGTTAACACAATTACGGTTAAAGAGCGCCGGACGCGGCATAGCTAAAAATAAATCGTGAATTTGTTCCATCATTGGCCGTTGCCAATCAATTTCCCGGCCATAACTAAAAGGATCCCAAGCATCGCCCCACCACTCCGCCTGTTCATAAACTGGAAACTTCTTGTCCGGCGAATAAACCGACAAAATAGTTTTACCGCTCAGATCAGACTTTCCCTGATAAAAAGTCCTTTCATTGCGCCAGGCTAACCGCCGTTGGTTGCGGCAAAGCGGACAAAAGGTTGGTTCGGGCACGCCAATCCGGCCGTAGAATGCGCGGTCCTCGGGGTAGATGGTGAAGGCGGATTGGCAGTTTTTACAAGCGGGCATAACAATAGTATTCAGGGGTCAGTATTCGGTATTCAGGGGACTATATCCACAAACACCAAATACGGACCCCTGAATACTGAATACTGTTCCCTGAATACTTATTTACAATAACTGCTCTGCCTGCTTCAACGCCCCGGGCAAGAGCGGCAAGAGGATTTTTACGCCGAGAAGGAGCCAGGGCGCCACGGCCGAAGTGGCCATTTGCGCGGTCAGCCAAGCGCTGACCGGATATTGGGAGAGAAAATAAACCGTTAAACTAACGACGCACAAACCTTCTAATAGGCCAAAGACTAGGCCCACCAGCCGATTGATGGTTTTGAGAAAAGGGATAATACTGATAATTTCAAAAATACGGTTAACCAAATAAAACAGCAAGCCGACCAAGCGGCTGACGATAATTAGAATCAAGAAAAATGAAATTAATCGGCCCCAGTTGCCATCCCCCCAAAGGAAACTGCCCCAACCCGCCGCCAGCTGATAATAATGGCCGGCAACAAAAGCGCCGAGGAGCACGCCGAGGAGTGTGCCAAGCGCTTGAATAAAGCCGGAAATCAGGCCGAGAAGCGCGAACAGGCCGAGGATGATAAGCAAAGCCAGGTCGAAAGTGAGCATAAATTATAAAATAATTTTTAATTTCTAATTTAAAATTTTTAATGAATTCTTAATTTCTAATTTTAAATTGTCGGCTAACCTAGGCTTTGGGTTTAAAAATTAAGAATTAAGCCTTAAAAATTAATTAAAAATTAGAAATTTTAAATTAAAAATTCCCCTATTGTTTCCTTGGAAACAGCGTCTCCGGCTTTTTAACTTTGGAAAAATCTTTCAGCCGACCCCATTTTTTTAGTTTACTAAAGTCCTCGCCTTTTTCCGTGGTAAATACACCGAGCGCCGTCAAAATCTTCTCGGCCGTTTCCGGCAAAAGCGGCAAAAGAAGCCAACCGACTTGGCGGATAATTTCAGCCAAAACATACAAAACTTCGCCGAGCTTCTGCGGATCGCTCTTAGCCAATTCCCACGGCTTATTCTCTTCAATATAACTGTCGCACCAAGCGAGCAGACGCCAAATCTCGCTCAAGGCGCGGTCAAACTGCAATTCCCCCATCGCTTTATCATAATTCTGCCACACCTCTTTCACTAATTTTTCTGCGTTTTTATGTTTTAATGTTTTAATGTTTTCATGGTATTTCTCCACCAGCGTCAGCACCCGCGCCACCACATTGCCGAGGCCATTAGCGAGAAAGGCGTTATAACGGTCTTTAAATTTGGCAACTGAAACATCGCCGTCGGAGCCGAAAGCGATTTCCGAAAGCAGGAAAAACTTCGCCGCGTCGGCGCCATAAAGCGCCACCATCTCCACCGGATCAATCACATTGCCGAGCGTTTTGGACATTTTCTGGCCGTCGATCGTAAAAAATCCATGGGCAAACACTGTTTTGGGGAGCGGCAAATCCAGGGCAATCAGCATACCCAGCCAAATCACGGTGTGAAACTTCAAAATGTCTTTCGCCATCAGTTGGACATCGGCCGGCCAAAACTTTTTGAAATTCTCGCCGTCCGGATAACCCAGCGCCGAAAGGTAATTGGGCAGGGCGTCAAACCAAACCCAAGCGACTTCTTTCTCCGCAAACGGCAGGCTGACACCCCAAGCCAGATTGCGACTCATCGCCACATCTTTCAACCCTTGTTTAATCAGCCCCAGAACTTCATTTTTTCTCGCTTCCGGAGCGATCACCACTTCGCCTTTTTTGATTCGCTTCTCAATCTCGGCGCCAAAGTCGGACAAGCGAAAAAACCAATTTTTTTCTTTAACCAATTGCGGCGCGGTGCCATGGTCCGGGCATTTGCCGTCCACCAGGTCGCTTTCGGTTTTATAGCTTTCACAGCCCACGCAGTATAGCCCTTCGTACTCGCCGCGGTAAATCGCCGGATTAAACTTTGGCGTTTTGCCTTCGTAAAGCTGATTCAAAAAAATCCGCACGCTGTCATAATGCCGTTTTTCGGTCGTGCGGATAAAATCGTTATTAGAGATATTCAGGCTATCCCAAGCGAGTTGAAACTGGGCCGCCTTTTGGTCGGCAAACGCCTGCGGCGACAAACCGGCTTTCTCGGCCGCCTGCGCCACTTTGGTGCCATGCTCATCGGTGCCGGTCAAAAAGAAAACCTCTTCACCCCGTAACCGGTGGTAGCGCGCCAAAACATCCGCCGCGATTGTGGTATAAGCGTGGCCGATGTGGGGCTTGTCATTGACATAATATATCGGAGTGGTGATGTAGAATTTCTTGTTCATAAAAATTTAAAACCACAAGACTAATTAGAATGCCCAAATCCCAATGACCAATCAATGTCCAATTTTCAAATCCCAATCAAGTTCAAAAGTTAAAAGTTTAAAACCCGAACCAGGGAGTTATTGGTCATTGGGGCTTGGATATTGGTCATTCTAGCAATAATTACTGGTTTAAAACATCCTGTAGATTAATCGAAGTCCCGCCACTCGCCGGCTTTGGCGGAGTTGTGGGTCGAGGTTTTTCTTGGTTCGGCCGAACGGCGCCGGCTGGCGTGCGGTTAGAACGAAAACCCGACCGCGGTTCGGTGGGCGCGCTTTTTGGAGCTTCAACTTTAACGGTAGTTGGCTTTATCTCGCTGCTTACTGGCGTGACAGAAACGGCTGGCGCCGCCGACTGATTAGCCGGGTTAGCGAGTGGCAAAACTTTGCCGGCTGTTATATCTCTCAAGCATTTTTTACAATAAACACCCGGCTTCCGCGGCGTGAATGATAGGTAGGTAATTTTACCGCAACCGTCGCAAATCCAAGGGATATTGCGGTCCGGCATGGCGCGATCGGCGATTTCCGCCTTGACCATTTTGCCTTTAAACTCAATTTCCCCCATTTCAACTTTTTTGGCCGCTGGCGCTTCGGCTTCTCCGTCATCGCTATTGCCAGGGCCTTCGCCGGTATCACCCATGCTCCAGCGCATGATTTTGTCTTCCACTTCTTCGCGCGGCCGGCCATACCGTTCGCGGGAAACCCGGATCACTTTCTCGGAAACATTGTCTTCCTCGGGTTCAAACAGCGGCGGCAGGGTATTGGCGGAAAAAGCCTCGGACGCCACGCCGTTGATCATTAATTTCAAATAAATTTCATGCTTGGTCAGGTTAACCAAATCCTCGGCGGTAAACCGCGGGGCAAAATCCGGCGCCAAAGTCGAGGCATCGGTCGCGCCCACGCGAAACGACATCATCGTGCCCACATTGCCAAAAACCGCCGCTTTCACTTCCGGACTCAGCTGATCGACATATTGATGGGCAATAATCAAACACAAGCGATATTTTCTCGCTTCGGACAAAATGCCGGCAAAACTCTCAGTCGCAAAATTTTGAAATTCGTCAACATAGAGAAAAAAATCTCGGCGTTCTTCTTCCTGGATATTAACGCGCGTCATCGCCGCCAGCTGAATCTGGGTAATCATCATTGAACCGAGCAGTTGCGCCGTGTCTTCGCCGATCCGGCCTTTGGACAAATTCATGACAATTATCTTGCCTTCGTCCATCGCTTGCCGAACATCAAAAGAAGACTTAACCTGGCCAACGATATTGCGGATCAAATAATTGGACAAAAATTGGCCGACTTTGTTTTGGATTGGGGCAATCGCTTCTTGGGCAAATTTTTCGGTGTAGCGGGAAAATTCATCCACCCAAAACGACCGCACCACCGGATCCTCCACATTGGCAATAATCTTTTTGCGGTAAGCCTTGTCCACTAAAATCCGCATCACACCGAGTAGCGTGGTGCCGCTGTTGTCAATCAACGCCAAAATCGCGTTCCGCAAAAGGTATTCGAGCCGCGGGCCCCAAGAATCGGCAAACAATTTTTTGAAAATCGCCACCAAACCGGATGCCACCACATGCCGTTGGTTGCGGTCGCGGATTTCCAAGATATTGAAAGCTACCGGAAAGTCAATGTCGGACGGATTAAAATAGATAACATCGTTGATCCGGCTGGGCGGCACAAACTCCAAAATCTTTTCGGCGCTGTCGCCGTGCGGGTCAATAAACGCCAGGCCATGGCCATTCTTAATATCCTGAATAATCATGTTTTCGAGGAGCGTCGTTTTGCCCATACCGGTCTTGCCGATAATATACATGTGCCGCCGCCGGTCATCCAGGCGAATGCCAAAACGCCTTTCGTTATCGCGAAAGTTAGTCTTGGCAAAAAAATTTATTTCATTGGGATCTTGCATATTAGCTATATATAACAATCAACTATGAGATGAATTGAATACCACATCCTATATTTTCTCCTCTCTTATGATGGCACTGCTCTTTTCCATCATTATCACCTTTGTAATCGTCACAATATCCTTGCTCAGCGCTTTTATTTGAATAGACGCAAACATAATTTATACATTCATCATCATAGACACATTTCTTATTAGCATCTTTGGCTTTTATTTCACAAGTTTGAGCAAAAGAATGTGCAAATATTTTCCCTCCTCCTTTTATACATTTTTCACAATTAATTTGTCGGCCATTCCCATCAAAACAAAATCCCGCCTCTCTTGAATTGTCATCAACCAATAAATTATTTTTATTGTTTAGAAAAAGAACCACGATTAAAATTATAATAACTAAGATAATTAACCCCACAATTAATATTTTCTTCATATATTAACTACCTAAATTTAACTAATTAGCGACTAGCCGACCGGCAAATCAGCCGGCGGGCCTTTTTCTTCTTCCTGAGAAATTTCTTCCGGCTGGACCGACTGGTCGCCTTTTTTGTCTTCCCGACCGCCGAGTACCGCCGTCCACGCTTCACCCGGCGCCACCGGCAAATAAAACGGCGCTTCGGCTTTGACCGCTTCGGATTTTTTGATCATCAAGGTCCGGGTATTCCCCAGCGGAAAATGCCAGAGCGAGGCCAGTTCGCCGATATTCAAGATAAAACCGGTACCAAACTCGCTGCCCTTTCTGGTGCTCCGCACACGGTATTTCTGCAGAATATTATTCTTGCGATAATGATCCACGCGATACTGGGGGAAATAGTATAAATGAGAGGTTGAAACTTTGGTGTACTTACTCTGGATCAAACCATTGGCGTAAAGATTGGTGTATTGATGGAGCGCGCCCAAGAAACCCTCTTTGACTTTATTTTTATTAAAAATTTCTTTGCGGGCGATATAAACCGCGCGCATGGTGACGCGAAAACCGAGTTTACCCACTTTATCCAAAATACTTTCAATCGCGGCGGATTCTTTGGCAGTCAGATTGGAACCGACGGTTTTTTCTCCCGGCTTCACCGGCTCGGGCCGAGCGAGAAAAGTATAAATAATCTCATCGGTAATATAACTGATAAAGCCCAAAATACTGCCGGTTAGTGAGGAGTAATCGTCGCTACCGGTCAGGCCGGTCGCGTGTTTGACAAACGCCACACCTTTTTTCTGCCATTTGTTTTCTAAGGGCGTAACAATTATCTGCCACCAAAATTCTTCGCCGGCTTTAATTTTCGCTAGATTTTCCAAAATACTGTTTAAGGGATCAGAATCAATCTCTTTCAGATTTTCCCAAGTTTTGATCGGAAAAAAATCTTTTTTACTGAGATTAAAAGAAGTGCCCCAGATATCGTAACCATTATCATTATCCGGCCAGCGTAAATCTTTATATTTTTCCGTATAATCAGGCACTTCGGCGATTTCGGCGTCCGGATATTGGGCGTAGATGGCCGCCTCCACCAAGTCGCGATACGGCCGCGGCGCCCGTATCAAGTATTCCAAATAACCTTCACGGGAAATCAGCTCAAAACTGAATTCCGGCTGGATCTTGCCGACAAAAAACCGCTCAATCCAGTCAATTTTTTTCCAAGCGCCGGATAAAGAAGTAAAAATATATTCCACGGCTTGCGGCGGCTTGGCCGCGGCGCCCGCTCCCGCCTTCGCCGCCAAATTTAACCGCGGCAAACTCAAAGACAAAACCACCCATTCCCACCGCTTGCGGTATTTGATCCGCCGACTGGCAATCCATTCTTCAATCATGTACCAAATCATCGGCAAGACAAAAAGCAGCCAACCGCCATGCGCCAAAAAATACCAGGTAAAAGCCCAGACGCTAGTTGTTGGCACTTGGCCAAAGTCAATCACGATATTCATAATTACCAAAAAATAAATTACTGGCCGCTCTCTTCTTTGTCAGCCCGGCCGGAATATAGACTCTCTTGTCTGCCGGTTAATGTCGTCTGAAAATATTTATAGACTTTATAGGGCTCACTAATGTGCAAGAGTTTGTCATAAGCGGTTCGCGTCCGACTTTGATGATTGCCGCTATTACTGGTTTCGATCTTGCCAGTATCAATATTTATTGTTCCGATTGAAAATATTTTATCAATTAATCCTACATTTACATTCGCCGTCTTGACTTCCGTAAAATAAATAGAGTTAAAGTCAGTGCCAATTAAACCAGACTTGATCAGCACTCTTTTATTGGTAATAGTATAAACCTTTACATAATTAGAGAAAAAACCAACCAAAGAAAGTAGCAGTCCAACAACTAGAATAATCAAACCAACCGTGGCTCCGGCAATACTTCTCGGAGTATTATTTAAATTATAACTGATAATTTCTTGCGCAAAAGCAAAAAATGATAATCCGACCACAATCAACAAAGATACTGCCAGCTGAAAAATCATAACTTTCCGACTAATCACATCTTGCCAAACTATTTTTTCTTGCGACTCTAAGACCGCTTTTATTTCTTCTGTTTTCATAAATTTATAATTTATTAATAACCAGAAATAACACAAGTACCGTCAGTTAAAAATACTTGCAACGGATTTTCCACTTCTTGGCCGTCAATGGTATAAGTTGCTTTTTGTTCGCCCCCGTCTAAATCCAAACTAACACTTGTCCCGGTTGATTCGGCGGCTGCAACATTTTTATAGTATTCCGCGGCGACCTTTCTCGCGCTTTCCGTATAATTGCATTCCATTTTTCCGCCGTTTGGCATTTGCTCTATATATTTACATTTGCCACTAACGATACCGGCAACTTCTTTTTGCAGTGTTTCTTTGGTTAACAGATGAACAAATTGACATTTGTACTTTGAACAAGCGTTCAATTTATCCGGAAACGCGCTGCAATCAGCCGCCACGGCAATATTTTTTGGTTGAGCGGGCGGTGCGGCAGTTTCCGCAGATTTTTGCGCCACCGCTGGTTGCTCTGACTTCGCTGGCGCTGGTTGATTGGTAGTTACCATTCCTTCTAGCGCTGGCGTTTGAGCTACCGGATCCTTGGCGCAACCAGCCCCCATTAGCAGAAAAATTACCACAACTCCGACGACGAGGTAGAGTTTTTTGTTCATAAATGAAGTATTTTATAGTAAATTACCCTATCGCGTTAAGGCGTGGAGACACCAGAAATTATAACCTATTTTGCGATTCTGGACAAATTAAAAGTGGCTCCTAGCCGATGATTGATTGGGCTCGGCCGCGACTGGTCGCGCCTAACACCAATTATCACTGACTAGCAGCCACTTTTTCCTTTATTCTTTGTTAGCTAAAGTATATTTTTTATCGGCTAACTTCTTGAATTTATCCTTATTCATCAAGGCCAAGTTAATCGTCGCTTTTTTAACTAGCCGTTGCTTGGCGACTTCCACCGCGATTTCGTCTTTGGAAAGCGGGCTTTTCTGCGCCAAAACCTTGGCAATCACCTCGGTGACCGTGCCGGTTTCATAACCCCATTCTTTCAGGGCGTAAATGCCGCGGCCGATCAAGACATAGCGGCTGTCCAGAATCAATTCATTATGAATCGTCGCCGGTAAAGCTTTTTTGTGGTCAAATTTAGTCTGATTAATCAGTTCGGCAATCTCGGTAAAATGGAGCGGCTTGCCGGCTTCTTTCATCACCAAATAAATCTTGTCAGCCATCCGTTTCGGCGTGATCGAGCTCCAGTGGCTCATACCCACCTGACCAAAAAGATTTTTCTTAATCCGCTTGCTGGTATGGATATAAGACGAAACCGCTTCGTCCAGATCTAAGCCTGTTTGCTTCATTTCCGGCAGATTGCTGATTTTCTCGCTCAACTCGCGGTAAAAATCCTGATTTTTGAGCAGGCGGAAAAATTCATCAACTTTCACCGGCTGGCCGTTAGTATTGATCAGAGCCACTAATTTTTCAATCACTTCTTCCACCAACTCCCAAGGGGTTTCTTTTAGCTTCCAAGAATCGTGGAAATGATCGCGATTTTCTATTTTTTCAAATTTATTGGCGAGCAACTGGGAAATAATAAAGGCGAGAGACTTTTTGTGTTGCAACACTTCTTCTTCCGCGAGATCCTTGGAGGAAAGGCCATAGAAATCAACCAAGCTGTCCAACAGCCGGTCTTCTTGCATCGCGCCGCCGTATTTCCGCAAAAATTTATTAATTGTCGCCTCAATCTCGTTGAGGTTGTCCAAAACCCCAGATTGTTCCAGTTTTTCTTTCATTTTTTTAAGGCCGTCCCGTTCAATCTGCCGCACCCGTTCGCGAGTGACTTTATAGTCCTGGCCGATTTTCTCCAGAGTTTCTTTCCGTTTTAGGCCTTTAAGCAAGCTATGCCGGCGGGACAAAACATCTTTTTCCCGAATTGAAAGCAAGCTAAACAAACGAGTGAGGACTTCGTTGAAATTAATGTTAGTGGTTTTAGTCTCGGTGTCCATATTAATGGTTTATTTATTTATATAAAATATGATGTAATATAACAAGCAAATTTATAGCTAATTTAAGCTATTTTCTAGAGTTATACTTTGAAACAACTGTAGTATATCATTTATCTTTTACACTGTCAAGGACGAATATATTTTTAATCAATGTCACCGCGCGTGGCCAAATTTTTATTTAAAACAAACTTAAAAATGATTGAATATGGTTTTATGGTTTTATGGCTCTATGGTTGGATAAGTTAAAGAGTCTAACCATAAAGCCATAAAGCCATAAAGCCATAAACTTACTTAAAAACCCCGCCACAGCGAGGTCTCCACCTAACAACTTAACGACCTATCAACCTAACCAATAACCGTTCCCTTAAATTTACCGCTATTAAGATAACCTTCAAAATTTTTCAGATCGCGGCCGGCCATAATCAAAACCGGCAAATGTTTTTTGGCGGCCAGACGGCTGGCAATCGGATCAAACGGCAAATTGGCGCCCGGCGTCCATTTCTTGCCAACCAGTTTTAAAAAATCCAACCAGCTGATTTTTTCTAGTTTCTTGGCATTCTTATCTTTTCGTGGGTCGGCGCTATAAACGAAATCAATATTAGAAAGGTTGATCACAACGCTCGCGCCATGACCAATGGCCAGCTTGACCGCGTCAAAATCCGTGGAAAATCCCGGGCGCCAACCGGCGCCAATGAGAATTGGCCGATTAAACCTTTCGACCTTAAACGGCTTAGTATTAATTTTCGGCTGAGCGTATTGCCGGAAAATTGTCCGGAGTAAATGCCCATTCAACCGCGTGGCATAGATGCCGATCCAATCAATATCCTCTGGCACCAGTTGGCCCACCTTTTTAGCCGCGCCCTGATAGATCCGCGCCGTCTTACCGCCGCCGACCACAATAATAAACCGCGTGCCCTTTTTCACCTGGCGGATGATAATCGCTTTAAACTTTTTGAGAAACAAATAATCAATTATCCCCTCCTCTGGCGCCACCACCGAACCGCCGAGCGAGATTACCACGGTTTTCTTATTCATAAATTAGGCTTTAAATATAAACTTTTCATTAGGCTTGCCTTCGGTTCGCCAGTCGCGGTTTTGATTCAGTTTCATTTTTGCCGCCACGGCCGCGTTTAAATCAATTTTAAATTTTTCTGACATGGCAATCAAATAAGCGGCGGCTAAAACTAGCTTCTCTTTAAACTCCGCCAACCGGCCGCGCCGATAGTCTTCCCATGTTTGAGAGATCAATAAATGCAGCCGTAAAATTTGTTCATTCGCGCCAGCCGTTATAAACTCCGACGGCGTTTCAGGCAAAATCAAAAAATCAACCTCGTAGATACCACCTAAATGCAAAATCCTGATTAAAACATCGGCCAGTTCCTCGGCCACGCCATCTTTGCCGTCAACTTGATTTTTCAGACTTGCCTCAAACACTTCGGAAATCTCGGAGTGAATCAAGACCGCCTTTTCGGCCACCAAAATTTCTTCTGGTCGCACACCAAAATTTTGCGCCGCCGCCAGAGCCATTACTTCTTGTTTTATCTGTTCTAAATTCATATTTTTTTAGCAACAACCGCGAACTTTTTACTTTTGACTTGTGCTTTTGAATTTTGACTTTTGCCTTTTGACTTTATTTCAAGTACTTCGCTTTCGCCCGATTATGTTCTTCCAATGTCTGACTATAAATCACTTCGCCCTCCGGTGTGGTCAGAAAATACCAATAATCATTCGCTGTCGGCTCGGTCGCGGCGATGATGGCGTCCAGGCCGGGATTATTGATCGGCCCAGGCGGTAGTCCGCGGTATTTATAAGTATTATAAGGCGAATCAATTTTTTTATCTTTAGCGGAAATCGACGGCGTTTTTTTGCCGGTGAGGTAATTAACGGTTGAGTCGGCCTGCAAAGCCATGCCGATTTTCAGCCGGCGCCAAAAAATATCGGCAACTATTCGCCGGTCAGCAGTATCATTGACTTCTCGCTCCAAAATACTTGCCATGGTCAAAACTTCGTGGAGCGTGTGGCCGCTCGCTTTTATTTTCGCCCACAAATCCGGGGTGACTTTATTGCCAAAATTAGCGAGCATTTTATTTATCACCGCTTCCGGGTCGCTGTTATTATAAAAATTATAAGTGTCCGGGAAAAGGTAGCCCTCCAGATCAACTCCAGCTGGCAAAACATCCAAAAAATCAAACTGATATTTTTTTGTCAGCGCCGTTTGCCAGTCTTTCAGGTAACCGGCCCGCGAGCCGCTAGCGCCATCATAACTAAATAAATTATCCACTAAATATTCGCCGAACTGCTGGTTAGTTAAACCTTCCACTAAAGTTAACCTTTTTTCGTTACTACTCCAGCCGTAAGTGATAATATTGGCCAGCTCGCGCAAACTTAAACTTGGCCGTAACTGGTAATCACCGGCCTGAATCTTGCCGCTACGGCGGAGGAGGAAGAGATAAACTTTAAAATTAAACTGGCTGTTGATCAAACCCACAGCTGACAGATTGGCACTGATTTCACCGACGCCCTCACCCGGCTTAATCACAAAAGACTGGTCAACTTCGCCCGCCCCGCGATCCTGCCAAAAAACATCGCCGAGGAAGTAGGCGGACCAGAGGACGGCTAAAATCACGATGACAGTTAGTATTTTATTTTTCATGATGACGAAGAATAGCGAATAGTGAATAGTGAATGGTGAAGCCGCATTTCCCGCTATTCACTATTCACTATTCTTTGTTTATTAAATCAAATAAACTTTTTCTTGTCCCCGGCCTCCAACTCCGCCACAATCTTCTTCACTTCCTGCGAACGGCTCTGCGGACAAATCAGCAACGCGTCCGGCGTGTCAACGATCGCCAAATCCTCTACCCCGATGGTCGCGATCATCTTGCCAGCCGGGCCGTAGATTAAGCAATTTTTGGTGTCCAACCCCAGCCATTCGGCTTTGATCAAATTGCCGTTCGCGTCAGCCTGGCCTTTAAGTTTATCAAACAAAACATCCCAGGCGCCAATGTCGCTCCAACCAAAGTCGCCTTTGATAATCAAAACATTTTTTGGGTCCATTTTCTCGGTCACGGCGTAGTCAATGGAAATCTTTTCTAACCGAGAATATTCTTCGGCTAATAACTTTTGGTCGTCGCTCGCTCGCGCCACTTTAACTTTCATTAAACCGGTATAAACGGCCGGCGCGTACGCCTCATAAGCCGCTAAAAATTTAGCCGGCGTCCACATATAATAACTGGCATGCCAGAGATAGTCGCCCTCGGCGAGATATTCTTGCGCCTTTTCCAGATTCGGCTTCTCCACATGGCCTTTGAAATTATAGACTTCCACACCGTCTTCATCGAGGTATTTCTCGCCGATCCGCGTATAACCCAGAACCGTGCTGGGGTAATTGGCCGTCACGGCAATATCCAGGAGCCGGCCTTCGGCTTTAATTAGCCGCTCACCCACTTTTAAACAATTTAAAAACTTTTTGACATCGCCGATATAATGATCCGACGGAATAAACGCCATTGGCTCGTCCGGAAATTTCTCGGCGAGAACCAAAGCCACAAAACCCATGGCCGGACCGGTGTCGCGCTTTGCCGGCTCAATAATAATATTCTCTGCCGGAAAATTTTTAACCTTCTCTTGAAACAGCGGCAAAAGCTCCGCGGTCAGCGAAACAAAAATATCGCCGGCTGGATAATCAAAAAAGCGGTCAATGGTTTCCTGCAGTAAAATCCGGTCGCCGATAATCGGCGTGAACTGCTTGGGCAGATTTTTCCGGCTCAGTGGCCACAGCCTAGTGCCGCCGCCGCCGGCGAGGATGATAATTTTCATGGGGGTAGGATGATAAGTTGATAAGTCGTTAGGTAGTTAGGTAGTTAGGTTATTAGGTTGTTATGGTCCCACTTCGATTAAACCTAACGACTTAACAACCTAACCACTTAATAACTAGTTTAGTTTACTATAAAACCAAGGAAATGCCAAGAAAAAATTAAAACCTTAATTATCGACCAGTGATTCCGATGGATTTTGGCGGCCTTGAGTTATCTTCCAAACTTTTCGTTCAATTTTGCGTCCCCGACAATGTTTTAAAACTCCTAGATATGATTGCAACGACTGATTAAACGACGCTTCGGTGATTAGGGTTTGTTCTAACATTTGCTTCTTCAAACGAATTTTCTTCAGCATCCGCTTTTTGGTTTTAGTCCGCAGAACAATATAACGCGGCAAGCTGACATAACCGAGAAAATCCACGCCTTGGCTGAATTTCTGGATAAAAACCTTGCCGGGGTGAAGTTCTAGCAATAGTTCCTGCTGTAAAAATTGCCTAATTTTTGTTAAGACGGATTTTAAATAATCTGAATTTTCATGAATGATAACAAAATCATCGGCGTAGCGAATATAATGTTTGATTTTAAGCTGATGTTTTATGAACTGGTCAAAGACATTCATATAAATATTAACGAAAAGTTGGGAAGTGAGGTTGCCAAGCGGCAAGCCTTTACCGGGCGCGGTGGAAAAACTTTTAATAACTTTATCCAAAAGCCACCGAATATCCGCATTAGGTATATATTGGCTTGAAATTTTCAAGAGTATCTGATGGTTAATGCTGGCAAAAAACTTTCTGATATCGCCTTGTAAAACCCAAAAACCCCGAGTATTATTGCGGCTGACTTTATTAGCCATTCTTCTAAAATTACTAACGGCTTTATGGGTGCCTTTATCCAGTCGGCAAGAATAGGAATTAGTAATAAAAGTTCTGTCAAAAAACGGATAAAGCTGGCGGTAAATGGCGTGATGCAATAAGCGGTCGCGAACCGAGGCCTTATGGATATCGCGCGGTTTCGGGTCAAAGACTTTAAAATGTTCGTAACCGCCGTGTTGATAAGTTTGGTTTTTCAAATCGTGGTGAAGTGCTAAGATGTTATTCATCAGCCGAGCGGAAAACTCCTGTACATCGCGCCGATCCCGTTTGCCTCTTAAAAACTCCGGCCAGGCTAAAAGCAGGTTTTCTAAAGAAATAATTTCTTCAAAACTATGACCGAATTGGATTTTCATACTACTAATCATACCCCCCCCCAACGGTTTTTGCCAGTCGTAGAAAAGGCCAAAACTGTTTATAAAAACTGGACAATAATTCATCGCGCTCTTCCCCGAGTTGAACGATTTGGCCTAGGGACAAAAATTGATTTTGTATTTCTTGAGCTTCTGGAATTATTAAGAAAATCGTCTTACACGCCAATTATCCAAAAAATAAATCTGCTGAGCGACGCTTTGGACAAAACTGATTCTCTGCGTTTTTTTATTCAGCTTCTTTGGGAATTAAAGCTGATTCCCAACCATCAATTCTCCAGCCTCGGCAGTGAAATAGAAAATATCGGCCGGATGATAAATGGCTGGAAAAAAGGACTAGTAATAAAAACTTCCGCCACTCAAGCGGAAGAAAGAAAATAGTCGCGGGAAATGAGGCGGTTGCCGGCGTTCCACTCATTCGGGTTCTCGACCGAATTGGCGTTGACATTCCAACTGTCGTCGTTCCAGTTCGCGTTCACGGCCCACATTAACGCGCCTTATGCCATCTCTGCCACCGCCCCTTGTCCGCCAACTGGCGGACTTGGGGTTGTATTTTATTTGGGGCATAAAAAGCCCGCCAGTATAAGGCGCCGATTCTTTTCTTTTTTAATAAAATGCATGGCAACTCTTGTTTAAGGCAATACCCGAAACAATTCTCTGGCCAGACATTTTAAGACGCTCCGCGAAAGCCGTAGCCGCCGCGCCAAAGCAATCCTGATTTGTATTATAACAGAAATAAAAAGACCCTTCTACTCCTTCGCCGTTGCGAAGTTTCAAAGGGTCTGAGATTCTCAGAGTCTAATCCGCCTGCTGGCGGCAAAAGATCTAAGGATCAAGAATCAGCGGGAAACGAGGCGGGAGCCGGCGTCCCACCCAATCGGGTGCCCGACCGAAAAGGCGTTGACACTCCAACTGCCGTCGTACCAGCTCGCGTTCACGGCCCACAATGTTCCGTCGGTGGCACGAATGTAAAAGATATTCGCGTAACCATCTGCCCGGAGTGTGCCCTCCTCGCCCTTGGATTGTTTTTTAATCAGTTCCCAAAGGTGAAATAGGCTGGTTTCGTGCCGGTCGCCGAGCTCGGCGATAATCGACGCGTCCAGTGAGTTTTTGATAAACTCGTAAACGGTGAGGGTTGCCCCCGCGACCACGGTTTCAGTCTTCCCCAAGAAGTTCTGCTTGAAATTGTCGCTGAGCCAAAGCTTTACGCCCGTCTCATTGTCGGCCTTGAAGTGGTCGGCCGCGACGAACTTCTCCGCGCCGGCCACCGCGATGGTGGTGATAAATTTGAGAAGTTTCGACCATGGGTTCTCCCGACGGAGAAACCGCTTGAAAGCCTCCAACCACTGCAAGCCGTCCTTACCCGCCAACTTATCAAAAAAATCCTTGAGCGGTCCGACCACTTGGGCCAGAGCGTCGCCGAGCATGTCTTGTGTCGACATGGTCAGCCTCCTTTCTTGAAGCGCCGCCTCGGAATTGAGGCGAGCATTCTAGAAATCAGCCGCGGCTGACAGCCAAAACGCTCGTCTCAAAGTAATTTTTGTTAATGTACTAACTGGTTATCATAGCGTAAAACTATATTTCTGTCAATGATTTTAGATATTTTTACTCTAATTTTAAACATTTTATGGATATTTTAACAAACAAAAAAACAGACCGTGCCTACTTTCCCGCTATTCCCTATTCCCTATTATCTATTCGCCTGCCTGCGCAGGCAGGCTATTCGCTTTTAATTTTTACAACTTCGAAATAATATAAATCAACTTAAGATTCAACTTATTGCGGTTATAGACATTGCAAACTTTGCCTTTCGGGATATAAATCATTTCATCTTTTTTCAGCTTGTAAACTTCGTTGTCCACGACCGCCCAGGCAATCCCCTGCAAAACACCGAGGACTTCGCGCTGGCCCGTGGTTTTATGAACGCCCAGATTTTCTTTCGGCTTTAAAAAAAGATAGCTGGCGCGGAGGTTTCTCGCCGGGAAAAATTCCATGATCTGCTCCAGGCGGCTAAACGATTTGATCGCCACCTGGTCGCTTTTAGCGATTTTAGGCATAATAAACAAGCAATAAAACTAAAACGCCCAGAATTATCCGATACCAGCCGAAAATTGCTAAGGAATGATTTTCCAAATATTTCAAAAAGTATTTCAAGCAAAAGTAGCCGACTAATGCCGCGCTGACTAAACCCACGGCAAATAATAAAGCTTCGCCGCTTGGCAGGCCGACTTTTGATAAATCATAAAACTTTTTCAACCCGGCGCCGAAAACCGCCGGAATGGACAAGAGAAAAGAAAACCGCGCCGCGTCGGCTCTTTTCAGATTCTGCCCCAAACCTGTTATAATAGTAATACCGCTCCGAGAAACACCGGGGATTAGAGCCAGCGCTTGCGCGAGGCCAACAGCAATAGCGCCGCCCCACGAGATATTTTCCAGGCTACGATTTTTCAAACTGACTTTCTCTAAAACAAAAAATAAACCGCCGACCGCTATCAGCCAAATTGCCACGCTTTGTGGCGAGCCAAAATACTGCGCTAGCAAATCCTCGGCGAGAAAACCGACAATTACAGCCGGAATAGTCGCGACCAAAATCATCCAGGCTAATTTCGCCTCAAAATTACTTTTCCGGCTGTTGCCGCGAAAACTGCCAAACCAAGCTTTCAATAATTTAACTATATCCGACCAGAAAAATATCAAAAGAGCCGCCAGTGTTCCCCAGTGCAGAGCCACATCAAAACTGAGCGAATCGCCCAACTGCAAATCAAAAAAATGGTGCAAAATCACCAAGTGGCCGGAGCTGGAAACCGGCAGGAACTCGGCTAGGCCCTGAATGGCGCCGAAGAGGAGGGAGTAGATGGTTAGCATAGAAAAGATTTAGGATTTAAGAATGGTGGTGATTGATGTTAAGACTAATAATCAAGATATCACATAACATGGAACACATAACAAGAGACCTATAACCACCCTTGCTTGCCCCGCGCATGCTGGGGTTCCATGTTATGTGTTATGTGATTTTAACCAAGTTATATCGCTAAGATGCTAATTTACCGACCATTCTTAAATCCTAAATCTTAAATCTTAAATCTCCTTTATGACTTATTGGATTTTTCTCTTACCAATCATCGCCGCTGTCTTGGCACAAGCGATCAAAGTCGTCATCGAACTTTTTCACGGCAATTTCTCCTGGCATGTCTTGAAAAAATACGGCGGCTGGCCTTCATCGCACAGCGCGCTGGTTTTTGGCCTGCTGGGTGAAATGGCTTATGCCGAAAGCTTTTATTCAGCGGCTTTCGCGGTCGCCCTGGTTTTAACTATTTTAATCGTCCGCGACGCCACCGGCTACCGCCGCGACTTGGACCGCCACGCCACGATTATCAACCAAATCGCCGAATCTCTGCCCGCCACTAAACAAATTAAATTGCCTCATTTAGACAACACTCTTGCCCACACGCCCGGCCAAATTGTCGCTGGCGCCGCCGTTGGTCTATTAACCGTCATTATTGGCAATCTTCTTATCTGACAAGAAACAATAAAAAATCTAGTTCCAAATTCTAAATCCAAAATTATAAATAACAAACAAATTATAAATTCAGAAATCTTAAGCAATAAACGGCTACAGCGGGGTTTAAAATTTATTAATTTAATGCTTATGATTTATTTGTTATTTATAATTTTGAATTTATGATTTCTTTGAATTAAGAATTAGGGTATTAATTGGCAATTCTTAATTATTAATTCTTAATTTTTAATTCCCCTTTTGGCATCGCGGACAATAATGCGTCCCGCGGCCGTTTAATTTTATCTTCTCAATTTTGGTCCGGCAAACTTTACAAGGCTGGCCGCCGCGGCCATAAACTTTCAAATACGGCAGGAAGCCGCCCTTAGTGCCGTCAGTCCGGACAAAATCGTCGGCCGAAGTGCCGCCTTTTTTTATTGACAGTTTTAAAATCCGGCTAATGGCCGTGAATAACAGTTTAACCTCTTTTTCTTTTAAAGTTTTAATCTGGCGCGTGGGCAAAATCCGGGCGGCAAAACAGCTTTCATCGGCGTAGATATTACCGACGCCGGCAATCAGCTTTTGGTCTAGGAGCAACTGCTTTATCTTGCGGTTGGGGTAACGCGCCAAAACTTTTTTAAAATTTAAAAAGGTGAATGCCGGTGTTAGCGGCTCGATGCCGTGCTGGCCGCTAATCGCGTCCAATTGTTTTTGGCTGACCAGCTTCAACCAACCGAATTTCCGCACATCATTAAAAAATAAACGCGAGCCGCCGGTAAAATTAAAAATAATATGGCTGAAGCGATTGGGCGGCCGCCAACCGCCGTTACGCGCCCGCTCTTTTGCCGATAAACTAACTGGCCGGTAAGTTTTAAGTGAATCAAGAGATAATCGCCACCGCTTAACTCCAAAATAATCATTTTCGCCCGGCGGCTGACGGCTTTAATCTTCTGCCCGGCTAAAATCTGATTCAGTCGACTAGCCGGCAGATTAACCATTTTGGGCGCGTCAATTTTCATCGCCCGAATCACCCGGTTCCTGATTTTCCGGTCCAGCTCGCGCGCGATGGTTTCGACTTCAGGCAACTCGGGCATAACGAACGGGGATTTAAGATTTAAGAAAGTCGGTAATTTGTGTTTAAACCTCTGAACTTAGTTAAAATGTCCAATGACAAAATCCAAACGTCCAATCAAATCCCAATGACTAATGTCCAATAACGAAGTTTTGGCATTGGACATTGATTGGACATTTGAGCTTGGGCATTGGGCATTTAAAAGTGAATTTTACCGCGAAAACGCTGATTTACCCGTATTCTTAAATCTTAAATCTTACTTCTTAAATCAATGGTTCCCCCGTCATCTCCTTCGGCTTCTTCAGCTTCATGATTTTCAGAATCGTCGGCGCCACATCAGCGAGCAGACCACCGGGTGATTGTAGCGACAAATCGCCGCCAATACTGGCGCCGGCGCCGCCGGTCTGGCCTTCCCAGTCTTTACCGACCACGATAAAAGGCACCGGATTGGTCGTGTGGTCTTTAACCGCTTCACCGGTCTGGAGATTAACTTTTTCCTCGGCATTACCGTGGTCAGCGGTAATCACCACTACCCCGCCGCGCGCCAAGGTTAAATCAACCACTCGGCCCAGACAATTATCTACAAACTCCACCGCTTCAATCGTCGCTTTGATATCGCCGGTATGACCGACCATATCCGCGTTGGCGTAATTCACCACGATAAAATCATATTTATCGCTTTTAATTTCTTTCAACAACCGATCGGTTATTTCTCCGGCTGACATCTCGGGCTTTTGGTTATAAAACGGTACGCGCGGCGATGGAATCACCACCTGGTCTTCGCCCGGATACTTAATGTCCTGCAGGCCGTTGAGAAAAAAAGTGACATGGGCATATTTTTCGGTCTCCGCGAGATGCAATTGTTTCAGCTTGGCGTCAGATATGGCTTTGGCCAGAGTTTCCTTAACCGCTTCCGGCGGAAAAGCCACCTCGACCGGCAAATCCTTTTCGTATTCCATCAATGTCGCAAAAAATAAATTGGGCAAATACTTTCTTTCAAATTTATCAAATTCCGGCAAAACGAAGGCTTTAGTCAATTGGCGCGACCGCTCGGCGCGAAAGTTAAAAAAGATTACGGCGTCACCATCACTAACGGTTGCCACCGGCTGACCATCTTTGGTAATCACTGTCGGCAAAAACTGCTCGTCATAAATTTTATTTTTGTATGACTTGGCAATCGCCTCGGCCGCATCGCTAAAAGTGTTCTCGCTTTTGCCTTCGGCAATCGCCCGATAAGCGAGCTCAGTCCGTTCCCAATGGTTGTCCCGGTCCATGGCATAATATCGGCCGCAGAGGCTCGCCACTTGGCCGATTCCCAGTTCCTTCATTTTCGCTTCCGCTTTAGCGATAAAATCTTCGGCGACATTCGGCAAGGTGTCGCGGCCGTCGAGAAAAGCATGGAGATAGACTTCCTTCACCCCTTCTTTTTTGGCTAAGTCCAAAAGCGCCAGCAAATGATCGAGGTGAGAATGGACTCCGCCCTCGGAAACCAAACCGAGTAAATGCAATTTGGATTTATTTTTCTTTACTTCGGCGCAAGCTTTTTTCAGAACTTTATTTTTAAAAAATGACCCGTCGCCAATCGCGTGGTTTATCCGCGACAGATTTTGATAAAAAATCTGCCCGGCGCCAATCGTCAAATGGCCAACTTCGCTGTTGCCCACCTGGCCGAAACTCAAACCCACCTCTTCGGCCGAAGCCCTGAGGGTGATAGCCGGATAGGTCGCGGCGAGACGGTTCATTACCGGCGTTTTGGCGCTGGCGATGGCATTGCCTTCACCGGCAGGCGCCACGCCATAGCCGTCTAAGATCACTAAAACTACCGGTTTTGGCCGATTGGGCATAAACTTTTTATTTAATTAAACTGTCTCCCCGCATTTCCGGGAGCTTTTTAACTTCCAATATTTCCAAGATAGTCGGAGCGATATCGCCCAGACATCCCCTATTTAACCTCTTTTTACGCCAATTGTCACTAGCGAGAATAAACGGCACCGGATTCTTACTGTGTTCGGTAATAATCTCGCCGGTCTTTAAATCCAGCATTTGATCGCAATTGCCGTGGTCGGAAGTTACTGCTAAGTTGCCGCCGCGGGCTTTAACCGCTTGATAAATTTTCCCGAGGCACTCGTCAACCACTTCCAGACCCTTAACCGTTGCCGGAATATTGCCGGTGTGGCCGAGCATATCCGGATTGGCAAAATTAACCGCCATAAAATCATACTGTTGATTTTTCAAAGCTTTAAGCAAATGCGAGGTAATCGGCCGAGCGCTCATTGCCGGCTGGCGGTCATAATGAGCAGCGCTAATCGACGGAATCTTCAGCCGCTCCTCGCCGGCGACCGGATCGGCGTAACCGCCGTTGAAAAAATAAGTAACATGGGCGTATTTTTCTTCTTCGGCCAAATAAAGCTGGCGGTAAGATTTTAACGCCATTGGCAAGGTGCCGAGTAAGTCAATTGACGGATAGGCGGTAATGATTGAATCCAGATCCGGCCCGAAATCAGCTAAAGCGACAAAAAATAAATTTTTAAGTGTTTTCCGCCGCCGGAAGCCGCCGCGTTTTTCAAAATCTTTTTGGACAAAGGGCTTGGCGAGCTGCCTAGCGCGGTCGGACCGCAGATTGAAAAAAAAGAGCGCGTCGCTGTCTTTGATGGTCCCGCCCGGGCGGCCTTGATAATAAACCACTGATGGCGGAATAAATTCATCCGTCTCCTGCCGGCCATAAGCGTGCAAAATCGCGTCTTCAGAATTATCCACCCGATAACCCTCGCCGAGTACCATGGCGTTATAAGCTTTCTCGGTGCGGTCCCAAGCCTTCTTGCGGTCCATGGCGTAAAACCGCCCCATGACGCTCGCCACGATCTCGCCGTTTTTAAAACTAGATTTTAACCGGCGCAAAAGTTTGATTGCCAGATACGGCGGCGAATCGCGCCCATCAGTAAATAAATGCAGAAATATCTTTTTGACTCCGCGTTCGCGCAAAAATTTTAAGAGCGCTTGCAAATGACGCGGATCGGCGTGCGCTGACTGGTCGTTGCAGAGTAGGCCCATTAAATGCACCTGGGAATTATTGCGCTTGACATGCTTAATCGCGCCCAAGAAAGCCGGATTTTTAAAAAAAGTGCCGTCAGTGATACTGGCAGTAATCCGCGTCGAGTCTTGAGTAACCACTCGCCCGCCGCCGATATTCATGTGCCCGGCTTCGCTGTTGCCCGCTTGCTTACTCGGTAGCCCGACAAAACGACCGGAAGCCTGCAATTCTGTATGTGGATACCTTTGCCAAAGATGCTTAAAAACCGGCATCTTGGCGAGGCTGATGGCGTTGGCCTTTGATGGCGGAGCGATGCCGAAGCCGTCGAGGATACAAAGAACAGCGGGTTTTATTATTTTGGAATGTCCTGAATTCATATTCAAGCCAATAACTATATTTTAGAATGACCAATATCCAAATCCCAATGACCAATAACTTCTAAGCTTAATTGGATATTGGGATTTGGATATTGGTCATTTTTCTTTTAAATCTCCTTTTCAATTTCCAATAATTTATTGTATTTGGCCACCCTCTCTCCCCGATCCGGCGCGCCGGCTTTAATGTATTCGGCGTTGATCGCCACCGCCAAGTCGGCAATAAAATCATCGTTAGTCTCGCCGGAACGGTGGGAAATTACCACTTGATAATTATTCTTTTTAGCGAGCTCGATGCAACGCAAAGTTTCGCTGACCGTGCCAATTTGATTAAGTTTAATCAGAATGGCATTGGCGGTTTTATTCTCAATTCCCTTTTGTAATCTTTCTTGATTGGTTGCGAATAAATCATCGCCCACCAACATTAACTTCCGGCCTAGTTTTTTGGTTAACTCTTGCCAGCCCGCCCAGTCATCCTCTTGCAACGGATCTTCGAGTGACAAGAGCGGATATTTTTCCGTCCAAGCGGCAAAAAAATTGATTAATTCGGTCGGACTGAAAATTTCTCCGGTTTTTAAAATATATTTTTTGCCTTTGGCTTGGTAAAACTCTGAAGCTGCCAAATCACTCGCCAGATAAATCTGCCGCCCTTGACGGTTATAGCCGGCCGCTTTGATGGCCGCTATCATCGCCTCTAAAGCTTCATCAGCTGAATTTAAAACCGGCGCGTAACCGCCTTCGTCACCCACGCCGGTTGCTAACCCTTTGGCTTTCAAAACTTTTTTTAAACTTTGGAAAATTTCCGCTCCGGCGCGCAATTTCTCGGAAAATTTATTTATACCCTTCGGCACCACCATCAACTCTTGAAAAGTTAGATTATTCTCTGCATGCCGGCCGCCATTAATCAGATTGAACATCGGCGTCGGCAGTTTATAGCTGTCCAGTTTTAAATTGGTTAAGGTCCGGAGATAGCGGTATAACGGCTGGCCCTTGGCGACGGCCGCAGCGCGGGCAGAGGCCAGGCTGACGCCTAAAATCGCGTTCGCCCCCAGCCGGCTTTTGTTCGGCGTGCCGTCGAGCTTTAACATTAGTTGGTCAAGATATTCTTGTTTCTTGGCTTTTTTGCCAATCAAAGCCGGCGCGATTATTTCATTGATATTCCGCACCGCTTTCAGAACGCCCAAACCGTTGTAGCGTTTGCGGTCGCCATCGCGCAGTTCCCAGGCCTCGTGCTTGCCGGTAGACGCGCCGGATGGCACCGCCGCCTTGACTCGAATTTTATTCTTTAAAATCAAATCGACTTCCACGGTCGGATTGCCCCGCGAGTCCAAAATTTCTCTTGCTTTAATGCTTTTTATGCGCATATTCTTTTTAATATTAAGTTTGGCTAGTTGATAATAATCTTCACTAATTACTCACGGTAATAACATTATCCGGCTGGCTGAAACGCGATGCGAATGCTACGAATTACATGCGAATGATGCGAATAATAGTATTGATATTATACCATAAAATCGCGGTTACTTAAACCATTCAAAAACCCGAGGAATCCCCGGGTTTTTCTTGATTCTTAATTCTTAATTCATAATTCTCTTTTACAACGATTCGTAACTCACCACCACATCTATAACTATTTCCTGATTGCCGGCCTGGATTTCGGGAGCAACGATTCCCCCGCCGCCCATACCCACGCTGCTTAGAGATTTATCATAAGCGTACGGAGGGGTATAACCGCCACTGCTTTCAGAGAAACTAACCACTTTGCCGAGCTTGATACCGGCCGCCTTGGCGAGCGCTTCGGCTTTACTTTTGGCATTCTCCAGAGCTTTTAACCGCGCTTCCTGGCGATATTGTTCCGGCTCATCAATCGTGAAGCTCAAGCCACCGACATTATTGGCGCCCAGCTCGCCGGCCTTGGCAAAAATGTCGCCAACCTTACCCATATCGCGGACTTTAACCAAAACGCTTTGGATAACTTGATAACCGCGCAAAGATTGTCGGCCATCCAAATAATCATACTGCGGATAAATGTTGTAGTCGGTCGTTTGAATGTCTTCGGCTTTAACTCCCATGCCTTTGATGGCAGCGATAATTTTGTTCATCTTGTCGTTGTTTTCCGTCTGCGCCGCGGCAACCGCTACTTTCTCGGTCTGCACACCGACAGTGAAAGTGGCAATATCCGGCAAAGCCGTCACCTTGCCTTCGCCGCTGATGCTGATGGTGTCGCGGATGTCGCCCTTGCCGATGTAGTCATAAGTCTTGTACCAATTGCGGATCAGTAAAACGCCGGCAACGATTACCAGCACCATTATCACTGACTTAAGCCCGCGAGTAACTGCTTCAGGCGAGCAACTGCCGCAACCGCAGCCGCCTTGATTTTTTTCATCGTACATAGAGTTTTATTTAATATTATTAATTAGTATTCAAATTATAACATAAAAGCCAAAATTCAGATACACGGGATTCAAAGCCAAAATTCAAAAGTCCCGCCTATGCCAAGGCTTCTGCCTACGCTGAAGCTTCGGCAGACAAGCCGGCGGGCATACAAAATTCAAAAGTGAAAGTTAAAACTAAAAACTCAATCTACTTTTGCCTTTTCAATTACCTTATCACTTTTCCACTTCGGGCTTGACATTTTTTGAGTATCGTCTTATTATCAGTTATAACTTTCAACTGGAGGAAAAACATGGCTCTTTTTAGACAAGACAGCACAGGAATTACCTGCAACTATTGCGGCGATAACCGAACCTGGGACGAAGGTGAAGATCCGCCGGAAAGTTGCCGCAACCCGATGTGCTCCTCGCACCAACTGGCCACGCCGGCACCGCAAAACACGGAAAAACCGGCCGACGCCCCCGCGGCAAGCTGAGCCCATCAGCCACCGCGCCCCACGCCCTAACCGACAATCCTCTTGCCCAACAGCGGCACCGATCGTCGGTTTTTTTATCCACTATTGACTTATTGGCCGGCGAGTGTTAGTATGAATTGTTATTTTCAAATTCAAAAATTGGGAGAAATGATGATGAAAATGATGGTTGACGATTCAAAACCTGAACGGCGAAAGCCCTATGCTCTTTCATGGACTTGCAAAAGATGCGGGAAAATAAACAATCGGGACCGGCGTCGTTGCCGATGCAACGAACCCAGATTCGCGAGTTGGATTGACTATCCAAACTTCGGTAAGCCGATTCTTAATCGGCCTCAACAAAAAAACAACAAATAGCGGTTACCAGCCAAACAGCGCTCGTAGCCGCTTTTCTTTTTAAATAAAATAACCGACGAAAGCTTTAGTTCGTCGGTTTTACCTTATTGCCTAATTTTAAAATTAAATAACTAATAAACTGATTTGCAACAACTTCACCTCCCAAACCAATGGGAATTGTTTTTCCCTCCCCGGCCGCCAGCGCTGTTAACAACTATTTCGCCCCGGACTCTTTCGGGACGAATGATTGTGTCGGGCAATTTTCCGCGTCAGTCTCCGGCATGACTTCATACCCGAGGCAATCCCCTTTTTCGCTGTCGGTTCTTTGCCGATAATACTTGCAATCTTTGCACTTAGGCATATTAACCACGCTTTAGCGTGATTTTTTTGGACCAACTTCTATTATAACACCAAAACTGAGATTGCCAAGCCCGCCAAATTTAGCTTCAAAGTTCACCGCCGACCGAACCTATAGACATCACCCTATGAAATAGCACTTTAGACGCCGCCGGAAATGATGAGCGGCGTCGGCCTGGAGCGGAAAAAAGCGGAAATGTACTGGATGTACATTGAGAATTTTTTCCGTGAAGGCCAAGCCGCTCGCTTTTCCGGTGGATGGATAAGTGCTATTTCATAGGGTGATGTCTATATATCCACACAATTTTTCTAAATTCTTGACCGACCATTTTTAAACTGTTATACTTTTGTCTTCTTAAATAATTAATTTCTGATAAAAATATGAAAAAAGGTCAAACCGCCGTCTATCAAGCAGAATCCGCTAGCTCTGAATCAACTGAAAAAGTTTGGACGCCGGAAGATTTGAAGATGATTAGATTGAAGAAAGAAGGATTAGCGGGATAGAAGTAAAAACAGATTTGCACAGATAGACACAGATCAGCACAGATCCGTAAATATCTGTGTGAATCTGTGCAAATCTGTGTTTAATAAATTTCTTTCCGATAACACTCGCGGCAATAAACTATTTCCGACCGGTTTGGATTATAAGTAGTCTGAATTTCTTGTTGGCACTTTGCACAAACACGCGACCAAAGTTTCTGCGGATTTCTTTGATGCAATCGGTCTAAATGTCGGCAGAGGTAGCATTTATCCGGTAACGGCAGATTTAAATTCTTATAAAACTTCAATTCTTGAGCAATAATCTTAAATTGCCGGCCACAAGCGCAAGCAAAAACTTCTTGGCAAATACTGTCCTTTACTCCCACGATGCTGTCTGGCGGTAAGTTAGCTTCAACCGCCTTTTCCTCTTGCTCGTACCAAGCTAAACCGCGACTAGTCGCCTCTTCTTTTGACAAAGGATAATAAAACCTGGCAGTTGTCTCATTATAACCAAAAGGCGAATAACGCGCCGGAAAAAATTCGCCATACTCGCCGGCCGCTTTCATTCGTTCGACAATTTTTTGGCGTAATTTAGTATACTCGCTTTCGGTATATTGTTTATTTAAGATACAAAATTCCTTTTTCTTCAAACCGCAACAGCCAAAACAATTTTTACAGCCGCTGCACTCCGAACAATATTCCAAATTTTGAGAACCAAAATAACAATGGAAGCAAAATCGACAATTATAATTATTTTCACCGACGATTGCCGACTCGTACATTAATTGGCTATTACCCCACTGAAAAACATCGTACATGTCCTTGGAACTAAAATAAATAGCATAGCAATAACGGCAATTCTGCACTTCGCGGCAATCATATGAATCTTTAACTTGATTAACATTATTTAAATAATCGCCGGTGCAACCTTCATTTTTAACGCCATGCTGATAAAGATAAGGATATTTCAATCGATCGACGGCATGCTTTTGGCGCCAAATCTCAACTGCTTGGCGGCTACCAAGATTGGCCTCGGCCAAACGCCGCTGATAATCTTCAACTTTAAGCTGCTGGTTAAACCAACAATAATTTTGATTACGCAGATTAACACAGCCAAAACAATTATTGCAGTTAAAACAATTTTTCAAAAAATAACTCTCGGAACAACTCCGGCAATCCTGTGAATAAAATAAATTAAAACATTCATCACAATCAATACAACTATAACACAATTCACATTGGTGAACTTTTAAACAATCAACTAAATCCTTAGAGTTATTAACGGAATAAGAATAATAACAATCTTCGTTAAAGTCGCTGTCAAATATCAGATAACAATTTTTGACATGGCCGCAATAATTAACATAATCGCTATTATTTAAAGTTCCGTAAGTAACATTTAAGGCCGAGTGAGGCACTTGATAATAAAAACTAAAAAATTGTTCAAAAAAAGTTTTTTGCTCGTCATAATCAATGCCAAAATCAAGCCCCTCCCAACCGTCACCCCACCAGACATGGGCATCACAAACCGCTATTTTACTCTCCGGGCGATAGGCGGAAATAATATTTTTGCCGGATAAATCGCATTTTCTTTGATATAAATTCATTTCGTTAACCCAGGCGAGCCGCCGTTGCTGCCGACAGTTAGGGCAGAGTGTCGGCTCGGGTACGCCAATCCGGCCGTAGAACGAGCGGTCCTCGGGGTAGATAGTGAATGGTTGGTTACAATTTTTACAGGCAGGCATAACAAAGTTATAAAGTTGAAAGTTATAAAGTTATAAAGTTTTCTAGTTCCCTAAACTTTCTACTTTATAACTTTATAACTTTCAACTAATAAATCTCTTTCCGATAACATTCCTCGCAATAAACCTTCTCCGGCCTTTCCGGCGAATAAGTGGTCTCGATTTCCGTCCCGCATTGGTCGCATTTTCTTTGGTATAAGTGCCGCGGGTTACGGAGCTGCATGCGGTCTAAATGACGGCAATCAGGGCACTTCCGGGGAATCGGCAAGCCAAATTGGCGATAAAAACCAAGCTCCGGCTTGATAATTTTATAGTTTTTGCCGCAAACGACGCACGCCAAAACTTCATTGAGAATATCATCCGGCACCGCCTTGATCTCGGCTGGCGTTTGATAAACCTGCTTTTGATATTCCCGCGCGTCTTTCTGTTTCCAAGCCCAACCTTTGGCCTTCACCTCGGCCTCACTCAACGGAAAATAATCATTGGCCACGGTTTCGTTATAGGCAAAAGGCGAAATCTGAATTGGGAAAAACTCACCCCACTCCCCGGTCTTTTTTAGATGTTCAATAATTTTTGGCACTAACTGATTATATTCTTTTTCCGTGTATTCTTTGTTGAGAATGCTAAAATGCCGCTTGCGCATCACGGAACAGCCAAATAAATTTTTACTGCTGTCGCACCAATCGCTGTAATAAATATCATTGCACTGGTAACAGGCAAAAGAATAAAATGCCCGATAATTTTTCCAGGAAGCGATGTAATCACAGCACAGTTCGTTGTTTTCCGTGTAATTATTGTCATAGCAATCTTTGAGGTCAATCACCTGCGCCGAGTAAGCGCTGTCCTCGCACCGCTTGGCGTCAAACGACTGCCGGCAGTTTTTGCTTTCATTGATATAATCGCCGCTAACCCGGACATTTCTCAACCCTTGCAAATATCGCCGCGGCAATTTTAATTTATTTTTTTCCAGCTCGGCTTTGACTTCTGCCACCTTTCCCGGATTGCACCAATTTAACTCGGCTTTGAACTTTTCATAATCCGCTTCGCTGTATTGGCGGTTGAAAATCTGATGGTGGACATTCCGCAATCCAGCGCAACCGATACACTCGGAACAACCGCGGCAATCATAGCAATAAAACAAATTGTTACTGTCAAAACAATCCTGGCACCAGCAACAGCTGTAAAGATGCTCGGAAGTGACACACTCATAACAAAGTTCGCAGTCGCGGATCAAAAGCGAGTCAACGCAATCTTTGGAATAATAAGGGTTGCCGTAAAGGCAATTTTCAATAAAAATACTGCCGTAGCAGAGATAACTGTTTTTGGCGTCGCCCAAATAATTGCAATAATCGCTGTTAACGATATTGCCACCAGCCTGCACCGTGCCAGCGCGCGGCACGGCTTTCAAGAGTTCATCGTATTGGCTAAAAAACGGCCGGCTAAAATCAAACTCCCGGCCAAAAGCCGTCGGATCCCATTTGTCTGAATACCAACAATCGCGGCAATAAACTTTATAAGGCTTATCCGGCGAATAATTGGATAAGATCTTTTTATGGCAAAGCTGACACTCAGCCGAATAAAAAACCCGTTCGTTGCGGAGGGCCATCCGGCGCTGAGCGCGGCAATCTGGACAGTGCGTTGGCTCGGCTAAACCAAGCTTAGCGTAGAACGCGCGGTCCTCGGGGTAGATAGTGAATGGTTGACTGCAATTTTTACATTGCATAAACATTATCTCCTACGAATTACGAATCAGCGCGAATGTACGAATTACGAATCGCCGTGGTGGCTGGATTCGTACATTCGCGCTGATTCGTAATTCGTAGGGGTATTTTATTTTTCTAAAATTTCCCCATACTCCATCTCATATATATGCAACAGGGTAAAGAAGATCGCAATCACAATCGGCCCGATAAACATGCCCCAAAAACCGAAAGTCAAAATCCCGCCGAAGATAGAAAAGAAAACCAAGAGCGGATGAACTTCGGCGCGGCCTTTGATCAACCAAGGGCGGACGATATTGTCCACTAAACTGACCGCCAAAAAGCCCCAAAGTAAAAGGAAGACGCCTTGCCAAATTTGCCCCACCAAAAGCAGGTAAATCGCGGCCGGAAACCAGATAATCGCCGAACCGATGTAAGGCAGGAGCGAAAGAAAGGCCATGGTCACGCCGACGAAAAAGGCCGGGATGCCGATAATCATAAAACCAATGGCGCCGACAATGCCTTGGATCGCGGCGGCGGCAAAACTGCTGACAATCACCGAATAACTGACATCACGGAACTTCTGGAATATTTCGCGGTCGTATTTATTGGCGAGCGGCGTCAAATGCATTATCCGCTCCAGCATCTTTTTGCCGTCACGGAAAAGGAAAAAAATGGTAAAAAACATAATCAGGAGAGCGGTCAAAAACTCGCCCGTGCTTTTAATAATCGCGGTGCCAGCCGAAACCATGAAATTGGAAATTTGCGAACTGGCCGAAATCAGATATTGCCGCAGATTGAAAACCGACGGATCAATAAAATTTATCTTGCCGAACCAACTGCTTTTGCCGACCGTCTGTTCCCAGCCGCCGGCCCCGAGCCAAACCGTCATGGCGCTAAAGCCTTCCAGGGATTTTTGGGATAAATAAAACAAGAAATTGGTTACCGGCAAAATAATAATCAAAGCAATGAGAATCACCATAATAAAAGCGGCCAAACTTTGTCGGCCGTGGAGCCGAACTACTAACTTGCTATACCAGCCGTAAAACATAGAAACCAAAATGCTGGAAATAACAATCGCGGCGAGGAACGGCTTGAGGAATAAATAAACCAGAAAAAACGCCCCACCGAGCAAAATAAAAAGAAAGATGTGGGATAAATAGTTCTTGGGGTGAGTGATTACGGGCATAAAATTATTGTTATCCCAAAGGAATCCCTTCGGGGTTTAATATTTAATTATTTATTTTTTACCGACCAGCGCCGCCAGTTCGACCAAACGATTAGCATAACCCCATTCGTTGTCATACCAAGCCATAACTTTCACTAAATTGCCGCCAACTACTTTGGTTAAGGACAAATCAACAATGGCGGAATGCGGGTCACCGACAATATCGGAGGAAACCAAAGGTTCCTCGGAAACCGCCAAGATATTTTTGAATAAAGGCTGCTTCTGCGCCCGGCGGAAAGCGCTGTTAACCTGCTCAACCGTTACTGTCTTTTTAAGTAGGCAAGTAATATCGGAAATTGAACCGCAAGGCACGGGCACGCGGATAGCAATGCCGTCAAAAATCCCGGCCATGGCAGGAATAACCCGGCTAACCGCTTTGGCGGCGCCGGTGACTGCCGGCACTTGATTGAGCGCGGCGGCGCGGCCTTCGCGAAAATCTTTATGGTTCGGCCCGTCAACCAAACCTTGGCTGACAGTATAAGCGTGCGAAGTGGTTAAAAGCGCCTTCTCAATGCCAAAAACATTTTCCAAAACTTGCATCACCGGCGCGATACAATTGGTGGTGCAAGAAGCGTTGGAAATAATCTTGCCTTCGTTAATCCGCTTTCTAGTGTCTTCAGTGCCTAAAACCAAAGTCTGCTTGATATCCTCTTTGCCTAAGGCGGAAATTATCACTTTCTTTGCTCCGGCTTTTAAATGCTGGCCGGCGCCACTGGCATCGGTAAAAAATCCGGTGCACTCCAAAACCACATCGACTTGCATTTTTTTCCAAGGCAATTTCTTCGGCTCCTTCTCGCTGAAAACCAAGATCTTCTTGCCGTTAACCAGCAAACCGCCGCCGCCAACCGAAACCTTTTTCTGGTATCGTCCGTAAACCGAATCGTATTTTAATAAATAAGCCAAACTCTTGATGTCAGCCAAATCGTTAATTGCCACCACTTCAATGCCTTTTTTCTCTAAAGCCACCTTGAAAGCCTGCCGGCCAATCCGGCCAAAGCCATTAATCGCCACGCGGATTTTGTTTGCCATAGGGGTGAAAGTTAAGAATAATAAGGTTATTATAGCAAAAATTTGGGATAACAGACATGGTTTTATGGTTATATGGTTATATGGTTGGATGAATTAAAGAGTCTAACCATAAAGCCATAAAACCATATAACCATTAGATTTAAACAAAAACAAGGCTCAAAGGCCTTGCTAAAATTTATTATTCATCTTGTTTTACCAAGAAAGCTTATTTATCGGCAATTCCACCACGGTGTCGATTTTTTCCTTTTTATCAAAAATCCGGACATCGACAGTTTCTTTGAGGGTGTGCCAGCCGACGACCACGCCTTGGCCGTTTTCGGCTTTGACACTGGCGCCGACCGCCGGGAATTTCTTCGCCAGATCCTGATAAACTTCTTTTTCAAAAGCCAAGCAACAGCGCAGGCGGCCGCAACAGCCGGACAACCTTTCCGAGCCGCGATGCGCCACTTGCTGTTGTTCGGCGAGGTCGGAAGTGATACTGCCCAAGTCTTTGACAAACTTCTGGCAGCACAACTGCCGGCCGCAAGCGCCGATGTCGCCGCACATTTTCATTTCGTCGCGGATGCCGAGCTGTTGCAGGCGAACATTTTTTTGGTAATGGCGGGTCAAATCTTTCGCTAGTTCGCGGAAATCAATCCGTCCTTGGGCGATAAAAGCGAACACCAGTCGTTTGCCGTCCAGGGAAAAATGGACATCCACCAGCTTCAAGGGCAGATTATATTTGTCAGCCAGTTTTTTGCAATTGTCCATGGCTTCGGCTTTGCCCTGGTCCAAGTCCAACCGCTTCTGCAAATCTTCTTTGGTCGCCTTGCGGGTGATCGGTTTAATTTCCTGCTCCGGCGTCGACTCGGCCTCATCCCAGCCAATCACCTTGCCCAAGTCCAAACCCAACTGAGTTTCCACCACCACAAAATCACCTTCGGCGAGTTTAAGCTCACCCGGGTCGAAAAAATAGGACTTATCCCAGGAAGTAAATTGGATTGAGGCGACACGCATGATGAATAAGTATTCAGGGAACAGTATTCAGTATTCAGGGAACCATATCCCCGAACACTGAATTTGAACCCCTGAATACTGAATACTGACCCCCGAATACTCTTTTAAATTTGGTAATGGGAGAATTTGACTACCTTGGCGGAACCGAGCAGTTGTTCCACGGTTTGCTGGTCGTCTTTGATATAAGCCTGGTTTAAGAGGCAAACTTCAGAGTAAAATTTGGCTAATTTGCCGGCGATAATCTTATCCCAAACCGCCGCCGGCTTGTTTTCATTTTGCAACTGTTCGCGATAGATTTCTTTTTCTTTATCAATAATCTCGGCCGGCACCTCGGCTGGCGACAAATATTTTGGCGCCATCGCCACCACTTGCATGGCGAGATCAATGGCTAACTGCTCACTGCCGTTGTCCAAAACCACAGCCGCGGCCGCTTTTTTATTGGAATGGAGATAAATGCCGACGACCGGCCCGCTGACCACTTCCGCGGCCGCTAGTTTGATATTCTCCCCGATTTTAATGATTAATTCTTTATTGATCTTGTCTTCGGCTTTGGCCTTAAACTCAAGCAAATCGGCCGTTAATAATTCTTTGGCAAATTCTTCTACCGCCGCGACAAAATCCTGATTGCGGGAAACAAAGTCGGTTTCACAAGCGAGGCCAACCACAGCGGTTTTGGCGCCGTCTTGGGCAATGGCAATCAAGCCTTCTTTGGTGCTCCGTTCGGCCTTCTTGCCGGCTTTTTCCAAACCCTTTTTACGCAAGAGTTCCACCGCTTGATCAAAACTGCCACCAGCTTCTTCCAAAGCTTTTTGGCAGTCAACCATACCGGCGCCGGTTTTCTCGCGGAGTTGTTTAATGGCTGAGAAGTCTGACATATATAGTACCGATTATATTAATAACTTAACTTATTTTACTAACAATTCACCATGTTCTGAGAGCCATCTGGCTGGAAGCGATGCGAATGCTACGAATTACATGCGAATCTACGAATGCGGAGCCTTATTTGTAGTATTCGCATGCCTGCCTTGCCGAATCCGCCGATTTGGCGGAGCAGGCAGGTCATTCGTAGATTGGCATCGCCATTTATTTGGCGGCGGCTTCGGCTTGGCCGAGTTTGACGGCTTCGGCAATCAAGGAAGTGATTAATTCAATGCTCTTGGTGGCGTCATCATTGCCCGGAATAATATAATCAACTTTTTCCGGATTGACATTGGTGTCGCAGATTGCCACCAAAGGAATGTGGCGCGTATTCGCCTCGGTCACCGCGGTTTTTTCCCATTTGATATCCACTAAATAAATCGCCTCGGGAATTTTCTTGAGTTCGGCAATGCCGCCCACGCGGCCGCTCAGTTTGTCAATTTCTTCCTGAAAACCCAGCTGTTCTTTTTTGGAATAAACCTTAAAGCCGCCGGCGGCCATCTTGCCTTGCAGATCTTTGTATTTCTTGATTAGTTTCAAAATCACCGGAAAGTTGGTCAAGGTGCCGCCGAGCCAGCGGTGGTTAATATAAGGCATGCCGCATTCCTCAGCATATTTTTTGATAATCGGCTGAGCCTGGTCTTTGGTGCCCACAAACAAAACAACACCGCCAGTTTTAACGGTATTGGTAACAAACTCTAACGCCTCTTTTAACTTCACTTGGGTTTTTTCCAAGTCAAGCAAATGAACGCCGCTCCGCTCCGCAAAAATATATTGCTCCATTTTTGGGTGCCACTTGCCGGCTTGGTGGCCGAAGTGCATTCCCGCTTTTAACATTTCCTCCAGAGTTGGAAGTTGATACATATTTTTTTCCTTTATTATCCCTCTCAGCCGTTGCCCGGCGGAAGAAACCGCAGGGAAGGAAATAATCGGCTGATGAGTGATTTCCGCCTATTTTAATAAATAAAGCGGAATAATTATTTAATTTTACCTCTTTTTGAGGAGGTAGCAATAGTCTATCAAAGAACCGGGGGTTTGGCAAGATGGCAAACCATTGACATTGAATTGAATAAATGCTATATTCTATTGATAATTATGAAGCCGTAGTTAGCCACAGTTTTTAGTAAAAATAAAGATTTTTATTAAAAACCGTGGCCAATGTCGGACACGGTGAACCTTGAAAACGGGCACGCTTAACCGCACGCCCACAAACACTAGAAGGAGCACGCTATGGCAAGCCCCGAAGAGTACGCAAAATTGTTCGCCGCGATGAGTAAATTCGCAAATGTCATGAAAAAGGGAGGGTATGATCTCAAGGATCTTTTCGAAAAACTGTCGGATGATCCTGACCTGTTGGAAAAAGTCGGCAAAGTTGTGGCCAAACCGCGGTTCAGGTTCGAAGTGGACTACGGTCAACCCCTCGGCGAGCTGGTCACGCTCGTCCGCGAACAACGGCATCGGGTAGTGGAAATCAGCGGACTGGTCGAAAAATTTTACCCCGATCCGGTCGGAGTCAGCGGTATCGTGAAGGTAAAGGGGTCGGAACTCTTCAACTTCACCGAAGTATTGAACGACCGCGTGATCCGCGTCGCCATGATGACGCAGGGCTTTAAGCCGGCAAACGCGCGAGAATTCCTGTGCTGGCTGATCGCCTACCCCGACCTTGAGGTCGGCGGACCTTTCCGGCAAAAACCCGTTGCCGCCCTCGGCGCCGTCTGCGAACAGAGCTGGCCAGATGCCAATAGCCAGATGGCGAACGGCGATCACCTCCAACTGGTCGAGGGGCGCCTGCGACCGCTCGCGGCCAACTTCGTCTATCCCGCCGGCATACAGTTCCTCGGCGTTCCCATGGAAGGAGGCGTGCGATGAGACCATCGACTTTATTGGTGCCCGCGATTCTGATCATGGTCTACACGATGCTGGCCAACCCTATGCTGTGTGATCGCGCCTGTGACAACTGCAACAATGACGACAAAATCGCTACTGAAGCCACGCCAGAACCGGAAACAATACTGGATCCGGAAACCACGCTGGAATTAGAAGAGACGCCGGAGCCGATCTGCAAAGAGGTTAGCTACTGCCAAGAACAACCAGTCGGTAAAGGCGGCTGGCGCTACCATCAACGGTCAATAGCCGAGCAAGTTGAAATTCTGCAAAGCTATTTCCCGCGGCTCAGTTTCGTCGGCCTGGACGAAGCTATGGAAATCCCCGACGGCGCAGAAGGGCCGTTCGTGATTCTGAAATGGCAGAGTGTGGCCCCCACTTACAACCGGGCTTTCCAAAAGGTTATAAAAATGATCCTACGGAAAAACTATAAAAATATCTGCCAAAAGGATGAGTGTAGTGTGAGGCAAGACCCGGACACGGCCAAAATGATTGATGAGATCAGCGCCAACCAGGCCCGGGACGCTTTCATACTGCCGGCTCAATGGAGCGACCAACGCTACCATGGCCTTTCAGCCCGAAAAGCTCTTAAACAATTCCTGCCTAACGAGTTCGGCCTGGACTCGTTCAGCGTCGCCTGCATGTTGTTGACACACCCTGAACGAATCTCCCATTTTTGGGTGGCAATATACGCTACCGGCGGCGTGATTCAAAAAAAAGTGTCACCAACAACAAGGGGATTAGACTGCGCCCCGCTATTCAGTTACGCATTGCAGTTCGACTCAGTGTCATTCTGCCATTCCTGGGTTGAGCTTAGGAACGATTCGACTACCACGGCGACCGGATTCATTCCTCTTGAGTTCGTCTATCCCGCCGGAATGGATTTCCTCGGTGTTCCCATGGAAGGGGGCACGCGATGAAAAAATGGGTCACCATACTCCTTAAAGGAGTGCTCGTGGTGGCGTTAGCCGCCATAACAATTATTTTGGCGATGATAGTGGCGGGGGTGATGGTGGTGACAGTCTTCTACTGCGCCATAATTATTGCCGCCGGCGGCCACATGTAATCACACAAACCGTTCATTCGGAAAAACCGCTCAGGTCTATTCGACTGGGCGGTTTTCTTTTTGGCTGGAGATTAATAGAAACAACGAGGCCGAAGGCCTCGTTACTCCGCTATTTTAACACCTTAAATCTAACCCTCTGGACTCGGGACTTTGGACTTTGGACTTTGGACTATTATTATTCCCTCTTTTTTCTCAACAATTTATGGTACCCGATGGCAAACCGATGCGCTTCGTCGCGGACTTGTTGGAGAAGTTTCAGGGCGCCGGAACGGCGGTCGAAGATTACGGGCGCGCTCTGCCCAGGGATAAACACCTCTTCCCGCTTTTTAGCAAGCGAACAAACCGGCAAGTTTAATTTTAATTCTTGCAGAACTTTCAACGCCACGCCCAGTTGGCCTTTACCGCCGTCGATCAGGAGCAAATCCGGCTGTTCCCAACCACCATGGCGATAGCGCCGGCCGATCACTTCTTTAAGCATGGCGTAATCATTCGGTCCGACCACGGTTTTGATTTTAAACCGACGGTAAAGATTTTTGTCCGGCCGGCCGGCCGCAAACCGGACGCAGGAGCCAACCGCTTCCAGCCCGCTGGTGTTGGAGATATCAAAGCCGTCAATCCGGCGGGGTAGAGCCGGCAAACTCAACCGGCCTTGCAATTCAGCTTCCGGGCTGGCAGAAAGTTTGGTTAAGATATTCTCCCGGACCAGATCAAGAATCTGGCGCTTGTCCCCTTTCTGCGGCACCAGTAGATCAACCTTGGCGCCTTTTAACTCGGCAAAGTATTTTTTAATTAAAGCTAAATTGGGTAATTTCTCCGGGATTATAATTTCCCGCGGCGCGGGCCGAGTCAGATAATACTGCTCCAAAAATCCCGCCAAAACTCCACGGTCATCACTCTCGGCGAGTTGGAGACTGAATTCGTCCCGTGAAGTGACAATCCCCCGCTTGATATTAAAAACTTGAAATAACGCCTGCTCGCCCACGATGACAAAGTTGATCGCGTCTTGATCATAGCTTTTAGGCAAGGAAACCAGCTGTTTTTCCGACAGCATGCGGCTGGCATGAATCTGGTCGCGGTAGAGTTTGGCGAGCTCGAAGTTGCGCTCGGCGGCCGCTGTTTTCATCCGGCGCTCCAGCTCGCCGAGCAGGTCGTCTTTCCGCCCGCGGAGGAACATTTCCGCCAAATGGACATTGCGCCGGTAATCGGCCGCGGAAATTTTCTCCAAATCCCGCGCCCGGATCTCGCTCAGGAGCTGATAAAGCTCGCGCGCCGAGCGGGAAATAAACTTATCGGTCCGCAGGCCAAACAGCCGCGCCACGGTCAGAAGCAGATACTTGCTCCCCTGGCCGGAAACAAACGGCCCGAAATACTTGCCGTCGCGGCCAATCTGCCGAACTCGCGTCAACCGCGGAAATTCTTCGTCCGTGATTTTAATATAAAAATAAGGCTGGTTGTCTTTCAGCATTAGATTAAACTTGGGCCGGTGCTGGCGGATCAGCCGCGCCTCTAGGATTAAAGCCTCGACTTCGTTGCGAGTGACGATAAACTCAATCGCGGCAATCTGCCGCACCAGTTCTTCGGTCTTCCAGCTTTGGTTGCGGTTAAAATAACTGCCGACACGCGAGCGGAGGTTTTTGGCTTTGCCGATGTAGATGATCTCACCGGAAGAGTTTTTCATCAGATAACAACCGGGGCTGGCAGGAGTTTTGGCTCTAGAAAAAATATACATAAATCAAAAAATGTCCAAATCCCAATGACCAATCAATGTCCAATATCCAAATTTCAATCAAGTTCAAAAGTTAAAAGTTTAAAACCCGAACTAAGGAGTTATTGGTCATTGGGGCTTGGAAATTGGTCATTTTATTTCTATCCAGTACCTCGCCTTCGCCGGCATCCCTCCGCCCTGCTCCACCTGATTCTCCAGCCGCCCGCCGTTCTCTTCTATAATCTTAGCCGAGCCGAGGTTGGTGACATCGCAAGTCACCAGGACATTTTTTAACCCGAGTTTCTTGGCTTCAACTAAACCGAGCTCCAGAATCTTTTTGCCGTAGCCGCGGCGGCGCTCACTGGGCCGGATAAAATAACCGATATGCCCGCCGATTTTCAATAAATTGTCGTTCAACTCATGGCGGATGTCCAGCCGGCCGATGAACCGGTCGTCCTCTACCAGCCAAAACTTAGTCGCTGGCACACGGTCAGCTGGCACATTAATGCCCTGCGACCGGCTTTCCATCTCGGTCAAATAGCCGGCAAAATTTTCCCGCGTGACATTCAGCTCGTCATAATGCCGGCCGTCGGTTTTCAACTCCGCCATGGCGGCGAGAAAGCTTTCGCGGTATTTGGCTGAGGGTTTGACTAGTTCCGGCATATTATTTATTCAGCGACCAAACATTATAAGTCAGATAAGTGGCGAAAGTCACCCAGGCGGCGTAAGGCAAAAGCAAGCCGGCGGCGAGGCGCGACAGCGGCCAGATCAAAATTATCAGCCCCACCACGCTGAGTCCCAAGGCTCCGGCCTCCCAAACCGCCGCGCCCAGCAGATGCTGGCCGAAAAATAAATAACTCCAAGCAAAGTTTAACAAGCCGTTAAGAATAAATAAGCCAAAAATCCAAGCGAGCCGCTCCGGCCGATGACCATTCCAAACCAAAAGCGCCGAAATTGTGGCGAGGAGAAAAATCACGGTCCAGACCGCGCCGATAACTCCGCCGGCTGGCGTCCAAGCCGGCAGATTAATCGTCCGATACCAAGCCATGCCCCGGGAAGTGATTAAACTGCCGAACCAAGCGACCGCAATGGTAAACAGCGGGATGAGAAAATAGTTTAGTTTCATAGACACAACAAAATTATTTAATGATTATTTTTTCTCTTTTTTACTTTTAACATCCTTTATAATATATGGAACAAGTTTCTCTATAACATAATTAAATAACTCTCGAGAGCCATCAGGACCGCCGCTGATCTGGTGACCTTTTTCTTCCAAATAAGTTTCCAAAAACTTACCTAAACTCCGTAATTCGGAACGGCACATGCCAATTAAACCAAGCGCCTCGGAATAAAAACCGGCTATCTGTGAATCCCGATTGTTGTTTTTATTAATCGCCCGGTCATAAACTTTAATTGGCACTGCCTGGTTACCCCCAGCTTCCAAAATTTCGTCAATTATCGGCTGAAGCGCCAGCATCTCTTTCTCCTCGGCATTTAGATTTTCTGCCCATTCAAAATTGGTCTCAGAATGAGCCACTTCGTAATCATAGAGTATGCCGCAGGCCCGCATAGTTTCCGTGATTTTGCTGTTCAGCCGCACCACTCTATACCCCATAAATCGCGCTTCGATCGCCGCCCAATCCTGTCCGCAGTGGGATTTTAAAACCACTTTTTCCTGGCCATAGCGTTTTTCAAAAACCTGGCGCCAGAGTTCCCTATTCTCAAAAGCGCTACTGGCGGAAATATCTTGAAATTCAAAATAGCCAGTATCATAGTCGGTTCCGGCCCGGTCCAATAAAGCGGCAACGACTTCTGCGGAGTTAGTCTGGCCCAATAATCTTCCAATATTTTCTTTCAGATTATTAACTTCCAGCATTTCACGGTCACGGGAAGTGTCTAACGGCAGATCGTAGCTGAAAATCAAATTATCTTTTTCCCGATCAGTTACCTGAAAACCTTTGACATAAATCTTGCCGCCACCCACTCGGACAATATCACCTTCGGCTGTCGCGTCCAAAGGCTGATAATCTTTGTCAAAATAAAGGACTTTTTCCTGAATATTTTTTACTGCCTCAATAAATTCCGGCGGTATATCGCGGTAGGTGCTCCGAGAACCAACAATCGGTTTGCGATCTTTAAATTCCGTGACTTTAAAAGCCAGTTGTTGCACCCTTTCATTATCTAGATAGACGCCCTTAGCTATAGGCTCGGCCAGCCAATTGCGGGATTCCAATGTTTGTTTGATATTATTACGCAAGCAAGCCGCCGCCGCCATCTTCATTCCCTCGCCAAATTGGCCGACGGATTCACGATTTTTAGTTTTAGAACTGGCCAAAAGCTGTAAATGGGCGACATCAAAACCCCGGCCGTCATCAGAAAATCTTATTGCCTTAATACTCTCGGTTGATGGTTGATTGCCGGCCTGCCAATCCAACCACTCGCCAGCGACCAAAAACTGAATTTTAACCTGGCTACCGCCCGAATCGCCCGGCATATGGTTCTGAATGCCGTCCAAAACAATCCGGTCAACGCCCCATTTATCTTTTTCATATTCCAATGTCAAGGAAGTGTCTAATTCTTTTTCCACCTCGGTCTCCGCCACATCCCAATCAAATTTCACGCCGGTTGGCCTTAAGGCATCGGCCAGATAAAAATTTAATTGAATCGGATTAAAACCCTGCTTCTCGGCCTTCTTGGCCAAGAGCTCATTGCTATAAACTACTGCTTGAGGACCAAAAAAATCTTCGAAAGCCTGTCGCAAAAGCCGACTGTCTTTAAAATAGTTAGAGCATTCATCAAATTCGTAAACTCCACTATAGTTATAGTTCCCGCCCCCGCCCTTACCAATAGAATAACTGGTGGGATATTGAAAGGCATAGCCTAATAAAACCCGAAAAACTTCCGCCGAGCGGCAATTTGATAATATCTCGCTTATTCCCTCTCTCATTTCTTGGGGATTTAACACATTCCGATCACGATTAGGCCTGACATTTTGCAAATTGTAAGATAGTAAACAGTACGGATTGTTTTGCTCTCTGACAAACATGCCTTTAACATAAATCCAGCTGGGATTTTCCAAAGACATTCCGCCGGCCGAACAGGTCTCTTGCCAAGCGCTTTTATCCACCTCGCCATCCTCGCCAAGATTAAGAGCTAAAACTTTTTTCTGGATTCTTTGAACTTCCCTGATAAAATCCACATTCAGGGAAGTAAAGATAGTTTCCGAACCGACAATACTCTGATCCTCTTCAAAATGCTCCACAGTAAAACTCAAAGCTTGTATTTCCTGCTCGTCGATTGCCACTTTGTCTAGAGCCGGCGTTGCCAGCCAGTTGCGGGAACGCAACCTAACCTGCATACCGTGGCTGAGCGCCGCGGCGCAAATCATTTTTAACCCCTCACCAAACTCACCGACTGATTTTTTGTCATCTTTTTGATGGCTATAGGCAAACTTAAGTAGATTGGAATTATAACCGCGGCCATCATCGCGAAACCTGATGGCGTCAATCGCCCCCGGCGGTAAATTTTGGCCGGCCTTTAAATCCACCCACTGCCCATCAGCCAAAAAAGAAACATCGGTTTTGGTCCCGCCGGAATCAGCGGCTAAATGATTTTGCACGCCGTCCAAAGCAATCCTTTCCGGTCCCCACTCTCTGGCATATTTGGCGGTAAAAGAAGTTTCCAGTTTTTCTATTGCTAAAGGCAGGGGGCACTCACCGCTTTCATCGCCCAAAGAATCATCATCAGCCAGCTGCTTTTCCAGTTCCGCTTGATATTTTTCGCTTAACCACAAGAGAACATAATTTTTAATTTCTTTTTTACTTTTTAAGGCCGCAGGATTAATTTCTTTTTCCTTAAGAAAAGTTTGAAATTCCTCAGTTTGCAGTTGCGCCGCCAAGCGGTTTTCAAAATCTTTGATAGTCCGCCGATCATGTTTAAATAGCTTTAAGAGATATTCTGACTTTGGCCCCCGAAAAAATTTAGCTGATAACCGATCAAACGGCGTAACCGGGGTAGCTTTAACTGCCGTCGCCTCGATTGACCGCAAATTCTTTAAGTCTTCCAGATATTTATCAAATTGCAGACCATATTTATTTTTTAACTCCGCCTCAGATAACAAAAAATCGTTTTCTTCAAATTCTAAAATATCCTTCCCGGATTCTTGCCTGAACTGGTTAACTCGCTCCAGCTGCTGTTTAAGCACTTTCTTGGGCTTTGGTTCGACTGGCTCTGAAAAAGAAATTTTTTCCATATGGACTATCATTAAACTTATTTAAACTTTTTAAAATTAAAATTCGCGGCCTTGGCGGTTCGCGCCTGTTGGGCCTGCTGAAAACGGAAAACCGCCGGTGTGCGATAGCCCGGCCGGCCGGAGCGGTTGCCGACTTTAGCGTGGTTCTTCATATGATTTAAGAATGCCTGTAGATTAGCTTTTTGCAGTATAACTTGGTTAAAATCACATAACACATAACATGGAACAAGGGTGGTTATAGGTCTCTTGTTATGTGTTCCATGTTATGTGATATCTTGGTTATTAGTCTTAACACCAATTACCACCATTCTTAAATCTTAGTAGTGGTATTCCTTCCCCTTCACAATCGCCACCGCCCGGTAAAGCTGTTCCGCCAGCACCACCCGCGCCAACTCATGCGGCAAGGTCAGTTGCGACAAGGCGATTTTGTGCGAATAGGCCTTTTTAATCTCGTCGCTAAAACCCAACGCCCCGCCGATTACCAAAACCAGGGTCTCGCACTGTTGGTCCAGAAACCGCGCCAATTTCTCGGAAGTCATTTCCGCGCCGCGTTCGTCCAGAAGATAAATCTGATTTTTTTGATATTTACCCAAAAACTCCGTCAGCCGTTCGGCTTCTTTAGCTTTAGCGCGAAGGTGGTTAGCGGCGTTAAACGGCTCGGGCCGGAGCTCCGCCATCTCTACTTTAAGATACGGCCGCAGTCTTTTCAAGTATTCCTCCACGGCCGAACGGTAATGCGGTTCTTTAATTTTGCCAATTGCCAGAATGATTATCTTGGTCATATTTTTGGCCAAAGGTTGACATTTTTTAAGATTAATGATAGGTTAAAAACAGTTATTTTGAAAACCCACAACTCGGAGGAAAAACATGAAAATAGTTGAAGCCAAACTAGGCTTTCGCGATCTCGGCTTTGATCATGCCGTTCAACTGGAGGAAAACGAATTATCGCTGACCAAAAAAGATACTGCAAGGGTTATTGGGTATGCCAAAGCCAATGGAGCAATGGCTGGCGGCCATGTCTTAGTCCAACTTCCGAATGGCGAGCAACACGAAATCGCAAATTATGCCCAAGGCATGATCGACGATCTCGAAGAACTCAACCAAGACCTTCTGGAAAGGAGCTACCGATGCAAGCCGTTGGCGCCAATACTAGTATGAACTCGCGGGGAATCGGCAATGCCGTCCGCCTCGAAGCGGAAGATTTCCCGATCGGCCAAGGTAAGGTCGAAGAGATCCTCGCTACGGCCAAGGCCGTGGCTGCCATTTTCCCCGGAGAAAACGGCCGGCCACAACTGGTCATTGAATTCCCAGACGGCAGACAATCGGCCTTCTCGGCTGATCCGAAAATGTTGATAAGGGAAATCAACATTAGTCATGTGGCTAACCACATGATGGCCGACCTCCCCTGATCTCAACCCTTCACACACCATTCATTCGCCCCGGTTCACAAAACCGGGGTTGTTTTTTTCAAATTACTTTCTGGCCTTTGTCTAAATCAAACACTTCTTTAATCTCAATCACAATCGCGTTTTTCACTTTAAACTCTTGCTCGCGCTTGGCGGCGATTTTATAATAGCGGCCGCTGGGATAAAGCCGGGCGCGGCCTTTGATCCGATAATACTCGCCGTTCTTCCGGCCGACTACGCACACCGCCGGATTCTCCTTAATATTTCTGACCGTGGTTTTCATTTGGCAATCATTAACTAAAAGCTTTCGACCAATAAAACCTTGGGAAATTGCCACCACGGCGTTCGGCCGGCCGGCTTTGGAACTGGTCACTAGAACAATCTCTTCACGATTTTGTAAGGTTTTTTGCCAAGCCATAAAAATAATAAAAATAGGACTTACCTGCTTATTTTAGCATAAAACCAGTTAATCCGGAAAAGGGTTGACAAAAAGGCGTTAGGGGTGGTAAATTAGGATATTAACCTGATAAAGCATTAATTTGAAAGATTTGTTCGTTAACAACCAATTGGGAGGCGTTAAAATGGCAGCATTAAATTTTGTCGTTATCGACGGCATAATCTACCCGGCCGGCGATAAACCGACCAACTGTCCCCAACCAACGACTTGTATCCAAACTTTCAGATATGATCGTACGGCAATTCAAATTCTTCGCCATCTAGCTGGACTTGATGACGAAGTATTCTGTGGTCACAAAAAACTTTGCTGGCGAGATTGCCAGCTGGACTGTCCGGCGAAGAAACAAATGGAGGCGGCGCTAAAGTCGCCGAATAAGGAGGAAACCTTGAAAAAGCAATTTGTAAAAATTATTCCTGCTACCTATCATAACGGCGGAATCGGTAGCACCCAGACCTGGGTCAACGGAAAAAAATCCACCAGCGTCGGCACGGTCGTGGCCGGGCGGTCATACGATCTGGGAGTACTTGACTTGATGGAAACCATCACCATCACCACCGGCTATCTGGTCGTCAACGGCATGAGGTATTGCGCCGGTCAGGTGATCAGGCTACGCAAAGGCCAAAAGGTGACCCTGGAAGTTAAAAATGGCCTTTCGGCCGACTACCGTTGCGTCTACGGCAATCTCCGCTATCGCCGTAGTTTGCCCGGTCTTGCCTGATAATTTACTTCATTCATCACCCTGCCCGTCGATTCATTTCGATGGGCGGTTTTTTTTAGTTAAAATTATTCCTATCCCTCTCCCACAGCAAAGGGTTATCTCGGATATATTCCACGATATTGTTATAATCATCCTCGTTACTGATAATATGCTCATAATAATTCCTCTGCCATAGCCGATGATTAAACGGCAACCAATGGTTTTGTTTAACCTGTTTGATATATTCATTAGTGGTCATAGTTTTAAACCATTGGATAAATTGAGGCACGCCTCGTAGGGGCGGACCCGTGTGTCCGCCCCGAACAAGGGTGTTTCCGGCCATAACAAATTTATTACCGTCCATGGATACAGGTTCTGAACAAACGGCCGAGTTTGAACAAATCCCAGGGCGGACACGCGGGTCCGCCCCTACAACACCCATGATCTCAATAATGGCGTGTAAATGGTTAGGCATAATGACAAATGGGCCTAATTTGATGCCAGGGAATTTCTTTTCCAATTTTAGCCACCAATCCAAGACCAGCCTGCCAGCTTGGTTTAAAACCATCTGTCTGTCTTTAATCTCGCCAAATAGGTGTTTCTTATCTTGGGTGCAAAGGGTAATAAAATAATCGCCTGACTGGGTGTAATCGTAGGTGGCAAGGCGAATGGAATGGCGATGATGGAGGTTGGGTTGATAAGGCATATTAACCCCACCTTAACATACCAATTCTAAACTAAATCTAAACTAATCATTAAATATTTCTAAACTTTTTATTAACTAATTCTAAACTCGCCTAAATACCAAAAAAACTGGCGAAAATTCCAGTTTTAATGAGCGCCAAGTTTAGAAAGGAGTTTTCCTCTGTACTCTGCACTCCGCACTCTGTACTCTATAACACCTTCCGCAAAAACTTCCCCGTGTAACTGTCTTTATCTTTCGCCACTTGCTCCGGCGTGCCGCGGGCGATGACGCGGCCGCCGCGGTCCCCGCCTTCGGGGCCGAGGTCAATCAGATAATCCGCGGATTTAATCACATCCAAATTGTGTTCAATCACAATCACGGTGTTGCCTTTGTCCACCAGGCGATTGAGGACCGCCAAGAGTTTTTCAATGTCGGCAAAGTGCAGGCCGGTGGTCGGCTCATCCAAGATGTACAGCGTCCGGCCGGTGTCGCGCTTGGACAACTCGGCGGTCAGTTTGATCCGCTGGGCCTCGCCGCCGGACAGCGTGGTGGCGGACTGGCCGAGTTTGATGTAGCCCAGGCCGACATCCACCAAGGTTTGCAGTTTGCCGGCAATCCGCGGGATGTTTTTGAAAAAAGCGAGCGCCTCTTCCACGGTTAAATTTAGGATTTCGGCAATGTTCTTCTCCCGGTATTTCACCTGCAAAGTTTCTTCGTTAAAACGGGTGCCGTGGCACTGTTCGCAAGTGACAAAAACATCGGGCAAAAAGTGCATTTCAATCTTGATCACGCCGTCGCCCTCGCAATTGCCGCACCGCCCGCCGGCGACATTGAAACTAAAGCGGCCCGATCTATAACCGCGCACCCGCGCCTCTTCGGTCTGAGTAAACAGCTCGCGCATATAAGTGAAAACACCGGTGTAAGTCGCCGGATTACTGCGCGGCGTCCGGCCGATCGGGCTTTGGTCAATAATAATCGCCTTGTCCCAATAGCCGAAATTTTCAAGGCTCTCGTGTTCGCCCGGGCTGACTTTGGCCTGATAAAGCTTTTTGGCGAGAATCGGGTAAAGCGTGTCGGAGACTAGGCTGGATTTGCCCGAGCCGGAGACGCCGGTGATACAACAAAACACTTCCACTGGGAAATCAACATTAATGCCTTTGAGGTTATTGTGGCGGGCGCCGATCAGGTTAACCATGCCCCGCGGCCGGCGGCGCTTCTCCGGCACGGCGATAATTTTGCGGCCGGAAAGATAAGCGCCGGTCAGCGATTTTTTGTCTTTAATCACTTCGCTGGGCTTACCCTCTGCCACGACCCGGCCGCCATGAACCCCGGCTCCCGGGCCGATGTCAATCAAATGATCCGCCGCCATGATGGTCTCGGCGTCATGCTCCACCACAATCACGGTGTTGCCGAGATCGCGCATTTCTTTCAGGGTTTTAATCAGCTTCTGGTTGTCGCGTTGGTGCAGGCCAATCGACGGCTCGTCCAAGATGTAAGTCACACCGCGCAATTCCGAGCCGATTTGCGTCGCCAGCCGGATGCGCTGAGCTTCGCCGCCGGACAGCGACCCGCCCCGCCGGCCGAGTGATAAATAATCGAGACCGACATCCACGAGAAAACCGGCGCGGTCGTTAATTTCTTTAAATATCTGCCCGGCCACCTCGCTGTCGGTTTTGCCCAGATCCAAGCCGTTGAGAAATTTCAGCAAGTCTTTAATGGACAGCTCGGTAATTTCATGGATGTTTTTGCCGCCAATTGTCACCGCCACCGCTTCCGGCTTCAGCCGCGCGCCATGGCAAACGCCGCAAGGCTTGGCAATCATATACCGTTCCATTTCCTGCCGTCGGCTGTCCGAGTCGGTTTGTTTGTAAAGTCGCTCCAAGCGCGGAATAATCCCCTCCCACTTGCCGGTCCACTCCCAGACATTGTCCGTGCTTTTGGATTCAAACTCCCAGTCAATTTTATCGTCAGTGCCGTGGAAGAGAATGTCTAAAATTTTCTTGGGCAAACTTTTGACCGGCGTCTCCACGCTAAAACCGTATTTCTTGCCCAGTATCTCCAGCATCTGGCCAAAAAAGCCAAACGAACTAAAACCCTGCGGCTTAATCGCGCCTTCGGAAAGCGTCCATTCTTTATCCGGGATAATCAAATCCGGGTCAAATTTCTGGATGAACCCGAGACCATGGCAAGCCGGGCAAGCGCCAAATGGCGAGTTAAAGCTAAAAAGGCGCGGTTGCAGTTCTTCAAAACTGAGTCCGCAATCCGGGCAAGCCAAATGTTCGGAATAAACTTTCTCGGTCACCGCTCCGGGTTTGCCCGACGGGCCGGTCGCCGGCCGGCTGATCAAAGCAATCAATAAACCACTACCGAGTTTTAAACCGGTTTCCACCGCCCGCTGGAGCCGGGCTTTCTCAGCCGCGGCTAATTTCACCCGGTCCACCAGCGCTTCAATATTGTGAGTGCCGTACCGTTCCAAAGTGGATTTACCGCCGCCGAAGTAGTCGGACCCGAGCGTCATCTTGCCGTCCACCCGCAAACGGTCATAGCCTTGTTTATTTAGATCAACAAACAGTTGTTCGTAGTTGCCTTTCTTGCCCCGCACCACCGGCGCCAGGATTTCCACTGTCTGCCCGGCGAACTCGGACAGCAAACTTTTGGTGATTTTTTCCGCGTCCTGCGAGCGGATTTCTTGGCCACAAAGCGGGCAATGCGGCGCGCCGATCCGGGCGTAAAGCAGACGCAGATAGTCGTAAATCTCGGTAATCGTGCCGACCGTTGACCGCGGATTATGGGAAATGCTTTTCTGCTCAATGGAAATCGCCGGACTGAGGCCCTTGATGCTGTCCACATCCGGTTTACCCATCACGCCCAAAAACTGCCGGGCATAAGACGACAGGCTTTCGACATAACGGCGCTGGCCCTCGGCGTAGACGGTATCAAACGCCAAGGTCGATTTGCCGCTACCGGACAGGCCGGTAATGACCGTCAGTTGGTTAATCGGGATATCGACGGAGATGTTTTTGAGGTTGTGCTCCCTAGCCCCTCTGACTTGAATAAATTCTGTGGACATATTTTTTATTATAAAGTATTCAGGGAACAGTATTCAGTATTCAGGGGAGGGGTCGGTATCCACCGTTCGCGGATATAGTTCCCTGAATACTGAATACTGTTCCCTGAATACTAATCTTGTTTAATTTCCTTAATCTTCTCCCTTAATTCAATGGCTCGTTCAAAGTCCAGCCCCTCCGCCGCCGCCTGCATCTGCAATTCCAGCTCAATCACCAGTTGTTCGCGGTCCAGATTTTTACCAGTCAAGTCGGGTGAAATAACTTCTTCTTGCTTTCTGATTTCTTTAACAATACTCTCCGGCGTGATGCCGTGTTTCTTATTGTAGGCCAGCTGAATCGCGCGCCGGCGGTTGGTTTCGCTAATCGCTGATTTGATCGAGCCTGTCTCGGTGTTGGCATACATCACCACTTTGGCATCAACATTTCGCGCCGCCCGGCCAATCGTCTGGATCAAACTGCGGGCGTTGCGGAGAAAGCCTTCTTTATCCGCGTCCAGTATCGCCACCAAAGCCACTTCCGGCAAATCCAAACCTTCACGGAGCAGATTGATGCCGACGAGTACATCGAACTTACCCAGCCGCAAATTCTGGATGATCTTAATCCGGTCCAAGGTGTCAACTTCGCTGTGCAAATACTCGGCTTTAATCTTTTGTTCCACCAAATAACGGGTCAAATCCTCGGCCAGGCGCTTGGTCAAAGTGGTGACCAGCACGCGGTAACCTTTGGCAATCGTCTGCCGGATTTCGCCTTCAACATCTTTAATCTGGCCCTCCGCCGGCTTGATAAAAATCTCCGGGTCAACCAGCCCGGTCGGCCGAATAATCTGCTCTACCACCTGGCCGGAGTGTTCCAGTTCGTAGTCGCTGGGCGTCGCCGAAGTGTAAATCACCCGGCCCAGATATTTTTCAAATTCCGGGAAAGTCAGCGGCCGATTGTCATAGGCTGACGGCAAACGGAAGCCGTGGTCGATCAAATTCTCCTTCCGCGACCGGTCGCCGCCGTACATGCCGTGGACTTGCGGCAGAGCGACATGGCTTTCATCCACCACCATTAGCCACTCGCCTTTGGTTTTGAAATAATCTAATAAAGTGTAAGGCGGTTCGCCCGGCTGCCGGCCGTCAAAGTGGCGGGAATAATTTTCCACACCTTGGCAGTAGCCTAATTCCTCAATCAGTTCTAAGTCATAATTCGTCCGCTTTTCCAGTCGATAAGCCTCCACCGGCCCCAACTGCGGCAATCTTTCTTTTAACTCCTGCCGGATAGTTTTCAAAGCTGACTGTTTGCCCACTTCGGTAAAAACAAAATGCTTGGCCGGGAAAATCCAAGCGCTCGGCAAGTCCTGAATCCGAGCAAAGGTGATGGCATGGAGTTCAATAATTTTAACTAACCTCTGGCCGTCAAACTCTAACCGCAAAACCGTGGTGCCCGAGCCGGCCATCAGCTCCAGCCGGTCGCCGCGCCGCCGGAAACTGCCGGGCTTCAGCCGATTATCCTCATTTTCATATTGCACTGCCACCAGCTGGCGGACCAAATCATCCGGGTTAATTTTCTGCCCGACTTTTATCTCCTGGGCGCTGGCTTTGAAGTTGTCCGGCCGGCCGAGGCCATAAATGCAGGAAACCGACGCCACAATAATCACATCATCGCGCGACATCAAGGCCGCGGTCGCCTCCAGCCGCAGCTGCTCAATCTTCTCGTTAATCTGGACATCTTTCTCAATATAAGTGTCGGAAATCGGCAGATAGCTTTCCGGCTGGTAATAGTCATAATAGGAAACAAAAAAACACACCTTGTTTTCCGGGAAAAAATCGCGGAACTCGTTGTAGAGCTGGGCGGCGAGCGTTTTGTTGTGCGACAAAACCAGGGTCGGCTTTTGGATCTTTTGAATCACATTGGCCACCGTAAAAGTCTTGCCCGAGCCGGTCACGCCAAGGAGCGTCTGCTGGGGAAACTTGCCATAACCCTTAACTAATTGTTCAATGGCTTTAGGCTGGTCGCCCTTTGGCTCAAATTTTGAAACTAATTTAAACATAAATAGTATTCAGGGGTCAGTATTCAGGGATCAGGGAGGGGTTCAAATTCACCGTTCGGGGATATAGTTCCCTGAATACTGAATACTGCTCCCTGAATACTCAGTTAGAGGAGTAAATTTAGCTAAAATTAATACAAAATAATCGAGTTTAACAAAATTTAATGTTTTTTTTAGATTTAGTTAATAACTGTTTTGCTAAGGTTGGTTAAGCTAATTAATAAATAAAACTTATGACCACTAAAATCCAATCTTTTGTTGACTTGTTGGCTTGGCGCGAAGCCCACAAATTAACCTTAACTATTTATCGGGCCACTAAAAATTTCCCGTCAGATGAAAATTTTGGCCTAACTAACCAAATGCGCCGCGCCGCTGTTTCTGTCGCTTCCAACCTGGCCGAAGGTTTCTCGCGTCAGTCCAAAAAAGAAAAAAAACAATTCTATTCAATCGGCAAAAGCTCTCTAACTGAACTGCAAAACCAGTTAATTATTGCCCGCGACCTTAACTATCTGAATAATCCTGACTTTCAAAAGATCTTTAAAATCTCCGTCCAATGCAGTAAATTAACTTCCGGATTGATTAAAAGCGTCGCCAACCGACCCCTAAATACCGCCTACTGATCCCCCTCCCTGAATACTGCATACTGTTCCCTGAATACTCAAAGATGGCAACGGTATTTTTTCTTATACCCCTGCTTAGGCCCAAATGAATAGATTACTGACAGTCTACCGCGAAAAACCGATTTAAGCAAGTTCCAATCAAACACCTTAAGCCGCCGGATCAATCAAAATATCTTCCGGTAGATTAACCTGACTTTCTCGCCGCTGGTTGCGGAAAATCAAAAGCCAACATAGAAAACAACAAAATGCCGCGAGGAAATAAGGCCAGCCGAGATTAATTTTAAACAAGGCGCCGGCCAGTATGGGCCCGATAATCATGCTAAGCGACATCACCGAAGTTAAAATGCCGAGTATCTCGCCTTGCCGCGTCGGCCCGCCCAGGATAGATAAATGGCTGGTCAGCGTCACCCGCAAAATCGAGTGGGTTAAAGTTTGAATGGCGAGGCCGACCATAAACAGCCAAAGAATCTGGCCGCCCATGATTAGCCAAGCTAAAGCTAAAGTTAACATCAAACCCGACTCCAGTTGTCGGGTGGAAAACCGGCGGAGCCAAAAATGTTTCAACGCCACACCTTGATTCAGGGCCACCACCACGCCAAGCGCTGTGGTTAAACTGCCGACCGCCAATTCTTTAAAGCCAAAAGCTCGTCCGAGATATAAGGCAAAAACCGACTGGCCAACCGCCACAGCGATGCCAAACAAAAACCAAGCGCCAAAACCGGGCAATAATTTCCGATCGCTAAAAGCGCGATAGAGCGGCCGCAAAGGATTCAAACTGATTGATTTTTTCTCCCGGACAATTTTGGACTCAGGCAAGAATAGATAAACCAGCGCGGCGTTAATCAACGCCAAAAACCCGACAAACCAAAATGGCAGAGTGTGGTTCCAGGCGCCAAGAAAACCGCCGATGGCCGGCCCGACGATCAAACCGATGCCAAAAGTCGCGCCGACGACGCCGAGGTTGGCGGTCCGTTCCTTTTCGTTTTTGGCAATGTCGGTCAGATAGCTTTGAGCGGTAGAAAAATTGCCCGCCGCCAGCCCGTCAATAATCCGCCCGATAAATAAAAGAGTCAGACTCCAAGCGCTGGCAAACACCAGCCAACCGACAGCGGTGCTGAGAATGCTGATAATCAAAATCGGCCGCCGGCCAATCCGGTCCGACCAAGCGCCCAAAAACGGCGCGCTGATAAACGAGCAAAAAGCAAAAACCGCGATCAAAGCGGTGACCGCGAGCGGCGAAGAATCAAACCGGGCGACATAAAACGGCAAAACCGGAATAACCACGCCGATGCCGATAACATCGATCAAGACAGTCAAGGTGATGAGAAATTTTTCTTTAGACATAAGCACATAACACATAACATGGAACAAGGAACAAGGGTGGATATAACCACTTGTTATGTGTTCCATGTTATGTGCTTTTTGATTCGAAATTTTCTCCGACCGCAAACCCTGTGCTCCAACAAACCTGCAGGTTGAAGCCGCCGGTCGGGCCGTCCAGATTTAAAATCTCGCCGGCCAGATAAAGATTTGGGATAATCTTCGACCGCAGAGTTTTGGGGTCAACCTCGCGGAGCTCCACCCCGCCGGCCGTGACAATCGCCCGTTCCCAACCGCCCAAACTTTTAACTTTTAAACGGAAATCTTTAAGTAATACTAACAATTTCTTCCGCTCCTCGCGGGTCAGGCTGTTCACCTTTTTCTCGGGATTAATGCCGGACAGCCACACCATCACCGGAATCAGCGACTGGGGCAAGAGCCAATCCAGGCTGTTTTTAAAGAGTTTATTGGCGAGCTGGCTGAAATCTTTTTGCAGGCGCTGGTCCAGTTCCGAAAGCGTTAGCGCCGGCTTAAAATCAATCCCTAGTTCCACTTCCCCGCCGGGCAAAAGTTCGCCAACCAAATGGCTCAAATCCAAAATTATCGGCCCGGACAAACCCTCCGCGGTAAACAGCGCCTCGCCAAACCGCGAGTCTTTTTTCTTGCCTTTTTGCCAAACGCTGATAGCGACATTTTTCAGGCTCAAACCAGACAGTTCTTTGACCCAAGTTTCTTTAGTTAAAAGCGGCACCAACGCCGGCCGCGGTGGAACAATCGTGTGGCCGAGTTTAGCGAGCCACTGATACGCCGCGCCGTCCGAGCCGGTCAAAGGGTAAGACTTGCCACCGGCGCAAATGGCGTAATTCTTGGCCACCAACTCTTTGCCGCCGAACAAAACCACTTTACTGATTTTACCCTTCTCCACCGCGAGAGATTTAACCGACGCGCCAGTCATTATCTCAACCTTATTTTCTTTAAGATAATTAATCAAAACATCAACTACATCCGCCGACTGATCGCCGACCGGGAAAACGCGGTTGCCTCGTTCCACCTTGGTTTTCAGCCCGCCGCGGCCAAAAAAATCCCGTGTGGCCTGATTATCAAACCGGCTAAAAGCCGAGAAAAGAAATTTGCCGCTGGGACCGTAGTGGCTGGCTAGCTCTCGGATATCCGGCTCGGCGTTAGTCAAATTACACCGGCCTTTGCCAGTGATTAAGAGTTTCGCGCCCAGCCGCCGGTTCTTTTCCAACAGCAAAACCCGGGCGCCATTTTCTCCCGCCCGCCCGGCTGCCATCATCCCCGCCGGCCCCCCGCCGATTACGATTAGGTCGTAGTTTTTCATCGTAATTTTAACCTAAAATAATAATAGTTTCGATTACTCCCAAAAATTAACTTCTTAGACCAACTGCTGGGATAATCAGCCAAATCACTTTTTAATATTTCTCTTGCTTCTAATAAACTAAACCCGAGACTTTGAAGGCGCGGCGACATAACGGTCTTGATATATTCTAAATTTAAAGCTGGCAAATCGCCGGTTTCTTTTTGCTCATATTCTTGATTGTAACCTAAAACCACATCGACTAACGCCCCGGTCTGACAAATACCTTTAATACTCTGCCAAGTTTTATCTTCCACCAAAATTATCCCTCGCAAAAGACTACCCCAAGGAAAATTAATAAACACTTGATTGGCGAGGCCAGCTAATTCTGCCGGTAAGTCTTCAACCGCCGCCAAAACAAAAAGAGCGTTTTTAATACCGCCCTTTGCCGGTTTTTTATCTATTTTTCTTGAGATTTCTTCTAAACTTTTATGGTGAGGGTCAACACCGATTATAAACCTATCGGGGTTCGCCTTGGCTAGTTCATAAGTGAACTTCCCGTCGCCTGTTCCAATATCAACTATGATTCCCGGCATGTTTTTTTATGATTAACAAAAAAATTCAAAGGTTTATATTCTGCCTGTGAAATTCTATAAGGGGCTAACACTTATCAAGTGTCACCTTGGTTAACCACGACTAATTTTTTACCTTTAGCTACTTTCATATCTTTATATTTATATTCTAACACAACTATTTTATTTTAGCAAGTTTTCTATAAAAACAACCAAAAAACCGCCAAATTAGGCGATTTTTAAATTATTTGACTTAATTGCTTTACCTACCTTATCCCCGTATCACAAGTAATAACGATGGTGGTCCAAGCTGACGGCTTGACCACCGCCGTCACTGGCGCGCAACGGGGCAAAACGCCGCCGCTGACCGGGCTGAACTCATAGGTTCCCGGCTCCAAACCGACGCCGATTTTGCCGTCAGCGCCACTGGTAATCTCTTGGGCAAAAGCCGGGTCGCCGGTTTTAGTGATCTGAATTCTGATGTGGTAAGGCTGAGGCGCGCACTTAGGCTCCGGCGGATTTTTCTCGACCGGACAAATCGGGCCGAGGGTGACCGCGCCGTCCACGCCGCTAGCTAAGTTGTCGGTCAGAGTCAACGACTGCGCCATCTTTTCCAAAATCCCGGAAAACTTAACTTTATCAAACTCACTTACCGCGCCCAGCGTGTAGTTGCCGATATTGCCGGAATGGAGCAACTCCACGGCTTCGTAGCAGAAACCGTGATAAACCGCCCGATAAACTTTGGATTCATAAAGGTTGCCGGCGGCCGGATCGGCGCCGCTAAAAACCTCAAACGAAACGCCGTTGATTGTTACCGGGCCCAGGCCTTGGTTTTCTATCTGATTTAACTTAAGGCAATCGCTAACCACTGCCGGGTCAGAGTCAACGCCAACCGCGAACACCGCCTCGCCCAAGTTCGTGCCGGCGAACATTGATTCAGGCAAAGCCGCGGCCGCGGCCAATTTTTTGGTCAGATGAAGATAATTGGCCGCCTGCGGATAATCTGTCACCGCGTTCTCTGGAAACCAAAATTGAAAGCCCAATTTTTCGTCGCTGTAAAGGAGCGACTTTACGCCCGGGATAATTTCCGGCGGCTGGTTCACCGGCGGCTCGTTAACATTGGTGTTGGCTAGATTAAGATTGGAATTGTTAACTATGCCCGACGGCGCCGGGGTTAAAAACATAATCAAACCGGCCAAAACCAGCAAAATTATCAGCCAAACCAGGAGCGCCGGCCATTTAAGTTTATTAACTTTGTTTTCCATATTTTAGTTATTTACCTAAACCAACTATATAACAAAAAAATCCCGCGGTAAAGCGAGAGTTTTTTGGTGACCCGTTCGGGTCTGCCTGCCCGCAATGCTTCGCGTAGCGAGGCGGGCGGGGCACCATACCCAGAGGGGTTTTGAGACACAGTTAAGGAGAGTTTCAAACCCTTCCGGGTAGTGGTCTAAAAACAAAAAAGTACCTCCCTATTACGGCGTATTATCTCGTTGCTTATTGAATTGGTCCCGATATATTCCTTTCATGGTTTCATAAAGTCCAGATGATTTTTTCTCCACCAACTGCACAACCAAAAAATCAGCCAAATTTTGAGCAATTTTTTTCATTTTACTATAAAGTAAGCGCTGACCGGCAAAACCCTTTCGACGGTCAAATGAATTTTGTAATGGCGTTACTCCACCATCCGTTAATAATAAAAATATTCCGTAACTGACGCCTTTTTTATCATTCATTTCCTTTAATTCAACAGCCTGAATCTGCTGCCAAGATAATTCTTGGAAAACTTTTTTAAACAACGATTTGCTAGTAATAGTAACCTTTGCCGCACTTTTATCAAAAACTACCGTAACTTTTGACAAAACCAATATCACTATAATCCCTGAAAGTATAAAAACTATCGGCAGCCATAGCGGTATATCATTGCTATTTAAAAATGGCGGTTTGATAAGTATTGTTACGCCGACAATCAAAAAAATCGCCCCGACAAAAATGCCGACGATCGGATTCTCTTGTAAAATCAACAGGTCGGGAGTTTGTTTGATAATTTTCATAAAACTAAAACCTTACTCATTACTAGGCATTATAATTACGCACTGACCGTTGTTGATCGCCTTGGTAAGAATATTATTAGATGTTTCCTCACCATCAGTATAACTCTTTCCCTCTAAATTTACTCGGTCATTGGTTTTTAATTCCAATGTAATGCTTTCCCATTCTTTCGGTACTGCATTGTCTCGATAAAATTGTGCCACTTCTTTTCGTAGCGCCGTATTATATTTACACTCCATCATTATTCCGCCCGGCATTTCTTCTTTATAAAGACATTTACCCGCAATGTAACCTAAAATTTCTACTTTCTCTTTTGTTTTCGTAAATGGATGGGTATAGTAACAGGTATAGACTTCACAATTTTCTAATTTCTCGCCACGAAGCGAACATTCCTCATCAGGTTTAATTTCCGTTTCTTGTGCTACAGTGGCTGGCTTATTTTCTACTGTTAAACTTTCTGGTTGATAAGCCACTAATGGATCATGCCCGGAATCAATTTCTTTTTTATCTGAATAGTTGTCGCCGTCGGTATCACTTTTTTGCGAATCGGTGCCATATTGTTTTTCTTGCTCATCAGTCAAACCATCATTATCAGCGTCAAGTTTAACCGAATCATCTGAAACTTCCTGACTGTCAGCTTGATTATTAACTGGCTGATTTATGCCCTCATTCTTTGATCCACCTGAAAAACTGCAACCGACTAAAAATAAAAATAAAATTGCCAAAACAAATAGTGTTTTTCTCATATGTTTAAACATTCTCTAATTAGTATACATCCATCCGAGTCGCCCCAAAAGGGTATCCTTCCGGGTCTCTCCGCCTTCGCTTACGCTACGGCGGACAAGTCGAACTTTTTATTAACTAGCTAACTTCCTTAAAATTTTCTAAATCGGTTTTTGATAAGAGTTTGGAAAAATTGGCATATTTCTGGATGCCTAAAGACGGCGCGTGGGAAAAACCGACATATTCAACTTTTTTATTCTTTTTCTCATTAACATACCTAATCGCCGGAATCAGATCGGTATCGGAACTAACCAATATAGCCGAATCATAGACATTATCAACCGCGCCGATAACCAAATCAATGGCAATTTTAACATCCGTGCCTTTTTCCCTAATCCGGCCGCCATCATACATAATTCTCCCCCTTTCAATTTTAAAGTCGTCGTTCTCCATATTAGCTAAAAATTTCTGCTGGCCTTTTACTAAATCCTGGCTTTTGGAACTGCCGTCTATATTCCTAAAAATTCCAGTGTAATACCTTTTTAAAACGCAGGTTCGTTCACCAACTAACCAATCGACAAACTGCTTAAAATTAAACTTTTCCCCTTTGGCAAAACCGACTTCCTTGGTGTAATGATAAAAATTACTGCCGTCGATATAAATTGCCACTTTTTCTATCTTATTTCCCTGCATATCCTTCAATAATTATGAAATTTTATATAACCAGTATAAAACAAAACTGCCCTTGCCACAAGGACAGGAGCAGTGCTCATATTGGCTATATTATACACCATTATTCTTTTTTGTCAAAACAATTTTATTAACAACCAAAAAACCGCCAAATTAGGCAGTTTTTTGCTCAAATGACGCTACGGGGAATCGAACCCCGATTACAAGGATGAGAACCTTGCGTCCCCGCCTCGACTCGCGGAGCTCGTCGACGCGAGGCGGGCTAACCATTAGACGATTAATTTATAATTGACGCCACGGGGAATCGAACCCCGATTACAAGGATGAGAACCTTGCGTCCTGACCGTTAGACGATGGCGCCAAAATTAATTACGAATTACAAATTACGAATTACGAATTGCCTTTAGTGGTTTTTTTGGATCTTGCCAATAATCTTAATCAACGCTTCACAATCATTGATTAAAGAATTAAACTGCTTCTCGGTTAAAAACTTGGAATCGTGAAGCAGCCTAAGCCAATAATGGGTTTCTCGAGCTTCTTTGTAAGCAATGGAGATTTTGGCGATAAAGTCGCTTCGGGACTGACCGCCAATGGCTTCTTCGACATTGGCGCCGATGGAAGTGCCGCATCTTAATATCTGCTTGGATAAAACAAACTCTTTCTTCTTGGTGACTAAAAACTTATATAAATTAATGATTCTTAAGGCAAAACTATAGCTTTTTTGTTGCACTGGGTTATCTTTCATAAATTCGTAATTCGTAATTTGTAATTCGTAATTAATTGTTCGCCCACTTCCCCTCCTGCCGGCACAGCAACTCCCCCGCCCTCAGCGGCTCCGCCATCAGTTCCTTAACCACCTTTTCCATCCGCGTGCCCTGCGAGCCTTTGACTAACAGCAAGTCGCCCTGCTCAATCCGGTCCTGGAGAAAATCCGCCGCTTCACCGGCCGCGTCAAAGCTGAAAACCCGGTCAGCTGACAAGCCTGCCCCTGCCTGCGCAGACAGGCCTTTGGCCGCGTTGGCCGTTTGGCGGGAACATTGGCCAACAGTCACTAAATAATCAATGCCCAATTCGGCCACTTTCCGCCCGATCGCCAGATGCGCTTTCTCGGTGTAGCCGCCTAATTCTAGCATATCGCCGAAAACCGCGAACTTGTGCCGGCCCGGCGGTAACTTAATTTTGGCTAAAGTTTCTAAGGCCGCGTTTGCCGGCAAAGGCGAAGAATTGTAGGTGTCATCAATAATCAAAGTATATTTAATGCCGTCAATCAGATTCATCCGCCCCTTAGGCGGCCGATATTGCTTGAGATTTTCGGCAATGCGGATCAGATTGATTTTGAAAGCTACACCGACGGCAATCGCCGCCAGCGCCGCGCTGATTGAATGCCGGCCCAAAACCGCGGGTAAAAACACCGGCACGGTGCTGCCGGCGTAAGCGATTTTAAAACTCAATCCCCGGATCGCCTCAACCCCATCTTGTCGGGAAAAATTCTGCCCCGAAACTTTTTCTTCAAAAGCGCGGATGGTGGCGCTTTCGGCAAAGCCGTAGGTCAGCACTTGAGCTTTCAGTCCAATGGCCATACCGGCGGTAACTTCATCGTCGGCATTCAAAACCGCCACGCCGTCCCGATCCAAACTGCGAACCAAGATACTTTTTTCTTTGACAATCGCCTCAATCGAGCCAAAAAACTCTGTGTGCACCGGCGCGATACCGGTGACCACGCCCACCTGACAGCTGACAAACTCGGTCAGATATTTGATATCACCCGGCCGATCGGCGCCCATTTCCAACACCAAAATCTCGGGATAATTGCGATCACGGCGAAGTAGCATCTTACCAGCTTTCAGAAAAACCGCCAACCATTTTAACGGGTTGCGGCCGCCGGACTCGGCGCCGATAACGGTTAAAGGCAAACCGACTTCGTTATTGTAATTTTTATCCGTCCGCCGGACGCGGAACTCCGAAGACAACACCGTAAAAATTGCCTCTTTGGTCGAGGTTTTGCCAATACTGCCGGTGATACCGACAACCTTCGGCTGATACTTTTGGAGTATTCTCCGGGCAAAGAACCGAAGGGTTTTCTGAAGTATTTTCTTCATAAACTAACGATAGTATAGCAATTATCGGTAAAAAATCAAGTCGGAGACAAAAAAATCACATAACATGGAACACATAACAAAACTGCTATTCAGGCTTGTTATGTGTTCCATGTTATGTGATTTAAACTATTCAACCTTTTTAACTGGCGACCAATTATCGGTATTCAATTACTCGTCTCATCCGGCTCCACCTGATAATAATTCAAAATAAACTTCGCGATATTCCCCCAGACCGGCGTCGCCGTGCTCTCGGCAAATCTGGCGGCGGTCGGATGGTCCAGCCGCACCGCCATGACAAACACCGGATTCGCGACCGGACCAAACCCGGCAAAAGTATGGATGGTGCGATTGCCATAACCGGCTTGCCCGGCTTCCGTTACCTGCGCCGTGCCAGTTTTGCCGGCAATGTAGTAGCCCGGCACACCCGCCAGTTTGCCATAGCCCTCGCGCACCACCTGCACCATCATGCCGGAAATCAAGGTCGCCGACCGCTCGCTGATCACTTGCCGGCGCATTTGCGGCGCGGTTTTCTCAATCTCGCCGGTGGCGCGGTGAATTTCCGCCACAATATAAGGCTTCATCAGTTGGCCGCCGTTAGCGAGCGCGCCATAAGCCGCCACCAATTGCAGCGGCGTCACCATTATCCCCTGGCCAAAAGACGCCGTGGCGGCGTAAATCTCGCCGCGTTTGCTGAGCGAGCTGATGGTGCCGGCGACTTCTTTATTCAGCTCAATGCCCGCTAGTTCGCCAAAACCGAATTTTTCCATATAACCGCGAAAAATCTCCGGGCCGATCTGGCGCATGGCAAAAATCGCGCCGGTATTCAGCGACAATTTTAAGACGCCCACCATATCAACCGTGCCGTGGGCTTTGAGGTCGGAATTTCTAATGGTAAATTCGGCGATTTTTTCCTCGCCTTTATCTTCATAGGTCATGTCCGGTGTAATTTTGCCTTGGTCCAAGGCCGCCGCCAAAGTCAACGGCTTGAAAACCGAGCCCGGCTCGTAGGGATCAAAAATCGCCGGATTGGTGTAGGCGCGGATATCGTCAACTTCATTATAAGCGTTCGGATTGTAATTGGGGTTGCCGCACATGGCTAAAATCGCGCCGGTCTTCGGGTTCATCACCACCACCGCCCCGCCGTCAGCGTCGTATTTTTTTACCGCCTCGTCCAACTGGCCACAAGCATAGTCTTGAATTGAACTGTCAATTGTTAGAATTAAGTCGTCGCCATTCTGCGGCGCCTGGTAATTTTCTTCCGCCACGCCAATCAGCCGGCCGGCGCCATCGCGGGCCGACTGGCTAAAGCCTTTGCGGCCGGTCAATTCTTTATCAAAATAACCCTCCAGGCCGTATTGCCCCACCAAGCTGTCATTCACCCAGCCAACAAAACCCAAAAGATTACTGCTGTTATTGTTGCCCGGATAATAACGCAACTTTTCCTCTTCCCATTTGATGCCGGGCAAACCGAGCGCCTCAATTTGCTTAATCTTTTCTTCCGTCACCCGGTGCACCAGCGGCTCGTACGGATCATTGTCTTTCCGCAGTTGCTCGGTCATTTTTTCCACTACCGTTGGCGGCAAGTCTAAAATTTCGTTCAGCTTGGTGGCGGTGTTAATCGGATCAGTCACGGCAAAAGTCTGGGCGTAAAGCAGATAAAAAGTTTGGTTAACGGCGAGCGGCGAAAGTTTCAGCGCTTCTCCGGACTTAACCCGCGTGTCTTGGGCGTAAATCAATCCGCGGTCAGGTAGAAGTTCTTGGTTAGAATCCTGCTGGCGGGTAGCCAAATCCTGATATTCCCGGCCCTGCCAGACTTGCAGCCAAAATAACTTGCCGATAATTGCCAGCCCGAAAAACAAAAGTCCGAGCCAGAGGGCTTGAATGCGCCAGGTGTGAAGGGAGTAACCAGATTTTTTGGTAAAGATATGCTTCATAAAGAAATCGGTAATCGGTAATCCGTAATCAGAACGCCTCTTAGTTACCGATTACTGATTGCTATCCCTATTTTACCAAAAAATCGTTAAACGAACCACACGACGATTAATTAGAAGGTATTTTTTATTCCCAGCACTCCTCTACTGTTTAGATGCTATAACTAATCCAGCAAGGGGTCCGGGGTGGCAAAGGCCCAAACTGAGCCGACCGAACTAGTGATAGTTAATAGTTGGCTGCGTCAGAAGAGAAGATAGGATAAGAACCAAAGAAACCGAAGTACAGGCGAAGTGGGGCGAGCAGTAGGTAGATGCTATGAAAATCGGCCTTTTGCCACCCCGGGACTCTTTGGTTACTTTCTGGTCACAGAAAGTAACCGCCGCCCGCGTAGGGCGAAAGATGGCTCAATAGATTTACCTAGTTAATAAAAACAACGGGGCGGATGCCCCGTTACTCCGCTACTTTTAAATTTTTAACTATCAATCTTCAAACATTTTCGCTTTAATTTCCTCCCAATATTCCCTGCCTTCGTCCCATTTATAAACCCCGAGTTTGTGGCTAAATTCGTCCTCGGAATAAACATACTCCACCGCCACACTGGCGCCAATCCGCCGCGAAGTGGTGGTTTTTTTATCTAAGACCACGGGTTGCGTCGTCAATTCCAGCTTCATCCGCCCCATCGGCCCGTCAAAAACCAGAAACTCAAAACTCCCGGGCCGGCCTTCCAGCTCGCCCGTACCTTCTTCGATTATCGTGAACTTGTCCTTAAGTTCGCCTTTTAGTTTTTCCCAACGGTCTGGAGACATAGGGGGTCAGTGGTTAGGTTGATAGGTCGTTAAGTCGTTAGGTTTAAGGTGCGGATTTTTGGCCTTTCGGCCAAAAATCCGCCATAACTACCTAACAACCTAACCACCTATCAGCTATTCAAGCATAGCAAACCTTAGGCAAAAGAAAAAGGCCGCCCCGTGAGGGCGACCCTTTTGTGAATCGTTGATAGGATCGGCTTATCAATTAAGAAATAGCCGATAGTTCTGGTGGTAGCCGTCGAACGGTTCGCCCTCGACGAGAGACACCAGACAATACGGCGTGTTGGTGGTATCATCCAGAATTTCGACGACGCAAACTGCTTCCGCGGTTTCTGCGCCATTATCAAAACGGATGGTCACTTCATCGCCTGCAATGAGATCCGGCTTAGGTTCGCCGTACCAGAAGATACGGAGGAACCCGCTCCAAGCGCCGATGTAAGGAAAAAAGGGGTCGAGCTCCGGCGACTGATAGCACGCATTAACGGCGATCAGTTTTTCCGGCATGCCGTTGGCCGGTAATTCCTCCGGCCATTGGAGCAGGAAGTGGTATTCCGACGACAAGGCGAGCCGTTCGACCAATGCGCCTTCAGCTCTCTGCCATTCGCCAGTACTCGTTTGGGCTAAGCCGAGAAGGTGCATACCAGGAGTAAGACCATCCGGCAGATCGTTTTCGTACCAGGCATAAACCATGTCGTTGGCCATTTCACCGGGCATATACATAACCAACTTGTCCATCGGGACCTTTTTGCACCCGGAACAGCCGGAGATCAGGAGCACAACCACCAGAACCGCAAACAAAACTTTTTTCATGACATCCTCCGTTTTGCGCCCAAGGCGCAGGGTTTATAGGTTTTCGACGAACTCTGAACTGCCTCCTTTTTACCACACCTCACTATTTTTGTCAATACTTAAGGCAAAAGAAAAAGGCCGCCCCGTGAGGGCGACCTTCTGTAGATCGTGATTGAATTTATTTGCCTTCCGGACAAACGAAGCGGTAGAACCGCGAAGTCCAGGCCGGAGGCGTGATCCGACTGCGCGCCACGAGGTAGGCAGCGACCACCAGGTCGAAAACCACGACGGCTAGCAAGCCAAAACCTCCTGCCAATGCGCCCCATAATACGAGGGAAAATGCCACCCCCGCGCAAATCTCCTGCCCAGGACTGCCGTCAAAGAATTGCTGCGGCCACCAATAACTGATGAAAATCTCCATGGCGCTTAACAGCATGCCGGCAATAGCGCCAACACCCAAGGTTTTTATTGCGACAGCATAATGCTGCCGCATTTTTACTTTTGACCAGATGTCCGGCCGAGGCCTCTCTCTATTGGCCCGCCAGGCCAACGGCGCCGCCTGGACTATAATGACCTCTCCCAGATTATTAGCCCATTCTCGGAATGTCGGCCATTGCCAGGCCTTCTGTAGCACTTTACAGGCCAGCGGAAGAATGACTTTCTTGGTCAGGCAGGCCAAGCCATAAATCAGCCCGGCAATAATAGTAGAAAGAGCTACTAGACCGCCGACAAACCAACTGATCTCTTTGCTCGACGGCAACGACCACGAGGCTTCGTTGCTGAAGCTCTTGCTGGTTTCGATAATTCCTCCACCAAACAAGAATACTCCAGCGATGCCGGCGCTGATGGCGGCAAGCCACACCACCAGTTTGGTCGCCCATTTGGCGCGTCGTACACAAGCGTCCATGTCAGACCTCCTTGGCGAAGTGGTTCATAATTTCCGCCGCCGCCGCTTTGGCCGCATCCGGAACGGCGAAGGTAATGCCGCAAGACGACCAGGCCGACAGACCATCAACTCCAGCAACATGCCGGAAGTAAAAGCGAGCCTTTTCGTCCGCGAACTTTACCCCTTTGGCGCACAGTTCATACTCGCCGCCCAGCGCCGGTGATGGCGTTAGTTCCAATACGGCGTTAAAGTCTTCATCGATTTTAACAATCGTGCCTTCAACTAGGAAATTTCCAGCCGGCATCTTCACTGCTCCGGTCCTGAACTCGGCCCGACGGCCGCGGTCAACGCGAAGCCGGCCATCGGAGATTGTGATATTATCGCCGATTGTCATTCCGGTCAGAAAGGTCACTTCGGCGTTATCGTCGGTGAGAATGAAGTTGCCGGTGTCGTCGGTGGCAGGCGAATGACTGACACACGCAGTCGCGAACAACATAACCAGAGTCAGAGCGATAAATGCGTTTTTCATGGCATCCTCCGTTGTGCGCCATAAAGGCGCAGGGTTTTAGGTTTTCGACGAACCCGAAATTAACCTTTGAAGTGCCTCCTTTTTACCACACCTCACTATTTTTGTCAACACTTGACCGATTCCTCCCCATACTATATAATTTAGCTATATTTAAAGACTGCCCCCGAGGCAGTTTTAAAAACCTTAAATTTAAACAAAATTGCCTGACGGCCTAACGGCTTGTCGGCCTGACCGCTGCTTTTATGCCCAATCCCATCACCACCTATTTTCTCGAAGCCAAAGCCGAGCTCAAAAAAGTCGCTTGGCCGACCAAAAAAGAAACCACCAAACACACCTTACTGGTGATCGGCATCAGTTTGGGCGTGGCCGCCGTCCTCGGCGCGGTGGACTATGTTTTCTCTCTTGGTTTTGAAAAACTTATCGCCCGCTAACTTTTAAACTGCCTAACAACTTAACGACCTATCAACCTAACCACTATTTTAATATGCCTAAACAAATCTTAGACCTTGGCAAACGCTGGTATGTAATTCATACCTATTCCGGCTACGAGGAAAAAGTCTCGGAAAGCATGAAGCAGAGAATCGTTTCCATGGGCATGGAAGACAAAATTTTTAATGTTCTGATTCCGATTGAAAAGAAAATTAAGATCAAAAACGGCAAGCGAAAAGTGGTGGAAGAAAAGATCTTCCCCGGCTATGTCCTGGTGGAAATGATCGTGACTGATGATTCCTGGTATGTCGTGCGCAATACGCCGAATGTCACCGGCTTTATCGGTTCCGGCACCATCCCGACCCCGGTTTCCAAAAAAGAAATCGACGGCCTGCGGAAACGGATGGGCGTGGAAGAGCCGACTTATAAGATTGATTTGGAAATCGGCCAGGCGGTGCAGATTATTGACGGACCGTTCAAAAACTTTGAAGGCAAAGTCTCGGAAATTGACGAAACCCGCGGCAAGATCAAAGCCATGATTTCCATGTTTGGTCGCGAAACGCCGGTGGAATTAGATTTTTTACAAGTAAAAAAGGCCTAACGGTAATAAGTCACAAATTTAATACATTAACTAATAACCGCGACCAAAAGTTCAAAACCCAAAGATTCAAAGTTCAAATCAAGTTCAAATGTCAAATTACTATTCTTGAACCAGCAAGAAGCCAACTTTGGCCTTTGAACTTGATTTGAACTTTGGATTTTGAACTTTGAACTTTAAACCAAGTAATAAAAAACCAAGTAATAAATCTAGCACTAATATGGCTAAAAAAATTAAGACTAAAATTAAGCTCCAGATTCCCGGCGCCCAAGCCAATCCCGCGCCGCCAGTCGGTCCGGCCCTCGGCCAGCACGGCCTGAATATCAGCGAGTTTTGCAGCCGCTTTAATGAAGCGACCAAGCAAATGCCTGGCGATATTATTCCTTGCGAAATCACGGTTTTTGAAGACCGCACTTATTCTTTTATTCTTAAAACTCCGCCGGCCGCTGAACTCCTGAAGAAAGCCGCGGGAATAAAAAAAGGTTCCGGCAAACCCCTGCAGGAAAAAGTCGGCAGTGTCACCAAGGCGCAGGTTCGCGAAATCGCCGAGAAGAAGCTGACCGATCTCAACGCCAACGATGTCGAGGCGGCCATGAAGACGATTGAAGGCACCGCCCGCCAGATGGGTATTACGATCAAAGAGTAAAAACATGGCTTCATTACTACATTACTAAATGGCCAACCATAAAACCATTTAACCATAAAACCATTTACTTACTAATGTGGGAGACCGCTATTACCGCTAACCGCGGTTAATCGGCCGCTAGCACCACTTAAAACCTATATCCTATGAAACGAGGCAAACGCTACAGCGCTCTCAAATCCAAACTGGAGCCGAGCAAAGTTTACAGCTTAAATGAAGCCCTGGCTTTTATTATTCAGAGCCACCCGGAAAAGTTTGACGCCGGCGTGGAGGTTCACCTCAAGCTGGGCATTGATACCAAAAAATCCGAGCAACAGGTCCGCAGCACCATTACCCTGCCCCACGGCACCGGCAAAACCAAGAAGGTGGCCGCTTTTGTCACTTCAGGTAAAGAAGCCGAAGCGAAAGAAGCCGGCGCCGATCTAGTTGGCGGCGAAGATTTGATTGCGGAAATCAAAAAAACCGAAAAAACCGACTTTGAATTGGCGGTGGCCATGCCGGAAATGATGCCGAAATTGTCGTCTATCGCCAAAATTCTCGGCACCCGCGGTCTGATGCCATCGCCAAAAAACGAAACCGTTACCACCAATATCAAAAAAACTATTGAAGAGCTGAAAAAAGGCAAAGTCGCCTTCAAAAGCGATAACACCGGTAATATCCACCAGCTGATCGGCAAAGTTTCCTTTGGCGAAGCGAAGCTCGGGGAAAACTTTACCGTTCTCTTGGAAGCGATCAAAAAAGTCCGCCCGGCCGGCACCAAAGGCATTTTCTTGAAAAGTGTCACACTCTGCACCTCAATGGGGCCCGGCGTGAGGGTGGCCGTCTAAAATTCCTACTTAAACTTATCCTTCTAAAATTAAAAACTCGCCGCGGTGGCGGGTTTTTAAATAGTTATAAAGTTGAAAGTTATAAAGTTATAAAGTTTCATCCCCATTATTTCTATCCCTCTCCCACATCAAAGGGTTATTCTGGATATACTCCACGATGTTATTGTAATCATCTTCATTGGCAATAATATGCTCGTAATAGTTCCTCTGCCATAACCGACGGTTAAACTCAGGCCAATGGTTTTGTTTAACCTTTTTAATATATTCATTGGTGGTCATAGTTTTAAACCATTGGATAAATTGAGGCACGCCTCGTAGGGGCGGACCCATGTGTCCGCCCTGAACGGGCAGGCTTCCGGCCATAACAAATTTATTACCGTTCGTGAATACAGGTTCTGAATAAACGGACAGGTTCGAATTAATGCCAGGGCGGACACATGGGTCCGCCCCTACAGGAATGTTCTGCTTTAATACGGCGTTGTCCGAACCCATGATCTCAATAATGGCGTGTAAATGGTTGGGCATAATGATAAATGGGCCTAATTTGATGCCAGGAAACTTCTTTTCTAATTTTAACCACCAATCTAAGACTAACCTGCCGGCTTGGTTTAAAACCATCTGCTTGTCTTTAATTTCACCAAATAAACATTCCTTGTCTTGGGTGCAAAGGGTAATAAAATAATCGCCTGCTTCCGTATAATCATAAGCAGAGATGCGAATTGACCTGCGATGGTGGTGGTTGGGGTTAAAAGGCATATTAAGCCTACCCTACCAGATTGATTCTAAAATCTAGATAAACTTTTTATTAAATAATTCTAAACTGTCATAATTCAACCTCTTCGCCCCCGGCTGTCAATCTTGCTGACAAACTCCCCTTTTGCTAAAATGAAGAGACTAACTAACACTTCCTAACCCCAAAATAATATGACCGAAGAGCCGAAAACCCCTTTCGTTCGACCCAGCTGGGACGAGTATTTTATGGGCCTCGCCAAAGCCGCTGCCAGCCGCGCCACTTGCGACCGCGGCCGCTCGGGCTGTTGCATTGCCCGCGACAAACGGATTTTGGTCACCGGCTATGTCGGCTCGCCCATGAACTGCGCCCACTGCGACGAAGCCGGCCACGAGATTCACACCGTCCGCCACGCCGACGGCCATGAAACCCAGCACTGCATCCGCACCACCCACGCCGAACAAAACGCCATCTGCCAAGCGGCACTCCTCGGGATTTCCCTCAAAGGCGGCACGCTCTACGCCCGCATGACCCCTTGTTATGTTTGCGCCAAAATGATCATCAACTGCGGCATTGTCCGCGTCGTCTGCGAAAACGACTACCACGACGGCCAGCGCTCTAAGGAAATTTTCCAAGAATCCGGCGTCGCCTATATCCTTTTAAACCAGGAAACGGTTAAATACGATAAAATGTAATAAAAACAAACCCGCCTTTTGGGCGGATTTGTCGGAAACATAAAGTTGACATTTATAATTAAAGTATAGCAGATATGGCAAATAAAATCATCCTCGGGGTTACCGGCACTTTGTCGGCCGGCAAAGACACCACGGCGGAGTATTTGATTAAAAAAGGCTTTGCCCATTATTCGCTCTCCGCGGTTTTGCGGGAAATTATGACTCGTGAAGGTGTGCCAATTAAACAGCCGGAGTTAACCAATTTTGGCAATAAACTGCGGGAAGAGCGCGGCCACGGTTATTTGGTTGATCAGGTAAAAGACCGGCTAATCGGCCAAGTAGTGGTCAGCTCAATCCGCCAGCCGGGTGAGGTTGAAGCCTTAAAAAAACTAGGTAATTTCTATCTAATTTTCGTCGATGCGCCGGTGGAAGAACGGTATCGCCGCTTGCTCTCGCGCGGCCGCAACGACGATCCGCAGAGCTTGGAAGAGTTTATTAAAATTGAAAATATTCAAAAAACCGGCAGCGGCGGCGGCATGAATTTGGAAACCTGCCGGACCATGTCGGATTTTCAGGTTAACAACGGCGGCTCGTTTGATGAGCTTTACCAACAGTTAGAGGAAGTTTTAAAGAAGGTAAAATAAACTTAAAGCTACAGCTTATAGCTTATTGCTTATAGCTTAAAACTTATGCAAATTAAGATCAAAAAATTAAACCCCGCCGCCAAATTACCCACCTACGCCCACCCCGGCGATGTCGGCCTGGATCTGTATTCCTTGGATGACTATGAAATCAAACCCGGGGAGCGGCATTTTTTTTATCTCGGCTTTGCCTTGGAGTTTCCCATCAGCTACGCCGCGGTGGTTAAAGATAAAAGCAGTTTGCCCAAGAACGGCGGCCTGCACACTTTGGGCGGAGTTTTTGACGCCGGTTTTCGCGGCGAATACAATGTTTTGCTAGTTAATCTGGGCAGTGAACCTTATCAAATTTTAAAAGGCGACAAAATCGCCCAGCTGGTCATTTTCCCGGTGGCAATTGCCGAGTTAGAGGAAACCGCCGAACTTTCAGACACCTCCCGCGGCGCCGGCGCCTTTGGCTCCACCGGCCGGTAACTCCACCTATCCGCCTAGGCTCGCCGAAGGCAAGACGGGATTTCTTTATTTCTCTATTTCTTTATTTCTTTATTTTATGCCCCAATTACGCGTCTACACCCTAAACGATTTAACGCCGGAAGTCCGCGCTGTCACCTTTGCCAAATGTTCCCGTTCGGCTGAGCCGTTTGATGTGATTGCCAAGGAAGTCAGCGCCACCAAGGCTGCCGAATTCCACGAAAAGTGGGTGGTCGGCTATGGCCACTCGTCAGTGGCCGAACACGCGATCTTGTCTTTGGCAATTGAAAATATCTCAATTCTCGCGACTAAATTCCTCGAAGACACTCGCCTCGCCTCCTACACCGAAAAATCCACCCGCTACCAAATCTTCAACCGCGACACCTGCTATTATCCGGCAACAATAACCAACTCGCCTCTAGCCAATGATTACCGCGAGGCCATTACCGGGCTTTTTGCCGCTTATGAAAAGCTGTCCGAGCCCATGGCCGCGGCGATCCGGCAAAAATATCCGCAAAAGCCGAATGAATCGGATATTCTGTACAAAAATGTCTGCAAATCACGCGCCTGCGACAACCTCCGCTATCTCTTACCCACCGCCACCCTGACTAACCTGGGCATGACGGTTAACGCTCGGATTTTGGAACACACTATCAGTAAACTCCTTTCCAGCCCGCTCGTTGAGTTTCAGGAAATCGGCGAGCAACTAAAAACCGCCGCCCTGAAAGAAACGCCGACCTTGATCAAATACGCCAACAAAAATGAATACCGCGCCAACGCCACTGTTGCCCTGAAGGCGCTCGCCCAGGAGCTGCTGCCAACCGCCACACCAGCTAAAACTCAAGCAGTAACCATTGTTGACTATGACCGTGACGCCGAAGATAAGTTGGTGGCGGCCTTACTCTACCCAGAAACCAATCTTCCCTACCAGCAAATCTTGGAAAAAGTTAAGTCGTTTAGCCAAACGGACAAAGAAAAAGTGATTGACCGGGCACTAGCGGACCGCGGCCAGTTTGACGCACCGCTCCGCGAGTTGGAACATATTTATTACTCGTTTGATATTCTGATGGACTACGGCGCTTTCCGCGATGTCCAGCGCCACCGCATGTGCACTCAGACTAACCAGCTGGTGACCACGGCTCATGGTTATGATACCCCGCCAGAGATGGTTGAATTCGGCTTTGAAAAAGACTACACCGACGCGCTGGACCGCGCCGCCGCCGCTTACCAGAAAATCGCCGCCAGCCTGCCCTTGGAAGCGCAGTATGTCGTGCCGCTTGCTTTCCGCAGACGGACGCTCTTCACCTGGAACCTCCGCGAACTGCACCATTTTATTTCGCTCCGCAGCGGCCAGAAAGGCCACGCTTCTTACCGCCTGATCGCCCAAGAATGCTGGCGCGAATTAAACAAAATCCAACCCCTCCTCGCCAAATACATCAAAGTTGATCTGGCCGAAACCGGCACCTCCTGGGCGGCGAATCTGAAAGTAGACGGCTAATTTTGCCTATTTCTTTATTTCTCTATTTCTTTATTTTTTCGTGTTTATTTGCTGAAAATAAAGTAATAGAGAAATAAAGAAATAGTTCATCTATATGGTCGGTAAATTCATCGTCCTCGACGGCACTGACGGTTCGGGCAAAGCCACCCAAACCGCGCTTTTGGTTAGCCGTTTAAAAGCCGCCGGCCACGATGTCGAGACCGCCGACTTTCCCCAATACGGCCGCAAATCCGCCGGCCTGGTGGAGGAATATCTCAACGGCAAATATGGCTCGGCTAATGAAGTTGACCCGCGCGCCGCGTCAATTTTCTACGCCGTTGACCGCTACGACGCCAGCTTCCAAATCAGGCAGTGGCTGACGGCCGGCAAGATCGTCATTGCCAACCGCTACACCGCCGCCAATATGGGCCACCAAGGCGCCAAATTCGTTGATCCTGCGGCTAGAAAAAACTTCTTGGGCTGGTTGGATAATTTAGAATACGAAATCTTTAAAATTCCCCGCCCTGACCTCAACATCATCCTCCATGTCCCGGCCGAAATTTCCCAAGAGCTAGTGGACCAAAAAGCCGAACGCGAATATATCAACGGCAAAAAACGCGACATCCACGAAGCTGATATTAACCATCTCAAAGCCGCCGAAGCCGTCTACCTGGAAATCGCCAAAACCTACCCCAACTTCCGCCTCATCGAATGCGTCCACGGCGACAAAATCCTCTCACGCGAAGAAATCGCGGAGTTAGTCTGGCAGGAGGTCATTAAAATAGTCCGGAGTCCGGAGTCCAGAGAGGCTCAAAGCCCCAAAGTGGTCCCTTCGGGACTTATTAGCTAAAAGCTCACTCGGGACTGTGGACTCGGGACTCAGAACTCCAAAAATTTTAAAAGCGCAGGATTTCTCCTGCGCTTTTTTGTGACTTAATTGTGAAACGGCCGCGGGGCCGTTATTTTTCGCCTGTCGCTTGCGGCGCGACAACTGTTGGCGTTGCTTCCCGCAAAAGTGCTATGATGTCCGGCAATGCCCGGGCGACCGCCACATTCATGGCCGTTTCGGCTTGCCCGTTCTTGACTGACACATCGGCGCCGTATTTAAGCAAAAGCTTCACCGACTCGGTGCTCCGAGACGCCACGGCGTAATGCAGAGCCGTATTGCCGTCTACATCCTGCTTGTTGATAATCAAGCTGTTCTCACCCAGCAGTTGAGTGAAATACCAGTCCACAGTGGCAAAACATTCCACCTGATGATAGATAGCCTCTTTGGCCACATTGTGCAGAAATGTCCGCTTCTGCTGGTTCACCGCGAACACCTCGTCGGAATAGACGCCAATCTCCTTATAAAATTCGAGGTTGCAATGGCGCAGAGCCACTGCTGCCGGCGTATAACCTTGGTCGCCTTTCTGTTGCCAACCGGCGAAGTTATGGCTACGCAACCAAGCCACGGTTTCTTTGTGGCCGCCAGCCGCCGCTTGATGACCCAGATTGGCCATGCCGCTGTTCTGGATCAGGAAATTAATCCCGCGATTGTTAATGTATTTAATCTTCCACAGTTCGTCGGCGGCCTTCGTATTGCCACAGTACAGCGCCGTCGAAAGCAGCTCAGGCGTTTCCTTCATCAAGATGTAACGCGTGAGGCCTTTCTTAACCGCCGGATCATAGTTTTTGAGCAGACTGTCGAAGTCGCCGGTGCTGGCGTATTCCCGGATGGCTTCCATATCCCGATCGGGACCGCATCCGGTCGTCATCATCGCCGCCATCATCGCCACCACGCACAGGAACAAAAGCGCTTTCTTCATTTCCGATCTCCTTCTTTGTGCCCCGAAATCAATCAGGGCGGTTTGGGCGTTGAAACGCCGTTGGTTACTTCTTCTTGGATGAACCGTCGAGCTTAAACCAGACATAATCATCATCTTGTTGACGAAAGAATTTCACCTCGGCGTTGATCGGCAAGAGTTTCGCCGCCTTGAGTTCGGCAATGGCCGAATTGACCTGCGCTAGGCACTTATTTTTCATCTCATCCTCGACCTCGGCGATGTCAAGATCGTAATTCTTTTCTATCGTCGCCGCATCGCCATACTTCTCCGCGCTGACCACCTTGCCGTCCTTCTCTAGCCGGACGATGATTTCGTCGTCGGTCTCCTTGGAAATCATCTGAATAACATCAATAACAATGAGACCGAAAACCAATGCCAGGATTACGACCAACCTTGTCGATTTCATCTTCTTTCTCCCTTTCTTTGTGCCCCGAAATCAATCGGGACGGGTTTGGGCGTTGAAACGCCGTTGTTTCTGATTTTTTGGCCTAAAAAACAGCCAAATAGACACAGCTATTCAATTTTCAATGAACCCCTATTTATAGCATACTATCAAAATCCTGTCAATAGCTACCTTTCTTAATACCCACCGCTATGCTAAAATTAAAGGTAATTCAACACGGAGTTTATTCTTAAATCTTAAATCCTAAATCTTAAATCTTAAATCTTAAATCTCTTTATCTCCTCTGCCAACTTTATAACTTTATAACTTTCAACTTTATAACTTCCTTATGAAATACCTCCCCACCATCGGCCTCGAAATCCACTTTCATTTGAAGACCGCCGCCAAAATGTTCTGCGGTTGCCCCAATGTGGATCTGGCCGCGCCCAACACCGCCATCTGCCCGGTCTGCACCGCTCAGCCCGGCGCTTTGCCCGTGATTAACCGCCAAGCTGTGGAATGGACGGCTCTCTGCGGTTTAGCCTTAAACTGCGAGCTCGCCCAAAGTTTCAACTTTGAACGCAAAAATTATTTTTATCCGGATTTGCCCAAAGGCTATCAAATCACTTCCACTGCCAATCCCCCGTGCCTCGGCGGTTATTTGGAAATTAACGGCCGCCAGATTCGCCTCAACCACATTCATCTGGAAGAAGACACTGGCAGTTTGAAACACAGCCCTGATGGCAAATCCAGCCTGGTTGACCTCAACCGCTCCGGCGCGCCGCTCGTCGAACTGGTGACCGAACCGGATCTGACTTCCGGCGCCGAAGCCAAAGCTTTTTGCCAGGAACTTCAGCTGATTTTGCGGACGCTCAAAATCGCTGACGCCGACATGGAAAAAGGCCAAATGCGCTGTGAAGTAAATATCTCCTTAAAAACCCCGAAGGCTAAAAAACTGGGCGTTAAAGTGGAAATCAAAAACCTCAACTCTTTCCGCGCCGTGGAGCGGTCAATTGACTCTGAAATCGTCCGCCAAACCAAAGCGCTGGCAGAAGGCGAGAAAATCATTCAGGAAACCCGCGGTTGGGACGAGAAGGCCGGGACAACCTTTAGCCAACGGCTAAAAGAAGAAAGCCATGACTACCGCTACTTCCCGGAGCCGGATTTGCCGCCGCTGACATTTGACCAAAGTTATTATGAAAAACTCCGCGCTGAACTGCCGGAGCTACCGAAGCAGAAACGCGCCCGCTTTGCCAGCGAATACGGCTTTTCGCCGGAAGACGCCCGGCTTCTAACCGCCGACCAAACGCTCGCCAGCTTTGTGGAAGAAACTATCTCCGAACTGCGGGAGTGGCTGTCAACGGTTGAAGGCGCCGAAGGCACAGCAGAAGAAATTTGGGAGAAGAGTCAGAAAAAACTGATGCGGCTCCTGGGCGGCTGGCTGACCAGCGAGCTGTTTAAACTCATAAACCAGTCTAACATCGCCGTTGCCGACCTGAAAATCACGCCGGAAAACTTTGCCGAGTTTATTACTTTGGTTTATCAGAATAAGGTGAACTCCACCGCCGCCCAAAAAATCCTCAAAATTATGTTCGAGCGCGGCAGTGACCCCAGCCAAATTATGACCGAGGAAGACTTGAGCCAAATGGATAATGAAGTCGCGATTGGCGAGATTGTTAACCAGATTATTAAAAATAACCCGGAACAAGTCACGGCTTACCAAAATGGCAAAGTCACCCTGCTTCAGTATTTCATCGGCCTGGTGATGCGGGAGACTAAGGGCAAGGTGAACCCGGAGACGGCAAAGAAGCTGTTGGAAGAGAAGCTTAGATAATCGGCGTTTAAACCGAAAACCGCGGTTAAAATGTCCAATGACCAAATCCAAATGTCCAATCAATGCCAAATGTCAAAAGTCGGTTATTGGACATTGATCATTGGGATTTGATTGGACATTGGAGCTTGGGCATTGGGCATTTTAACCATCTTTATAACTTTTTACCCTAAACCACCGCCCGTCTGTGTATAACGCCCCTTGACTCCACCTCGCCTTTTTCCTATAATGCCGACAATGTCTAAAAGGAAATACAAAAAATTACACATTCTCCGGAGGGAGAATTTAGAATTTCCCGCTAGATTTAGTCGTTAAACGCCCCATTTCGGGGTTGTTTTTTTATATAGCGGTTCCTTGAAAACCAACTGATAATCAACCAAACTTACCCCAACCAGGAGGCTAATCATGAACGGTCACACCCCCCGTCACTTCATTCTTTCCCAGCAGGTCAACCCGTTCTGGCTCCTCAAAATTCTCTTTCCCCTGGCGCAAGAGATGGCCGATCTGCTAAACATCAAAAATGAAGCCAACCAAGCCAAATTACTGGCAATAAGAAAAAAAATGCTCGGCAAGGGCATCCTCACGGTTTTTTGGCAGGCTTCGACCCGCACCAGATTTTCCTTTGAATTGGCCGCCAAAAAAATCGGCTTGGATGTTTTCGCCCACACGGAAAGCGCCGGGCTATTTTCTTCTTCGGTTAAAGGCGAAACCCTGGCCGACACCATCCATGTCATTGGCAGCTATTGCCTGCCTCACGCCGATCACGCCATTGTCATGCGCCACGACAAAACCGGCGCTGCCCTGGAAGCCGCTAAAATCTCACCGGTAACCATTGTCAATGCTGGCGACGGCACCGGCCAACATCCGACCCAAGCTCTGCTTGACGCCTTCACTATCTGGCAAAAATTTCACCGGCTGGACAACTTAACCGTGGCCATGGTTGGCGATTTGACTCACGGCCGCACCGTCCGATCCCTCAGCTACCTGTTGAGCAAATTTCCGGGGGTTAACCTTTTCTTCGTCTCCCCGGAAAATCTGAAAATAGGCGCTGATATTACCGAGCATCTGCGAGAAAATCGAGTCGCCTTTTCTGAAATTGACAGCTTAAAAGAGGTGGTCGGCCAAGCTGATGTCGTCTATACCACCAGAATTCAACGCGAGTGGCCGGATGCCAAAAAGGTGATCTACGATCCGGACAACTTCCGAATCACGCCGCAGATTCTGAATCTTTTGAAAGAAAACGCCATCGTTATGCACCCGCTGCCGCGTAATCCGGTTGACAATGAACTGCCGACCGAGGTCGACGGCCACCCTAGCGCCCGCTATTTCTCCCAAGCCCAAAATGGCCTGTTCGTCCGCATGGCTCTCCTGTATCTCATTTTCTCGGAAGCGACGCCGGAAATGCCTTTCCCGATTCCGCTCCTCCCAGAAAAATACTAACACACCGCGGCGGGAAGTTGAGCAGCAGCTCAACTTCCCGCCGCCATTCTCTTAAAATCAACTGCTTAATATCTAACTAACTAAAAACCGCCTATGCCTCAAAAACCTCTCGACCCCCGACCCACTCCGCCGCCATTAAATTTACTCTTTCCTTAATACCCTCGTTAATTCGGGGGTATTTTTTTTTAAACTTTACAGATAATTTTCAAGTCCGTGGAGATAGAAGTAACCTCGGTAGGGGCAATTCATGAATTGCCCCTACGGGAATCAACCGCACGCGCCTCGTCTTTTTCAACCTGCCTAATCTAATTAACTAACAAAAACCTATGACCAACCAAAAAACCGCCGTCGCCCGCCTCGAGGCCGTTGCCACCCGCGCCGGGCAAGAGTATTTAGAAAAAGAGGGCTTTGTCCAACTTTTTCCGCCACGCTTAGTCCGTGCCAGCGGCGCCTGTGAAAACATCGACACCCTCTTCAGTGTCAGCGGCAATGGCCAAAACCGCTGGTGGCAGGACGCGGCCGGCAATCTCCTACCCGCCTACCTCGCCCAGACCGGCCAACTTTATCTGGAGGCCTTTGTCCCGTCATTGAAAAAAGTTTATTGCATTGGCCCCAGCTTCCGCGCCGAGCCGAAAATCGACAATCGCCATCTGACCGAGTTTACTATGACTGAGATTGAGTTTGCTGGCGACTTTGAAGATCTGCTCCGCTATATTGAAAATTATCTCAAAGCCATTGCCCGCCAGCTGATTGACCACGAAAGTTTGGCGTTGAACGACTGGGGACTAACTCCGGCCGACCTCACGCGCCTCAGAAGCCTACCACTCGCCTTACCGCGAACGACTTATGATGAGGCGATTACTATCCTAAAAAATTACGACCCGCAAATCGCTTGGGGTGATGATATCTCCACCGAACACGAAAAAATGCTGATTAAACACTTTGGCAATCAACCGCTGTTTATCACTCGTTATCCGGATCCGTCGTGGAACCACGGCCAAGAAATTGAAGTCGAAAAATTCTTTAATATGATTCCGGACCCGCAAAATCCGGGTCGAGTCCTTAGCACCGACCTGATCTTGCCTTTTGCCGGCGAAGCAGTCGGCGCCGCCGCTCGAATTTACGACCTTGAGACCCTCAAACAGCGGCTAACCAATTCGCGGATGTTTAAGCGCTTACAAGAAAAAGGCGGCACACTCGACGATTTCGCCTGGTATATTGCCAACCTGGAAAATACCGGCAGTCTGCCCCACGCCGGCTGCGGCTTTGGCATGTCCCGCATCCTCCAATGGCTCCGCGCCAGCAATAACATCACCGAGTGCGTCACCTTCCCCGCCAACCGCGGCAACCTGATTTAAAGCCTAAATTAAAACGGCCGGATATTTTCCGGTCGTTTTATAATCAATTTTAACTAATCACGCCGCCTCTTCCATTTCCGCCACGGCCACAAAAGCTTCTTCAATCACCCGCGCCACTTCGGCTGGTGACATTTTTTCATCATAAAATATATTGTGGTAATGAGAGGAATCTATTCCTAATACCCGCAAAATCTCCCAAACTCTATCCTGCTGCTTTTTATAATAATTAGGTAGAACCACTAGATGAGTAATATCTAAATTTTCCGGTTTTAAAAATGACGAAGCATCCAGCGCCTCACAGCGCCAATGGCCATTGTTGCGCCGTAACTCAATTTCACGATACAAAGGATTTTCCGCCGCCGGATTAACAAAATAAATCTTTTCGCCCTGACGGCGAATAAAGCCTTGCTCGGCCAACAACGCCACTAACTTTTCAGCATCCGCCGCCTTAGATGATTCGGAGATAAGTAAATAATTTTTGCTCGGCTCGTCATTGGGATAAATCATTTCATGCTTACGCATTATTGCTTCTGCGCTAACTAGAAAATTATTTTTAGCTTCTGGAGAATAAACGGCTGACTTTACTTCCTGCTCTTCCCAACCTATTTTAATTTCTCCGTGTTTATCTTTTGTAACATTTGCCACCCCTAACCGTTCAACACCGGCCGGCCGACCATTGGGTTCAGTATAATCTGAAAAGGGCAAATGTTCATCATCACAAAGTGCTACAACCCGGCTGTCTGGTAAAATTTTGCGTACGGTTTTACCAACCGCTAAACTAATTTTGTCACTAGGTATTAATTTATCCGCCCAGATTTCGCCAGTAAGAATATTATAATCTTCCAAATAAGGCTGAAAGGTTTCAAAATCAACTGGTCGGCCGGACTGATAATCGCGCCACAGGTCTCCAAGTTGCGCCCGGGAAAAATCAACTCCTTCAATAATGCTTTCTTTTTCAATATCATTTAAGTCATGGACTAGACTCTTGATTGACTCTTTTTTAGGTTCAGACGAACTAAAAAACTCCTCGATCTTCTCCTTGGCTTTTCCCATAATACCCAACCTCTTCTCTTTAATATCCTTAGGCGCCCTTGGTTTCCTTGGCTCACCCTCATTATATCTAACTACAAACGGCTTTGGCATCGCTTCGACAGATTTTTGTTGTTTGGTTTCTACTTCTTGCATATTTAACTTTTTAAAAAATTTCCCACCCTTTTCTCTATTTTACCATAATCCGCCTCCCAGACAACCGCCCGATCACGCTTAAACCAAGTCATCTGCCGTTTACTAAAATCGCGGATCGCCTTATTTAAGCTAATAAACATTGTTTCGTAGTCAATCTTCCCTTGTAAATATTGGCTCACCCAAGCGTATTCCAGACCAAAACTTTCCAGTCGGCGCCAGCTAAGCCCCTGTCGATGCAGTCGTTTAACCTCCGCCACCAAACCTTCTTTCTCCAACCGCTCTTTCAGCCGCCGCTCAATTCGCCCGGCTAACACCTCCCGCTGATAGTTAATGCCGATTTTAAGAAATTGATAAGGCGGCTTTTGCTTTTTTAGACCCGCCGACTTCGGCCGGCCGGTTTCATAATAAATCTCCATTGCCCTTTGCACCCGCCGCCGGTTCTGCCGGTCAATAATTTTATAAGTCACCAAATCAACCTTTTTCAACCTCGCCAGCAACTGCTTCAAGCTTAATTTATTTAAATCCTTCCTGATCTTTTGCTTGCCCCGCGCACTTGTCCCGCGCATGCTGGAATACTGGGGGGTTTTGAACTTTGAACTTTGAACTTGCGCTAGCTCATATCCTTCCACCACCGCATCTATATACAACCCCGTTCCCCCGACAATTATCGGCGTCTTCTCCCGCCCCAGAATATCTTCAATTGCCGCATACGCCAACTTCTGGTACTTCGCCACATTAAACTCAGTTTTCGGACTCACCACATCAATCAGATGATAAGGAATAACTTTATAACTTTTTAACTTTATAACTTTATAACTATCTTTGTCCTTCCCTGTTCCCACATCCATTCCCCGATAAACCTGCCGGCTATCTGCCGAGATTATCTCGCCCTGGAATTTCCGCGCCAACTTAACCCCAACCGCGGTTTTACCCGTGGCTGTTGGCCCGAGGATCACGATAATTTTATTATCTCGCCGCTCTTCCATAAATCTGCTATAATACTTAATGCCAAGGTCCGTTGGCGCTTTAACATCGCGACGCTAACGGGACTCAGTACATTGGGGCTAAAAACTGGCTGGCCGGGCACCCTCCTGACTTTTTCCGCCCATCATCAAAGCCGCTATTTTTAGCCTCGCTTTTTTTATCTTATTAACTACTTGACACTAGCAATTATTTGAAATATAATTTCTAACGCATCGTTCGGAAGCGGCATCCCCAAGCCGCTGTTCGGATCGATCGCCGCATTGAGCCGAAGATTTGATCTTTGGCTCCTTTTTTATCCCAGTTTTTTAACATCGCCGCCATAGCGCCGGTTCACCTGTAATTTTAAAACTTGCCCCGCCAGCGTGCCGCTCGCCTTAGCCACTTTTTTTCTTTTGACTTTTTTACCCTCCCGTTTCTCAGCTTTTAATTTGTTCCCTGTCATAACCATTGATTATTAGGCAATTCTTAATTCTTAATTTTTAATTATTAATTCCCCCTTTAGTATCCACATCAGCCCTTTACTTATTTTAACACTAACAATCTTGCCAACCAATTTTTTACCGCCAACAAATTCCACCCGCTTCATCTCCCGGCTGTTGCCCTGGCAAAAGCCGTCCTGCCAACCGTCAACCAAAACCGACACGGTTTGGCCTTGATATTTCTGATTTTTCTTCAGGACCGTCCGCTCCATCAGCCGTTGCAGTACCCACCAGCGCCGGTCTTTTTCCTCGCGGGAAACATTGTCGGGTAGGCTAGCGGCGGCGGTGCCGGATCGCGGCGAATAGCGGGCGTTGTAAGAAATATCAAAGTCCGCCGCGCGGTAAAGCTTCAGCGTTGCCAAAAAATCCGCCTTAGTCTCGCCGGGAAAACCAACAATAATATCAGTGCCGAGGGCAATCTGCGGGCATTTCCGCTTAATTTTCTTAACCAGTTTTAAATAATCGGCCGCGGTATAATGGCGGTTCATCTTCTTTAAAACCGCGCTACTCCCCGCCTGCACCGGCAAATGAAGATAATTAACCATTTTGGGTAGCGCCAGCGCGTCAATCACTTCTTCGCCCATATCTTTCGGGTGCGCCGCGGTAAAAAATATCCGCTCCAGGCCTTTGATCTGGTTAATCTCCCAAAGTAGGGCGGCAAACGGATGGTGGTAAGGGTTTTTCTGATTAAAAGTCTTCGGGTCGGTCGGCCGGTAGCTATTAACATTCTGGCCGAGTAAAGTTATTTCGAGGTAGCCTTGCGCGGCCAATTTTTTAACTTCACTGATAACTTCTTTAGCCGACCGACTCCGCTCCCGACCGCGGACAAAAGGCACGGCGCAGTACGCGCAAAAATTATTGCACCCGATCATAATCGGCACCAAGGCCGACCACCCATTCTCCTGCACCGGCACCACTCTTAAATAATCTTGTTTTAATATCAACCCACCACCGGCTAAAGTTTTAATGTTTTTATGTTTTAATGTTTTAATAATATTCTCCCATTCCCCAATCCCCACCACCATATCAAACTTTTCCTGAAAAACTACCCTATCTGCCGGCAAAACACAGCCAGTTAAAATCGTTTTGATCTTCGGATTTTGCCGCTGCCATTCCCGCCATTTGCGCGCTTTGCCGTGTACCCGATCAATCGCCGACTGCCGTACCGAGCAAGCGTTAATCACCAAAAGTTCGGCTTGCCTTTCACTGTCCGTCGGCTGATAGCCCAGCCGCCCCAAAAAAGCGGCCAGCCTGGCGCTGTCGCTTTTATTCATTTGGCAACCAAAAGTTTGCAGATAAAATTTCGGCATAAACAATCAATAACCGGTAACTAGTTTACAGATCCTTCTCCCGATTTTTAATCTTCTTTTCAACTAGCTTAATAAACTCGTCTTTACTATATTCCACTATATCCTTTTGCCCTCGGGCTCGCACCGTCAGCTGGCCGCCACTCATTTCTTTGTCGCCCACTACCAGCATATACGGCGCTTTTTCTTTTTCCGCGATGCGAATTTTTTTGCCCACCGACTCGTTGCTGTCGTCCACTTCCACTCGAATGTCCAAAGCCTTTAGCTCGTCACCGAGTTTTTGGCAATATTCTATATGCCCTTCGCCCACCGGCAAAACTTTCACTTGCACCGGCGCCAGCCAGAGTGGAAACGCCCCGGCATAGTGCTCGATCAAAATCCCCAAAAATCTTTCCGGCGAGCCGATAATCGCGCGATGAATCATCACCGGCGTTTTTTCCTTGCCACCTTCATCAATATAGGTCAGCTTGAACCGCTCCGGCATAATAAAGTCCAGCTGAATCGTAGAAATTTGCCATTCACGGCCGAGTGAATCCTTGGAAATCAAATCCATTTTGGGACCATAAATCGCCGCCTCACCTACGCCAACATAATATTCCAAACCGGTTTCATCTAAAACTTCTTTAAGCAGTTTTTGAGACTTTTCCCAAACCGCCGGATCACCAAGATATTTTTCCGGTTTCTCGGGATCCCACAATGATAAACGGATGGAATAACCCATATCATAAACCATTAACGCCTGCTTGATGATACCCAAGACCGCCAAAAATTCAGCCTTGATCTGATCTTCGCGTAGAAAGCAATGACCGTCATCCTGACAAAAACAACGGAGACGGGTTAAACCCGACAATTCGCCCGGCTTTTCATCGCGATAAAGATTGGCAAAATCGGCGATCCGCATCGGTAAATCTTTATAACTATGCATTTGGCTGGCGTAAAGCTGGGTATGCTGGGGGCAATTCATCGGCTTAAGGTAATATTCCTCCTCGGTATAATTGGAGACCACCCGAAACATGTCGGTTTTATACTTTTCGTAATGACCGGAAACTTTAAATAACTCCGCTTTATTCATGTTCGGTGTCTGCACTTCTTGGTAACCAATGGACTTTTGCAGTTCATCGGTAAATTTTACAATTTCCCGCCGCACTGCCGTGCCTTTAAAAGTATAAAGCGGCAGTCCCGGTCCGACTAACTCGGAAAAAACAAACAAACCCAGCTCCTTGCCCAGCTTCCGGTGATCCCGTTTTTCCGCCTCCTCCATCATTTTTAAATACGCCTTAAGCTCGTCTTTAGTCGCAAACGCCAAGCCGTAAATCCGCTGGAGCATTTTATTCTTCTCGTCACCACGCCAATAGGCGCCCGCGGTTTTGGTCAGTTTAAAGCCGTCGGGATTGATTTCTTTGGTCGATGCCACATGCGGCCCAGCGCAAAGATTATCCCAATCGCCGGATTTATAAAAACTAACCTGCTTCTCGCCCCGAGCTTTTAAGTCGTCGATAAATCCGGTTTTGTACGGATCGTGCTGATAAAAATCATAAGCGGGGGCAAAGTCAACATCATGCTGGACGAACTTTATATCCGCCTTGATCAATTCCCGCATCCGCTTTTCCAATTGCGGCAACATCTCCGGCGTAATCGCTTCCGGCAGGTCGTAATCCTGATAAAAACCATTTTCAATCGCCGGCCCGACACCGAGGCCAACACTCGGGTATAATTCCTGCACCGCCATACTCATCAGGTGGCAGATGGAATGGCGAACTTTTTCCATTTTATCGCTACTTTTTTCTTTAAACATAAAGGTAGATTTAAGATTTAAGAATTAAGATTTAAGAATAAACTCCTTTTTGAATTTTCTTCTCAAATCTCAAATCTTACTTCTTATATTTCTTTTGGTATTCGTTTTTTAAAATGCCCATAACCATTAAATCCCAAAAACGACCATACCGATAACCGGCTTGCCGGCGAATACCTTCTTTTTTAAAACCGCACCGGCGGTAACATTTTACTCCGCCTTTATTCTCGGTCACGACCCACAACTCTACCCGATTTAGCTTTAAACTCTCAAAACAAAACTTTAAAATATTCTTTAATGCCTCGGTGGCAATACCCTGACCCCAATATTTTTTCTCGCCAATAAATATCCCCCAAGAAGCCTTCTTGCCATAACGGTCAATCGCGTCCAAACCAGTCGAACCGATATGTTCACCGTCCTTGGTATAAATCGACCAATTGATTTTATTCTTATCTTTACGAGATTTTTTTATATATTCTTGTTCTTTTTGCAAATTCAAATCCTTCCATTCCGTTGATAAAAACTTATTAATATTTTTATCTTTCAGCCAACGCAAATAATCCGCCGCTTCTTTAACCGCAATCGGCCGGAGAATAACCTTTTTGCCTTTTAAGATTGGACCAATCATACAAGAAGAGATTTAGGATTTAAGATTTAAGAATAATGGTAATCAATATTTAAATTAATATCCAAGATATCACATAACATGGAACACATAACAAGAAACCTATAGCCACCCTTGTTCCATGTTATGTGTTATGTGATTTTTTTTGGCTTTATAACTTTCAACTAAAAAGCCCCGTCCCTAATCACCTAAACCAAAAGTCTAAGTCACTTGGGACGAGGCGTTACGAGAACGGCCCGCGGTTCCACCCAGATTTCCCCGCCACGGCGGGGACACTTATTTTAGCTAGATTTAGCCATTTAAACGGTGCCCCGACAGTTCGTCGGAACAGCATGGTTGGTCGCCATGCCAATTATCCAGCGCTTTTATCTTAACACTTTATATTTTTCCGTCAACCGCTTACTGCGCCATTACCACTTCAATGTGGTCAACCAACCGCGGAATTTTCCTGATCCAGAATGGGAAGAAATCGATTTTCACCGCCGCAATTCCCGGCTGGCTGATCAAATAATCCTGCGCTTCTTTTTTGCTTAAGCCTTTAAGGAGATCGCGGCTGAGCACCTCGCTATTCAACTGCAAAACCGCGTTGCCTTCTAAATGAACTTTTAGGTCAGCGGTTTTTTTAACGAGATCAAGGTTATCCACTGTATAAGTTAAATTTTCATAATCTACGGTTGCCAGTTCTTGGTCAGCTGAAAGGTTTGACCGCAGACGATTCTCGGCTAAACTGATTAAGCTCGCTTTATCAAACAGCACGCCGCTGATAATCGCTTTAATTTTAACTTGAAATTTATCCGCGGTCTCTCCGACGGTGGCGCTCGCCATGGTTTTTTCCGGCGTAATCGTGGCGACGCGGCCAACCTTGCCGTCAGCCCCGAGATCGACAAAACTCTGTTCAATCAATTGATCGGCCAAGACTTGCTTCGCTTTAACCAAATCATCGGCCGTGACCACGGTAACCGTATTTTCTCCGGTTTTGATCTCACCTAAACTTTCGGCGTAGATATTTTCCTGCAATTGCACCGGCCAAAGATTAATGATTGTTAGCCTGGTGCCGGCCGCCAGAACGCGCCCCGCCAACTGCTTTGGGTCATCGGCATAAACTTCCACCTCCACTGACCCACCCACTGACACTTCCACGCGGGTTTTGGTCCGCAAAAGAATATTGTCCGCGGTTAATAATCTGGTGGTCGCGACCAGCGGCTGAGGCCGGCGATAATTATTGATAATTTTCACCCGGCCGACGACATCGCTGGCTATCACCTCACTGCCGGTCGCCGAGAATTCTTTCTCGCCCTCCACGGTTTTACTGAAAAAAACGCCGTTCAGCTCATCGGGCGCCAAAGCGCCGTCGCTTTCCGCCATTTTGAGATTAAACTCGGCAATCACCCGCTGAGGTTTCGGCGTGATGGTGATTTTGGCGGAAACAAAAGAAAAATATAAAACCACCAAAACCAGCAAGGAGGTTAAAATAACAAAACTCAGAACCACCTGCCGGTAAAGATGAAAATGCGGCGCCGGAACGGAAACTTTATTTTGATTTTTGCTTAGTGAACGAGGCATAAGGAATAGTGGTTAGGTTGTTAAGTTGTTAAGTTGTTAAGTTATTTATCCGCCCAAACTTGCTAGCTGTCTAGCTGTCTAACTCTCTAGCTCTCTAATTATACAATCTTTTACCTTATTCGTCTAATCTAACACTCTCCGGCCCGACCAGTTTTTCAATTTCCGCCTTTAATTCAGCGCTATAAGCCACTTGGTAGGGCGTTTGCAATCTCTGCCAGCGCCCTTGGTTATTGATTAATAAGTGAACCAAAGAGTCGCCGGGCGTTGCCAGAAACAGCTCTTTCAACTTCTCGGCGAGAAACTGATTCGGCTTTTCCTGAAATTTAATCACGACGCCGCTGGGGCGGGTGGCCGCTTTGGGTTTTTCTGCCACCGACTCTTTTTGCCGGGCATAACCGTTATAACCGCCATAGCCATTATTGATTATAATCTGGCCGGAATATTCCATCTGAATCTGCGCCAGTGATGCGGCGGTCACTTCGGCCACTTTATTCACCACAATTTTGGCTTCGCCATCTTTATCCGACAGCCGGCCTTCGACAATCAAAATTTTTTCTTCTTGCCAGAGCTGGCTGTTCGCTTTCATCACCCGCGGAAAAATTATCAGTTCAGTACTGCCACTAGTGTCTTCCAATTTAACAAACAGCATCTGGTCGCCCGCGCGGGTAAAAACTTTCTTGACGATAGTAATGACGCCGGCGACTCGCACTCCCTCTTGCCCCGACCGCTGAAACTCCGCCAGCTGACCACAAGGCAAAACCAAATCGCGCAATTCTTTGGCAAACTCTTTATAAGGGTGATCAGTGACATACAGCCCCAAAAATTCTTTTTCCCAATTCAATTTTTCTTTGTCTGCCACCGGCGGCGCTTTTTCCAATTTCAAACTATAAACCGGAGCGGCGCCAGCCGAACTGAAAAGGCTGGATTGGGCCGAGCTTTGTTCTTGATTGACCTCTTTGATGAAACCAAGAATCTTATCAATATTATGAATCACTAGATTTTGCTCAATCAGTTCAACCAAAGCGCCGGACTTGGCCAGGCTTTCCAAAGATTTTTTGTTAAGGTCTTTAGATTTGACCCGGACGAGAAAATCGTCAAAACTCTGGTAAGGCCCATTATTTTTCCGCTCGCGAATAATCGCCTTGGAAATACCTTCGCCAAGATTTTTGATCGCCGAAAGGCCAAAACGAATGCGCGGCTTATCGGTGTTTAAACTTTCCGCCACCGCCGTAAAGGTGGAATAACTCTCATTAATTTCCGGCGGCAAAACTTCAATTCCCATTTGTTCGCATTCTTCCACTTCAATCGCGATCCGGTCCATATCACCCTGATCGGAAGTCAGGAGCGACGCCATAAACTCCACCGGATAATTAGCTTTAAAATAAGCGGTTTGGTAAGCAATCATGGCATAACAAGCGGCGTGCGAACGGTTAAAGCCGTATTTGGCAAACGGCGGAAACAATTCCCAGATTTGATCCGCCACATTTTGGCTGATGCCGTTTTGCCTCATGCCTTTGATCAATTTTTCTTTCTGCGCGTCCAAGAGTTCCTTATTTTTTTTGCCAATCGCTTTCCGCAGGGTGTCGGCCTCAGCCAAACTGAAACCAGCCAAATCGCGAGCAATCGCCATCATTTGCTCCTGATAAACGCCAATGCCATAGGTATTTTTCAAAATCGGCTCCAGTTTCGGATGCAGATAAGTAATCTTTTTTTTACCCAATTTGCCGGCGATAAAATCAGGGATTAATTCCATCGGACCCGGCCGATAAAGCGAGACCATGGCGATAATGTCTTCGAGTTGATTGAGCTGCAGTTGTTTCAGATACCGTTTCATGCCGCTGGACTCCAGCTGAAAGACGCCGGTGGTCAAACCCTTGCGGAGAAGGGCAAAAGTTTTTTTGTCTTCGAGCGGCAGATTATCCAGGTCGATTTTCTCCCCATGGATCTTATTGATAATTTCAATCGTGTTTTCCAAAATGGTCAGATTTTTTAAGCCCAAGAAGTCCATTTTAAGTAGGCCCAGGTCCTCAATCGGATGGAGCGAATACTGGGAAACAATCGTCTCATCGCCGGAAGTGGCGTATTGGATAGGCACATAATCAGTCAGTGGCGCCGGCGTAATCAAAACGCCGCAAGCGTGGGTGGAAGCGTGGCGGCAGACGCCTTCCAATTTTTTGGCGGTATCAATCAATTTTTTGCCCTCTGGATCATTTTTATAAATCTCTTTCAGCTCCGGCTCTAGCTCTAAAGCCTCGTCGAGCGTCGCCGCCAGTGGGATTAATTTTGCCACTTTATCGCAATAAGCGTATGGCAAATCGAGTACCCGGCCGACATCGCGGATGGCGACGCGCGCCGCCATGGTGCCAAAAGTAATGATCTGCGCCACATGGTCTTTGCCGTATTTATCTTCCACATAACGGATCACTTCCGCGCGCCGCGTATCGGCAAAATCAAGGTCAATATCCGGCATGGAAATTCTTTCCGGGTTCAAAAACCTTTCAAACAACAAACCATATTTAATCGGGTCAACATTAGTAATATTAGTCAGATAAGACACCAGTGAACCGGCCGCCGAACCGCGGCCCGGGCCCACCACAATGCCGTTATTTTTCGCCCAGTTAACAAAGTCGGCGACGATCAAAAAATACGAAGCAAAGCCGGTTTTGGCAATCACCCCCAGTTCGTAACTAAGCCGTTCGGTTATCTCCGCGGTTACCTGGTCGCCATAACGGCGGGCTAACCCCGCGCGCGCCAATTCCTCCAGATAACCATCGGCGGTTTTGCCGCTCGGCACCGCAAAATGCGGCAATTTGATTTTACCGAGCTCGATTTCAACGGTGCATTTGTCGGCGACAATTTGGGTATTGGCAATCGCCTCAGGATAAACCGCGAACGCCCGCTCGATTTCTGCCGGCGTTTTAAAAGAGTAATTGCCGTCGAGCATGGTCATGCGACCGGGGTCGTTTTTCTTGTGCTTGGTTTGTAGGCAAATCAAAACATCCTGCGCTTCATTATCTTCGGCGTTGAGATAATGGGTGTCGTTGGAAACAATCAGCGGCACCCCGAGTTTCTCTGACCAAGCCACTAGCCCGCGGTTAACCGCCTGTTGGTCCGGCAAATGCGGATTATCCTGCAATTCCAAATAGAAATCTTCACCAAACAACTGCTGGTATTTCAAAATTGTCGCTTCAATCCGGCCCTCGTCGCCGCCCAAAATCGTCCGCGGAATCTCGCCCTGGAGGCAGGCCGAACAGGCGATCAGCCCGTCGTGGTATTTCTCCAAAATTTCCCAATCAATCCGCGGCCGATAATAAAAACCTTCCAGGTGGGCGAGGGAGGTTAACTTAATTAAATTTTTGTAGCCCTGGTTGTTTTTGGCGAGAAGAATTAAATGATAACGGACCTCGTCGATTTTCGGGCGTTTATTCAACCGGCCGTTCGGCGCCAGATACGCTTCCAGGCCGATAATCGGCTTGATCCCCTCTTTTTTACAGCGCTGATAAAACTCAATCGCGCCGTACATCACGCCGTGATCGGTCAAAGCGAGGGCCGTCATGCCGCTCTTTTTCGCTTTCGCCACCAGCTCGGGAATTTTGGCGAGGCCATCGAGCAGGCTGTAATGCGAATGAGTATGGAGATGGACGAAATTCATAAAATCATGAAAACATTAAAACATAAAAACATTAAAACAAAGCTTCGAACCCGCGGTAATACTGTTTTTTGTTTTAATGTTTTTATGTTTTAATGTTTTTTGCCGCGGTAATTCTATTTTTTCCCCTTTTTACCTTCTGTTTTTTTATTAATCAAGTACTTGGCCAACTGCGCCACGCCCTCGGCGACTAAAGCCAAATGCGAAGTCGAGTGGTCAATTTTATTTCTGGCAAAATCAATCAGCGCCTCAACTTTTTCCACTTTGGACTGAAAAGTCTTGGTTAAATCGTAAGTTTGTTTCAAAAGCATCGCCAGATAATAAATCAGCCAGCAAAGAAAGGCCGTCAACCAGAGAATGCAGAAAGAAGCCACGACAAACAGCAGGTCCTTTGAGGTTTCGAGCATAAATTTATTTTTATATTTGTTATCAACTTAAAGTAATTTTTAATTTAAAATTCCTAATTTTTAATGAATTTCTAAGGTTTAATTCTTAATTTTAAATTGCCACAGACTCGGCTTTAAAATTAAGAATTATAAATTGATTAGAAATTTTAAATTAAAAATTAAAAATTATCTGCTCTTTGCCCCAAACCTCTTCTCCAGTTCTTCCTTAATTTTTAGTAAAGCCCCATCCGCTTCCTCTGCTGCCAGTGTCCGATCCAGCGCGCGGAACTCCAGATGAAAAGCGAGGCTCCGACTACCGGCGCCGATTTTGTCACCGGTATAAACATCGAAAAGCTCAATCTCTTGGATCAATTCACCACCCGTTTTTTTCACGGCTTTTTTAATTTCCTCCCATTTAACCCCTAGATCAACCAAAATTGCCAAATCCCGCCAAACGGACGGATATTTAGCCGGCGCCTCATACTCAATTGCTTGGCGCGGCAAAGCGGCTAATTTTGTAAAATCCAATTCAAATAAACCAACTGAAACTTTAATGCCCAAAGTAGCGGCCGCGGCGGCATTCAACTCGCCGATCTGGCCAATCGCCTCGCCGCTAACCACCAACTTTTGCGTCCGCGACGGCGCCATAAAGCCCGGAATATTTTCCAAGGCGCCAAAATAGTAGTCATAACCCAAAGCTTGCAGTAAACTTTCCACCGCGCCTTTAACTAGATAAAACGGCGGCTGTTCGCCCGGCGCCACCATCACGCCGCTGAGTAGCTGGTGCTGCCACGGCAGTTTTTCCTCACTGCCCGGACGGCGGTTATACTCTCCGGGGCCGTTCAAAAACGCCCGTCCCAGCTCAAATATTTTAAACTCTTCATAAAACCGCAAATTATCCGCCGCGTTTTGCAGTAAACCAGGAGTTAAAACTGGCCGCAAAATGCTCTGCTCGGGCGAGAGATAATTTTTTAATTTTATAAAAAGTTTTTCTTGGGACTGCAGACCTAATTGGCCCAACAGTTCGGGTCCGACAAAAGAATAATTATAACTCTCAATAAAGCCATAGCCGGCTAAAAGATTTTTCACTTGCCGCTCCAGCTGTCGTTCCTGGTTAACTTCCGGCGCGCCCAAAATCACCTCGGGCATCAGCGGTTTGATATTATCATAGCCGTAAACCCGAGCCACTTCTTCCACTAAATCTTCAGGGAGGCTGACATCGCCCATCGCCCGCCAGTACGGCGCTTTAACTAGCAACTTATCTTTCTTTTCTTTCACGGCAAAACCCAGCCGCGTTAAAGTTTCCGCCACCGCTTTTTTCTCTATTGCAACGCCCAAACGGCGGTTCAGCCAATTTAAATCCAGCTCAATTTCCGGCGCTTTAAACTGGTAAAAATTTTCATCCGCCACCGCGCTGGCCACTTTGGCGCCGGGGATAAGCTCTAAAGTTAATTCCACTGCCCGCTTGATTGCCAATTCCGCAAGGAGCGGGCTTAAACCTTTTTCAAAGCGCGCGCTCGACTCACTGCGGAGGCCGAGTTTCATTGAAGTCCGGCGAATATTGCCGGCCTTAAAACTGGCGGCTTCAAACAAAATCGCCGTGGTGTCATTTTTAATCTCGCTATTCTGCCCGCCCATCACACCGGCAAGCGCCACCGGCTTTTTGGCGTCTTTGATCAACAGCATGGTTTCGTCCAAAACGCGGGTTTGCCCGTCCAAGGTAGTAAATTTCTCGCCTTTCTTGGCCGTCTCCACCACAATTTTGCCGCCCTCGATCTCGCGCCAGTCAAACGCGTGCAAGGGCTGGCCCAGTTCTAACATGACATAATTGGTAATATCCACGATATTATTGATAGCGCGCACGCCCACCGCTTCTAGCCGCCCCGCCACAGAAGCCGGCGACGGCCCAATTTTTATGTTATCCAGCACTACACCAAGATACCGCTGGCATTTTTCCTGGTCTTTAATTTCCACTGTCAATTTTTTGCCTTTGCCGGCCTTGATTGCCTTAACCTGGTAATCATTCAGTTTAACTTTTAGGACCGCAGCCAAGTCGCGCGCCAGGCCGTAAACGCCCCACAAGTCCGGCCGATGGGTCATTGATTTATTATCAATTTCCAAAATCGCGTCATCTAATTTCAAAGCTTCGGCAAGCGGCGCGCCAACCTCTAACTGTAAATTGGACAAATCGGCAATCTCATGTTCGCCGCATTTAATTAAATTTTCTAAACCAATTTCCTCGCTAGCGCAAATCATGCCGTTACTTTCCACGCCGCGGATTTTAGCGGGTTTAAGCTCCACCACTTCCGCCTCGCCGTGCCAGCGGACGCGCGCGCCGATTTTAGCGAGCGCCACCAGCATCCCCTCTTTTAAATTAACGCCGCCGCAAACCACTTCCAATTTTTCCCGGCCGGCGTCCACGGTTGCCAGTTTCAATTTATCGGCGTTAGGGTGCGGCTTCACCGCCAAAACTTTGCCGACCACGACATTATTTAATAATCCGCCCTGCCGCTCAATGCCCTCCACTTCCACCGTGGCCATAGTTAATTTCAAAGCTAAATCCTCAGGCGTGAAGCCCTTGGGTATTTCGACGAATTTTTTGAGCCAATTCAATGAGACTAGCATAGTAGCTTTTTAGCTTGTAGCTTCTTAGGCTTTTAAGATGGTAGTCATTTTATTTAACATTCTCATAACTTCGTCCAATAAACCATCGACTTTACTAAAATTTAATCCCTGACTAAACGGCAACCTTTTAGCAATCTCAACCTGCGTTTCCAATTCAGCGCCGGAAGCGTAAGCAATTATTAAAAATTGGCGATAATCCTTCTGAGTGCCCCTTCTTCGTCCTTCAGCAATATTTGAAGGAACTGATACGGCCGATCTTTTAGTTTGCGAGGTTAATCCGTACAATTCGGTTTTTGGATATTTTTCCGTTAATTCATAAATAGCCACCACTAAATCCATGGCTTTCTGCCAAACAATTAAGTCCTTATATGTTTGTATGGTTTTATCTGTCATATAGCCCTACAAGCTAAAAAGCTACAACCTACAAGCTAAAACTGCTCCAAAAACCTTAAATCCCCGCCGTGCAACAGCCGGATATCATCAATGCCGTATTTCAGCATCACCAAGCGGTCCAAGCCGAAACCGAAAGCAAAGCCGGAATAGACGGCCGGATCAATGCCGCCGGCGAGCAAAACTTTGGGGTGGACCAGGCCGGCGCCGAAAATTTCCAGCCAACCGCTCTGTTTGCAGAGGCGACAGCCTTGGCCCTGGCACATAAAACAGCTGACTTCGCCATTAAAACCCGGCTCGACAAAAGGATAAAATTTCGGCCGCAAGCGCACTTTGGTGCCCGGGCCATACAGCTCTTGCGCCATCGCTTCTAAAACCGCTTTGAGATGGGCAACCGAAATATCTTTGTCCACCATCAGGCCTTCCAGCTGAAAAAAAGTGTGTTCGTGCCGCACATCAGTCGCTTCATAGCGAAAACAACGGCCCGGCACTACCACCCGGAGCGGCGCGCCGTATTTTTTCATGGCGCGAATCTGCACCGGCGAAGTCTGAGTCCGCAGGAGCAGGCGGTTCTTCGGGTCGCCTTTTTGCTTTTCCTCAATATAAAAAGTGTCCTGCATGTCGCGCGCCGGGTGATCAGCCGGAATATTCAGCGCTTCAAAATTATAGTACTCGCTCTCCAATTCCGGCCCGTCTTCAATGATAAACCCAAGGGAAGTAAAAAAGTTTTCCAATTGTTCTTGCACTTGCGACACCGGGTGCAGGTGGCCCCGTTCCGGTTTTTTGCCCGGCAAAGTTAAGTCTAAAGCCGGCAAATCCGCGCTCACCGCGGCGCCACGCCGTTCGTTAAGGCTCGCTTCAATATCCAGTTTAATTTCATTGGCGAGCGCGCCAATTTTCGCCCGTTCCTCCGGCAAAATGTCTTTCAGCCCGCGGAGAATATTAGTCAGCTCCCCTTTCCGGCCGAGATATTTCAATTCTAAATCACGCAACTCCTGTGAGTCCTTGATTTCCCCCAGTTTCGCCTTAACTTCCTCGGCAATTTTTTTGAGTTCGTCTAGCATAACCAATATAACTATCTGGTAAATACAAAAGTATTTAGCACTCCGGCGGTTTCTAAATTGCCTTGAGTGCTAACAATATAAAAGTTATCGACATGTTTGACTATAATGAGCCGGCCGCCGAATTCTGTCGTATAAATTTCCTTTCCATTCTCGCCACCTAATTGAAAATCAACGACTTTAGATATAACTTTCTGGTCTAGGGCCGCCACATAATCGGCCACACTTTTACCGCCAGCCGGAATAACATTAATCCCTTCGTGGCTTTCCGAACCAAAACTTTCCGGACGGAAAAGCACTAACTCGCCGGTTTCCGCCGGCGACTCAACTATGGGCCAACTACTTGGATATTTAACACTAAAACCATAAGTTTCGTTATTGTAAGTTTTCCAACCGGCAGTTGAGTCTTGCTCGGCCACAACATTGTTATTGATATTGGTGTTTTCCGCTACGACAGGTAAATTAGCATTTTCATTTTCTTGAATCTCTTTTTGCCCGACAGAACAACCATTTAAAACTACCACCGCTAAAACCGCCGCCCCAATTAAACCAATTTTTTTCATAGTTTAAATTAATAATATTTAAATTTTAAACTTTACATTATATTTTACCCAAAAATCTTCCTAAATAACCCGCCTCCCCATTTTACCACATCGCGGTAGGTGACAAAAACCATCAGGAGCATGAGGAGCAGAAAGCCCAGATTATGAACAAAATTCTCAATTTGTTGGTTGACCGGCCGGCGGCGGAGCTTTTCGATCAGGAGAAAAAGAAGGCGGCCGCCATCTAGGGCCGGCAGCGGTAAAAAGTTGATAATCGCGAGATTAATGGAGAGAAGGGCGATGAACTGCAACATATAGATAATGCCCATCCGCGCCACTTCACCGGTCATCACCGCGATGCCGACCGGACCGGTCACTTCCATGCCGACCGGTTGGCCGATAATCAGATTTTTGATAATCGTGTAAAAAGCCACCAAGATATTTACCGCCAAATTGCCCGCGGCCCCGGCGCCGTAATACAACGACCAATACCAAGGGTAAGACACAATACCGGTCCGCGCCAGGGCGATGCCGATCCCGCCACGGCCGATTTCATCTCGGTATACCGGCGTCACGCTGATCGCCAGTTCTTGCCCGTCACGGCGGACAGTTAAGTTAACGGCTTTGTCAATTTCCCCAGCTAAATAATCTTGCACCGCGGTCACGCTCGCTGGCGTTTGTCCGGCAAGAGTTAGAATCACATCACCGGATTTCAGGCCAGCTTTCTCGGCTGGCGAGTCTTTGGCAACTAAATATATCTGCGTTTCGGTGTTAGCGATTCTCGCTTGCGGTCCCAAATCAGCCAAATTGGTCGGCAAAGCCGTCGGAATACCAAAACCAAAACCGACCGTCAGTAAAACCACCGCCAAGACAAAATTCATGGTCACGCCGGCAATCAGAATAATCGCCCTTTGCCAAGCCTTTTTATGGCCAAAGCTGTCCGGCTCGTCGCGATTTTCGCCGTCTTCGCCTTTGATTTTGACAAAGCCGCCCAAGGGAATCCAGTTGAGGGAATACAATATGCCGGTTTTCTTGCTCCGCCGGCCAAAAATCCGCGGCGGAAAGCCAAAGCCAAACTCTTCCACTTGGCAGCCGAACCGCCGCGCGGTAAAAAAATGCCCGGCCTCGTGGGCAAGGACCAAAACGGCGAGTACGGCGATGAAGACGACGATGGTGAATAGCATAAAAACATTAAAACATTAAAACATTAAAACAAAACTCGGCCGTCGGCTTGTTTTTATGTTTTAATGTTTTCATGTTTTTATTATTAATTTTCTGACGGGACCTCAACTAACTCCACCTCCCCGCCCAGCCACCTCTTAGTTATCTCCCTCACCTGCGGCGTTAAGTCGCTGAAATAAAACTTATTCTTCTCCGCCGACTTTATAACTTTATAACTTTCAACTTTCAACTCTTTAACCACTTCTTCCGCCGAATCAACGAGGCGAACTCTTTTTCCTATTTTAGCGGAAATTATGTCTTTCAGCAAGGGATAATGAGTGCAACCGAGGATCAGAGTATCAATCCCTTTTGACCGCAGGCCGCTTAAATAACGGCGGACAATCATTTTGGTTTCCGGCCGGTCAAGGTAATTTTCTTCAGCGAGCGCCACCAGGAGCGGGCAGGCAACGGAAAAAACTTCAATTGCCGGATCCAGCTCTTTAATTTTCTTGGCATAAATGCCCGAGCCGATGGTCCCGCGCGTGCCGATTATGCCGATTTTCTTATTTTTGGTCAGGGCGACCGCCTGCCGGACTGCCGGGCTAATCACTTCAAAAATCGGGGTTCCCGGGTATTTTTTCTTTAAATAATCCGCCGCCAGGGCCGAAGCCGTGTTGCAACCGATAACAATCGCCGTGGCGCCTTGCTTAAGCAAAAAATCAGTATTCTCAGCTGAATACCGCTCAATCACCGCTTGGCTTTTATTGCCATAAGGCGTCCGCGCCGTGTCGCCAAAATAAATCAGCGGGCAGTCTGGTAACTGGCGCCGCATTTCTTTAGCCACCGTCAGCCCGCCGACGCCCGAATCGAAAATACCGATCATAAATTAGCCGTTAGCCGTCAGCGGTTAGCTGATAGCTTTTAAATTAGATGAATAACTATAATTTCTTTTTAATTTCCTCCCAAGTTATACCGCTATAATTTTCTATTTCCTTTAGAAGATAATATAAAACATCTTTTCTTAAGTCGCCGGGAATAGTGACTGACTTTTGGGTTTTAGGCCAAGTCGCCTTGTAATGGCTACCATCTCCACCTTTTTCATCAATAATAAAACCAAGGTGCGACAATGCCTTGGTAAATTTTGCTCTCTTAATTTTTCCGGGTAATTCACTAAGCGGGGGCATACTCTTCGCACTTTTCGCCAATTTTATGAATTTTTGCTTCTTGGGCGTAAGAGGAAGGAACCTCAAAAGAAGTTAAAATAGCATCCTTAATGTTTTCATCCAGTTCTTTTGAATTTTTCCCGGAAGTAACAATAGAACCATACCTAAAATTCGTGCTAATGGCAATCAAATTAGTACCTTCTTTTTTATATTGAAAATTAATTGGATCGTATAATCTAAAGTATTTTTGAAGTTCCACCAAACCACTAGGTGACACGCTATTGCCCCAAAAAGCTTTGATTAACTGATCTTTGGCTCTTTTAATTAAAGACATAATAATCAATTATAACATAATTTTATACTGTGTCAATAATAGCACTAAGGGTATACCTACCCAATTGGAACAGGTTTTAGAGTTTTAGCTAAGTAATCATTGGGTGAAATGAATATTTCGGGTGAGGAAAATCTAGCGCAGAATTCACTCACATATTCCGG
>JBAZBH010000002.1:0-98936 GCA_041671565.1 Patescibacteria group bacterium
AAATACCTGCCGGAATTTGTGAGTGAATTCTGCGCTAGATTTTCCTCACCCGAAATATTCATTTCACCCAATGATTACTTAGCTAAAACTCTAAAACCTGTTCCAATTGGGTAGGTATACCCGGGGAGAGATTTAAGATTTAAGATTTAAGAAGGCCTGTAAATTAGCATCCTACAATATGACTTGGCTAAAAATCCAAAGTTCAAAGCTTCAAAGTTCAAATCAAGTTCAAAGGTTAAAACTCTGGCACCTTTTGATCTTTGAACTTGATTTGAACTTTGAACTTAGGGTTTTGAACTTTAAATTGAAATCAAAAGTTTAAACTCTGATTACCATCATTCTTAAATCTTCTTCTTAAGCAAACGCCCGGCTAACGCATTGGCGCAGTCGGGCGGTTAGGTGGTGGGTGGGGTGGCTGGTTCGCTGGCGGTTTTCGCTAGTTTCTGTTTCTTTTTGTGTTCATCCCACCAAAACATGATTGAGATGTAGATTGCCGGGATGATCAGGCTGGCGATACACGCTATAGTCAGGCAATGCTCAAACAGTTGCTGTTTTGACATTTTGTCCTCCTTCCTTATTTCACTCTAGTTAAATACTTTTGCGGGAGAAAGTCAAGTTTTTGGGGAGAATAGTGAATGGGGAATAGTGAATAGCGAGAAAAAAATACTTCGCTATTATCTTGTTTTTTGTTATAATAAAGGACAGTTTTCCGGATAAGTAGAAGCCCGGCGCTGTTGGTCGGGCTTACAAAGATTGATGATTTGCCTTCCGCTTGGGCGGTCGGCGGAAAGGGAGGATGTCGGCCTCTGGCAGATTGTCCCAGCTGTCGTCGACTGGTTCATCCGGCCGCGGGCCGTAGCCGGATTTGGGCGGTCGGTTGGCGCCGTCAAACGGCGGGGATGGCATTTTGTTCTTACCGTTAGCCATCATTATGCTGGCAAAGGTAAATAATAACCAAAATGCGATAAACAACGAACCAACTACCCACTTCAAAATTTCCAATACCATTTTAACCCCCAGTTGAATTTATCTTTAAGCTACCATGTATGTTTAAAAAAGTCAAGACTGACCCAAAGTTAATCGCCGAGTTCCTCACCCGCGGGGTAGAGAATATTTATCCTAGCCGTGAGGCGCTGGAAAAAGTTTTACGCTCCGGCAAGCGCCTGCGGATTTATAACGGCATTGATCCGACCGGCCCGGCCCTGCATCTCGGCCACGCCGTGGTTTTGCGGAAATTAAAACAACTGCAAGATCTGGGCCACGAGGTGATTATGCTGATTGGCGACTTTACCGGCATGATCGGCGACCCGACGGACAAACTGGCCGCGCGCCAGCAGTTAACCCGGAAGCAAGTTTTGACTAACTGCCGCAACTACAAAAAGCAGGCCGGCAAGATTTTGAATTTTCATGGGTTGAATGCGGTTAAAATTAAGTTTAATTCAACTTGGAATGATAAGTTGAAGTTCGCCGAGGTTCTGAAGTTGGCGAGCGAGTTCACGGCCCAGCAGATGTTGGACCGGGAGATGTTTAAAAAGCGTTTGGCCGAGGGTAAAGATTTGTCGCTCCAAGAACTTTTATATCCTTTGATTCAAGCCTACGACAGCGTCGCCATGGAAGTTGACCTGGAAATCGGCGGCAACGACCAGATGTTTAATATGCTTTGCGGTCGGACACTTTTGAAAAGGCTGAAAAATAAAGAAAAGTTTGTGCTGACCGCCAAACTGCTGGCCGACCCGACCGGCAAAAAAATGGGCAAGACCGAGGGCAATATGATAACCCTCGCTGATAACGCCGAAACGATGTATGGCAAGGTAATGTCCTGGCCGGATACGCTGATTCTGCCTGGTTTTGAGATTTTAACCACAGTTGCCATGCCTCAAGCCGCGGAAATTAGCGCCGCGCCGCGCGACTTCAAAATGAAGCTGGCGCGCGAGATCGTTAAGTTGTATCACGGCGGTCGGGTTGCCGCGGATGCGGAAGAAAGTTTTATCAAAACTTTTCGCGACCACGAGGCGCCGACCGACGCGCCCAAAGTTTATCTGAAAAAATCCGAAACCGAGATCAATGTCGTTGATTTATTTATGAAAGCCGGCCTGGTAACGAGCAAAAATGAAGCCCGGCGGCTGATCGAGCAGGGCGGGCTGTCGATTGATGGCGCGATTATAGATAGTCCGGAGTTTGAGGTGACGGTGCAGGCCGGGTCAATGCTTAAAAAGGGGAAAAGGCATTTTGCGCAGGTGGAGGTGAAGTAGCCGATAGCCGATAGCTCATAGCCGATAGAGGGCGATCAAGATGGTCGCTCTTTTGAATTAGATAAAATGGTTCTATGGTTTTATGGTTGGGAACTATCCCAAGGAGATTCCTTTAGGATTAACCATTTAACCATAAAACCATAGAGCCATATATATTCTTGACTATCTTCCACTGCTTTGTTATTATCCCGCCCAAGATAAATAAAAAAAATCAACCAATAGCGCGATAGGAGAGCGAATGGATAAGCACAATAAGCGTAGCGGAAAATGTTGGGGCGGTGGCAAGGGACCACGCTGGTCTAATTTTAAACCGTTGACCGACGAGGCGGACCGTCAAACCAAACCGGAGCCTAATGACAGTCAGCCGCCGGACAAATCCGGCAAAAGCGCGACTTACGAGCCTCCACCTAAAAAAGATCGACCGTAGCCGTTTAGCGGTGGCAATTTCATTATGGCGGGGGATAATCCTTCGCCTTTTTTCTATCCTTGTTGATAAGCCGCCCGCCGGACTTTGCCAAGACCTGGTTTTAACCTACAATAAAACTAGCGAGTGGTTCGCTCAATCATTTCATCAGGAGGACAAATGTCCAACGCATCAAGGCCGGATAAACGACCTGCAGTAACCATGGAGATGATTTCTCGAGACGATCTGAGGCTTCTTGCCGGGTCAATCAGCGATTGCCCTTATTGCGGGGTAAATGTCTGGCGGCATCGAGGCCGGATTATCTCAAGCAATACTCCGGTGACTGCTTGCGAAGCCTGTAAGGGAGTTTTTGGCCCTCATGGCCAACCCTTTGATTATGTGCCCTCCGTGCCATTGTTGTCGGTGGTGGGAAGTCAGGGCGGGGGTCATCCCCGAAAAGCCGTCGCTCGTTAGCCACACCCACATTTCGCCTCAAAGGCCGTTTCTCCACCAGGATGCGGCCTTTTCAAATAGAATCAAGAATTTAGAATCACGAATCAAGAGGTAATTTAAAAGGGAGTTTATTCTTGATTCTAAATTCATGATTCTTGATTCTCGTCCTGTTGCCTTTTCCCTTTTTTTAGCATAAAATTAAGCTATTATGTCGAGTTTAAAGCAAAAACTCACCAGCGAGCTCGCCAAAGTTTTGGGCGAGGAAGTTCTGTTAGTCGCGCCGCCGCGGCCGGAGATGGGCGATTGGTCGCTTCCGGTTTTTGCGTTAGCCAAAAAGCAGGGTCAGAATCCGGTAGAACTGGCTAAAGAGTTAGTCAGCCGGTTTAAAGCGGTTAAATCCTCGGCGCTTAATTCAGCGGTAGCGGCCGGGCCTTATGTTAATTTTTCGTTTCCGGCGGCGGAACTGGCCGCTGAAGTTTTGGCGGAGAAGATCTGCCCGCTGAAGAAACTGAAGCAAAAAATCGCCTTGGATGTTTTTCAAGCCAATCCGCTGAAAGAATTCCACATCGGCCATTTGCGGAACGCGGTGCTGGGTGAAAGCATTCGGCGGCTGTTAGAGTGGCAAGGCTATACTACCGCGACTTATTCTTACTCCGGCGATGTCGGCATTCATGTTGCCAAGTGGTTGTGGTATTACCAAAATTTTTACGAGGGCGAGGTTTCTAAGGAACATTTTACCCATTGGGCGGGCGGGCTCTACGCCGCGGCAGTCGCTAAGGCGGCCGAGAAGCCGGAGTATGAAAGCGAGATTAAAGAAATGAATCAGCTGGTGGACGCTCGTGATAAAAAAATAATTAAACTCTGGCGCGAGATGACAGGCAAAAGTTATGCCGCGTCCTGGCAGATTGCTAAGGAGCTCGGTTGCCGGGTGGACTACAGTTTTCCGGAAAGCCAGTGTGAAGGTCCAGGCAAGAAATTTGTCCAAGCGGCGATTAAAGCCGGCAAACTAAAACTGGACCAGGGCGCTTGGGGGGCGGATTTGAATGAATGGGACCTGGGCTTTTTTATCTTATTAAAATCCGACGGCACGGCGATTTACCAAACTAAAGATCTGGGACTCGCGATTCTCCGGAACAAGAAAATCGGCCGCTATGCCAAATGTTTGATGGTGGTGGGGAGCGAGCAGGAATATTATTTCCATCAGCTTTTCAAAACTTTTGAAGTTTTAGGTCTGCCGGACGCGGGTAAATGCCAGCATGTGCCGCACGGACTCGTTAGCTTAAAGGCCGGCAAAATGTCATCGCGCGAAGGCAATGTGATTTCTTACGACGAACTCCGCGATAAAACCCAGGAGAAAGTTTTGGCGGCGATAAACGAAAAGAATCCGGCTTTGAAAGATAAAGAAAAGGCGGCCCGAGTGGTGGCTGACGGCGCGTTGAAGTTCTCGCTCCTTAAAGTTGACCGGACGCGGCCGGTGGCGTTTGATTGGGACGAGGCGCTGTCGTTTGAAGGCAACAGCGGGCCGTATTTACAATACACTTACGCCAGGATTAGGGCGGTGGAAAGGAAATCATTAAAACACAAGAACATTAAAACCCCCCTTCGCTTCGCTTCGGCGGGGCAGGCATTAAAACAAAAACCTAATCATAGTTTGTTAAATAATGCCGAGGGAGTTCGGGTAATAAAAATTTTTGGGGGATTTGCTGAGGCGGTCGCCAAGGCGGCGGGGGAATATCAGCCTTACATCTTAGCTAATTATTTATTAAATTTATCGGCCGAGTTCAATCATTTTTATCATGAGTGCCGGGTGGTGGACGCGGAACAGCCGGCCGTGAGCCAGGCGCGATTGGCTTTGGTTGGTAAAGTGGCGGAAGTGTTGAAAGCGGGGTTGGAGATATTGGGAATCGGTGTGGTGGAAGAAATGTAGGGAATAGCCGATAGCGCATAGCCGATAGCGGTTAGGTTGTTTACCCGCCTAAACTTTGCTCGCGGTTTAAAAGGTTATCTCTAGTTAACCAGTTAAAGGTTAATCAGAAGTTAATAACCGGCTAACCACCAGCAAAGTTTTGGCGGGTGAAGGTGGGTAGGGGCGACCCTTGCGGTCGCCCTTTTTTAAATAAAAAAAACTACCCCCGGCGAATGCCGGGGGCTTTGCGTTGCCCTATAGACCTCCCCTTGGTCTTCAGGTTTTTTTGCGGTGAAGCAGATGAAGCGGCAGTTTGACGCCGATGACGACCAAGGTGGTCGCGACGCCGAGGTAGCCGCGGATTTTCCCCGAGGCTCGGTGATGGTGATAGGCGAAGTGCGCCCAGGCGTAAAGTTTTTTGTACTCCGGCATTGGTTACCTCCCATGGTTTGCCGTGTTATTCTAATTTAGCCGCCAGTATAGCGGAAGATTCGATTGGTGTCAAGGATTTAAGGAAGAATCACAAATCATAAATCAAGAAAATTCAAAAAGGAGTTTATTCTTAAATCCTAAATCTTAAATCTTAAATCTTCTTTCCTTCTGTGGATAACCCGCCGCCATTTCTAAAATGTCCGTTAAAATCTCCCAAAACCCCAGCAAATCCACATTTCCCAGTTAATAATTATTTTAGAAATATTTTAACTCTCGCGGAGTATAATGGAGCCGTTAGAATTAAAAAGAAAAATCTTATGGCTCTCAAAACAAAAATTATTCTAGTCTTGATAGTCGCCCTGGCGGTTCTCGGCGCGCTCGGTGTGATTTGGTTTATCCGCGGGCTGTTCGTCGGCTCGGCCGTGGTGGCGCTGGGGTACTTAGTCCGTCGGTAAAAATATGGAGAAGAATAAAAAACAACAACTACATCGCCCGGCACATTTATATTTAGAAGACGAGATCTATTTTATCACGGCAAGAACTCTTGGCCGGCATGGCTATTTTATTGGCGAGAGGAAAAAGATATTATTAAAATCTTTGGCCATAGCAATCAAGAAGTATGGCGCTAAAATTTATGGCTGGGTAATCTTGGATAACCATTATCACTTGTTATTAAGTTTTAGAGAAACTAATATCCGGAATGACGAATTGAACGACGCCCTCAGGCGGAGTGAAATTCGTCCGTATATATTTAAGGACGAATTTCACCGCCGGCTGGCGGTTCAATTCGTCATTCCGAAAGGTGTTCCTCGCTTGGCTGGCTTTATTCGTTATATCCACAGAAATTCTTCTCGCGAGATTAATAAGTTAGACGGTACTCGAGGCAGGCAAGTCTGGTACCAATACTTTGACCGTTGCGTCCGCGATGAAAGAGAGTTTTATCATTGCCTCGGCTATATTCATAACAATCCGCTGAAGCATGGCCTCTCGGCCAATACGGCCGAATTAAGAGAGTATCAGTTTTGCAGTTACGGCTTTTGGTTTCAGAAAATGGGCCGGACTTGGTCCGAGGAAATTTTGGGGCTGAGTTTAGTTCAAAATAGTTTAATCCGCCCGGACGAAGAATTATAATCTGTGGATAATCATGGATTTTTGCCTTATAAATCCAAAAACCCCAATAAAATCGCCTCGTCGAGTTTAACTAGATTTTAGAATCAATTTGGTATAATGTTTTTGTATGATCAAGAAATTCGTTTTAACTTACCTTATCCTCACTCTGGCCATTCTTTTCTTTGGCGGTCTTTTTATTTACTTCTACCGTCCGGCGGTCCAGCCGGTGGTTAATACCAATACTAATGTTAATCTCAACCAACCCTCTACCGCCGCCCAGATTATCCCGCCGGCTAAGACCAATTGTACTGACAAGCTAGACACCGCCTGCTGGAATACCTATCGCCATACGGAGTATGGGCTTTTGTTTAAATATCCGAGGGAAGCGATTGTTAATGGAGGAAGATTAATTGTTGGTGAGGCTGATATTGATGTTAAATATATATCATTTAAATTTTTAAATAATGGATATTCATTATTATTTTATTTTGAGAAAGGTAACCCGAAAGCTTCTTTAAATAGCCGAACAGGTTTTGGCAGTGGCGATTTTGTTTCCGCTAATAAAAAAATACAATTTGGTCCAGTGAAGGCCCAAGTTAATTATTTAATATATAATAATAAAATTAAAGAAATTTACTATTCTCAAAATAATTCCGCATCTCTCCCTTACGATAATATTAAATATGGTGATTATATTTTTAGAGCAGAGCTTACTTTTGGAGACGGCGGTGACATTAAATATGACAAAACTTTTGTTAATGTTCCCGAAGTTCGTATAGCGGAGAAGATATTGGAAACCTTAAAGTTTTTTTAATTATTTTGTTTTTCTTGTTGATAACTTTCCGTAGGCATCATAAAATTAGCAGTCAGTTTTACAAAAGTACCTAAATTTAGAGGTATTTTTTATTTTTTAGTTTAGAATTATTTAATTAAAAGTTTAGATAGATTTTAACTTTGGTTTTGTATACTTCAGTTAGACAAAGGAATCGTCCTTTGACAACTTAGTCTGATATTCAGACAGAAAGAGAGACAGAAGATGAAAAAGTTGTTAATTCTGTGGATAGTGGCAGTTGCTTTAACCTCATGGGGAACGATTCAAGCCTGGGCTGGCGATGATTATTGTTGTGCAGATCCATCGGGCGCTCCCTACTACTCGCCAGGCAATTCTTTCAGCTGTACGACTCACGCAACAGCTAATCACCAAGGTGATCACGGAAATTGTACTTGGTGGGCCGCTTATAAGCGTCCGGATGTTATGGGAGTTTGTACTGGCTGGGCCAAAGATTGGTTCTCTCAAGCCCAAGCCGGCGGCCTGCCAACCGGCAATATTCCGTCAGTTGGAAGTATTGCGGTTTTCAAAATCGGCCATGTTGCTTATGTGGAAAAGGTCTATGACGATGACCGCTTTCAGGTTTCCGAGATGGGATATGAGTCATGGAATTGCGTAAGATATAAGGATGTCAATCGCAGTTCTTATAATGGTCTGATCGGTTTTATTTTCCCGTCCACCGTCGGCCGTTACCCCGACGGCACCCATGAAGGCGACGGCGTTCATCCCGACTCCCACCTCTTCCTCTCCGCCTATCTCGTCGCTGGCGGCTACGCTCAGCTTGGCGCGCCATGGAATAACGGCAAAACCGAGTTCGTTCATTGCTGGCCAGATAATTGCTCGGACAAGAACGCCCTTTGGGTGCAGGATTTCAAACGCGATAGCGACAATAAATGGTCGCAACTGGTCTATTACCCCGGCGTCAACAAAGTCTTTGCGGTCAAAGGCAAGATCTTGGAGAAATGGAATAGCGCCTGGGGCTACAATGACTTTGGTCCGCCGTGTCAGCTGGAAACCAAGCCCCAGAAACCTTGGAACGGTTACAGCGACTGGCTGGTTCAAGGTTTCACGGATAAAACCAGCGGCAGTTGCTCCGGCCGTTATATCGCTTACAGCCCCAGCGGGCAGCTTTACAAAGTCAGTTCCCGTGTCGCCTCTGACGGCGAGCTCCCCGGCGACCTGAAAATCGCCATGGCGAGTAGCATCGCCAGTTCCCAGAATGCCACCACCGGTGACATTGATCCCGGCGTTGGTTTGGGTGGCGGCGGGGGATTAGATATCTACGGCAACCCGATGATTCCCATTCCCGGCGTCCCTTGCGTCAACTGGCAGAATATCTCTCGGGTTGACTGGGATGCCGGCAAGTACGAAAACGGCCGGCTGTTTAACGGCCGGGCCGAGGTTTGTGGGGCTTTTGGCTGGCAGGGCTATGGTTCGGCTGGCGGGATTGGCATGGGTTGCAATCAAGGTGATGACACCCGCGGCCCCACCAACTGTGTGATTACCATCTCAGCGAGCAATTTGCAGGGCAACCCTTTCCCGGTCCATAGCGCCCAATTGACCAACCAAGGCAGTTTCCCTTTGGACATTGAAGCGGGGGAGGTCTATCTCTTAAGCTTTATGGCCAAAGGCTCAGTGCCGGAGCAATTGGAGGTGGCTCTGACTCCCCGCGCCGCGTATGACAACTATAATCCCAACTTGGGGCCGCTCGCCAATCTTCTGGCGCCAAGCTACAAACTCTCGATTGCCACGGAATGGCGCAGCTATGCCGTCCATTTCTTGGTGACCAGGACCGACCCGAACGCCGCCCTCCGTTTCTTCGGCGGCGCCGAGACGGGCAAAATTTCTCTAGACGACATCAAGCTGGAGTTGGTGGAACCGGCCGTGAATCTCAATCCCAATCTGGTGATCAGTCGCGGGGCCGATGGCCAGATTACCGCCACCCTAGTTTGGGCGGAAGTTAACGGCTACTTAGCCGGTCTCACCGGCACCGCCGTCACCCGTTACGATATCGCGACAGTGGAGCTGGAACAGCTGGACGGCACCGGTTATGGCGTGGACCGGCAGTCGTTTGATCCGTACGGCAACACGCTCTATCTGCCCAGCACCCGCGACCAGAAGCAAGTCTGGTTTTATCTGGTTGACCGCGCCGGCGAGCGGCACTATCTGAATTTAAATTCCTGGGCTTACAGCGGGGCAACGAAGTTCCGCTTCTACGGCATTGACGCCCTGGACTACGGTCAGACATTGCCCGGCTACCAGCCGCCTCAGCTGACTCTCAGCAACAATCAGATCGGAGTTTCGTACCAAACCGACGCCAGCGGCAATCTGGTGGGTTTCTACGGCGGGTTGATCAAACCGAGCGAAGCCTGCATGCTGGTGGTTTATCTCCACGGCCAGTGGAACGAGTATATCAGAATGCCGTTTAATCAGAATGGCAACTCGTTTCTCCTCAACCGCCAGTTTTCTTTTGACCACTTTAGTTTCGCCTTGACCAAAGAGGGCGACACCACCGGCCACCTTTACTGGCTGGATCCCGGCCAGTATAGGCTCAACCAGCCGCTCCGCATCGACCAAGGCTGGGTGCGGTGGAAGTGGACATATTAGGGACCGGCCAATTTCAATCTCAATTTAACTTTTCAACCCCCGACCAAACACTGGCCGGGGTATTTTTTTAACTCCGTACATTATTCGCAGTATTCGCATCGCGTCTCAGCCGGATGCTTAGTAAGATCTAACATGGATAATTTAAAGAAGGTAAATAGTTAGCTTAATGGTGTTATATTAAAATATTTGACTAAATTTAGATAATATGGAAAAGTGGAGGATAGGTTCACCTGCCAAAGTCCCGTGTATGTTGGACGAAGGCAGGAAGGTCGGTTTTAGCGTTTTTGGCCATTTGGCTAATTTTAAACGAGTTTAGAAATATTTAATGAAAAGTTTAGAAATATTTTAACTTTGGTGTGCTAGGGTGAAAAAGTGGGGATAAATAAGATTTAATATGACTACTAATATTTTTCCTTTGCTCGGCGCGATTTTCGTCTTATTTCTTGGCTTTTTTGTTTTATTTCAAGATCGGCGGTCGGTTTTAAACCAATTGTTTTTTGGTTTTTGCGTCGTGGTGTTCTGCTGGCTCTTTGGCACTTTTATGATGTTTCTCAATCGCGGCGACGAAATGTTGGCAATTTTTTGGGACCGGTTTGTTTATCTCGGCGTGGTTTTTATGCCGACACTGATGCACCATTTCAGTTTAGTCTTCACTCCGCCCGCCGGCAAGTGGCAAAAGAAAGTTTTATTTTATAATTATCTGATTTCTTTTTTATTTTTGCTTCTCAGCCGCACCGATTATTTTGTCGCCGGGCTTTTTCAATATCAATGGGGCGCGCACACTCGAGCGCAGATCGGCCATCATATTTTTATCCTTTGGTTTTATTTTGCCAGCGCGCTGATGTTTGTTAATTTTTATCGGTTTTATAAAAGCGCGGCCGATGCCGCCAAAAAAGCCCAGATTCTTTACGCCACGGTGGCTTTCTTGAGTATAATTTTAATCGGCGGCACGGCTTACTTGCCGGCTTATGGTATCGCGATTTACCCCTTTTCTTATTTGTCTGGCGTATTTTTCGCCGCTTGCCTCGCTTACGCTATTTTGCGTTATCAATTTCTAGACATCCGCGTCTTCATCCGTCGGAGTGGGTTTTACTTTTTCACCGGGCTGGTGCTGTTGGGAGTTTATGGGGTGGTGTTGTGGGGGATTAAATATTTTAGCTCGTGGGGTGCTTCGCCGTTGCAATTAGACTTTAATTATTCAGTTGTTAATAATTGGTATTTTCCAATTTCTGCTTTAATTAATGCTATTATTACTATAGTTTTTGGTTGGTTTGTTTTATCTAAAAATTATTCCTCTCGTTTGGCTCGTTGGTTTTTTGCTTTATGTATTAGTACTTTTATTTGGTCCGGCGGTTATTTTTGCTGGCAAATAGCTAATAGCGCCATTAGTGCTTTATTTTGGTCGCGAGTTTTAATGTTAGGTGCGATTTTTACCGCTTTGTTTTTTTTACATTGGGTTGCTATTTTTCTAAATTTAGAAAGAAAGTTAAAATACTTGCTTGTTTTGTTTTATTGCAACGCGTTTTTTTGGGTAGCGGTTAGCTTTACTTCTTATTTTGTTTCTGGAGTTGAGCCAAGAATGTTTTTTAAGTTTTGGCCCACGCCGGGACTATTGTACAGTTTTTATTTATTTTTGTGGTTAGTTCAGGTAGTTTTTGCCTCAACTCTATTGTTCAAAAAATATTTTAGTTGTGATAATCAGGAAGAAAAAAATCAGGTTGGCATTATATTAGTTGGTTTAGTGGCGGCTTTTTTAGGCGGCGCTACCAACTATCTTTTATGGTATAACATTCCTATTGCCCCGTGGGGTAATATTTTGGTGATGTTAATACCTATTTCTATAGGCTATGCCATTCTGCGTTATCAATTTTTAAATATCCGCGTCTTCATTCGCAAAAGCGCGTTTTATTTTTCCATCTGTTTGTCCATTCTGCTTATCTATTGGCTGTCGCTGGCGTTTTTCCGGCAGGCGGGTTCGGCGCCGGGGTTGGCTCAATTTAACCGGATTGATTGGACTAGGTTGCGCTTTTGGTATTTTCCCATCTCCGGGTTAGTTAACGGTTTAGCTAGTATTATTTTAGGTTTATTTTTATTATTAAAAGATTGGCGATCAAAACTCCACCGCCAATTTTTTTATTTTTGTTTGAGCGTTGCGTTTTTTAGCTTTAGCTATTTTATTTGGTGTTTATCTAATACCGACGAAGCGGCTTTGTTTTGGGCTCGAGTGTTAATGCTAGGCGTTATTTTTATTGCGCCGCTTTATTTACATTTTATAGTTCTTTTTATTGATAAAAGAGAAAAGTTTTTTTATCTATTAGTTTTCTTTTATTTGATTTCAGCGCTTGGGGCGATCGTTGATTGTACGCCGTATTTTGTTGTTTCGGTTGGACCAAAACTATTTTTTGACCATTGGCTAACCCTAGGAGTTTGGTCTATGCCGTTTATTGCTTTTTGGTTTTTACAAATTATTATTGCTCTAATTTTATTGTTTAAAAGATATTTAACCACCAAAGGAGTTGAAAAAAAACAAACCTTGATAGTGTTCATCGGTTTTGTTATTGGTTTCTTGGGCGGCTCGACGAATTATCTTTTAGATTATAATATCTTAATTCCGCCTTATGGTAATATTTTAGCTACCGTATTTGTCGTTCTCACCGCCTACGCCATTCTTCGCTACCGTTTTCTCGACATTCATTTCTCTGTCCGCAAGTGGCTGTTTTATTTATTTTTAGGTTTGGTGATTGCCGGCGTTTATATGGTGTCCGGCGGGGTGCTGACGGTACTGGATATCGCTAACCCTGGGGTGCAGTATGGTTTGGCCGGACTGCTCGCGGTGTTGGTCAGTGTTTTTATTTTTCCGCGGCTGGAGCGATTTCTGATCGTTAATAAGCTGTTTTTCAAAAATAATTATGACCAAAGCGACGCGGCGCAGGAGCTGAGCCGGATTATTAATTCTAATTTGGATTTTGACCATTTGGCCGAAGAAAGTTTTAAAATTTTTAAAAAAATCTTTGGCGTGGAGAAGCTGGCGTTTCTCCTTTATGGCACCAACGGCCACACCGGCAAAATCATGAATCTGAAGTTTGTGAATTTTGTTTTTAATGTGCGCGAGCAGGTTAATCACCATCGGCAGGGGATTTTCAAGTTTTTCGCCCAGCACCGCCGGATCGTCCTCTTGCAGGAATTGCCGTATCAGATTGTGCAAACGCCTCTCGGTGATCCATTCCATCAGCAACTCATCCGCGCCATGGAGTTTTTGCGCGGCCTGGGCGCGGAGGCGGCTTTACCGATTTATTATCAGGGCGAGCTGACCGCCATTTTGGCGCTCGGCCCGAAGCCGGATAAAGAAATTTATTCCAGCCAAGATATTCAACTGCTGGAAACATTCGCCAACCAATTGGCGGTCGCCTTAGAAAACATCCGCTCTTACGCCAAGATCAAAAATTATTCCGCTGACCTCCAACGGGAAGTAACGGCCGCGACGGCTGAACTGCAAAGCCTGAATGACCGCCAGTCGCGTTTTCTCGCCGACATCGCCCATGAATTGCAGTCGCCGGTCGCCATCCTGCAAGGCAATTTGCAGCTGATTGAAGAAGAGGGCTGCCAGACCAGCTTGATCGAAAATTCTCTCAGCTCCAGCGAACGGCTATCGCGTTTGATCAATAATCTGCTCCTGCTCGCTAAGGCCGATTTTGGCCAGCTGGAAATCGACCGGGCGAATTTTGACCTGGCCGCTCTCCTCCGCGAAGTGGAGGAAGAAACGCGCGCGCTCGCCGATGACAAAAAAATTAGCTATGCTTGGAGCTTGCCGGCCAGCCGTCCGGTTTACGCTGACCGCGAGAAACTTAAAAGCGTTTTTCTGAATGTCATCAGCAACGCCCTGAAGCACACGCCCAGGAAAGGGAAAATCACGGTCGTGGCTGAAATCCGCGGCGAGAAAACCAGAATCGTTTTCTTTAACTCCGGCTCCAAAGTTCCGGCCGAGGATCTGCCGCATCTCTTTGAGCGGTTTTATCACCGGTCCAATGATATTACCAAAGGCAAAGCCGGCACCGGCCTGGGCCTGTCGATTGCTAAATCCATTGTTGATGGTCATGGCGGGAGCTTGATCGTCAAAAATGTTGAAGGGGGAGTGGAGTTTGAAGCGGAATTGTAGGGGGTAGCGGATAGCCGATAGCGCATAGCCGATAGCAGGAAATAGAAAATCGCCTGCCCGCCGTAGCCTTGGCGGAGGCGGGTAGGGGCAATTCACGAATTGCCCTGAAAGGGTTAAAAAAAGCGAATAGGTGGATGTCCGCCCTGTGGATAATCAACTAATTTTAACTATTTAAATCAAAAACCCCAATAAAATCGTAGTTACGAGTTTAGCTAGATTTTAGAATTGGTATGCTAGAATAAAAGCATATGATTAAGAAAATCGCCTTAACCTACCTCATCCTCGCCCTAGCCATTTTCCTGTCTGGCGGGCTTTTTATTTACTTCTACCGCCCGGCGGTTCGGCCGGTGGTTAATGCCAATATTAATTTTAACCAGACAAACTTCCAGGATCAATTTAGAGTCGGCCCCGCCAATCCAGATGAATATAAAGGGGAAATAACTAATTTAGATGATGGCTGGAAACAATATATTAACCAAGGATGGAAGATTAGTTTTAAGTTTAGGGATCCGGAAGATAAGTTTGTAGTTGGGGGTGGATATGAGAATATTGATGTTAGTACTAAAAGATGGATAGAAGTGCTTCATTCTGGAGAAAATTATAATTATTTGTATAAAAAATATAAAGATGAAATTCAATTTGTTAGTGTTGATAAATTTTGTGGTGAACTTTACGGCTCAAATACTCTTGAAAAATATGTGAAAGATCGTTGGAATGGTTATCAAGAATTAGCCGATCTCGTTTCTATTGACGAGTTGGTTAATAGTAATGGTGTAAAATTTTTCAAAGTGGTGGCTGATGTGAGCGGTGGGATGCAATCGCCAGGATTTTTTAGAGATATAAAATATTATACGCAATATCCTCTAGATGGGGCTAAACAAGATAGAATTGGTCGGATTTGCGACTTAATAGAATTCAGAGGTGATCAATCACTTAGCAAAGAAATTATTCAATTCTTTCAATTTATTAAATAAAGAGAAAGAAAGAAAAATTCAAACCGCGGGGTCAATAAAATTAAGTAGCAGTTTTATCAACTGTGGATAAGTAGACTTAGTATAAAACCAATTCAACTCAATAACTCACGAAAGTGGGTTATTTTAGCTAAAAAGACCATAAAAATAGTTTAGAATTATTTAATGAAAAGTTTAGATAGATTTTAACTATCATATTGTATAGTAAGAATATCAGAAGGAATTAGTCCTTTGACAACTTAGTCTGATATTCAGACAGAAAGTGAGAAAGAAGATGAAAAAGTTAATAATTCTCGCGGCGGTAGCATTGATGGCGGTTCTGTTCTGCGGAATTATTCCCAGCCAGGCGCAAGTGTGCTACTACATTGATAATGTGCCCTACATTTATCAGGTCCAGAGTATGGATCAAAATCTGTTCAAAGGCTATAACGCCTGCGGACCAACCACGGCCGTCATGGATTTACAGTTCCTTGGCCTTCAACCGGCAAGCCCGAATTCCCATCCCGGCTATTATGTCTATAATCCATATGATGGATTCACGGACATAATTGGCATGAGATATGATGGCAAAGATCAGTATGGCGTTGTGCAAGATGATTTCTTCGGTAGGGATTGGGATATGCCTAGTGGCACTAACCCCCATAGTGTTGCCGGAGCGCATGGATACATAGTGGACAAATATGGCCCTGATTGGAAAGCCAATTCCGAACGCCTTAGAAAGTATCTTGAGAACCACGGTCTCACCATCAAGTATTTAGAAAATATTGATGTCTTACCTGCGATCCAACATAGCATTCGAGCTGGCTTACCGGTAGTTGCTCATAGTTGGGTTCATCGCGGTCAGAGCAGTGTCTATGGCCATTTCATTTTAGTTGTTGGCACGGTTGGAGACAATCAGGTCGTGGTTAATGATCCCTTTGGCGATGTCAACAATACATGGAACGGCCTCACTTCCGGAGCTTCTGTCGTTTATGACCTAAGCAAAACCACAAATCCTCGCGCTGAGATAGACTGGGTCTATCTGACCCTGCCAGTTGGTCTCTTTACTGATCGGTCCGATGTGAGTTCGCTTGCTCGTTTCCAGAGTTCCTACCTCGCCAACGACGGCTACCCGGTTCTCGGGACGCCGTGGGACAATGGCCGAAGCTACTATGTCCATTCCTGGCCAGACAATCAGAATGATCTTGACGCCCTTTGGGTCCAAGATTTCATGAACGAAGACGATATCTGGTTCCAGCTGGTCTACAACCCGGGCCAGGGATTAGTCTACCCCATAGTCAACAAGATTCTCCGCTACTGGAACGCCAATTGGGGCTACAGCCGGTTCGGACCGCCTATAGGTACCGAGATTCACGCTGCTGCCGCCGATATTCACCAAAGTGATGGAACTTGGGCGGTACAAGCTTTTCTCAAGAAAAACCGACAATGGAGCGAGATTCAATACATTGCTTGCCGTTTAGACACTAGCGATTGCGCTACTGGGCTATTAAGCAGTGTGCCGGCCATTGAAGACCGAATCAACGACACTTTTATCGAAGAAAGGATAGAAAATCTACCGCCGAACGGCGAAGGCTATAACTTCGGCGGCCAGGGCGGCGGCGATGACGACCTCGTTGACGATGACGACGACGATGACACCGGCCTCATTATCCCTCCTTGCTCGTTTTGGATGGATATGACGCCAGCGGAACAGCAGAACTACTACTACGGTATGATCTTCAACGGCCAGGTGGCTGATGGCTGTGGTTATGGCTGGAAGGGCTATTACACGGGTTATGACCGCCATTACCGCACATTCACCTGGTGCAACCATGGCGAAGAGACTCGCGGCTTTGATAATTGCGTCGTCGGCCCATATAACGATAACTTGGGCGGCCAGCCTTTTCCCATCCACGAAGCCCAACTCACCAATGATGACGCTTTCCCCTTGGACATCATCGCCGGTGAAGCCTATCATTTAACCTTCCTTGCCAAAGGCACGGTCCCGGAGCAACTGGAGGTCGCTCTGACCACTCGGCTGGCATATGACAACTACGGCAATTACTCCAGCGATCTAGTGAGTACTCTCGCTCCCACCTACAAAATTCTGGTCTCCCCGGAATGGCAAAGCTACTCTTTCCATTTCCTGCCAACTGTTTCTGACCCCAACGCCGCTATCCGTTTCTTCGGCGGCGCGGAAGTTGGCAGCGTCTTGCTTGATGACATCAAGCTGGAGTTAGAAGACCAGGCGCCTAATCCCAACCCCAGTTTGGAGATCAACCGTTCGGCTACTGGCCAGATTACCGCCAACCTCGTTTGGGCGGAAGAAGATGGCTATCTCGTCGGCCTGACCGGCTCGGCCGTGACCCGTTACGACATCGTTACCGCGGAGCTGGAACAAATCGGCCAATTGCCTGGCACCGCCTTCTGGACAGACCAGCAGTCTTTTGATCCTTACGGCAATACTCTTTATTTGCCTAGCACCAGCGACCAACAGCAAGTTTGGTTTTATCTCGTGGACCGGCTGAACGAGCGGCACTACTTGGATCTGGACTGCTGGGATTATAGTGGCGGGGAGAGATTTCAAATCTCTGGCAATGACGCCCTGGACTACGGTGAGCTTTTGCCTGATTACGAACCGCCTGAGTTGATTCGTGTTCATAACGACAGTAACCAGATCACGGTGACCTATCAGACTGATGATCAGGGCAAGCTGGTGGGTTTCTTAGGCGGTTCACTTCTGCCTGACGAAGTTTGCAGTCTGGCGGTTTATCGCCATGGCCAGGCTGACGCTTATCTTCGTTTGCCGTTTAATCAGAACGGCAACTCCTTCAATCTGGACTGCCAGTACCCCTATAACCATTTCAGCTTTGCCCTGGATAAGGGATGCAACCAGCCCGGCCATCTTTACTGGCTGGATCCCAGCCAATACCGCCTCTATCAGCCGCTTCAAGCTGACCAAGGTTGGGTAAGGTGGAAAGATGAAGTTAGGTGGTGTTCCACGCCAACCACGACTACGACCAGCACCAGCACCACCACCACCAGCACGACCACGACGGTGGTGACAACGACGAGTTCTACTACCACGACGACGATTCCGCTGGTCGGGTCAGCATTCGGCCTCTTAACCAACAACCCCATCACCAATCAACTGGAAATTCTCTGGCCGATTGACGCGGTCGCGAGGACACTTGGCGGTTTTATCTTTAACGGCCAGACTGAAGAAGTCCCGATTGACCAATTGATTGGTTCCCTAGTCTGTCTGGAAAAGAAAGGAGGAAACTACAATCTGGTTTGCGCGCCCTTTGACCCAGCTGGAGTGGCTGTTGATTTTCCAGTTGGCACGACTGACTTCTGGCTGTTTATTGACGACGGCCTAGGCAATCAGTACTGGCTCTGGATTGATAGAGTTGGCAGTACGCCGGTTCTGCCGCGGTTTGAGACCGACGGCATTCAACCGCAGGTTAGCGCTAGTGACGCTTGGCTGATGATTGGTTATCCGACGACGACCACCACCAGCACGACAACGACGACGACGAGCACGACGACGACTCAAGCGCCAACCACGACGACGACAAGCACCACGGTGGTTCCGACGACGAGTACGGCGGTCCCAACCACGACTACGACGATACAGGCGCCAACGACGAGCAGTTCCAGTACGACGACAACAACGGTGGTTCCAACGACAACGAGTACCACCACAGCGCCTAGCACCACCATTATGGCCATCGCGACCACCACGGTGGCGTCCACGACTACGACAACCGTGGTGACGACAACCAGTTCAACCACCACGACGACGGTTCCAGCGGATCCGGAAGTGGGGTGGCTGACTGACAATGTCGTGGATGATCAACTGGAAATCATCTGGCCGCTTGATCTGGTGGCTGAGACTTTAGGTGGCTTCTTGGCGAATGGTCGGATAATGGAAATCCCCCTTAGCCAGCTAGTCGGCGCCGAGGTTTGCCTGAAAAAGAAAGGAGGCAGCTACAACCAAGTTTGTGTTCCCTTTGACCCGGACGGGGTCGCCATTGTTTATCCTGCCGATACCACGGACTTCTGGCTGTTCCTTGACGACGGCCTCAGTGGGCAGTATTGGCTCTGGATTGACACCATTGGAACGCCTTTCCTGCCGCGATTTGCGACGAGCGGCATTCAACCGCTAGCCGCTCCCGGCGACGCTTGGTTGGGGCGGGGGAGTCCGTGACGGCCTAACATCATTTCAACCCTTACATTCCGGTCAGTCACAACTGGCCGGTTTTTTAATTAAAGAAGTTAGGTGGGAGTATAAGGAGTAGGGTTTAAACTTTTTATTTAGTTTAGAAAAGTTTATAATAAAAAAACGCCGAGTTGTGACTCGGCGAATCAATAATGAAATTGTTCCAATGGGAAATGTGACAACGATGAAAATTGTGAGGCCGATCATATAAATCAGTTGTGCCACGCAACTGAACCAGCGATTCTGACCATTTCGTTTTAGCGTCGACTCTAGTGATGTATAAACGATTATGACGAAAAGCAGGATAAGTCCCACAAAGGCACCCATTGTCTTTTTCATTTTAATATCCCCCAAGTTGATATGTTTATTAAGCATAGCCTAGTGTTGTTTTTAGGCCAAGCTTTAAGAATGTTTGTTAACAAGGGGAAATGTTGTATAAAATTAAAAATATAAAATAAAAATAGGGTAAAATGTATTAAATTTGTTTAATTTTAGGTAAAAATATTAGTTTTTTATATTTCTTTTTGTTTAGTACATGTGGGGATAAGTTTGGTAATGCTTATAGTTTATGGTATTTATAAAATAGTCTTAATAAATAGGAGGGGTTTTTTGACAATTTTTTGACTTTAATCCTGCTTTTTAATATCAAAATATATTATTGTGATATAAAGAGGCAGGATTAAATAAACATACAACACGGAATCCCTAAAGTCGGGATATTATGGAGGTGTCTAATGACCGTTCGATCGTCTATTAAAGCATTAACCGTATTAGTGACCGGAGGTACCGGCTTCGTCGGTAGTGCCCTTATCGCCAAACTACTGCAACAAGGGCATAATGTTATTGCTCTATTCCGTCCTTCACCTAAAAATGGTAATGGTGCTCATCGGGTAGAAAATGCCATTCGTGCCATTCGTCCATTTTTGACTCGCCGCGGGCAACTTTCAGTGATTGCCGGCGATGTAACTTCTCCTGGTGTACTTCAAAATTCCAGAGAAATTACAAAAGGTCAGATTGACCAAATTTGGCATTGCGCGGGAAGCATTGATTTTGATGACGAGGCGGCCAACCAACAGATCAATGTTTTAGGGACTCAAAATATGGCTCAGTTAGCCATAGATTTAGATGTACAGCGTTTTCTGTACATCTCGACGGCATATACATGCGGGGCTAGAACGGGAAGAATTTTTGAGGATGATCCACTTCCAACGGAATTCAACAATTCCTATGAGCGGAGCAAGGTTCAAGCTGAAAAAATACTGCAGGATGTAATTCGGGATGTACTAACCATTGTTCGTCCATCAATTGTGGTAGGTGCGTTAAGTCCTTCGTGGACCAGAAGTACGCCATCAACCTTTGCAGCCTACTACGGTTTCTTCAAGGGCTTTCGGAGACTTAAGGATTGGGCACAACCTGATGGTATTTTTAAATTACGGGGACTACGAATACCCGGTAACGCGAAGGCCGAGATCAATGTCATCCCCGTTGATGATGTATCCCGCATCTGCTTAGCATTGATGCTATCCAAAGATACGATGAGTGGGCAAGTCTTCCATGCGGCTCATCCAGATGGGCCGACATATGAATTTCTCGTTCGAACTTCATTGCGGATCATGGGGATACTGGGGGGGCGCATTGGAGTTGATCCAGGCGATGATGCAACGGCACCCGAGGTTATAATCCGCAATGCAATCTCGCCATTTCTGCCATATGTAAGCGTTAAGGATCGTCGAATCGACATGACAAAAACAAAGAAGTACTATCCTGACCAAATCCCCCTAATTAACAAGGAAAAAATCGTTCGTAGGCTTATCGAGCCGGCGATGGCTAGCGAATTTACCGACCTCGGTCATAAGGGAATTGATCCAAGTTGAGGCTCAACTTCAATACACTATTCAAATATCCATTATCCATCTACCCATCGGTGATCTTCACTACCGGTGGGTTTTTTCTATTATTAATGTTATAATATGGTTGATATATGAATATATTCACCTTAACAAGTATATTAATTACTATTACTTGTTTTCCGTTGGGTGTTTTTATTATTTTTAATGCGCATAAGGATATTCAAAGATGGTTGATGGCTATCTTTACATTTGCTGTTGGTATTTGGGGTCTCGGAGGTATTTTTATTTCTTTAGAACAGAATCCGGAGTATTCTTTATTTTTATGGCGTTTAGCACATATAGGAGTGATAATGATTCCAGTTGCCTTGTTACATTTTACAATTTTATTTCTTAAAAAAGATAAATACAAATTTTTAATTACTTTAAGTTATATCTTGGCTTTTATTTGGCAGGTTACTAATTTTTTAGGAATTTTTATAACAAAAGTTCGTTATGTATTCGGCCAATTTTATTATGATTCCCCCCCAACATATTTATATATTATTTTTGCCGCATATTTTGTCTTTGCCGTATTGTTAGTCCATTATTGGTTAGTTAAAGATTTTTTAAAGGCTACTGGTTTACGAAAAAAACAAATTCAATATGTTTTATTAGGTACTGGTTTGGGGTTTGCTGGGGGGACACCATCATTTATCCCGGTATTCGGTATAGATTTTTATCCGATATTAAATTTTAGTACCGCCTTATTTCCAATATTTACGGCATTCGGAGTTTTGCGTTATCGTCTCATGGACATCCGCCTCGTCATCAAGCGCTCCTCCATCTTCACCCTCCTCGTTCTCACTCTCACCGCCATTTATTCTTTCTTAATTATCTTGGTTAGCAACTCTATTGGCAATATTTTTGGCCAGTGGTCGCAGATTGTCACTTCGTTGATCGTTTCCACTTTGATTGTCGCTGGATTTCAGCCGTTAAAACTACTAATTCAGAAAGCCACGCGGAATTTTTTATTTAAAGATGAGTATGACATTCAGGAAGTGCTCGCTGAACTTGCCAATGACTTGTCCAGCTCCTTGGAACTAAAGCATTTGTTTGATGATGTTGGCGGGATTATTGACCGGGTGTTTCACCCGACCAAAAGCGGCATTTTGCTTTTGGATAAAAAAAGTGAGTATTATGTCATTGGCGACGCCGACGGCTTTAGCGCCGAGGAAACCAAGAATCTGGGCTTTAGCCTTTTAGACCCGCTGGTCCGTTATTTTAAAAACAGCAAGGAGTTGGTTGTTTTGGAGGAATTAAAAAGGAAGCTGGAGTCGGGGTATCTGGCGTCCACGCCCGAGTTGAAAGAGCTGAGCGCCCGGTTAGACCGCACCGGCGGGGAAGTGTTTTTACCTTTATTTTCCAAGGATAGTCTGATCGGCATCTTCATCCTTGGCAAAAAGAAGTCCGGCGATATCTACACCAGCGAGGATATTAAACTACTGGAAATCGGCGGGGCGCAGTCGGCGGTGGCGATTGAGAACGCCCAGATGTACAGCGAGGTGAAGAACTTTAATTTCACCCTGCAGGCAGAAGTGGACAAAGCGACCAAGGAACTCCGCCTCGCCAATGTCCGGCTGAAAAAACTGGACGAAGCCAAGTCCGAGTTTATCTCGATTGCCAGCCACCAGCTCCGCACGCCGTTAACGGTGGTTAAGGGTTATGTCTCGATGATGTTGGAAGGCAGTTTTGGCGCCTTGACCGACCCGGAGGTGGAGTCGCTCCATAAAGTCTATGACAGCAACCAGCGGCTGATAAATCTCGTGGAGGATCTCCTGAATATCTCTCGGATCGAGTCCGGCCGGATCCAGTACGAGTGGGAGGGCGGCAGTTTTGATGAATTGGTTCGAAGCGTGGTGGAAGATATGACTAACCCCGCCAAGAAGAAAAAACTGTATTTGGAATTAGAGCCGCCGGCCGGGAGACTGCCGGAAGTGAAAATGGATAAAGACAAATTGCGCCAGGTGCTTTCCAATCTGATTGATAACGGGTTGAAATACACCGAGCGCGGCGGGATCCGTTTGTATTTAACCAAGCAGGGCAAAAATGTGGTTTTGAAAGTCGCCGACACCGGCATGGGCATTGAGCCGACTGATATGCCTAATCTTTTCCAGAAGTTTTCTCGTGGCCAAGGCATGTCGCGCGTCCACACCGAGGGCACCGGCCTGGGGCTTTATGTCGCTAAAGAAATTATCAAAGCGCACGGCGGTAAAGTTTGGGCTGAGAGCGCCGGCAAAAATAAAGGCAGCCAGTTTTATATTTCTTTGCCCGGCTTAGCGGTAGGGGAAAAAGTGTTGGCCGAGGAGGAAGTTAAAGTTGGCGGCGGAACCGCGCCCGCGGCTGAGGCTAAGGCGGAAATTGTTAAAGCGCCGGCGAAGAGGAAGAAAATAATTAAGAATTAAAAATTAAGGATTAAGCCCGCTCGTCTTCGCGAGCGGGTCCGTTCAAGCCCGAAGGGCTATGAGCGGAAATTAGAATGCGGCTTCGGCTGTTTTTTTGTTAGAGAATATAGGAGCTGGAATTTAGAATTTAGGTGGGGGCAACCACCGAAGGCGGGGAATAGCCCTAAATTCTAACCCCTAACTCCTAACCCCTATTTTTCATTCTGTGGATAAACCGTCAGTTTTAACCCACTAAACCAAAAACCCCAATAAAACCGTACTTACGAGTTTAACTAGATTTTAGAATTGGTTTGGTATAATATTTAAGAATAAATAAGCGCATGAATACTTTTTTGGCTGACTTTGTTAAACAAAAATATCCCCAACCCGGGAAGGTCTTGGATTTGGGCGCCGGTGATTTTACTGATGTAAAAGCTTTGGAAAAAGTCGGCTGGTTGGCTGAGGGCGTTGATAAGAATTTAGGCGTGGATCTGGAGCAGCCATTTATTTCCGTTTCGCGACCATTCGATTTAGTTTATTCCAATTATTTATTGCATAAGTTGCAAAATCGCGACCAGTTGATCAAGACAGCTTGCAACAATTTAAAATCTGGTGGCTGGCTGTTTCTCCATACTTTTGACGCCGCTGATACCAATAGCCATTCTGATATTGACGCTGATAAGTTAAAATTATTATTAGCCCAAAATGGCTTTATTAATGTGACGACCGAGATAATTGATTTTTTTGACAATGATCCCGGCCATCAGCATTGGCATAAGATTTTACAGGGAGTCGGACAAAAAGTTTAAGCTTTTGCTCTTTACAATAATTGGTTAAAAACCATTGGCTGGCATCAAAGCCAGTCACTTTCCAGGCTTGAAAGGAGGTGATAAAAATGAAGCAACTGACTCCGAAACCGAGAAAGAAAGTGCGTATCGGCAAGGGCAGCTGCGCTATTTGCGACTAAACAGCGCGGCCATCTTACAAAATTGGCGGGTAGCGGCACATTAAGGCGTTACCCGCCGTTTTTCTTTCTGAATCAAAAAGGAGTAATTAAAATGCCAGAGCCTTGCGAGTGTGAGGGAATTTGGCGGCCGTTGGAAGTAGAAACCGAAAAAGCCATCTACGATGTCGAATTAGGCCAGACCCAAATTGAAATTACCGGCCGTTGCAACATGAGCTGTCAACACTGTCGCGCCGCCAATGAAGCGCGGCGGGACATGCCCGTTCCTCAAATCGTCAAGATTATCCGGTTTGCCCGCCAGTTTAGTCCCGCTTACAAAGAAGTAGTGCTTTCCGGCGGCGAACCGCTGCTTCACAGTCAGTTTGCCGAAGCGCTTCAGGCGGTTCGGGAGAATGGCGGAGAATTTGTCACCTTAACAACCAATGGTTGGTATTTGGCCGAAGAGCACTTAGAACTGATTGAGAGATTGGGTTTTCAAAGATTTATTCTCTCCGTCAGTCTGGATAGTTTAGATTCAGAAGAGCATGATTCTTTCCGCCGTTGTCCGGGTGCTTTTGATCGGGCGATTCAGGCGATCAAGATGATTGTTCGGCTGGCCAAACCCAACATACTGACTTCGGTCCGGAGCACACTGCGGCCGCAGCAGATTGATCAAATGGATGAGATCGTTAAGTTTGTCTACGAATTGGGCTGTCAGCGTTCAAGCCTTTCGCCGATTCATCCCGCTGGCAGGTCTATTGAATGCCCGGATCTTTGGATGACCGTTGATCAGAAGCGACGGTTTATGGAAAATCTCTATCGCCTTAAGGCTGAATATCCCGACATGCAGGTGAGCACTAATGATCCGTTGAAATGTTTGCTTCGTGGCAAACATGATGTCGGCGGGGAGGACGAGGCAGTCTTTGACGGTTGCGCCGCCGCCGCGGTTACTTTTAATGTGGGCGCTAACGGCACCATGACGCCATGCGCCTTGCTCAACCTGCCGATGATGAATGTCTTCGATTTGACGATCGCGGAGATGACTGGACTTTATCGGACCAATCATATCGTTAAGGATATGTTGGATATGAATTTGCGGGGGAAATGCGGCAGTTGCTCAATCAAATATCAATGTGGTGGTTGTCGAGCCAGAGCGCTGATTCGTCGAGGACATTACTTAGAGGAGGATCCAGATTGTTGGCGTAAAGCCGACTAAATTTATTCAAATGATAATTAAGGCAGACCCATGTGTTTGCCTTATTTTTTTATATTGCTTTGCTATAAAAAACAGGGAATAAGCCTAAATTCTAGCTCCTAATCCCTATTTATGCTAAAATAAACAAAGAAGAATGGCCGTTAAACCAGCCCGAAGATTTTAATTAGCAACCTGACAACATAACGACCTAACAACTTATCCTCCTACCCCTATGCCCAAAACTATTCTCATCATCGAAGACGAAGAGTCGATTCTCGACATGTACCGCCTGCGGTTTGAAAGGGACGGCTACCGGGTGCTGACCGCCACGCGCGGCAAAGCCGGGATAGCGATTGCCAAAGCCGAAAAGCCGGATTTGATTCTCCTGGATGTCGTCATGCCGGAGATGGACGGCTTTGATGTCTTGCGCCAACTCAAAGGCGCGCCGGCGACCAAAAATCTGCGAGTAATTTTCCTCAGCAACCTTGGCCAGCCGGAAGAAATCAAAGAAGGCATGAAGCTCGGCGTGGAAGATTATATTATCAAGGCGAATTTGACGCCGACTTTATTAGTCAAAAGAATTGAAGAAAAATTAGGTGTTAAGCCGGCGAGTAACGGTTCAACTGTTACCTCCAAATCTCAACCGGTTAAAACTAACGGCGAGAGCGTTGACCAGCCACTGTGCGCTGGTTTGCGGGTGCTGTTGATTGAAGATAACAAAGGCATTATTGAAATGTACAAAATGCGCCTGGAAAAGGAAGGGGCCACAGTGACGGTCGCCGAGAACGGCGCCTGGGGCTTAAAACAGGCTAAGGCCGGGCAGTTTGATGTGGTTTTGATGGATATGGTCATGCCGGCCCTGCACGGTTTAGAGGCGATTAAGACCTTGAAAAAAAATCCGGCAACTGCTAAGATGCCGATATTCGTTTTTTCCAATTCGGCCCAAGAAGACGATATCCGAGCGGCGAAGCAAGCCGGCGCCGAAAAGTATTTGATTAAGTCCAACATCACTCCGGCGACATTGATTCAAGAAATTAAAAAATATACGCGAATATAAGCAAATTAAAAGCGAATAAAAGCTAATAGCTGTTCGCATAAATTAGTTTTAAATTCGCTTAAATTAGTAATCTAATATGACACTGAGAGTTGATGAAGAAAAATGCATCGGTTGCGGCACTTGTGTGGCGATTTGCCCAGAAGTTTTCGAGCTTAACGCCGAAGGTAAAGCAGTGGTAAAACCAGGCGTTGACTTGGCGGCCTTTGCTGACAAAATTAAAGAGGCGATTGAAAGTTGCCCAACGCAGGCGATAGAAGAATAATTAAGAATTAAAAATTAAGAATTAATAATTAAAAGGCCAGAGATCAAGCATTAATTCTTATTTTATGCGCGGGTGGTGCAATTGGTAGACACGCTACCTTGAGGTGGTAGTGCCGCAAGGCATGGAGGTTCGAGTCCTCTCCCGCGCATTTAGTAAATGTAAAAATTAAAAATCAAAATGAAAAATGACAGTTTAAAATTAAAAATGTCTAGTAAAGTAGCTACCTACAATCAACCGCTGAATCTCGGTGTAAGTCACTAATTTTACATTTTGAATTGTCATTTTTCATTTTGATTTTTAAACTTTACATTCTCGGGCAGCTAGCTCAGTTGGTTAGAGCGTCTCGCTTACACCGAGAAGGTCAGGGGTTCGAACCCCTTGCTGCCCACCAAAGTAAGTTGAAAGTTATAAAGTTGAAAGTAGAAAGTTAATAACACTATTTATATGTCGGAACAATCTCCTGAAAAACCGCCGGAAGCGCCAAAACCGGCAGTAGAGAATAAAGAAAAAGCCGAGCGCCAGCCAAGATATCGGACGGTTGGTGATATTGAAGCGCTGGAAACGCATCCGGATGGCGCTAAGACAGAACGCACTTTGGAATGTAACGGTTTGCGACACAGGGTTGCGGTTGAAAAAGTTTGGCGTGATGAAGATGACAAAGCTTATTACGCCGAGTTTATATCTCAAGATGAAATCGGGCCATGTGATTGTAAGCATTCTTAAAGAAGTTAGAAAGAAGTCAGTATGAGCGACAAAATAAACCAAATAAAAAATTTAGTTAAAAATGAATGTAAAAACCTTGGTTTTATTGATTTTTGGTTTTACGAAGTTCATTTGTTGGGGGTAGAAAAATTTGCCAAATTGCTTTTAAAAAAGTTGCCCAAGGCCGATAAAGAAATAGTGATGCTTGGCGTTTGGTTGCATGACTTACAGCGAGTCCGGGGAATCAAGGGCGATCACTCCAAGATGGGCGCGGTGGAAGCCGAGAAAGTTATGCGAAATTTTCAGTATTCGGGGGGGGCAATTAAGCAAGTTCAGGAAATAATTTTAACCCATCAGTGTGATGCCAAATTAATACCCAAGACCTTAGAGGGCAAGATTCTGGCTTCGGCTGACGCCATGGCGCATTATCACAATGATTTTTATCTTACTCTTGCTATCAACGGTAAACGCGATTTAGTTGATTTTAAAAAATGGGCGCTGGAAAAACTAGATCGGGATTACCACAAAAAAATATTTTTTCCTTTCGCGAGAAAGTTAATAGAAAAACGGCATAAGGTTTTGCAAGAAGTTTTTACCATGAAATAAGTTTATTATATGCTTCTACGGATTATCCTCGGCGCGATCGGCATCGGTATCGGTTTTGTTGTGGTTTGGCAGTCGGAGTGGATTTTGCAGAACTTTGGTGGCAATGCCTGGGCCGAGCATTATTTGGGCAGTGACGGCGGTTCGCGATTGCTAAAATAAAATGATTCTGGTAGTCTGTCAGACAGGTAGTACATTCACAACAGAAAGGAGTCTGTAATGACATTTAATTTTGATGCCGTCTATATAAAGTCGCCGTTTATACAGGTCGTTCAAGACGGTGATTCGGTGGTGATCTGGCACTCGCTATTTGGCTACCCGAAAGTCGTGTCTGCCGAGACACTCGAATTTCTCAAGCTGTTTTTACGGCCGGCGACGATTCGTTATTATCTCGGCGATGAACCGAACGAGGAAGACAGGAAGTCGATTGAAGAACTGCTACGGTGTTATTTTCTCGTTCCCGAGGATTTTAATGACCGGGCATTTCTTGAAGATAGGATGCGGGAGCGAGAAGGTGAGATCATCAGCGGTTCGCTGATCAATTATCTCGAGCTTATCATGAGTGAAGCGTGTAACTTCCGTTGCACCTACTGTATCCACTTCAACAATTTGGAAGCTTCCGACCGCATAAACAACCCCAAAAAATTCATGCGGTTTGATACAGCCAAGGAGACGGTGGATCGTTATCTCGCGATTCTTCGTGGGCATAAAAAGCATGTCGCCGAAATCAACTTCGGCGGCGGTGAACCGCTGTTGGCCTGGCCGGTTATCAAACAAGCGCTTGAATACTGCCGTACCGTCTACGGTTCGGAGTTTGAGTTTCGCTTCTCAATTAACACCAACGCTTCCCTTATCACGCAGGCCGTTGCTAATATCCTGAAGGATTATCGCGTCGAAATTGCTTCCAGTCTAGATGGCTTGCGCGAAGGAAATGACCGTGTTAGATTGGCAAAACTTGGAGGCGGTACCTTCTCCCAGATTATACGCGGATTTGATGCATTGGCGCAGGCGGAGTATCCGCTCACTGGCATCGCGGTGACAGTCACTGAAAAGAATTTTTATGAACTCGACGAGTCGATCATCGACTGGGCGATAGCTCGTGGCATGAAGGATGTCAGAATCGATATCGACATCATCGATATGGTGGAAATTCCAATTGAGGAAATTATCGCCAAGTTGATGCATATTCGGCGCTATGCGGCGGAACGAGGCGTTGATGTTCCTGGTTTCTGGTCACGCCCGGCCGAGAATCTAAATGAATCAACACTTGAAAGTCGCGTGGCGTTCTGTGGTGCCGTCCGTGGCAATAGCCTGTGCGTCGCCCCGTCCGGAAACATCTCCGGATGCGGCTATAGTATGACCCAGCTCGGAAGTCTCTCGGATATCCAGTCATTTTACGCGTCAAGTAGCGCCTATCATCGTTTTGTGATGGATCACCTTACTGGAGCGACGAAGATGTGTCAGGGTTGTATGATTGAAGGACATTGCGGCGGCGGTTGTAATATCACGCAGGAGTTCGCTCGGGCGACACAAACCGCCAAGATAGAACGAATGTGCGACTTCTATCGCCGTATGACCCAAGAGATTCTCCGAGAACAACTGCGGGAAGCAACGGTGTTGGAATCCGCGCTTCCCCAACCTGCAGCAGAAAGGAGGTGAATACTATGCAGAAGCAGCTGAAGAAGCAGCGCCCGGCCATCAAGGTCAAGGCTCTACCCAAACTGAAGCCGTTGATGACATGTCAGCGTCCCAGCAACTGCCACTGATCGTAGTGGCGATGTGATTCACGGGGCTAAGGAAAAGTGCTATACTTACCTTAGCCCCTATTTTTTATGAAAAAATTTATTCAAAAAATTTGTAGTGATTTGGTAAAACAATATAAACCGGACAAGAACATTTTAGGTATTTTATTATTTGGTTCTGTGGTAAGAAATAAGTTTGATCAATATTCTGACATTGATATTTATATTCTTCTCAAGAAGAAGACCGATTATTCAAGGCTCAATTTTGTAAAAAACAACATGCGGATTGATATTATATTAGACACCGTAGGCGAAGCAAGCTCTTTTTTAAAAAACGATAAATATAATATAAAAAGAAATACTTCTCATATGCTGGCTAACAGCAAAATTCTTTATCAAGCAGGAAACGATTTGAATAAAATTATAGCGAAGGCAAAAAATAATTTGAGGTTGCGAACAAAATATAATAATGATGAAATTTTAATGCACAAATATTCCATAGATGATTTCTGGGGTGAAGTTCAAAGGGATTTTAAAAATCATAACTTGGTGGCTTTCGAATTAGATAGTCATCTTTTAATGAAAAATATTATTGAATTATTTTTAAAAATAAAAGGAGATTTTTTAAGACAGCCAAACGAGGTAGCAGATATTATTGGTAAGAGAGATAAAAAGTTGGGTTATTATATAGAAAAATTTTATAAAGCGAGAGATTTAAAAAATAAATTGATAATTCTACCCAAAATAATAAATCACATTTATGAATTATCTAATGGACCTTTGCCGCAAAAATGGCAAATAAAATAAGCCCTTAAAATTTCTATGGAGTATGATAATAAAATTAAAAATATTGGCGATAAAAATATAGCCCCGCAATCATTGATTACTTGGGGAGATTTTGGCTATGAAAAAGTTGATGATGTTAACCGCGGCCAGCAGATGGCTAAAATTAAAAAAGACGATCATATTTTTTTATGCAAATTGAAAGAAGGGATATCTAATGAAAATAAATTTAATGAAGAAAAATTAATCAACAATATTTTAATTGAGGAATCGCAAAATAATAAGATAGAAAATGATAATATAGTAATTCCCAAAGCTATAGAGTTGATTCAATCCCGCGGGTTTGAGGGTATTATTTATGAATATTTTAACGATTCAACGGAAAAGTATAATTGCCCAGATGAAGAAAAGATTTCTATATTGTTGCGCGTAGATAAATTTATTAAGAGTATACCGTTTTCCGAACGATTGAAACTTTTTTTACAAAAAAGAACGGTTAGAGAATACCATGACGACATAGATAAATGTATAACCGCGGAAAATAATAAAATTAAATCAATGGCCATTGAACTACGCGGATTATTGCGAGTTGACGATTTTGAATTATTTGATGAGGTGTTAAATCATGGCGATTTGGATATGAGCAATATTGGTTATAATCCAAAAACGCAAAAAATAGCCATTTTTGATCTCGAGGCATTATGTATCGGAAATAGTATTAACGCGCTTGCTCATTGTTCTTATCAATCAGTTTTATATAAAATATATAATAGTTTATCAGATAAAGATAAACAACAAATGAAAAGGTGGGATATTATTGCCGGCGCAGATTTTTATAAAATTATAGAAAGTAAAATTACGGAAGCAAAGTCCCTTAAACAATTTTATGGAGTTAATATGTTTTATGCTTTGAGTGAATGTTATGACGGATTATCTATCAAAAATAATGACAAGGTATTAGAAATTGAATTAGAGAGAAATGCGGATTTTTTTTATGAAAATCTAAAGAAATTAAATAAAATTGCACAATGAAATTTGATTCATTGTAAAAATATAACAAAAAAAGAATACATTTATGCTCCTACGGATTATTCTCGGCTCGATCGGTATGGCAATTGGTTTTGTCGTGGTTTGGAAGTCGGAGTGGATCCTGCAGAACTTTGGCGGCAACGCTTGGGCGGAGCATTATTTGGGCAGTGACGGCGGCTCGCGGTTACTGTATAAACTGATTGGCCTGGGCGTGATTTTTATTTCTATTCTTTACATGACTTATCTGATTGACGGCATCTTGCTTGCTATTTTCAAAACGATTTTTGTGATAAAATAATCGTATATGGAAAACTCTAGCGGTGGCAATCAATTATTGGACCCGCAAGCGGTTTTGGCAGTTAGCGGGGTGAAGCTCGGCAGCCGCGTGGCTGACCTCGGTTGCGGCGCCGTCGGGCATTTTGTTTTCCCGGCGAGCCAGTTGGTCGGCAAAAGCGGCAAGGTCTATGCCGTGGATATTCGCGCTACGGTTTTGGACGGGATTAAGCGGCGGGCGCATTTAGCCGGCCTGGAGAACATCCAAGTTTTGCGGGCTAACTTAGAAAACAACAAAGGCACGGGACTGCCGGATGGCAGCGCTGATGTGGCGATGCTCATCAATGTTTTGTTTCAAAACGACAAACGCGAGGAAGTGTTGCGGGAAGCGCTTCGGGTGGTGAAACCCGGCGGGACGCTTCTGGTGATTGATTGGCGGTCAGAGCCGTCCGTCATCGGGCCGGTCGCCGAGCGGCGGGTGCGGTCCGAGGGCGTGGCGCGTTTTTGCCAAGCCCAAGGCGCCGAGCTGGTCAAGAGATTTGAGCCGAGCAAGTGGCACTTTGGCTTATTGTTTAAAAAAATAAATAAACCGCGTTAGTAGTTGTTTTATTCGTAGATTCGCATGTAATTCGTAGCATTCGTATCGCTTCCAACCAGAGATGGGCTGATGCGACCATGTGGATTGTTAGTAAAAATTAACAAATAATTAATACAGTTGATAATCTATATGTTTGATTGGAGCAAATTATTGTCGTTAGGTTTTTGGTTCACGGTTCAGCCCGGTCCGTTCTTGGCCGCGGCCGCGCAGTTCCTCTTGGTGTTGTTTGGTTTGTGTCTCGTCGCGGCGGTGGTTTTCTTCTTAATCTCCCGCGCCAAAAAGCACGACCGAGTGATTTGGCGTCTATTCAAAAAACTGCAAAGCTACTTTACCACTTTAGGGCTCATCGGTTTTTTGATTTTGTTTTTCTTCTATCAGCAGATCCCGTATCTTTCCAGTCGGTTTTGGCTGATTGTTTGGCTCCTAATAGTTTTAGTCTGGGCCGGGTTTATCGGTAAGTTTGGTTTTATCGAAGTGCCGCGGTTGCGCGTTGAGCGGGCGGAGAAGGAGAAGATCGAGAAGTATTTGCCGAAAAAGAAAAAATAATTACAAATTACAAATTACGAATTACGAATTGAAAGACACGGTTTTGAGCCGTGTTTTTTCTGTGCAGGATTTAGGAGTTAGAATTTAGAATTTAGGAAAAGTAGCCCCCCCCTAAATTCTAAATTCTAACTCCTAAATTCTAATTTTTAGCTAAAACTAGATAAATTGATCTAATCGAGTTTAACTAGATTTAATGTTTATTTTAGATTTAGTTAATCTCCCCTTCGGTATAATCTAGTTGAATAGTTAAAACTATGCCTAGCCGCCGCCAGCAATTTGGCCAGTGGGGAGAAGGGGTCGCCTGCCAGTTTCTGGGTCGGCGCGGTTTTAAAATTGTTGAAAAGAATTATCATTGCCGCGAAGGCGAGGTGGATATTGTCGCCAAGCAGGGCGAAGCCTGGTGGTTTATCGAGGTCAAGACGCGACGGTCAGCGGCGTCCGGCGAGCCGGAGGAAATGATGGACGAGGCGAAACTCGAGAAAACCGAAGCCGCGGCGTTTGATTATCTGAGTAAAAAAGAAATCGAAACCGACAACTGGCAGATCGGCTTTATCGCCATTAAGGTGCTGGGTCCGAGGCGGGTGAGGGTGAGGTTTATGACGGTGTAGGGAAAAATTATGAATTACTATGCTTCTTGAGATAGGGTTATATTAAAAGGCTATATCCCATGCTTTTTTAGGTGTTGACCTGTTGATAAATTGTATGATAAAGTTAATAATTCCCTGTTAATAAATTTTCTGCTATAATTTAAATAGCTTAAAAGTCTTAGTAAAAATATGAAGGATACTATTATGCAAGCTGCCCTAGCAATTGGTATCGCTACCATTATTGGTGGTCTTGTTTACATTGGTCGAAAGTTACAAATTCTAGATGATTTAAAGGAAACAATGGAAAAGGTCAAGCACAATGTTAAAGTTATTTGTGATACTCTTTCTAAGCCGAAAATTGATTTTAACCCACAAGATATTCAGTCTTATAGTCCATTAAAGCTTACTACGGTTGGTGAAAAGAAAATTATTGATATTGGTTTCGCGGATATTTTTAGAAATAACAGCTCTGATTTTTTGGGTTTTATTAAATCAGAGAGTGCCGGGACTAAATATGATGTTGAAATTGCTGCGATTAAATCAGTTAAAGTTCTATTTGATAAAGAATACTTCAATCCGATTAAAAGTTATCTCTACAATAATCCGAGTGAAAATGTTGATACCTTGTTTACTACTTTAGGTGTTTATGTTAGAGATAATTATTTAGAACAGTATCCCGAAATAACGGAATAATTTTTAAAGATATTCATGAATAATTTCAAAGAATCATTATTAGTGGTAGTATATTTTTTAATCTTTTTACTGCCGGGGTTTATTATTATGATTTTTGTTCATACGATCCCGAGTGCCATTACGGCGACTATGATAATTTATAGTGGAATTTGTTTTTATTTTGGCTGGTATTCGGGAAAAAATTATTAGATTAATTATTATTTTCACCGCATCTTGACAAAAATTGCCCCTTACCCTATAATGCTTCTAGAAAGTCACTATCTGATAAAGAGAGTGATTTTTTTGTTGCCAGGCTCGGATTCAATTTCGCGCTGATTTGCTGATTATTCGCTTAAATTTGCGTTTATTGTTTAATTACCCAATTTGCTTTATAATTAACTTATTATTAGATAAAAATTTATGTCACAATCACCAATCATGGCGGCCATTCAGCAGATTTGCCAAGAAAAGAATATTTCGGTGGAGGCGGTTATTGAAACCATCGAGGCGGCGCTCTCGGCCGCTTACCGCAAGGATTTTGGCCAGAAGAACCAAAACATCAAAGTTATTTACGACGCGGAAACCGGCGGTTCGCGGGTTTTTGATGTCAAAATTGTCGTTGAGGATGAATTGAAGGCGAAAGCCGAGGCTGAGGCCGAAGAGCGGCGGCTGGCGATTGAACGGGGCGAAGAACTGCCGGTTCATGAAGAAGTCGAGCTCGCTGAAGGCGAAGAAGCGGAACTCCGTTATAATCCCAAACTGCATATCTCTCTGACCGACGCCAAAGAGATCAAAGACGACGCGGTGGTTGGCGAGGAGATCCGGGTGGAGTTGTCGGTGCCGGCGGCTTACGGCCGGATGGCGGCCCAGACTGCCAAGCAGGTAATTATTCAGAGACTCCGTGAAGCTGAACGGTCAACAATTTTTGAAGAATATAAAGATAAAGAAGGCACCGTTCTCGCCGGCACGGTCCAACGCCGCGAAGGTCCTAATGTGTTGATTGACCTTGCTCGCGCGACCGGCATTTTGCGGCCCGAGGAACAAATTGAGCGCGAGCGGTATAACACCGGCGAACGGCTGAAAGTTTTTGTCATGTCGGTGGCGCTGGGCAGTAAAGGGCCGGAAATTAACCTTTCCCGCAAAAGCCCGGAGATTGTCCGCGAGCTTTTTGCCATGGAAATCCCGGAAATTGCCAACCGCACGATTGAAATTAAAGGCATCGCCCGCGAGGCCGGTTCCCGCAGCAAAGTAGCGGTGCACAGCGATGACAGCAATATCGACCCGATCGGCTCGTGCGTCGGCCAGCGCGGTTCGCGCGTCCAGACGATTATTGCCGAGCTGGGCGGCGAGAAAATTGATATTATTGAATGGTCCGAAGACCTGAAAGAATTTATTACCCATGCCATGTTGCCCGCCAAGATTTTGGGAGTGGAAATTGCCGAGTCCAAAACTGAAGCCACCGTGAGCGTGGCGACTGACCAGTTGTCGCTTGCCATCGGCCGGAGCGGCCAAAATGTGCGCCTAGCTTCGCGCCTGAGCGGTTGCCGGATTAATATCGTGGAAGTGAAGGGTGATGAAAAACGGGTGATTAGCGCCGAAGAAATCGAGCAAGGCTTGATTGACGCCGCTAAACTCGCCTCGGCCGGCGCGGCGGAAAAGGTTGCCGTGGCCGAACCAGAATCAATCTCAGCAGTTGAAACTGAAGTTAAAGTTGAAGAGGTTAAGCCGGAAGAAGCGGCTGAACCCAAAGCGGAAAAGAAACCGGCCAAAAAGAAAAGAGTTGCCAAGGCTATTTAAATAAGTATTCAGGGAGCAGTATTCAAGCATTAGTATTCAGGGAACAGTATTCAGTATTCAGGGAACTATATTCACGAACGGTGAATACGGACCCCCTGAATACTGAATACCGATCCCTGAATACTTACTATATATGATTCAAATTTATAACCTAGTTCTATACCAACCGCTGTTTAATCTTTTGGTTTGGCTTTATAACACCATTCCGGGGCATGATTTCGGCTTGGCGGTGATTGCCTTGACGGTGATCATCAAGCTGGTTTTATATCCTTTTTCTCTGCAATCCATTCGGGCGCAGAAAGCGATGCAGCAGTTACAGCCAAAGTTGGAAGAGTTGAAGAAAAAATATAAAGACAATAAAGAAAAGCTGTCGGTGGAGATGATGAATCTTTATCGGGCGGAAAAAGTCAATCCGCTGTCATCTTGCTTGCCGGTGTTGATCCAATTGCCGTTTCTCATTGCGGTTTACCAAGTGTTTCGCCGCGGATTGTCTAACGGCAGTTTTGAAATACTTTACCCGTTTGTCGCTAATCCCGGCACGATTAACGCTTCATTCCTTGGTTTAGTTGATTTAAGTAAGCCGCAGGTTGTCCTCGCGGTGCTCGCCGGCGCGGCGCAATTTTGGCAAGCGAAGATGCTGCAAGTTAAACCGCCACCCCAGGGCAAAAACGGCCAGCCGATTGCCGGCGCCAAAGACGAGAACATGATGGCGATCATGAATAAGCAAATGCTTTACATGATGCCACTGATGACCGTGTTTATTGGTTTCAGTTTGCCGGGCGGCCTAACCTTGTATTGGTTGGTCACTACGGTGCTGACGGTGTTTATGCAATTATTTCTCTTTCGCAAAAAGACGGGTAAGCCGACCGGCGGGGCGCCGACGGTGATTGAAGGAGAGATAATTAAATAGTCCAGAGTCCGAAGTCCAGAGTGAGTTTTGAGCTGATTAGCTTTGAGCTTTCTCGGGACTTTGGACTCGGGACTCGGGACTTATTTTATGTTGATTCATGGTAAAAAACTTATTGGTTTGCCGGTTTATACCCAAGGCGGCCAGCATCTGGGCCATGTTGTTGATTTAGAAATTGATATTGATTCGCAAAGTATTGTTAACTATCAAGTGGGCAACTTTAATCCTATAAAAAATCTTTGGGGCGACAAGTTATTGGTTAATCGCCAGCAGGTGGTCAGCATCAGCGCCGAACGGCTGGTAGTGGAAGATAATGTTAAAGAAGCGGCGGCCGCTATTTCTCTCAACGCTAAAGCCGAGGCGCCGGCCAGCGAAGCCATGGCCACTTCAACTCTTAACGCTGTCGAAAAAAATTAAAATTTACCGCCGCGAAGAGAAGAAAAAAATATGAGTAAAGTATATATTTTTGGCCCAATCAATTTGTTCGGCGAGGATTATTTACCGGTATATAAACATTTAAGAAGTTTGTGTCAAAAGTATTTTGATGAAGTTATTTGTACTTATCCTGATTTTTGGGATTCAAAAGAAAGTCCGCAAGATTTCTACGATCGAACCTATAAGACAATTACAAAATGTGATTTATTTATAGGCGAGCTAAGTTCACCATCAATAGGAGTCGGGATGGAATTTCAAATGGCGCAAGAACATAATATTCCTTGCATAATTTTATGTAAAAAAGGTGTTAAGCCGTCTATTATGGCTTTTGGCATACCGTGCGCCAAGCAGGTTATTTATTATGAAACATTGGATGATTTATCAAAGCAGATAGAAGCGGCCGTGCAAGAGTTTAAGTAGTTGTTTAGAAAAGAAATATAAAACATGGCCGAGACTAATTTAAAATCAGCCATTTTGAAGACTTTAGTTTTTTTTGATATTTTTGAATTTCCGTTGACGCCGTTGGAAATCAAGCGGTATCTGTATGGCTCGGCCGACGGTAATTTAGAAACTATCGAGGCGGCGCTAGCGGAATTAACCCAGGTGAAAACTCACCAGGGTTTTTATTTTTTGGCTAGTGCTTCAGCTGAAATAGTCGCGCGGCGGCAAGAGCGGTATTTGGCGGCCGAGAAAAAATACAGAAAAGTGAAGCGAATCGGCCATTTTTTGGCATTATTGCCCTTTGTCCGGCTGATAGCGGTTTGCAATAGTCTTGCTTACAGCAACGCGCGGCCGGAGAGCGATATTGATTTGTTTGTTGTCAGCGCGCGCGGTAAAGTTTGGACCACTCGGTTTGTTTGTCTGCTGTTTCTGAAAATTTTTGGTTTGCGGCCGACGGACAAAACGCGGCAGGATAAATTTTGTTTAAGTTTTTTCGTGGATGAGAGTCATCTGGATTTGTCGGATATCGCTCTGGCGCGGAATGATATTTACTTTTATTATTGGCTGGCGCAACTTTATCCGGTTTATGATGCTGGCGGGGTTTACGGGCGCCTGTGGCAGGCGAATGGTTGGTTAAAAGATTATTTGCCACTAGCGACGCCGATCGAGCCACACCCGCGGCGGCTGATAGAGCTGGGCGCGGCGGGTAGAATGATCAAAAAAACCAAAGAAGCCGGTTGGAATTTTGCTTGGTGCGAAGAACTGCTGAGAAAGTTTCAGTTGCGCCACCTGCCGGCGGTACTGAAAGAAAAACTAAAAAATAAAGATGTCGGCGCGGTAATCGGCGAGGGCGTGGTTAAACTGATTGCCAATGACCGGAGGGAGGGGTATCGGAATGAGTGGGTGATGAAGGTGAATAGATTGTTAGGGGAAGGAAAATAATTTTTAATTTAAAATTCTTAATTTTTAATGAATTTCTAATGTTTAATTTATAATTTTTAAACCTAAAGCCAAGTTCGCGGCAATTAAAAATTAAGAATTATAAATTGATTAGAAATTTTAAATTAAAAATTAAAAATTATTTTAAGTTATGCTTTGGCTGAAAAAAATAACTCTAACCAATGTCCTTGAGTGGGGCACTTACCTCCTCGTCTTCCTCTTGCCGATGCAAACGCGCTGGATTTACTTGGCCGCGCGATTGAACGGCGGAGATTGGGAGTACGGCTCAAATTCGCTCTACGGCACAGAAATACTCTTAGCAGTTTTGGTGGCGCTATTTTTGGTTTGGCGCCGGAAAAATAATATAAAATTTGCCGAGAGAAATTTGGTTTTACTGATTGGCGTTTTTGTTTTTTGGAGTTTGGCGACCGCCCTATGGGCCGTGGACTACAATCTGGCGCTTTACCGCTGGTGGCTCCTCGTCGGCGGGATAATGTTTTATTTTCTGGTCGCTTATGGTCCGGCAGTTAAAGCGAAAATCATGGCTAGCCTGATTGCTGCGGCGGCCCTGCAAAGCGTTTTAGCTTTAATTCAATTTTTCAGTCAAACAGTTTTTGGCAATAAATGGCTGGGCCTAGCGCCGCATTGGCCGGCTGATCTCGGCGCTTTAGTCATCGCGGTGGGGGATGAGCGGTGGCTGCGCGCTTACGGCAGTTTGCCGCATCCGAATATCTTGGCGGCGTTTTTACTGGTGGGGCTGGTTTTCCTCGCCGGTTTAAGTTTGACGGCCAGAAGTTCAAAAATTAAATGGTCAATGGCGGGCGCTTGGCTGTTGATTCTGACAGGTTTATTTTTTACTTTTTCAAGGGCGGCGGCGATTGTTGTGATTATTTGTTATTTGATATTTGTTATTTGGTTGGCGAAAGAATGGGTCGGTTATAAAAGGCAGTATGTTTTTACCGCGCAATTGCTAGCCGGCGGCGCGCTAGTTCTAATTATTTTGGCGGCGAGTTTTTGGCCGCTTCTGGCCACGCGCGCGACTGGTGACGGCCGGCTGGAAGTTAAATCCAATCAGGAACGACTAGCTTCGTATAGTGAAAGTTGGCAGCTAATAAAAATTCATCCCATCGTGGGATCGGGCTTGGGAAATTATACCGCGGCAGTGTATAATAGACTTGATAACCGTTTGCCGGCTTGGGCGTATCAGCCGACGCACAATCTTTACTTGTTAGTTCTGGCGGAGACGGGGGCGGTGGGGTTGATGATGTTATTTGTTATTTGTTATTTGTTATTTGCCACTAAAGGCACTTGGACAATAAAGGCGGCGCTTGCTTCATTATTGTTTCTGGGGTTATTTGACCATTGGCTGTGGAGTTTGTATTTTGGCGGGATGTTGTGGTGGCTGGTGGCCGGTTTGACTATAAAAAAAGATTGATTATTTAATTCACTTATTTAATTCACTTTGTTGTAATCGGTAGCAAGAGTATTCAGGGAACAGTATGCAGCCTGCCTGCGCAGGCAGGTATTCAGGGAACTATATCCACGAACGGTGAATTTGAATCCCTCCCTGATCCCCGAATACTGACCCCTGAATACTTATAAATTATGACTGCAGTTAAAAAGAATCTATTTATTTTATTTTCGCTCGGGTTTTTTCTGGCGCTCGCCGTCGCTTTGCCCGCCTATATCCACTCCACCTATCTCAGCCAGTTTGTGGGCGCGGACCAAACCGGCTGGTTTTTTATTGGCGCCATGGTTTTTGCGACTTTGGCGATAAATTTTTTCCCGCGGTATATCAGAAAATTCAGTAATTACAAAACCGCTTTGATGCTCTTGGCAGTCTACGGGCTGGACGCTTGGCTGTTGTCTTTTGCTTCTTCGGCTGTCATGGCCTTGACGCTCTTTATTATTTTAGAAACTTCGGTCGTGCTTCTCGCTATCGTCATGGATGTTTTTGTGGAAAGGTTTTCGGCTGACGCGCTGACCGGGCGCATTCGGACAGTCTACTACACCTTTATTAATTTTGGTTGGCTTATCTCGCCATTTATCGCCGGCCAATTGGTGAGCGGCGGCGGTTACGCTTGGGTTTATTGGGGCGCGGCCGCGATGGTCTTGCCGATTATTGCCATTTTACTCATTTGCCGCGGTCGGTATAAGGATCATCTGCCTTACCGCCATCGCTCAACCATTGAGGCGTTAAAAAAACTTTGGCCCCAGCCGAATTTGCGGCGCATTGTTAGCGTAGCTTTTCTTTTGGATTTTTTCTATGGCCTGGCAGTAATCTATATTCCGATTTATTTGCATCAGTATCTAGGTTTTGACTGGATGACGATCGGTTGGATGTTCACGATTATGCTTTTACCGTTTGTGCTTTTGGAAATTCCGGCCGGCATCCTCGCCGATAAATATTGGGGCGAGAAAGAAATCCTAGCCAGCGGCTTCATAATCCTTTCCGGCGTCTTAATCGCGATGTTTCTCCTCGGTCCGGCGAGTCCTTTGGTTTGGGCGATTATTCTTTTCCTCAGCCGTTGTGGCGCCGCCCTGACCGAGGCGATGCGCGAGACTTACTTTTTCAAAAAAGTCAGCGTCCGCGATATGGATTATATTAATCTCTTTCGCAACGCCCAGCCATTTGGCTACATCGCCGCCGCGCTCCTCGGCATGCTAATCTTGCAGTTTTTCCCCTTTAACTATTTATTCTTGTTTTTCGGGGTGATTTTGTTGTTGGGAGTTTATTTGGCGGTGAGATTGGAAGATACGAAATAGATTTAAGATTTAGGATTTAAGATTTAAGAATGGTCGGTAAGCAGCGTCTAAACCTCTAAATACCATTTAAAGTTCAAAACCCTAAGTGCAAAGTTCCCCAGCATCCCAGCATACGCGGGACAAGTGCGCGGGGCAGGCAAATCAAGTTCAAAGATCAAAAGCTACCGGAGTTTTGACCTTTGAACTTGATTTGTCATTTGGGTTTTGGATTTTGTCATTTTAACTGTATCTATTGGGTTAAAACATTTATTTCTAATTTTGTTTTATTCTGAGGCGATAAACTATAAATTAGGTAATCACCCCTCTTGACGGGGTTTTTGGTTTGCGTTAAGATAACAGCACTAATTAGCACTCGATATTTAAGAGTGCTAAAATAAATAATCGCGAATAAAAACGAATATAAACGAATAAAAACTAATAATTGTTCACATAAATTCGCTTTTAATTCGCTTAAATTCGCACCATATGAATCTCAAACCACTGCACGATCATTTGATCGTCAAACCTCTGCGTGAGGACACAATGACCAAGAGCGGCATTGTGCTCCCTGAAACCGTGGACAAAGAAAAGCCGGAAAAGGGCGAAGTTTTGGCGGCTGGTCCGGGTAAGATGCTGGACAACGGCCAACTCGCGCCGATGTCAGTCAAAGTCGGTGACAAAATCATGTTTAAGAAATACTCGCCGGACGAGATTAAGATCGACGACGAGGATCTTTTAGTTATATCCGAGAGTGATGTACTGGCAATTATCTAGAGAGTTAGACAGCCAGACAGTTAGACAGCTAGAAAGCTAGCAGTCAACAAATTCTTAATTCTTAATTCTTAATTCTTAATTTTTAATTCTTTTCCCTATGGCTAAGCAAATTATTTTTGATGAACAGGCCCGCGCCGCGATTAAACGGGGCGTGGACAAACTCGCCGACACGGTCAAAGTCTCGCTCGGACCGCGTGGCCGCAATGTGATTTTAGACAAAGGCTTTGGCGCGCCGATTATTACCAATGACGGCGTAACGATTGCCAAAGAAATTGAATTGGAAGACAAGTTTGAAAATGTCGGCGCGGAATTGATCAAGGAAGTCGCTTCCAAGACCAACGATGTCGCCGGCGACGGCACCACGACCGCGACCGTGTTGGCGCAGATTCTGGTGACTGAAGGGCTGAAAAATGTGGCGGCTGGCGCCAATCCAATGGCGATTCGCCGCGGGCTGGAAAAAGGCGTGGCGGCGGTCGTTAAAGAATTGAAAGAAAAAATCTCCAAACCGGTTTCCGGCAAAGAAGAAATCGCCCAAGTGGCGGCCATTTCCGCGAATGACGAAGGTATCGGCCGGGTGATTGCCGAGGCGATGGAGCAGGTGGGCAATGACGGCGTGATCACCGTGGAAGAAAGCCAATCCTTTGGCATTGAGAAGGAAGTGGTGGAAGGCATGCAGTTTGACAAAGGTTTTGTCTCGCCATATATGATCACCAATCCGGAGGCGATGAAGTCCGAGTTTAACGAACCGCTGATTCTTTTGACTGACCGCAAAATTTCCGCCATTAGCGATATCCTGCCGATCCTAGAAAAGGTGGCGCAGAGCGGCAAAAAAGAACTGGTGATTATTGCCGATGAGGTTGATGGCGAGGCGCTGGCGACTCTGGTCGTCAATAAACTCCGCGGTATTTTTAACGCTTTAGCGATCAAGGCTCCGGGTTTTGGCGACCGCAAGAAGGAAATGCTTGCCGATATGGCGGTCTTAACTGGCGGCAAGGTGATTACCGAAGAAATCGGCTTAAAACTGGAAAATGTTACACTGGAACAACTGGGTTCAGCCTCTAAAGTTATTGCCACTAAAGAAAATACGACCATTGTCGGCGGTAAGGGCAGTAAAGAAGATATTGCCGGTCGGATCAAACTCATTCGCCAGGAATTGGCCGCGGCTGACTCTGATTTTGACAAAGAAAAACTGCAGGAACGGCTAGCGAAACTCGCCGGCGGTGTGGCGGTGATTAAAGTGGGCGCGGCGACCGAGACGGAAATGAAAGAAATTAAATTTAAAGTGGAAGACGCGCTGAATGCCACCAAAGCGGCGGTTGCCGAAGGTATTGTGCCGGGTGGCGGCGTGGCCTTGATCCGCGTGGCGTCTATCTTGGATAGTTTAAATTTGGAAGCGGAGGAAAAAATCGGCCTCAATATCTTAAAACGGGCTTTGGAAGAGCCGCTTCGCCAGATTGCCAAGAACGCCGGTAAAGATGGCGCGGTGGTCGCCGAAGAAGTGAAAAAACTGAAAGGCAGTGAAGGTTATAACGCGGCCGAGGATAAATACGAAGACATGGTCAAAGCCGGCATTATTGACCCGACCAAAGTCACGCGGTCGGCCTTGCAGAACGCCGCCTCGATTGCCGCGCTATTTATTACCACTGAGGCGGTTGTTGCCGACTTGCCGGACAAGAAAGGTTGTTGCGCGGCCGGCGGCGGCCATGGCGGGATGGGTGGGATGAATGGCATGGATATGGGGATGTAGGTCGGTTATTTAACTTAATTTTTTAAAACTCGTTCGGGTAAATCTCCGGGCGAGTTTTTGTATAGAAGAGATTTAAGATTTAGGATTTAAGATTTAAGAATGCCGGTATTTAGCGGTTTAAAGTTCAAAACCCTAAGTTCAAAGTTCAAATCAAGTTCAAAGATCAAAATTACTCAACCAGTTAAACCAAGAATAATATTTTGTCATTTGAACTTGATTTGTCATTTGGATTTTGAATTTTAAACTTCTAGTTGTGTTTATTGGTTTAAATGCCGGTTGCCGACCTTCTTAAATCCTACTTCTTAAATCTTAAATCTTATGTTATAATGTCCCCATATGTCTATAGAAACAGCAGACCAGCAAACCGCCACCGCCAATGATTTGAAGTTTTATTTTCAAAAAATCAGTCGGCCGTTAGCGGCCAGCTTGGGGATAATTTTGTTTGTTTATTTATTCAGTTTAATCAGTTTTTTGAGCTGGTCGCGGCCGGCTTTAAATTATTTCAGCTGGGCGATAATCCTGATTTTAATGGTGATGGTGGTGTGGCGGGTGGCCGGGGAAAAAAAAGACCGGTCCAGCCATGCGGCGATTGTTGGAGTTTTGGTGGGGCTCGGGGCGGGTCTCGGCCACGCGATTTTACAGGTAGTTTGGTTTTGGTCTTGGTGGCGATTAACTGATTTAGTGTTGGAGCCATTGGTTTTGGCTTTAGCCGGCCTCGGAATCGGATTTTTGGTTTTTAAACTCAGAGAGAAAGGGCAAGCTATAATGGCGGCCGGACGCGAACGGGAATCAGCGGCGGATTCAGTTGTTCCCACAACAATAGTTGAGGACATCAAGATAGATTTGCCGGCGGAGGCAGTAGAAATTATAAAAGAATTGCCGGTAATGCCAGTAGTTTTGCCGGTTATCCGCCCGAAAGTTCAGAAAATTCGCCCAGCGCGGAGCCGTTCAGTTGAATCTCGTTTTAATCCGACGGTCATAGAAAAAGAAGTGGCGGTTGCCGCTGCGGTTGAAACGGCGCCAGCCGTTGCCATTGAAGCTGAAGCAATAGTTAAAGAACCCAAAGTTAAAGAAGTTAAAGCCAAAATTGTTCGTCAGGCCAAGTCGGCTGATAAAAATAAAACTAAAGAGACTAAAAATATAAAATAAAAATCTATGGCAGTCAAAAAAAAGCCAGTCACGGCAAGTTCCAGTACCCAAAACGGAGTTAAAGACATTGAGGAGAATAAAGTTGTGGCGGCTTTATCTTATATTTGGATTCTATTTCTCATTCCGCTCCTTGCCAAGAAAGATAGCCCTTTTTGCCAATGGCACGCCAAGCAAGGGTTAGTGCTGTTTTTAGTGGAAGTGGTTGGCAGTTTGGTTTTTTGGATCCCGCTTTTTGGCTGGCTGTTACTTTTGGGGGTAATTTTACTCGCCGTGGTTGGCATTCTGCGGGCTTTGATTGGGGAGTTTTGGGAAATGCCGATCCTTGGCGCTTATGCCAAAAAGATCAATCTTTAAGCCAGTTGCCGGTTGATACTTATGACTAAACGGACAAAAATTGTTGCGACTATCGGCCCGTCTTCAGCGCGGCCGGAAGTTTTGGTCGAGATGATCAAAGCCGGTATGGATGTGGCGCGGCTTAATTTTTCCCATGGCAACTATCACGACCATAAAATTTTATTTGAGAATATCTTGGCGGCGAGCAAAAAGGCCGGTCGAGCGGTGGCGGTGATGCAAGATTTGCAAGGCCCGCGGATCAGGGTGGGCCAGTTGCCGGGCAACGGTTTGGTCTTGGCGGCGGGCGAGCGGGTTGTCCTGCTGCCGGATAAAAAGTTTAGCGAACGGTTGGCGGAGAAATCGGCCGATAAAATTTTGCCGGTGCAATACGAACGGCTTTTTCGCGAGGTGAAGCCGGGCGCCAAAATTTTAATCAGCGACGGGCTGATTGAACTGAAAGTTAAAAAAGTTAATAAGACCCAGGCGCTGATTGATTGCTTGGTGGTAAATGGCGGCACGGTGCTGTCTTTCCGCGGGATTAATCTGCCGGGGACCAAAATCGCCGCTGAAGTGATCACGCCGAAAGACCGGGAGGATTTGCGGTTTGGCTTGAAACTCGGAGTTGACTGGGTGGCGTTGTCTTTTGTCCAGGACGCGAAGGATATTTTGGCGCTGCGAAAATTGATCAATAGTTACCAATCAGGGAGCCAGGTTAAAATTATAGCAAAAATTGAAAGAGCTTCGGCGATCAAGAATTTTGACGCGATTCTCGGGGCAGCCGACGGCATTATGGTGGCGCGGGGCGATCTGGGGATTGAGTTGCCGGCGGCCGAAGTGCCAATGCTCCAAAAAATGATGATTGGCAAATGTCTCCGAGCCGCCAAGCCGGTGGTGGTGGCGACGCAAATGTTGGAGTCGATGATGATTAATCCGCGGCCGACGCGGGCGGAAGTGTCGGATATCGCTAACGCCGTGATCGACCATACTGACGCGGTGATGCTTTCGGGCGAAACCGCGACCGGCAATTTTCCAGTGGAGTCGGTGGCGATGATGGCCGGCACGATCCAACAAACCGAAAAATCACCTTATGATAATCTAACAGTTGATAGCCGGCTGGAGAGCGATAAGGCCGCATTTTATTTTGCCGAATCGGTATATAATTTAACCAAAAAGTTAAAAATCAAAGCGATTGTGGTGGCAACGGCCAGCGGCGAAGCGGCGCGGCTGATTGCCCGTTTCCGGCCGGAAACCAGAATTTTGGCCTTAACTCCCAGTCCGGCAACAGCGCGGCAATTAATTTTGAGTTGGGGGGTGGAAGGCAAAGTGGCGGCGGTCAGCAGTAATTTGAATAAATTGATCAAGCAAGCGGTTAACCTCGCGCGCGCCGAAGGTGTGGGCCGGCCGGGCGACAAAATCGTAGTGGCCGCGGCTTACCCTTGCTTACAGCCGGGTTTTAGCCGGCAGGCGATAAGGTGCAAAGAAAATCTGAATTTGGTTAAAGTGGCAGAATTGTGAAGGTAGGAGGTTAGGATGATAGGATGTTAGGCAGGAGTGTCTATTTGCTAAAGACTTTATGGCTCTATGGTTAAATGGTTTTATGGTTGGGAGTTGTCTCAAGGTGATCACTTTGGGATTAACCATTTAACTATATAACCGGATATATCGGGAAGGGGTTAAATAATTTGGAGCGGCCCCGTTAGAACGGGGTTTTTTGTTTGGGCGGATTTCCCTTGTAAAACTTAAGGAAAAGAGGTATTCTTGGAGTAATATAGTCGAGATAATTAAGTAATTTTTACCCGATTTATGAGGCTTTCACATTATTTTCTAAAAACCACCAAGTCGGTTTCTGAAGACGACAAAAGCGTGTCGGCCAAGTTTTTAAAACAGGGTGGGTATATCCGCGAATCGGTTGCCGGCCGGTATTATTTTTTGCCAATTGGTCAGAAAGTTCAGCAAAAAATCATGGCGGTGATCAAGGAAGAAATGGATGCCGCCGGCGCGCAAGAGATGGTGGCGCCGATTTTGCACCCGCTGGAATTATGGCAAGAAACTAACCGCACCAACACCACGGGGTTTGAACTAATGAAAGTCAAAGATCGGCGCGGGGCCGAATTCGCTTTAGGCGGCACGGCCGAAGAAATGTTTGTTGACTTGGTGCGGCAATATAAATTAAGTTACCGCGATTTGCCGTTTCAACTTTATCAGTTTTCGCCCAAGTTTCGCGATGAACTGCGCGCTCGCGGCGGATTGCTTCGCGTTCGCGAGTTTATTATGAAAGATGGCTATTCTTTTCATTCGGATGAAGCGGATTTTAAATTGGAATACGAAAAGATGAAAAAAGTTTATGCCAGGATTTTTGAGCGATTAGGTTTAGCCACGGTTATAGTTGAGTCGGACAACGGCTATATCGGCGGGGAGTATTGCCATGAGTTTATTGTTGAGTCGGAGATTGGTGAAAGCAAGTATTTTGTCACTGAAGGCGGCAATTACGCCGCTCATGAAGATGTAGCGGTATTTAAAAAAGAAATAAAAAATCAGGCGGAAAAATTAAAAGAGCCAGTTGAAGTTGATGCCAAGCGCGGCACCACCATGGAAGCGGGCGTTGAATTTCACCATTTGCCGTTGTGGCAACAGATTAAAGATGTGTTGTTTGTTGATGAAAAGAGTCGGTTTATTTTGGCGATTATCCGCGGCGATTTTGAAGTCAATGAAACTAAACTTAAAAACCTGATTAAAGCCGCGACCTTGCGCCACGCCACTGACGAAGAAATTCGGGAGAAAATCAAATCAGAGCCAGGGTTTATTTCGCCGGTAAAAATCAAAGACGGACTGGCCAAGAAAGTTGAATTGCTGATTGTCGCTGACGATTCTTTACGAACGATTGCCAACGCTTATGGCGGCAGTAACCGGAAAAACCGAGATTTACTGAATGGTAATATCGACCGCGACTACCAACCGGATCTGGAAGGGGATATTGCTTTAGCTAAAGCCGGCGACGAAGCGCTTAGCGGCGGGAAACTATTAGCCGGTAAGGGGATTGAAGTGGGAAATATTTTTCAACTGGGCTATCATTATTCCAATAAAATGAAAGGCGCGGTGTATATTGACGCCGAGGGTAAAGAGCAGCCGTTTTATATGGGCTGTTATGGTATTGGGGTCGGCCGCACTATGGCTGCGATTGTGGAAAAGCATTTCGATGACCGAGGAATAATCTGGCCCGAAGCCGTGGCGCCATTTGCTGTGCAGTTAATCGCTTTGGACGGCGCCGAGGCGGAGGCGGATAAACTGTATGACCAGTTAATCAAAAAAGGCGTGGCGGTGCTCTACGACGACCGCGATAAGCGCGCCGGCGAGAAGTTCGCTGACGCGGATTTAATCGGTTTACCGCTCCGCGCGGTAGTTAGTAAAAAAACCGTCCAAGAACAAAGCGTGGAGTTGAAAAGCCGCCAAGAGGCCAAGACCGAGCTGGTTAGTTTTAAGGATTTTATAAAAAGATTCTAAAGATATTAAATATCTCTCCTAAAAAATTCCGTTCCGACGGGGTTTTTAGTTTAATCAAGCAAGCCAGTTATTTTACTGGAAGAGGTTGGTAGTTGATTATTTCGCCGGCAATAATTTTTACGGTTTTTTGTCAAATTGACATTTTTATGGTCTAGCACTAGAATTGGGTCAAACCTTTTGGAGGGAGGTCAAAAATGGAGAATAATACAGCGCTACTGTTTTTGGCAGGGTTTTTATTGGTTCTGTGGCTGATCATACGGTTGGTGACTAATCGCCAACATAAAGGGCCAAAAACTGGCAGAATGTCGCGTTGGGAGGTTGAGGCCTGGGCCGATTGCCTTAATCGGCCGCTCCGAGGTGGGAAGATTCTTCCGCCACTTCAGCGCGCCAAGTAGGCGCGTCCAGTTTTCCACATCAACTAATCTCTCGCAGGGCCAATGCTTTGCGAGGGATTTTATTAAATAGCTCAGAGTCATGAGTCCAGAGTCCTGAGTAATAATATCTAAATTTAGACAAAATAGCAGGTTTTCTATTGACAGAAAACCTGTTATTTGCTATCATAGAAACAAGTAGTTTGAAAACCCAACTCTTCACCCAAGGAGGGTAAAAATGAAGAGATTCAATTGGAAAGAGGTTGTAGCGGTGGCGCTTATGTTTTTTGGGTTCGCGGGCGCGTTTGTGTATTGCCCGATTTTTGATGGGCCCGAGACCGGATTAGGCGCGCATGCAATTTTTATTGCCGGTCTTCTGGCGATGCTCGGTGGGTTTAAACTCGCCGGCGGGTTGGACTGGGCTCTTGGCTTTGATAAACCGAGGAAGCCCAGAAAATATACTGTTATTTATCCGGGGGGCTATCGCAAATAGTTCGCTGGCGCATCTCGTAAGCTCGTTGTTCCTCGGGGACAGCGGGCTTTTTCTTTTGGCTAAATTTAGGTATGATGTTAGTAGCGCAAAACTCAAAGCTCAAAAGTCAAAACCACAAGTCAAAAGGCAAAACTGTCGGAGTAGTAGAGTTTTTAGCTTTGAGCTGTGGTTTTGACTTTTGACTTTTGCGCTTTGACTTTATTTTATGTTTTCCAAAGAAACCAAATTCATCCTCGCCCTCGTCCTCATCTTATTTTTGGTTTTTTCCTACTGGCTAATTGTTTACTCGCCAAAGGAAGCGCCAACGCCGGTGGTCTATGAAACCGGCCGGCCGGACCGCGGCGCGCCAGACGCCAAAACCGTAGTAACGCTTTATTTTGATTTTGGCTGTTCGCTTTGCCATGAAGCCAGTTTTGCCTTAGATAAAATTTATCAGCAGTATGGCAATGCGGTGTTGGTCAAATATCGCTATGTGCCTTTAACCGCTAATTCCATCATGGTGGAGGCGGCGGCGGAATGCGCTCAGCGCCAAGGCAAGTTTTTTGCTTACCGTGATTATTTATTTGCCAGTTCGGACACAGTTTGGACTGCGGAAAAGTTGAAAGCCGGCGCCGCGGCGAGCGGTTTAAATCAACCGCAGTTTGATGGTTGCTTAGATAACAAGGAAACCGAGGCCGTGGTGGAATATGACGCTGGCCAGGCTTGGAAGCTGGGCGTGACCGCTACGCCGGCGCTTTTCTTGAACGGCCAGGCGGTGGAATTAAATAGCCTGGAGACGGCGGTAGCGCGGTCGATGGCGGCGGGACAATAAAATAAATGGTTTTATGGTTTTATGGTTAGGAGTTGTTCCAAAATGATTCCTTCAGTATTAGCCATTCAACCATAAAGCCATATAACCATAGAACCATAAAGCCATAAAATTATGCATACCTATCTCCCCAGTAGCATTATCTTCCAACTCGGTTCCCTTAGTATTCATTGGTACGGCCTTTTGGTGACGGCTGGATTTCTCGCCGGGTTGTTCGTTTTAGTCCGGCTGTTCCGGTTTTATGGCCGGCCGCCGGCCGAGGCTTATGACCTATTTTTTTATGTCATTATTTTTGGTTTACTGGGCGCCCGGATTTACTATGTGTTTTACGACTGGGCTTATTACAGCGGGCATTTAATCGATGTTTTTAAGGTTTGGCAGGGCGGCCTCGCCATCCACGGCGCCATTATCGCCGCGCTCCTGACCATTTATTTTTACTCTCGTCGCCGCGGCTGGACGGTCTTGGTGATAACTGATATAGTGGCGGCCTGCGTGCCGTTAGCGCTGGCCATTGGCCGCTGGGGCAATTATTTTAATCAAGAACTGTTTGGTCGGCCGACTAATCTGCCTTGGGGTATTCCGATTAGCCTAGCTAACCGGCCGGCGGAATATATTACCAGCCAATATTTTCACCCGACATTTCTTTATGAAAGTCTGATGGACTTGGCGCTGGCGGCGGTTCTCCTGTGCTGGCATTGCCGGTGCTTAAAGCAAGCAGCCAAAAGCCAGTTAGAAGTCAGACCGGGAGAAATTACCCTAGGATTTTTATTTGGCTACTCGCTGATCCGGTTTGTCACCGAATTTTGGCGGGTGGATTATTCGCCGCTGGTTTTTGGCCTGCGGTGGGCGCAGGTGTTGTCGGGGGTGGTGATGGTGGGAGTGATCGGTTTTTGGTTAAAAATAAAAACTCAAAACTCAAAGCTCGAAAGTCAAAACCACAGCTCAAAACTAAAAACTTAATCTTCTCCGTACTTTATATCAAAGGCATTCAAGAGGATAAGTAAATCTTTTGAATTAGAGGTTAAGAACTGTAGTTTTGCCTTTTGCGTTGTGGTTTTGACTTTTGACTTTTGAGATTTGACTTTAATTTATGATTCTCGCCGAAAACAAAAAAGCCCATTTTGACTATCAAATCCTCCAAAGCTGGGAGGCGGGTTTAGTTTTGGCTGGTTATGAGGTAAAGGCGGTCCGGGCCGGGCAAATTAGCCTGAAAGAGTCTTTTGTGGTGATTAATCTGAACCCGAAAACCAAGCGGCCGGAAGCGCGCCTCTTGAATTGCCATATCAATAAATACCAAAAAGCCGGGCCCCTGCCAGGCTACGATCCGACCCGCAGTCGGCGGTTACTCTTGCACCAGAAGGAAATCAATTCAATTTATGGCAAAATTCAGCCAAAAGGCTTGACATTATTACCTTTAAGAGTGTATACTAAGGGCACTAAAATTAAAGTTGCCATCGGCCTCGGTCGCGGCAAAAAGCAGTTTGATAAACGCGCCGCCACCAAAAAACGCGAGGTGGACCGGACTTTAAAACGAAAATTGAAAAACCAATAAGCGCAGATACTCACAGATAGGCACAGATTTTCACGGATAAATTATCTGTGTAAATCTGTGCTGATCTGCGCCTATCTGTGTTCTTAAAATAAGGGGATGCCGGGTTTCGCTTGCAAGTTTACCCCACTCTTTTGCCAGCCGAGCGCTCCCGAGCAACTCGTTAAACCGTTTGGGAAAGGACAAATGTCAACTTGTTCAACCAGGCTAAAAACGCGATCGCTTCGGCGTTCCGCGTTCCGGCCTTGGCTTCAGTCGTTGCCTAATTGCGACGGCTCATCGGTTCCCGATGTCTAATAGGGGAAAACCGGTGTTATAATTTAGACTCGGTTTAGGCGGCCGTTTGACTGCCTAATCCTAACTTGACTCAAACTCGGCTCACGGCGGATTTTGCCTGTTTCCTACCGCCGCGGCTTAAAAAACAACAAAACCGGCTAAGCTAGTAGAGTAAAGAGCGCGGTCTTGTAAGACGCGGGTTCAACTCCCGCCATCTCCATTTTAAAACACAGATTTACACAGATACTCACAGATAGGCACAGATTTACACAGATAATTTATCCGTGGAAATCTGTGCTGATCTGTGTAAATCTGTGCTTTAATCTGTGTCCTAATTTATGCGTAAAAGTTATCATCGTCGGCCGGACAAGGCGATTATCCCGATTTTTTGGGCTAATGAAAAAATTCGCGCGAGCGAGGTGCGTTTGATTGACGAAAAACAGCAAATGATTGGCGTGGTCAGTATCACCGAAGCGCGCCGGTTAGCCGAGGAAGCCGGTTTAGACCTGGTGGAAGTTTCGCCCAAAGCCCAACCGCCGGTTTGCAAAATCATGGATCTCGGCTCGTTTAAATACCAAAAAGAAAAAGAGGCCAAAGCCCAGAAGCAAAAGCAAAAAGTCGCCGAAATCAAAGGCATCCGGTTATCTTTCAAAATTGGCGACCATGACCGCGAGGTGCGCTTGCACCAGGCCCAGAAGTTTATCGCCGAGGACAACAAAGTAAAAATTGAAATAATTTTAAAAGGCCGGGAACGGCAGTATACCGATTTGGCGCAGACGATTATCAAGGATTTTGTCCGCGATCTAGGCAAAGTTAAAGTCGAACAGCCATTTGCCAAACAACAGGGCAAACTAAGCATGGTCGTGGCGCCGGATAAATAAATTAGACCATCGGGTTAGTTATTTAATAATTTTCATTGAGGTAATTTGTGGAATTAATTTTTTTAACCACCCGGCTTGAAAGCGATGCGAATGCTACGAATTGCATGCGAATGCTACTAATAATAAGGTAATTAAATTAAAAATAGCGATTTTATTATGCCAAAACTTAAAACCCACCAAAGCGTGGCCAAAAGAATTAAAGTTACCAAAAAAGGCAAATTGATCCAACGCCGCGGCGGCCAGGACCATTTTAATTCCCACGAACGGGGCAATACCACCCGCAACAAGCGCCGGGATATGACCACGGACAAAACCGAGCAGGCTAACATGCGCCGGGGAATGCCTTATGCCAGCAAAAAACGCAGTTAATAAAACCTCAAAATTAGTTAATTTAGAAAATTCGACTTTAAAACAACCAATTTATGCCTAGAGTAAAACGAGGCGTCCAACACGCCAAAACCCGCCGCAACCTGCTGAAGCGGGTTAAAGGCTACCAATACGGGCGGAAAAATTTACCCAAACAAGCTCATCCGGCGGTCCTCAAAGCCGGCGTTCACGCTTATGTCGGCCGGAAGAAAAAGAAACGGGACTACCGCGGTTTGTGGCAGATCCGCATCAGCGCCGCTGTCAAAGAGCAGGGGCTGAGCTACAGCAAGTTTATGGGCCTCTTGCACAAGAAAAATATTGCCCTTGACCGCAAAGTGCTCGCCCAGCTGGCGGCTGAACATCCGGCAATTTTTGCCGCGATTGTCGCCGAGGTCAAGAAATAAGATTTTAACTTCAAAATAAAAAAGCCCCGAGTAATCGGGGCCTTTTTTATTCTAATAAGGCGTAGTTAACGAAGTAGATTCCCGTAGGGGCAATTCATGAATTGCCCCTACCTGTCGTCAATCAAACAAACCCGTCCCGTTCAGTTGAAAACTGGTCGTACGGTCGTAGGGACAGGTCGCGACCTGTCCCTACAAAACAAAAACCGCCGGCGATAGGCCAGCGGTGTTTTTTTATCAATTTCTTAAAACAGTTTTTTAAACCAGCGGCTGATTGACCTTAGCGCGCCGCCTTTTTCCGTCGACTCCGGTTCTGTCTCTCCCGGCTCATCGGCTTTGTTTCGGGCTGATTCCATGTCGGCAATTTCTTCTTGCAGTTGATAGATGGTTTTTAAATCTCTTTTGCCCGGCTCTCGATATTTGGCCATTAAAGTATCTCGCTTGCCTTTTAATTGACCGGATCTACTTTGTTCGCCTTTGGCTGGTTGTCGGTCGAGCAGATCTTCATGAATCTCATCCAGACTGCCTCGTTTTTTAATAATATTGCTTCCATCACTCTGATTTTTTAGAACCGGTTCGTCCCAGGTTTTTTCTTGGGTTTTTATCCTGTCAGGCAGTTCTGCCGGGGGCGTATCGGTTTCTTCTAGTTTTTTGATTTTAAGCTTTAATTCGGCCATTCTCGCCTGATTCTGTTTTCTTTTAGGTAGTTTTTCTTGGGCGGCCAGTTCTTTTTTATGGAAATTTAAACTATACCTTTCCATGGCAGTTAAAGTATTAGGGTTTTTCTTCTCGCGAGGGGTGTGAAGTTTAGGAGTTTCAAAGGCTTTGTCTATCATAGGAAATAGCGGTTAGTTTTTAGCTAATTTAATCATAAGATAAACTTGGGTTTTTTACAAGGGGTCAGTATTATAGTAATTAAAAAACACCTTTTAGATAAAGGCGTCTTTTAAGCGGACCCTGTCCGCCGACTCGGCGGATGATCTTCTCCGTGATCCGCCGCGGCGGATTAACCGCTATGCCGCTAACCTTAGAATCACCATATTTTATCAATGAAAAAACATCGTACCAAGACGATGCTTTCTCAGCGGACCCGGCCGGATTCGAACCGGTGATCTTCTCCGTGACAGGGAGACATGTTAACCGCTACACCACGGGTCCAAAATGTAAAAACTGTTGCTTATTATAGAAAAACTTAAGCTTGATGTCAACTGTTAAGACTGGTTTGTCCTCGTCGCCATTTTATTGTATAATAATCTTAATTATGTCCAGAACCACTAAAATCGAAGTTTCTACCGGCTCGCTGCTTAAGGCCGTCGGCGTGGTTTTGGCTTTTTGGTTCCTTTTTTTGATTAAGGGGATTTTGGGAATTCTGTTCGTGGCGGTGGTTTTGGCGTCGGCCTTGGATCCAATCGTGATTTGGCTGACGCGCCGCAAAATTCCGCGGCTCTTGGCAGTCATGATTATTTATATTTTAGTTTTGTCTTTGATCAGCCTGGTGATTATTTTGCTTTGGCCGGCGGTGACCACGCAGATTCAAAATTTAGCTTCCAACTTTCCGGCTTATTGGCAAAAGATTTCAGAGGGCATTTCCGCCTTGGAAAATTACTCGGCGGAATACGGCGTTGCCACCACGGTGCAAAACAGCCTTAATCAAGCTGAGCAATTCTTCACCGCCAGCGGCCAGGGTGTTTTCACGGTTCTCGCTAATGTCTTCGGCGGATTAATGTCATTTTTGGTGATCATGGTGATAACTTTTTATTTGCTCTTGGAAGAAAGTTCCACCAAAAAGATTTTGCGGTTTGTCGCGCCGGCGCGGTATCAGCCTTATATCACCCGGCTGCTTTTCAAAATGCGCGATAAAATCGGCCGTTGGCTCCGCGGGCAAATTATTTTGTCGTTGATTATCGCTTTGATTGTTTACTTGGGACTAAATATCCTTGGCATCTTTGTGCCGGTTTTTGCCAAATACGCGCTGGTGCTGGCGCTACTCGCGTTTCTATTCGAGTTTATTCCTTATCTGGGACCGATTTTGGCGGCGCTACCGGCGGTCTTTATCGGTTTGACACAGAGCCTGGTGATTGCCGGCGGCGTCTTGGGTGGCTATATGGTGATGCAATGGCTGGAGAATAATCTCATCGTGCCGCAGGTGATGAAGCGAGCGACTGGGCTGAATCCGATTATTGTCATTATCGCTTTGATGATTGGCGCCGAAATTGGCGGGATCGTCGGCATGGCCCTCGCTATTCCGGTAACGACCGCGTTGGTGGTAATGATTGAAGAGGTTTCCCGTGAGTTAGACCAAAAAGAGTTAACTGAAGAGGAAGTTGATTAAACAGCTGATAAGCCGATAGGTTGATAAGTCGTTAGGTTGTTAGGTAGTTAGGTTTGCGGCCCGAAGGGCCGCCGTAACGACCTAACGACCTAACAACTTAACGACCTAACCACTAAAACCATGAAAAACTTTTTTAATAGCCGGTTGGTATTTATTTTTATTTTGATTATAGCCACCGCCAGCGTGGTTTTAATTATCGCCGGCCGCAGTGATTGGCGCGGTGAAATTGGCGAACCGGTTGCTGGCGCTAAGTTGCCGGTGAAGTCAGCCCGGACAAACTGAAAACCGACTATGAACAGGCGGCTAAAGCCTTGCTTTTGCCGTATTTTAACCGGCAAAAAACCGCGCCGCTCGTTTCCGCAGGCGAGCCGGCGGCGGATTTGGCCGGGTGGCAGGAATTGGCTGACAAAACCAAAAGCCAGCTTCTGGACCTGCGCGTGCCGGAAGTTTATAAAGAGCTTCATCTGCAATTGGTTTTGGATTTTGACCAATTGGGCAGAGCGGCTACCGCCGAAAGTGAAAGCATGGTTGCCCTGCAAAAGAAAATCAGTGATTTGGTAACGGCATATCCTTGGCTAAATCAATAGTTATGACCAGAATTGAAACTGGCTTGCCGGCTGATAATTATGGCGGGGCGGATTTAAGGGAACCGATTAAAGCCGAAGCCCCTGCCTGGCGGCCGGAACAGAAGGCTATCCGCCACCGGTCTTTTTTTAGTTGCTTTAACTGTTTGGGCATAGCCGTTTTATTTTTTGCCGTAGTGGTCGGCGGAGCCGCTGTCGTTGCCGCCCGGACCGGCCTGGTGTCGCTGCCGGTTTTAACGGCTTTAGTTTATCAGCCGCCGGAGCCAATCCATTGGGTGAAAAATAACGCGCCGCGGCCGCTGCCGAATTTAACCGCGCCCGCTAGCCGCCTGGTTTTAGACGAGGCGAGCCTGACCAAATCTTTGCAAGGCAGTGTCCAAGAATTTAATCTCAGCCAGGAACGATTGCAAATTCGGCTGGCGCAAGTGGCGATTGAGCCGGATAATTTGGAAATTTTTGCGCAGTTTTCCCGGCCGGCCGGCGGTTATCTGTCGTTTGAGCTTGCCCCGCGCCTCGCCAACGGGAAGTTGATTTTTATTGTAAAAAAGATTAAACTGGGTCAACTCGGCTTGCCGCGCTGGCTGGGCGGCATCGCGCTGGAACAGCTGTTGAATAGCCAATTAGATGAGCTTTTAGCCGGTTCGCCGATGGTTTTTAAGGCCGTGGCGTTGGAAACCGGGCGATTAATTATCGATCTTGAACCGGCGGTAAAATAAGTTATGATTAATTTAATTTACAAAAAAGCGGTGGTGTGGCTTTGCCCGATTGCCTTAATCATCCTTTGGGAAGAATGGCTTAATTTCCCGCGGGCGGTTTTAGAAGTTGGCCTCTGCAGCTTTTTAATTCTCGGCGGCGCGGTCTGGTATCTGACCTGGCGGCCGGTGGCGGTGCGGGAATTGCAAACTAACTGGCATCGGCAAGAATTTTGGCGCTTTGCCATTACTCCCGGGTTTTTTCTTTTGTCGGTCTATTTGTTTTTGCTGATTATTGAGAATCGGGCGGCCGAGCACTTCTTAATTTTGGGCGCCAATTTGATCTTGTGGTTGATTTTACAAAATCTTTTTGACCGGTTTTACCGCAGTAACAACTATCCGGCCAGCTCATTTGAAACCATCAGCGGGAATGTCAATAGCCTGTCGCTGTTTTTTTTGGTAACGGTGTGGTATAGTTTTTCCACCTTTTTGGATTTGCCGGTTTGGCAGTTGGCGTTGATGTTGGTCTTAACGGTGGTATTTTTGACTTATCAGATTATGTGGATTTCCGGCCTGACTTTTAAGGCCAGCTGGTTTTACCTGGTGATTATTGTCCTGATTGCCGTCGAGTTTTTTTGGGTGATGCTGTTTTTACCCAATACTTTCTATGTCAAAGCGATGGCGCTGACCGTAGCGTATTATCTTGCCAGCAACTTGTCCCGCAACCATTTACTCGGCCTTTTGACCCCCAAAATGGTTTGGCGCTATTTGGCGGTGGGCGGGGGGGTGTTGGTGGTGGTTTTGGTGACGGCGCAATGGCTGTGAGGCAGGATTTAAGATTTGGGATTTAATAGGATTTAAAGAAATTCGGCAATTCAAGTTTAAACCTTTAATTATCGTTTAAAGTTCAAAACCCTAAGTTCAAGGTTCAAATCAAGTTCAAAGATCAAAAGGTGCCAGAGTTTTAGTCTTTGAACTTGATTTGAACTTTGCACTTTGAACTTTGGATTTTTAACCAAGTTATACCGCTAAGATGCTAATTTACAGGCATTCTTAAATCCTAAATCTATTGAATTATGTTTAATAAAATAGTCAAAAAACTATTCCCCGGCGAACGGCCGACTTGGCAACTTTGGGCGCTGATCGTGGTTCTGGTGTCGGTTTTTGGCTTGCTCGCGGGCTTGGGCGGTCAAATGCTCGGTAATCAGATTTTATGGCGTTATTCGGCGGGTAACCAGCAACTGGTGGAGTTAAATAACAGTTTTTATGAACTCCTGTCCAAGTATAATTTTTTGGGCACTGCCGATCAACCGGGAGCCTGGGAGTTGGTCATCCGCCGGCCGGAGTCCGCGGCCGGTTTGACGGCCGTGAACCAAGTGGAAGCCGGGGCATTGCAAAGCAGTTTAAAGCAGGGGACAGTTACTTTTTTCAATAAAGCCAAGGTGGCCAGCCGCGATCCGCTCGCGGCGGTTTATCGGCCGAGCGAGGCGCTGGGGCGCGGGTTCATCTTGACGACCGATGGTTGGCTAGTGACCACCAGTCAAGTTTTGTCGGGGTCGTTGCAATCTCAAGTGGCGGTGGGCGCCGATGGTGTCGCCTATAAATTGGAAAAAATTATTCGCGATCCGCTGACTTCGGCGGTGTTGGTCAAAATTGCGGCGAATAATTTGCCGCTCCTTAATCTAGGTGAAGAAAAATTGTCGCCGATTGGCGGCGCGCTGGTAGCTCTCACTGCCGACGGCGGCGTGAAAGTGGCGACTATTGAAAATAATGATTATCGTCCAGCCAATAAAAGTTTGAGCGATTTGGCGGTTTCCTCAGAAAGCTTAAGCGAGTATTATCTTGCCGGTAGCGCCTGGGATAATGTTCTGCCTGGCGAGCCGACGGTTGATCAGAATGGGCGAGTCAACGGCTTAACGGCAACGGTTGCCGGCCGGCAGATGATTTTGCCTTTATTCAATTTTCAAAAGCAAATCAGTCAAGCTTTGAAGCAGGGCAAATTTGTGCGAGCCAAACTGGGAGTCGATTACTTAAACCTGGCGCAGATTAATCTTGATAGTTTGGCAGTGAAAGCTTTGGCCGGGCGGCGGGCCGGAGCTTTGATCTATAGCAATTCGGCTTATGGGCGAGCTGGCGTTAAGCCCGGCAGTCCGGCGGCCGCGGCCGGCCTTTTAGTCGGTGATATAATCTTGCAGGTGGAAGGGGAAAAAGTCGGTCAGCCAAAAGATTTAAGCCAGTTGATCCAGAGTTACAACGCGGACCAGGAAATCGAGTTAACGATTGTCCGCAGTGGGGAGGAGAAGAAAGTTAAAGTGAAGTTGGGGGAACTATAAAATTAGCGGTTAGGTAGTTAGGAGGATAGGAGGTTAGGAAGAAGGTTAAATGGTTTTATGGTTTTATGGTTGAATGGCTAAATAAATCCCAACCATAAAGCCCTAAAGCCATAGAACCATAGAACCGTAATTTTAGCAGTCAGAAAGATTAAAAAATTAAAAGTTTAAATAGCAAAGTAGCCTCGTCCCCGGGGTTATTTTTATTATGTGAAAACCGGAGAAAAGTCGTTGACAGCGGGGAATAAAGGTGGTAAGGTTTTAAGTCAACTAGAGAAAAGAAAATAAGTTTTTGGAATTAGGCTGATTTTGTCTAATTTGAGCCAATTTTCTTAACAGCCTAGTTAGGCTAGTGTTATCAGGCGGCAGGGTTTAATTTATTAAAGCAATTTATGACCGAAGTGAATTATTTTAAGATTATCAAAAAGCATTGGCAGCTGCTCGCCGCCATGACGATTGCGGTTGTGTTAGTTAGCTTACTAATCACGGCTTTTTTGCCGTTCAAATACCGTTCCACGGTCCAACTTCTAGTGATTGAAAATCAGGCCGGTTGGGACGCTTACTCTGCCATCCGTTCGGCTGAGCAGATTAATAGCAACTTGGCGTATCTGATTAATACCACTTCTTTCCGCGATAAAGTCCTGCATTACGGTTTTGTGCGGCAAGACAGTTTCCCGGCCGATCCGCTCAAGAGAAAATCAGCTTGGACTGACGCCATCAGCACTTACGCTGTGCCGCAGACCGGCATTTTGAAGATTGATGTTTACCATCGCAGCCAGACTGAAGCGACGGCGATTGCCAAAAGCATCGCTTACGGCCTGGTGACCTCCGGCCGCGAGTATCTCGGCTCCAGCCAGGTGGAAATTAAAATCGTTGACGAGCCGCTGACTTCCCGTTATCCGGTCAAACCGAATGTCCCCTTGAACTTGGGCGCGGCTTTGGTTTTGGGCGCTCTCTTTTCGGTCGGTTATGTTTTGGCGTTTAGTGAGAGTTTAGAAAAGAAAGCTCAAATGCGCGCTGAGCGGGCCGCCAGAGTCGCGGCGGTTAAACCGGATTTTGGGCAAGTCGAGTCGCCGGTTGAATTGCCAAGGGAAGAAGACAACTTAGTCGCGGTGCCGGTTTTTGGCGGGGAGCAGGAATTAGCGCCGGTGGCGGTGGCCGTGGAACTAGAGCCGGAGGCGGGCATGGTTAGCGCTGTAGATAAGGAGAGTGATTTTTATAAGATGTTGTTCCCGGAGAGGAACTGACGGGGATTTAAGATTTAAGATTTAGGATTTAAGATTTAAGAATGGTGGTAATCAGCGTCTAAACCTCTAAATACCATTTTAAGTTCAAAACCCTAAGTTCAAAGTTCAAATCAAGTTCAAAGGCCAAAACTCCAATAGTCTTTTGATTTTTGAACTTGATTTGAACTTTGCACTTTGAACTTTGGATTTTTAATCAAATTGTATTGTAGGATGTTAATTTACCGACCATTCTTAAATCCTAAATCTTAAATCCTAAATCTCATTTCTCCCCTAGAGCCTTGATTATCGTCGAACAACCCCTTGGTCGGCGGCCATCAACGCTTTATATATTTGGCGCTGGGTTCTCTGAAAATTTAACGATAGATTAACAAAAGGTTTTATCAAGTAGTTTAAGTTAGTTAGTGTTCAGTAGTGTGTTGTACCCAAAACCAACCTCCACCAAGGCTTGATCGCCGCGGGGAGAAAACAGAAGGAGACAGGAAAATGAAGAAATCGATGGTTCTGGTTTACGCGCTGGCGATCAGTCTGGTCGTCAGCGGTCTGGTGCTGGCGGAGGATTTTCCACCATTTCGTATTGGCATGGAAGCGATACATCACTGTGAGGTTGGGGCCGAATATGGAAAACTACTGCCGGCGCAGACAATCCCCACACAACCCGGAGGCAATAGCCTTTGTCGGGTGGACGGAGGATATGCAGTTGGACAGGAACTCCTGCGACTGGTCAGAGCTGGTTGTTCGGAACCTAAGCAAGCCGTGCATGTTAAAAATGAGAGAATTAAAGCTGGGATGGATGCCTTAAAGAATGCCGGCTGGGATATGAGCCGGGTGATAAAAGGTAACCCGGTGCCCGGCTTCGCCGGAGTTATTGTGACTTGTTCCGAAGAAACCACTGCCTCTTACAGCAATGTCACCAACAACATGGCGAAGGCCATGAACATACCGGAAACCAAGAAGATTTTGGATCCCGGCGAAGCGCCGAAGTGGCAATTGGAAGGCGAGGGTGAAACTTTGCACTGGGTGCAGTATTTACCCAAAGATCCGCCATCTGGCTTCGGCAGTGGCATTAATGTTCGCCTGATCCTACCAGTCCAGCTCTTCTGGGGCTGGTATCCGTTGCCGTTCAAAGATAAAGAAAAAGAGTTCAAAAACTACAGTGACCAGGAGGCGATGGATAACGATTGGGACGATGTCCAATCGTTTGACGCCCAGCTGGGGCTGGAGTTTCGGATCGACGAGCGTTGGCTGGCGAGATTAGCCGCCGGCGCCGGCGTCGCCCATGTATTGACCACTGACCCGGGTGTTACTGATAGGAGCCAGCATAACTTCTGGGGCCCACGGGCCTTAGTTGAGGTTGGTTATTCCTGGCAGCAAACTGATTGGTGGCTGGTCCTGGGCAGCCAATACAGCGCTTTCCGCCTTTCAGAATCGTTCAAGGCGAGCGAAGGCGGATTTACCGCGCCGCACATAGGGGTCGGGTACGGATCCCTGTTTTTGAAAGCAGGCTATTTCCTGCACTGGTACCAAGTTAACCCGGGAAACTCCGATGTCAAACTGGGTGGCGGTTTTGCCGCCATGATCGGTTTGGAACCCATATACCCCTCGATAACCGAGTAAAAACTCAAATCTCTGAAAGGAGAAAGCCATGAAATGGCAAAACTGGTTCACTGCGTTCTTCATGATGGCGGCAGTTATACTGTTCGCCGGTTGCACTCCCGACACGAATGATGACGGCACGGCTTCGGCCGACGCTTCGGCGACCGCTGATGACGATGCCGCCACGGACGACGACACCGCCGCGGATGATGATGCGGTGGATGACGATGATGTTGATGATGATGTTGATGACGACGCCGATGACGACACCGCTCCGGTGTTGTGCGACGACGGCCTGTTCTGCAACGGCGTGGATACGGTTAACTCGGTGACGCAATTGTGCGTCCACACCGGCGATCCGTGCGTGGTTCAAGGTCTGGTCTGCAATGAAGCGACGAAGTCCTGCGACCCCGCCGCTACGACCACGACCACGACGCCGCCAGCGACCACCACGACCACGGTAGCGCCGACGACAACGACGACCGTGGCTCCGACCACCACCACGACGATGGCGCCGACAACGACGACCACGACGGTGGTGACGACGACCAGTACGACCACGACGACCGTGGGTACGCTGGTTTCCTGTTATGAAGACGCGGACGGCGACGGCTACGGTAACTGGAATACAACGCCGGTTCAGTTCGTTGATGTCTGCCCGTTTGGCTACGCGTCGAACGGTACGGACTGCGACGAGACCGATGGGACAATTTATCCCGGTGCGCCGGAACAGCGTTATGGCATTGACAGCGACTGTGATGATGAACCGGCCGACTGCATTGACATGGTCGTAGTCAACGGTTTCTATTGCGTTGATTATGATCCGGAAACGGATATGCTGATGCTCTACGGCCCGCCGGACCAACTTGAATCCTGGAAATACCTCAACCATTTTGAAGAAAATGGGGTGACTTATTTCGATTATGTGGATGTGCCGTTCGAGGCATATTTCATGTGGTCTTTTACGGGTTGGGGCAACCGGTTCAATTTCAGCCAAATCGTCGGCGACGGCTGGTTCTATCTGGATAACTCCCAGCCGGAGCTGGACGGGACGGAAGAAGACGCAGACGGCGTGGTCTTGAACCACGATCTCTTGGACTACGCCAACTGCGACCTGCCGACGGGTTGCGCGTTGGAAGCTTGGGGCCGTAATCCCCGTTCTTTGGTCAATGTGATGTCCGGCAGTTGGGATGATTATTGCATCGCGTTGACCATGAGCCTAGAAAACCAAGGCGAATGGTTGGACGATGGCAATGGCAACGCCTTGGACTGGCTGGTGGCTTTGGACGAGTGTACGGCCGGCGCCGACAATACTGGCGTTGACAGCCAAGGAAGGCCGTTTTACTGGGTGAACACCGAGGATGTTCCTTGGATTCACTCCCAACAGTGCAGCCTATTAACGGTTCCGTCGGTTTTGAAGGCTTGCCTGGAAACGAAGGCGGAATTCGTCTTCTATATTCCTCCCGGCACGACCACGACGACGAGCACCACGACCACCACGAGCACCAGCACGACGACAGTGGCGCCCGGCACCACGACGACTGTGGCTCCGACGACCACGACGACGGTGGTGACCACGACTGTGGCTCCGACGACCACGACGACGGTGCCGGTGCTAAAGGGACTATTAACCAACAACACCACGACCGATCAATTGGAGATTGATTGGCTGATCAGCGGTGGATTTGTTCTCGGCTTCCTGGAGCCATGGCCGAATACGGCGGAGACACCGGTGGCGCTGGCAGGCATTGACCAAGTTTGCGTCGCGAGGAAGAATGGCTCGTGGCTGCAGACTTGCGTCGATTTTGATTCGGCCGGCAATGAATTGATTTTTCCGTCGGCCGACGGAACCGTTACGACGGATTTCTGGCTGTGGATCAGTGACATCTTCGGTCAGGAGTATTGGCTTTACATTGACACTGTAACGACGCCGTACGAGGCGCTGCGCTTTAACCTGGATGGTTTGGCAGCAGCAGCCGGCAGCGGCGACAAATGGTTACGACGAACCGCGCCGTAATCGCATTTTATTCACAACGCACCGGGGGCTTGGCAACGAGCCCCCGATTTTTTTTAAAAAAGAGGGGAAAATGGTATAATTTAACTAGTTACTAGTTAACTACTGATTTTTTATATTAGGTGGTAAATCGGCGTTTTAATGGCAAAACACGGTTAGAATGTCCAATAACCAAATTCCAATATCCAATCAATGCCCAATGCCAAAACTTCGTTATTGGACATTGGTCATTGGGTCCGCCGAATCGGCGGATGGACATTTGAGCTTGGTCATTGGTCATTGTTTTAAATCTTAAATCCTTCTTTGTGCCCCATTCTCATTCAGCCACCAAAATCAACTCTGAAGTTCTATTAACCATCTGGTCCATCGCCCTGGTCGGTCTTTTTGTTTTCGGCAGTTGGTACTTTTCCCTGAATCTTTTTTGGCTGTATCTTTTGTGTTTGGCGCCGGTGGGTATCGCGATTTTGAAATATCCGGCGATTGGCGCTTATGTGATCGTGTTTTGCACGCTGGTGTTTGAACGCTGGTTCACTTTACAGTCCATTCCTTGGGGCGACCAGCTGATTAAGTTTTATCCACTGGATTTGATTATTGTCTTTTGGCTGGTGGCGGTGGTTATAAGGTTATTAGCCGGAGAGCAAAAGCCGGTCTGGCCAAACCGGAAATTAGTCTGGGGACTGGGCATATTTTTTGCCGTGGTGCTCTTGAATTTCATCCGGGCGATTTTTGCCAAAGAAATTGATTTGGCGCTTGCCTTTTCCACGGTTAAAAACTTCGCGCTTTACGGCGTGATTTACTGGCTGATGATTAACAGCTTATTAAATAGGGAACAGTGGCGACGGTTTTGCGGCGCGCTCCTAGCCGGCGGTCTGGCGCTCTGCTACTTCGTGGTTTACGGTTTTCTCACCGGTCGCGGACTGTGGATTGAGTATGTGCCGCTCTCAACTTGGGGCACGCGCCTACTCGGCGGGCCGCATAGTTTTTATCTCTTGATTTTGATTATTCTCTTAATCAGCTGGCTGGTCGGTTCGGAGCGGCGCTTTAGCCGGCAAGACTATTTATATTTAGCTTTACTTTTGGTTTTTGGCTTGGGCCTGGTCGGCTCGCTCCAGCGGCATTTATGGCTCGCTTTGCCGCTTGGCCTCGGCGTAACGCTCTGGTTTTATCGGCCGGCGGAAAGGTGGCGGTTTTTACGGCTCGCTGGCTTGGGAGTAATGGCGGTGGTTTTTATCTTGGCGCTGTCGTTTTGGCTCGCTTCCTGGGAGTCCAGCAATTTTTTACTCGGGAGCGATATTATTAAATCACTGCAACTCCGCGTAGTGTCTTTTTTCAACTCGGCAGTGGAGGACTCCAGCGCGTACTGGCGGGTGCGGTCGTGGCAGCAGGCTTGGGAGTGGTTTAAAACTAACCCGCTCTTTGGTGTCGGCCTCGGGCGGCTTTTGAATTTTCAAGTTGATGATGTTAAACATTATATTCCGATGCGCGACCTGCATAACGACTTTGTTTCCGTTGCCGTCCAAATGGGCCTGGCCGGCATTTTGGCGTTTCTTTTTATGCTACTGCAGATTGGTCGGAGTTTCTTGGCCGTTTATCGGCGTTTACCAACCGCTGATCGCCTGGTGTATACTGGCTTTTTCAGCCTAGTCGTAGTTTTCTTTTTTGTCGCCAACTTCGGCGTTTATCTGGACCTGAATCTTTATGTGGTTTGGTTGTGGCTGTTTTTGGGCAGTTTGACGGTGATAGAGAGATTAAATGGCTTAAAAGGTTAAAAATAGTGATAAATAATTTCGGTAATTAGGGTTTTAAGTTCAAAACCCAAAGATTCAAAGTTCAAATCAAGTTCAAAGGCCAAAATTGGCTTCACGCTGGTTCAAGGATAGTAATTTTGATATTTGAACTTGATTTGAACTTTGGATTTTGAACTTTGAGCTTCTCATTATGTTTATTAGAATAAAGACCTTTTAAAGTAGCGCCAATTATGAAGATCCTCCAGGTTCACAAGTTCTACTATCCTCACCGCGGGGCGGAGAGTTATTTTTTTAATCTAATTGAGTTACTAGAGAAACACGGGCACGAAGTGGCGCCTTTTGCTATGGCTGACGGTAAAAACCGCCCCAGCCCGTACGCGGACTATTTTACCGGGAAGCTTGATGTTAGCCGGCCGGATTATTCGCTCCGATCAATCAAGAAAATCGGCAAGATTATTTATAACCGGCAGGCCAAGGCCGACGCCAGCCGGTTGGTTCAGAAATTTCGGCCGGATATTGTCCATGTTCATAATATCTATCATCAACTGTCGCCAGCGGTTTTAGAAGCGTTTAAGGAAGCCGGCTTGCCAGTGGTGATGACCGTGCATGACTTCAACCTGATTTGCCCCAATTATTTACTCTATACCCACGGTCGAATTTGCGAGCGATGCCAGGGCGGCCGGTTTTACAATTGTTTACTCCATCGTTGCATTAAAGATTCGTTTGGCGCTTCGGCCGTTGGCGCGGCGGCGGCTTATTTTAATCGTCTCGCGCGGATTTATGAGAAAAATGTTGATCTCTATATCGCTCCCAGCCAGTTTTTGAAAAATAAACTGGTGGAGTTTGGTTTTCCGCCAGAGAAAGTGGTTGTCTTGCCGCATTTTGTCCCGGCGGCCAAAACTCCGGCTAAAGGCGCGGGCAAATATATTTTGTATGCCGGCGCGCTCCGCGGCAATAAAGGCGTTAAAGAATTGATCCGGGCGTTCCGTGAAGTTGAGTTTGATGCAGATTTGCAGATTGCCGGCGACGGGCCGGAGCGGGTTAACTTAGAAAAACTGGTTCAAAAATTGGGTTTGACCGAACGAGTTAAGTTCCTCGGCCAGTTAGCTCGCCCGGAGCTAACCGCCGTGATTCGACACTCGCGCCTAGTCGTAGTGCCGTCGCTTTATCACGAAGTTTTTGGCTTGGCGGCATTGGAAGCGTTGGCCGAGGGCAAGCCGGTACTCGCCTCGTCGCTTGGCGCGCTCCCCGAAGTGGTGACCGGCGAAGTCGGCCAGATCTTTAACCCGGCGGAAAAAGGCTCACTCGGCCGCAGTTTAAACTGGCTTCTTAGTCAACCGAATCTCGGCGCGATGGGGGAGAAAGGGTGGGAGGCGGTTAAAGAGAGGTATAGTTCGGCTGAGCATTATCAGAGGTTGTTGGAAATCTATAAGAGATTTAAGATTTAGGATTTAAGATTTAAGAATGTCGGTATCCGGTGTTTAAACCGATAACCGAGGTTAAAATGTCCAATATCCAAATCCCAATGTCCAATCAATGCCCAATGACCAAAGGTGGTAATCCCGAAGCGACCCCGTTGTGGCTTGGACATTGGTCATTGGGTCCGCCGAATCGGCGGATGGACATTGGAGCTTGGGCATTGGTCATTTATTCTTAAATCTTAAATCCTAAATCTTTTTCTTGAGCCATGCCTAAATTCCGCCTAAATATCATCGCCCTTCTTACCGTGGCTAGTCTGCTCGCGGTGGCTTTTAGCTTTAAAACAGCGACTGATGCCGGCACGGTGAGGCAGTTCCCGCGCCTTGCCAATTATTACCTAGAGACGCCGATCACCGACGATCAGGTGCCGCAGTTGGCCAAGTGGGATTTGTTGATTCTCGGCGTGCAAGCGCAAACGGTTTGCCCGGAGCAGATTCGGAAAATCCGCGCCTTGAATCCTAAAATTAAAATTCTCGCTTATGTTTTGTCCGAGGAATTTCGTTTCGGCGACTATCAACAAATCGAGTCGCCAACCGGGCCTTATCATCAGATTTTAGCGGGCATTCAAGATGGTTGGTGGATGCTACAGCCTGATGGCAGTCGTTACTCATTTTGGCCCGGGCATCAGATGATTAATGTGACTGACGCGGCGGCGCCGAATAGCCAAGGTGACCGCTGGAACACTTATTTGCCGAAATTAATGCACGCTCAAGTGATGTCCACCGGGCTCTGGGATGGAATTTTTTATGACAATGTCTGGGGTTCGCTCGCTTGGCAGAACAACGGCAATTTTGACATTAACCGCGATGGTCAGAAAGATGACCCGGCGGTCCTTAATCAAGCTTGGAACGCAGGCATGCGGAAAATGCTGGCATTATCGCGCCAACTGGAAGGCCCGGGCGCGATCATTATTGGCAACGGCAGTAATGAGTTTAAAGAGTCGCTCAACGGCCGGCTGATTGAGGGCGGGTCGTGGAGCGATTGGACGACCGACCAGCAGAATTATGTTGATTTTATGCGGACCGGCCTGCCGCCGCAGTCCACGGTGGTTAATAACAACACGCAAAATCTCGGCGGGGAGAATAATTACCGTTTGATGCGCTTTGGCCTGACTTCCACTCTCCTTGATAACGGCTATTACAGTTTTGACTGGGGCACCGAAGACCATAGCCAGCTTTGGTGGTATGACGAATATAATGTCGATCTGGGCCGTCCGACCGGCGCCGCTTATAACCTAGATAACAGCTCGGCGGCAGTGGCGCGCGGCTTTTGGCGGCGGGATTTTGAGAACGGGGTAGTGTTTGTTAATGCGACTGCCGCGCCGCGAGTAGCGATTTTGGGTGAGGAAGAGCTGGAAAAAATCTCCGGCGGGCAAGATCGGGCGGTTAACGACGGCTCGCGCATCAATTTTGTCCGTCTGGGCGCGAACGAAGGGCTGATGGTTTTGCGGCCGCTTTCGGAAATCATTGGCAGCCCGTTCACCAACGGTTATTTTGTCCGAGTGTTTAATACTACGGGCGTCCGCCAGCGGGGCGGCTTTTACACTTACAAAAAACAATTCGCGGGTTCGGCCAAAATTATCACTAGCGATATTGACGCGGACGGCGAGTGGGAAACCGTGGTGGCGTCGGGCGGCCGGGTGGCTATTTACGGTTCCAGCGGTTTATTGGAAAAGGCGTTCTGGCCGTATGGCGCGGCATATCGCGGCGCGATCAGCCTGGCGGCGGGCGAGACCAACAATGATGGCTGGCAAGAAATTGTAACCGCGCCGGGCGCGGGTGGAGTTGGCGCGGTGAAGATTTTTAACTGGCAAGGCGAAAACATCGGCCCAAATTTTTATGTTTACGGCGATAAATACCGCGGCGGGGTCAATTTAGCGCTGGGTGACTTGGACGGCAATGGCGCCAGTGAAATTATCGTTGGCGCGGCGACTGGCGGCCCGCAGCTGCGGATTTTTAATGGCGCTGGCAAATTAATCTCGGCCGGCTGGTTTGCTTATGACAAAAATCAGCGCGGCGGGGTTAGAATTGCCGCGGGTGATTTAACCGGTGACGGCCGGGCGGAGATCGTGACTGTGCCGGGCGTGGGCCAAAAGGCCGAAATCAAGGTCTGGAACAGCCGCGGCGTCATGCAAGGCCAGCCTTGGTTGGCGCTCGCCGCGACCAACCGCAGTGGCGCCGAAGTGGCGGTGAATGACATCAATCGGGATGGGATAATGGAAATACTGGTTAGTAGTCTTAATACTTTTTAAGGTTGTTTAAATTTCTAAGCATCGTTTAAAGTTCAAAACCCTAAGTTCAAAGTTCAAATCAAGTTCAAAGATCAAAAGGTGCCAGAGTTTTGGCTTTTGAACTTGATTTGAACTTTGGATTTTGGATTTTGCACTTCTGTTTGTGTTTATTGGTTTAAACGCCAACTACCACCAGCTTAAATTTATATTTAAAATATATGTCAAAATTAATCGATCTCACCTTCGGCCCTTGGCGCTTCATCGTCCGCCGTCTGCACCGTCGCTATCAAGTCCGCTACAAATTCAACCGCAAGCACCTGGTGGCTGATTTGATTATGTTTTTGGCGGTGGTTGTTTTGATCCTCGGCAATCTTTATTTAAACCTGATTTTTGCTAAATGGGCGATTGCCCTCAAAGTCAGGACCGAAATCGCGGTCAGCGAGATTGTCCAAAACGGCAGTGAAACTAAGATCGCGGTCAGATATTTTAACAGCAATAAAACCGATGTTTTGCGCGGCGCGTTGTTAAAATTGGACTTGCCGGTAAGTTTTCAGGCCGAAACGGCAAGCGACCCGCGGTATGACCTCAAAACCGGCGCGATCAGCCTCGGCGATATTTTGCCGGGGAAAGGCGGCGCGCTAGAATTAACCGGTGAAGTTTGGGGCGACAGCGGCAGTGAGGCTAAAATTTTCAGCCATCTTAGTTATACTCAGGAAAATCAGGGTAGCGGTTTAAGTTGGTCAGCCGAGCGGCTCGGGTCAGCCAGTTACCGTATCAGCGGCTCGGTAGTCGGTTGCCAATTGACGATGCCGGAAACCGCTGTAAATCAAAGCGCGTTTGATTTTAATCTCGCTTGCGCCAATAATTATCGGGAAAAATTGGGTAATTTAGAAGTTAAGCTTAACGCCGATAGCGGACAAATAATCGACAGTACGGTCGGGCCGTTTAATGAGCTTGGGGCCGGGGAGAAAACTGATTTTTCCGCTCGCGCTCGGTTTAATTTGCCGGAAAAGGCTGACCGCGGCCGCCTCGGTTATCAACTGTTTGGCCAGGCGCCAGACGGTCGGCGTTTGCTCTTGGATCAAGGAGAAACTTCAGTTAATATTTTTCACGCCCATTTCAGCGTTAAAGCCGAGTTAATCGGCCAGGCGGCTGATTACGCGCCGCTGCCGGGCGAGGAACTGGAATATCGTCTGGTTTATCAGAATAACGAAAAAGAGGCGATCAAATATCTAGCCATTAGCGTAGATTTAACCAGCCCGCTGTGGGATATAACTTCGGTTAAGGGTGATCAAACTTTTGCCTTTTCCGACCGGCAGTTGATTTTTGCCGAACGCGGCGAGACCTCTCCGGGCAAGCGCGGCGTGCTGGCACCGGGTCAAAGTGAAGAATTTAAATTTAAAATTAAAACCGTCAAAACGGTTGTTGCCGGTTTAACTCCGCCGGTTTATTTAATACTGGCGCCGGTGGCTGATTATTCGTTGCTGGTGAATGGCGTTGATTTTGCGGTGACGGTTGACGGGCAGGCGAGCAAAAATCTTTTGAGCTCCAGTCTTGATTTAGAAGCCCTCGCCCGTTATTACACTGCTGAAGGCGAACAGCTAGGCGTTGGGCCCTTGCCGCCGGCGGTCGGTATTCCAACTAAGTACCGGATTTTTTGGCAGGTGAGTGTTAGCTACAATCCGGTCAGTGAGATTAAAGTTGTTGGCACGCTCGCGCCGAATGTCAGCTGGACCGGCCAAGAAAGTGTCAGCGCCGGCGCCGGATTAAACTTTGACCCCAAAACCAACCAGATCTCCTGGGCGCCGGGCGTTGCCGCGGCTCTCACCGGCTACGGCTCATTGCCGCAGAGCGCCAACTTTGCTTTGTCTTTAATCCCGCTCGCGAGCCAAATCGGCCGGCCGGCGGTTTTACTAGAGGACATCACTATCACCGGCCGCGACCAAACCACTGGCCGCGAACTCCGCCAAACCATTCCCAGTATTACCACGGACTTGTTTTCTGACCCGCTGGGGAGGGGGAAGGGGAGGGTGGTGAATTGGGAATAAAAGGGAGATTTAAGATTTAGGATTTAAGATTTAAGAATGGTCGGTAGCCAGCGTTTAGACTAAAAACCATAGGTTTAAGGAAACTCAATGCGGAGTTTATTCTTAAATCTTAAATCTTAATTCTTAAATCTTTTTCTCTAATTTTAGCCGTTTTTTCTGCCTGTCAGAAAAGGCGGTTTTTTTAGTTGACAAAAATCTCTGACCGTGGTAAGGTAGGGCGTTAAGTTCGTTGACAATGGAATGTCACACTAAATAAAAAGGGAGGAGGAATCCTCGCTGATTCCTCGCATTTTTTGTTTTTAACCAAAAAAACCAAAAGGAGGAATTAAAAAGGGTTCAGTTCAGAGTCAAAAAATAGAGAATCTTAGAAAAATTCAGAAACCGCCCCTTTGGGGCAATAAAACAAAAAAATTAGAATCACCGCGCCCCAGAAAGGCGCACAAACCATGGAGTAGGAAAATGAAACGCAGTTTGTTCCTTTTTTGTCTCATCATCACCGTGATGATGGGCGTTGTCGCTTGCAATAGCAGTGATGACGATGACAACGGAGCCACCGCCGACGACACCAATGACGGCGGCGACGACATCGATGACGACGCGATTGATGATGATGGCAGTGACGACACCGGCGACGACGACACGGTCGCAGAAACGATGAATCTGAAAATGTCGGTGCCTCTTACCGAGTACACCGCCGCCGCCCAGTATGGGCGATTCAGTGAAGTGTGGGAAGATGGTACGCCGGGCGATTTTTATGCCGAAAGTCCGGTGAATTATAGCGCCGACTCCGGCCAGATTTTTGCCGCGGCTGACGCGCCGGTTACTGTGGTGCGGATTACCGTCGACATTATCAAGGCCGACGGCACGCCGGTTGGTCCTGGCATTACGCCGACGCCGACATTCACGCGGAACGGGAGCCCGTTGTACCCTTCGGGGTACTATACGGATCCGAACGAAAATCCGGATACTGGCACCAGCGGCTGGATTCTCTATCCCGCCGGTACCGGCACGACCACGACGACCACGCAGGCACCCACTACCACAACGACTCAGGCGCCGACCACGACGACCACGGTGGCACCGACTACCACGACCACCGAGTTGCCGACCACTACGAGCACGGTGGCGCCTACTACGACGACTGTGGCTCCGACGACGACCACCACCTCTGAGCCGCCGACCACGACGAGCACGGTGGTCACCACCACGACGGGGATGACCACGACGACGATTCCGCCGACGGTGACGGAGATTTTCGACGGGGTTACCTCGGTGGAGATCAGTAATCTGCAGGTTGTCAACGGCAATTTGCAGAATTTTTCCCATGTGGCGGCGAATGGCAGTTCGCTGGGCACGCCTATCTCGGCGGCCAATGTGATTGCGATTCAGGTCGCGATCGACTATGTCGATCCCGCGAATTTCCCGGAACTGCTGGTGAGCGGCGTGACGGCGGCGGGTTCATATCCTGTCGTGACCTCAGCCATCGCCGGTCTGGAATACACCATTCGCGTCCGGCTGGCCGATGGCAGCTCGGGCTGGGCCTGGCTGGACGCCAGTTTTGCCGTTATTGGCGGGACGATTCAGCCGATTGGGCCGCCGATCAACGGGAATCGGGTCGTTCGCGATGCGTTCAGCATCACGGCCGGCCTTTGGAGCCGCGCGGCCGTGGAAGCCCTGAATGGCGGCACCGTGACCGGGCTACTTTTCCGGCAGTGCACGGAGTATGCCGACGGGACGAAGGAATGCGTTACTCGGCCGCTCAGTGTCGGCAGTGTCAATCTCGGCGGCGACGCCTATTATTGACCGGCTGTCCGGCCACTTTTATTCACAGCACGACACGCGGCGGGGAACCATTCCCCGCCGCCTTTTTAATATAAAAGTCCAGAGTCCAGAGTCCAGAGAAAGCCAAGAGTTTAGAGTTCAGAGCGTTATTTTTTAAAACTTCTAAGTTTAGCTACAAAAGCGTAGGTTAATTTAGAAGTTTCTATTAGCAGGCCTTCAGTTTTTCGGAATTGCTCTGGCTTGCCAAAACCTAGGCTTTTGGCAATTAATAGCTGGGTTTCCAATTCCATTAGCGAACCGCGACTGATTAAGATAAATCTGGCAAAATCGCCGTCGGATCTTCGGCCGTAGCCTTCAGCGATGTTAGATGGGACAGAAACCGCCGCTCGGCGGATTTGCGTGGTTAGACCAAAAAGCTCGGCTTGGGGAAACGAAGCGGTTAACTCATAGACGGTTTTGACCAAATCAATGGCTTTTTGCCAAACGATTAGGTCTTGGTAGGATTTGAATAGCATAGTTTTAGGTTATTAATTAATGGTTTAATTATACCTAATCAATCATTAACTAAATCTAAAATAATCATTAAATAATTCTAAACTGGGATCTTTATTCTCCGGACTCCGGACTCCGGACTTTTGACCCAAAAAACATTGACAGGTGGCCTTGCTTATGGTAAGGTGGGATGTCACAAAAGAGCAGAAAGCAGGCTGGATTTAAATGGCTAAAATTAGCAGAAGAATGTGATATATGGCATGTGGTATATGGGAGTTTCCCCATATACGATATACCACATACCATTTAGTTCTTAAGTGGTTAAAACAAGAATAAAGAATAAGAAATTAAGTAGCTATCTCGTCTATGCGTATCGCGTTTATCGGACAAAAAGGAATACCGGTGAAGTTTGGCGGCATTGAGCGCCACGCCGAAGAGCTGGCTGCGCGTTTAGTCAAAAACGGGCACCAGGTTTTTGTTTACACTCGGCCGTGGTATAGCGATCCGGAATTGAAAGAATTTCAGGGCATCAAGCTGATTAGCCTGCCGTCCATTAACACCAAGCACTTAGATGCTATTTCTCATACCTTTGTTGCCACGATTCATGCTTTGTTCGCGCCTTACGATGTTATTCATTATCATGGCGTGGGCCCGGCCTTGCTGTCGTTTATTCCGCGGATTTTTAAGCCGTCGGCTCGCGTGGTGGTGACCTTCCACTGCATTGACCGTAAGCACCAGAAATGGGGTTGGTTTGCCCGTTTGACCCTCAAGCTTGGTGAAATGGCGGCCTGCGCTTTTGCCCATAAAACTATTGCCGTTTCCAAATCTCTCCAGTTTTACTGCTCGCAGATTTATAATTGCGAGGCCGTGTATATTCCGTCCGGCGCCAGCTGGAAGCCGGCCGTGGTGGCGGACAATCTTCTCGCTGAGAAGTTTGGCCTGGATCAAGATGATTATATTTTGACGGTTTCGCGCCTGGTGCGCCATAAAGGTATCCATTATTTGATTGATGGTTACCGCGCGCTCAAAACCGATAAAAAACTGGTGATTGTCGGCGATTCGGCGTTTACCGATGACTATGTCAAAGAATTGCGCGAGGCGGCCAAGGACGACCCGCGGATTATTTTTACCGGTTACCAAGGCGGCGCTGAATTAGAGCAGTTGTTTGCCCATGCTTATCTCGTGGTCCAACCGTCCGAGTCCGAAGGTTTGCCTTTGTCGGTCCTGGAAGCCATGAGTTATAGCCGGGCAGTATTGTCTTCGGATATTGCCGAAAATTTGGAAGTGGTTAAAGACCATGGTTTTAGTTTCAAAAATAAAGATGTCGCTGATCTAGTTAGTCAGTTAGAGCTTTTACTTTCTCGGCCGGATTTGGTTAAAACCGTCGGTTCCGCCGGCCGTGATTATATTAACCAGAATTATAATTGGGATGATATCGCGCGGAAGACAGGCGATGTCTATAAAGAACTTTTGGCGGAAGAAGCGTCTTTGGAGGCTGTTGTTATAAAGTAAATTTAGTTTTTAGTATTGCACGGTTTAAAGTTCAAAATCCAAAGATTCAAAGTTCAAATCAAGTTCAAAGACCAAAACTACTACATATTTTAACATTTGAACTTGATTTGAACTTTGGATTTTGAACTTTGCACTTATAATTAAAAAAAATCCCTCCACACGCGTTGAGGGTATTTTTATTAAGTAAATAATTTGTTTATTCTTTCGCCTCCTCCCCTGTGGATATCCTCTCTGGGTTCGGCGAGTAGAGCGGGGCCGAGATCTTCCACTTATCCACAAACTGACCAATTCCCTCTTTGGCTAGTTTATTTTTCACCGTCGGCCGTTTCTGCGACCACTTCAGGAGGTTGTCAAAATTAACCCGATAGCGGCCGCGTACCACCACATAACCAATCTCTTTGTCATTGATTGCCCGGCGGATGGTCTTGCTGGAGACACCAAAGATTTTAGCGGCTTCGGATAAGGATAGGCGGATAGGGGAGTTTAATGGCATATTATAATCTTTAGGTTTTTAACTAGTTCAATTTTAGCAAATTTGATTGATTATGTCTACGATATTGTGGACAAATAACAGGGAATTTCTAATTCTTAATTTAAAATTTTTAATGAATTTATAATGTTTAATTCTTAATTTTAATTTCCAACCAAGTTCGTGGTTATTTAAAATTAAACCTTAAAAATTGATTAAAAATTAGGAATTTTAAATTAAAAATTATTGAGCGGTTAATTTCAACTAAAACCGATTTATACCTTGTATTATTCGTGGATAACCGTCTTGCTTTAAGCCCTGTTTTTAGCTACAATAGCCGCATTGTTTTTATCTCCAAATACCACCTAAAATTAGCTATTTAGGCTCTTAAGTGTAACGCTTGACGCAGCTTCGCGTCTAATTTAATGCCTAATCTCTTAGCTCAGAAATTCTTGCTTTTGAAGCTAAAAACTAAGGATCCAGAGGCCTTCGGTCAGTTTTATGATATCTATGTAAAGAAAATTTACCGCTTCATTTACTTTAAGGTTTCCTCAAAGGAAGAAGCGGAAGATCTAACTGCTGAGGCATTCTTGAAAATTTGGGAGTACATTTTTGCCGGCAAGAAAGTTGATAACCTCAATGCCTTCACTTATCAAGTGGCGCGCAATCTGGTGATTGATTTTTACCGGCAAAAAAGCCAGAAAACTATCGCGCTCGAGTCGGAAGAAATTCTTGCCGAGATTCCCGACCCGACTGCGGGCGCGGAAAAAATCGCCGAGCTGTGGCTGGACCAGGAAGAGCTGGCAAAATACCTCAAACAACTGAAAGACGAATATCGCGAAATTATCATTTTGAAATATCTGGACGAGCTGAGCGTTTCGGAGATTGCCAAGGTTCTTGATAAAACCAACGGCAATGTCCGAGTGCTCGCGCACCGAGCGCTGACGACTCTAAAAAATCTAGCGGAAAAAAATCACCGCCATGAATAACCACGAGTTGTTAAAACAATTAAAATCTTTAGAAACCGGCCAGCCGGACATCGAATGGGTGTCGCGGAACCGGGAGATTTTGTTATCCCAAATCCGCTCCCAGCAAGCGAAGCCAGTTGAGCTGTTTTCCCGCGCCGGCGCCAACTTCAGCTGGCAGGCGGTGCAGGTGCTTTTCCCGGTTCGGCTCGCGGTCCGCGCCGTGACGGCCGTCGGTTTGGTTATCGTCTTTCTTTTGGGCAGTTCCGTCACTTCAGCCTGGGCGGACCGCAGTCTGCCGGGCGATCTTCTCTACAATGTTAAAATCACCACCGAGAAAGTCCAGTCCGCCATTACCACTTCAGCGGAAGATAAAACCAAGCTGGAAATGGAGTTTGCCGGCAAGCGGCTCGATGAGATCAAACGGCTGAGCGCCGAACAGCCAACTAGCGGCCGGCAGAAAGAAATCAAAAACACCCTTGCCAGCTACAAAAAAAATCTCGAGCAAGTTAATAATAATTTAGCCCAATTGGCCGGCCAGGGCAACGCGGAAAAAACGGCTGAATTGGCAACGCTGGTTAACAGCCAAACCACCGGTTATTCAAAATCACTGGCCGAGAGCGAGCAGGCGATAAAATCCCAAAGCAATGACTTTGGCCAGCAGGTCAAAGAAGTTTTGGATTTGTCTTTGGCGACAACCGATCAGGCGCTGGAAATTATGGTTGAGAAACAACAGCTCGCCGGCGCGGCGCTTTCACCGGAGGCGATCAAGCAGATTATTGGCGAACGGATCAATAAAGCCAAAGAAAAATTAACTGCTTTAAAGCAAGAAGCGAATAATCAAGAAAACGCTTTATCAGTTATTAGCGCCAAGGCCCAGCGGCAGGCGGCTGCCACCCGTTTAGCCACCGCGCGGGAAGAATTAGCTTTAAGCGGTCAAAGTTTGGAATCAGCCCAGGCGGCTTTGGCGGGCAATGATTTAACTTCCGTTTTAAATAAATTAAAAGAGGCGAGCCAGGCGTTACGGGACGCCGAGGCGGCTTTGACTGAGCCGGTTTTGCCGGCGGTTGAGGTTGAAGGCGCGTCGGTGATAAAAGAAGTGGAGCCGGCGGAGACCTTGAAGTAGTTAGCAAATTCTTGGTTCGCCGGCGTTTCGGCAAATAAAGAGTTTGGTGACTAGTTCACCGATTAATGAAGCTGTGAAGACCCGCAAGGTCGATTCGCCGTCAGGCGAAGTTTTCACAATTAAAAAAATAAAAGCTATTTCGGCTCGAGGTTAGCGCATCCCAATTGGGCGGTAATCTTGACTGAAAGGCTTAATAAAGAAAAAAGGTTATTATGACAAATTTAATTAAAAAAGGTTTCACTGTCTCAGTGGTGGTCGCGACCATTTTCTGGGCGGTGGGATTAGCGGCTTTATTGCCGCTGGGCGTTTCTGCCGCGGCGGTGGAAGGCGATTTGATCAAAATGAGTGGTCTGTCGTCCGTCTACTACTATGCCAATGGCAAACGCTATGTTTTCCCGAATGAAGCCACTTACTTCTCATGGTATAGTGATTTCTCCACGGTGAAAACTCTCACCCAGGCCGAATTACAAGTGATTCCTTTGGGTTCCAATGTGTTGATGCGCGCCGGCACCAAGCTGGTGAAAATCACCACTGACCCCAAGGTTTACGCGGTCGGCCCGAATGGCGTTCTACATCATGTCGATAGTGAAGCTCGCGCGGTTACTTTATACGGAGCCAACTGGGCTCAGCGGGTAGTTGATGTTTCCGATGCTTTCTTCACCAACTACACCACCGGTTCGGCGCTCGCTTCCAATGTTCATCCGGAAGGCGCGTTGATCAAATACGCGGGTGCGGCTGATGTTTATTATGTGAATGCTAGCGCTCAGAAACAAAAATTGACGACTGATGCGATGACGGCTAATCGCTTGAAATTGAGCGATGTCCTCACCATCTCTGATTCGTTGGTTTATACTTCCGGCGCTGATATTACCGGCGCGGTTAACGCCATGCGGGATACTTCCCAAACTGGCGGCACCGGCGGTGTTATCACTCCGACTGTTGGTTCTTTGAATGTTGCTTTGGCTTCTGACACCCCAGGCTCGACCTCGGTGCCTTACTTGGCCAACAATGTTCCGTTTACCTATGTTAACTTGTCAGCTGGCTCCGATGGCGCCACTGTCACGGGTGTTAAAGTCACTCGCGTTGGCCTAGGTAGCGATGCTAACTTTGGCTCCGTCAAATTGTTTTTGGACGGCGTGCAGGTTGGCAATTCCCAATCTTTGAACTCCTCTCACATTGCTTCTTTCAGCGGTTTGTCCATCAGCGTTCCGGCTAACAGCACCAAGAAATTGGTTCTCGCCGGCACGATTGCGGCTACCGGCACGGCGGTTCAGGGTCATTTGCTTGGCTTAAGTTTAGCTTCAGCTAGCGATGTCACCTCCACTGCTTCGATTGCCGGCACCTTCCCGGTGCAGGGCAACCAGATGACTATTGCCAATGTTACCATTGGTACGGCCACCTTGGATGACGGCAGCTTGGGCACTCGCAATGACAGCAATTTGACTGTTGATACTGATGCCGCCGATGTGCGCTTCACGCAAGTGAAGATCACCGCTTCTAACGAAGATGAAAAGGTGACGCAGATCACCGCGGTTCGCAACGGCACGGCCGGCGACAGCGATGTCAAAGATATCAAGCTTTATGATGACACCCACGGCGTGCTTTTGGGCACCGTCGCTGGTTTAACCAATGGCAGAGCGGTTTTCAGTAACCTCAATGTCTTGGTGAAGAAAGGCGAATTCGTGGAATTGTCAATTAAGGCTTCCTTAAATGGCGGCGCTGGCCGCACTTTGACTTTTGACCTGCATGATGGTGTGGCTTACACCATGATGATTGTTGGTCAATCTTATGGCTTTGGTATTACCCCGACCGCTGGCACTTTCACCAGCTTAATGACAGCTCAGGGCATTAACCAAGGTTATTTGACCATTAACAAGAGCGCGCTTACTCCGGCGACTGGCAACATTCCGCTCGGTGGCTCTGCGGTCACCTTAGCCGCTTTTGACTATAAAGCGGTAGGTGAGCCGATCAATGTTACTTCTACTCAGTTGACCTTTACTCCAGCTAATAGCCAATCCGCTACTACCGGTCGGGCAGCTGACTACACCAACATTGGTTTGTATGACGCTAACGGCGTCCTGGTGGCTGGCACCAAAGATGGTGCTACCACCACCGTTAATACTGCCGAAACCTTTACCTTTACTGACGCTTATACAGTTCCGGCCGGCACTTCGGTTTATTATGTTAAAGCCAATATTTCTTCTTCGGTTTTGGCCGCAGAAAAAATAACGGTTTCCATGCCGGCTAACACGATTACTGCTAAGGGCGGCAATTCCGGCAAAACCACTTATACCACTTCAGCTGTCGGCGTTACCCCTCCGTCTGGAGCGGTATCGGCCAACCAAATGACGATTTTGGGCGGCGCTTTGGTGGTGGTGACGGCGGCGACTCCGGTCGCGGCCTCGGTCGTGGCCAACGCACAGGATCAAACTTTCGCTTACTTTGATCTGAACGCGACTGGCGGCGGCGAAGACGCGAAAATTTCCAGCGTGATAGTGACTGACACTTTGGGCAACAGCGCGGCTTATGCCGACTTGCTCAACTTGGAACTTTGGGGCGACCCGGATAATTCTGACAGCGATGTTCAGAATATCGCGTTGGCCACCTCCAATGCCACAGCCACGAACGCCAACACGGTTACCTTCACCTTTATGACTCCGCTTCGGGTGAGTCATTCTTCAATCTCTCGCTTAACCTTAAAGGCTGATGTGGCCTCGGCCCCGGCGGATACGACTACTGCGGTGGGCACCCACACCTTTAAGATTGATGATTCGCCGGATGTTGTCGCCACTGGCTGGACTACCGGTCAGACGATTGGTGAAACTTACTCCGGTACGGGTCAAGCCATGGGCACGCAGGCGGCTGGTTTGTTGAAGGTTACTCCTTCAGCGGATATGGCGGCCGCGGCTCAGTATGTTGCCGGCACGACTGGCAATGCGATGATGTCTTACAAATTTGAGGCTTCATATGAAGATGTCTCAGTGACTTCCCTGTATATTGCCACCACCAGCGCGACTGCCAGCGCTAATGTGGCTCGGGTGAAGTTATACCTCAATGGCACTCAGATCGGCGCCGCCAGCGGTTACACGCTGAACGCCGGTGGTGATGCTAATGTCGTCTTTGGCGCGACGGAATTCGTGGTGCCGAAAGACGGTTATGCCACTTTGGCCATTAAGGTTGATTTGGCTGACAAGACTCAGTTGACTGATGCCGCGACCCTCGAAATCGGGTTGGGCGATGTCAACGGCGATGATTCTACTTGGACCACTCAAAACGGCACCGCGGTGGCTGGCAGTTACCAGATCGTCGCGACCGGTAAGTCTTCCGGTAGTGTTATTACTGAAGCTAATATCGACACTTTGGGCACTGGCGCCGGTAACATTTCAGCTTCCAAAATCATGTACCTCTATGATGGCGTGTTGACTGTTTCTTTGAACAGCGCCTCGCCTTCTGGCACGGCCACTGCTGGCACTGCCAAAGAGGTCTTGCGTTTGAACCTGACTGCGACCGGTGACACCATTACGGTTGTCAACTTGGAAATCGCTAAGGGCGGCACTTGTACCGTCACTGGTACGACAGCGGCTTACTTGAAGAGCGCTGACCTCGCCACCACTTATGCGACTTTCGCGGCTGGCACTGCTTGGTTAAATAACGCTCACCTTGATGTTCTCACCCATGATTCCGACGGCGCGTTTGATACCGCCTTGGAAATCGCTCCGGGTGAAACTAAGACCATTGTCTTGATCGGCGATGATGCGGCTTGCACCACTGCTAATCAGACTTTGCAATTCACGGTCGGCGGCGTTACCCACACCACTTCCGGCGTCTCTTGGAAGAATGCTTCCGCCAATACGGTGGATGCCGCTTTGACCAAGAACTTGCCGGTGGCTGGCGGTTCGCTAGTCTTCTAAAGTTCGGTACCAAGTTCGTCAGCGTCTTGTTTAGTCAAGCTGACAAAAACCACCCGGCATGTGCTGGGTGGTTTTTATTTGGGAGAAATTAGGCGTTGGCGTTTGATGTTTAAACCAAAAGCCAGGGCTAGAAGTTCAAAGCTTAAAATCCAAAGTTCAAATCAAGTTCAAAAATCAAATGCTATTCTTGGCTAACCGTGAAGCCACCTTTTGGCATTTGAACTTGATTTGAACTTTGAATCTTTGGATTTTGAACTTCTAACCATGGTTGAGAGTTTCAACGCCGATTATTGACATTCTTGAATCCTAAATCTTAAATCTATCTTCAGTCTAGACAAACCCCCTTTTATTTTGTAGAATAGGAAGTGCTAATAAAGTTAATTAGTAAGCCCAATTATGTCAGAAATCATTAAAAAACGCTGGCCGCTTATTTTAGTAGGGGTGTTTTTTATTGTTTTAATTGGCACTTTTGTCTGGAAATCCAATATTAAAGAGACGGAAGTGGACTGGGTTTCAACTGATAAATTAACTTTGACTGAGACAGAAAAAGCCAAATACGAAGAAACCGTGGTTAAACTGGAGCAAAACCAAAAAGACCCGGAAGCGCTGGTTAATCTCGCGCGCCTGCGGAACTATGGCGGCGATCTGGAGGGCGCGATTAAGATTTATTTGGAAGCCTTAAAACTCCGGCCGAATGACACGCTGATTCTCAACAACTTGGGCGACGCTTATTACTCACTCGGCGACTACAAAAAGTCCGAAGAAATGTATCTCAAAATTATTGAAAATAATCCCAAGTGGATTAGCGCTTACCGCGAATTGGTTAACATTTATCATTATAAGCTGAAAGACAAATATACCACCGTGCCGGCGCTTTTGGAACGCGGGCTGTCCGCCGACCCAGGGTCAAGCGAAGATTTTTACGCTCTGCTTGGGATTTATTATGAAGATGTCGGCGATATCGCCAATGCCATTCTGTATTATGAAAAAGTTTTGGCGATTAACCCGCAGAATATCGGCGCGCGGTCGGCTTTGGACGCTCTCCGGCCGGTCAAGTTTTAATCATCACCAGTTGGGTCGGTTATCCGCGGTTCGTTAATGATTGAAGTTTTTCTTATTAACCATGCGGCTGAATAGCGATGCGAATGCTACAAATTACATGCGAATACTACAAATGATACGAATTTACTGGTCTTTATTCGTTGCATTCGTATGTAATTCGTAGCATTCGCATCGCTTCCAATCGGGTAAAGAAAATGAATCCCGTGGATTATAAATAATTGTCAATAAATAATCAGCGTGAACTAAAACAAAAATATGAAAAAGCTTTATTTTGGACTGGCGGCGCTACTCAGCTTTTTGGCAGTCAGCCCGGCATTGGGGGCGACTGGCGTTTTGAATAACGAAGTAACAACGGACTATTATTATCCGGGCACTTGGAATAATCTGGCGCTGGATTTTACCCTGCAGCACCAAAGCGGGGCGACTGGCGAGGCCGACACGCTGAATACTTTAACCGTCAAAAATAACGGCGCGGCGCGAAACGGCTTTGAAATTACGGCCGTGAAACTGTGGGCCGACGGCGGTTTACCGGGCTGGCAGGGCTGGGGAGTTGACCAAGAAGTCGCGACCGGCAGTTTTTTTAATGACAGCTGGTATTTCAACGGTTTGCGCCTGGCAATACCGGCGGGCGGACAGCGGCTGTTTATCACCGTGGATATCAAAAACTACATTGAAGCGAGAAAAACCGTCCAACTTTATCTGCCGGCTTTAAATGATGATAACAGTAACAGCGTTTATGATTTGGGTGAAACCGGGATTTTTATGACTTCCGGGGTCAATGGCCCGGCCTTGCCGGTTTTTAATACGGAAACTTCGGCGGTCAGTACTACCATTACCGATTTATGGGCGCCGCAGGCGATCATTACCAACTTAACCGAGCAGCAAAGTTTAACGGTGGCGGCTGGCGGCAATTATTTGATTACCGGCGAGGCGCGCGACCAAGGCCGCGGCCACACCGCCTCAGTCAGCCTGGGGATTGGCGCGAGCGAGGCCAGCCTGGTTTGGGGCGAGGCGGTTAATACCGGGGTGGATTTCTCCACTTGGAGTTATGATTGGCAAAAGATTGAGGCTGGCAGTTATATTATTAAAATTAAAAGTAGCGACGACAGCCATAACCTTTCAGCCGAGAGCTCCGGTTTAACGGTTAAAATGCCGGCTGTTGAGGCGCCGATCGTGGCGGTAACTTTGGCTGACGGCGTTCTCGCCCAGACAACCGTTGGCGGTTCAATCTACTTGATCAAAGGCGGCCAGAAGTGCTTGATTGCCAGTGACGCGATTTTTAATTCCTGGGGTTATGATCAGGCTAAAGTGGTGACAGTTGATTTGAACGCTTACGCCGATGGCGAGCCGGTGAAATTCCGCGACGGTTATCTGATCAAAGGCGCGGACGCCAAGGTTTTCGTCGTCAGCGAGGGCGGCAAGCGCTGGATTGGCGATGGCGCGGTTTTTGAGGGCCTTGGTTACCGATGGAATAAGATTAATTTGGTCACCGAAGCGCAGTTGGCCACTTATCCGGCGGGCGCCGATATTACCAAGGCTTACATTCATCCGGCCGGCACGCTGATTAAATACGCCACCTATCCCGAGGTGTTTCTCTTGACAGCGGACGGGAAGCGACGGCATATTGCCAATGAAACGACATATTTAGGTCTCGGCTATCACTGGGATAATATTATCACGGTGCCGGACTGGGAGTATTATCCGGACGGGGCGGAAATCACGCTCTAGTTTGGCGGACGGTTTAATTTAGCCAATTTTTACTAAGGCCCCCGAAAGGGGGTTTTTAGGGAGATTTAAGATTTAGGATTTAAGAATAAATGCCCAATGACCAAGCTCCAATGACCAATCAATGTCCAATGACCAATGTCCAATTACCGACTTTTGGCATTTGAGCTTGATTGGACATTGGGATTTGGTTATTGGACATTTTAACCGCTGTAAGAAGTTTAAACACTAATTATCGACATTCTTAAATCTTAAATCCTAAATCTTAAATCTGTCTCTCCCTCCCCTTGGACTTTTCCCCAAATTTAAGCTAAAATAACGCTATATGTTTAACCGCCAACCTAAGAAAATCACCGTCTTCGCCTTAATTTTTTTGTTTGTTTTTGGCCTAATCAGTCCGGCGCTCGCGCTCAAGCCTGATGACCCGGATTATTTTCTCGAGTGGCAGATAGAGAAGATGAGTTTGCCCCTAGCTTGGGATTATACGACCGGTTCGCCGGCAGTGGTGGTGGCGGTACTGGATACCGGCGTGGATGTTAAACACCCGGATTTGGCGGACAATATCTGGGTTAATACCGGCGAAATTCCGGGCGACGGCATTGATAATGACGGCAACGGGTATATTGATGATGTTAACGGTTATGATTTTGTAGATGAAGACGCTAATCCGGCGCCGGATTTTTCTAAAGGGTATAACCCGCTGGCGCTGAGTCACGGCACGATGGTGGCCGGCTTGATCGGCGGGGTGGGTAACAATCTGCGTGGCCTGGCGGGTGTGGCCTGGCAAGCAAAAATCATGCCGCTGCGGATTTTGGACAACTGGGGCATGGCGTCCGTGCCGCCGACCTTGGCAGCGGTGCAATACGCGATTGATAACGGCGCCGAGGTGATTAATTTAAGCTTTCAGGGTGAATTTCCGCTTTTAGAGTTTCAACAGATTTTAGAAAAAGCCTACCGCGCCGGTGTGGTGATTGTGGCGGCGGCCGGCAACGGCAATCACGGGGTTAATGGTTTTGACTTGGATCAGACGGAGTTTTACCCGGTTTGCTATCAAACGGCCGATGGGCAAAATATGATTATTGGCGTGGGCGCCACCAATCAGGCTGATGAGCGGTCGGACTTTTCCAATTACGGCAAGTGTGTGGACATTATGGCGCCGGGCGAAGAAATTTATTCCACCGAAGCCTACCGCGGCCCGAACACTGATTTAGAAACTTATTACGGCGGCGACTGGCGGGGGACATCTTCGGCCGCGCCACTGGTTTCCGGCGTGGCGGCTTTGATTAAGTCGATCAACCAGAATTTTTCGCCGGATCAAATACTTAATTTTATCACTACTACCGCCGATCCTTTGGGTTATGATTATAGTAGCACCCGCTATGCCGGCAAATTGGGAGCCGGCCGGGTTAATGCCGGCGCGGCGGTGAAAGCCGCGGCCGAGTATAGCCGCGGCCACGCCGAGGAATTAGCCTGGCAGGCGGCGGGTTGGCCGCGGGCTTATGTTACCCCTGGGTTAGTGGTAGCGCCGATTGGCGCCGGAGCGCCGGAAGTGCGGGTGTTAACTAATTTGGGTGTGGTAAAAAATAAATTTTTGGCTTATGAAACTGATTGGCGGGGCGGCGTTAATTTAGCCTTAGGCGACTTCAACCAGGACGGCAAAAAAGAAATCGTCACAGCGCCGGGCGCGGGCCACGAGCCGGCAGTGCGGATTTTCAGTCAGACGGGTACGCCGTTAACCGAGTTTTTGGCTTATGACGCCACTTACCGCGGCGGCGTTAAAGTCGCCGTCAAAGACATTGACGCTGACGGCCAGGCGGAAATCGTGACCGCGCCGCAAACTGCCGGCAAAGAAGCGGTTAAAATCTTTACCCAGAAAGGAGAAGTCAAATATCAAATTAAAATTAATTCCAAGAATTTTGTCGGCGGAGTTAATCTCGCTCTCGGCGATTTAGATTTAGACGGCAAGGCAGAAATTGTGCTCTCGTCGGCTAAAGGCGGCGCGGGAGCGGTTCAAATTTGGACTTATCAGGGCAAGCTAATGCGGCAGTTTAGCGTGGCGGACAAGAAATTCACCGGCGGTCTCAGTTTGGCTGTTGGCGATATTGACGGCGACAGCCGGCCGGAGATTATTACCGCGCCGGAAAGCGGCGCTGAACCGCGGGTCAAAATTTTCAACCAAGAAGGTAAGTTGAAGAAAGATTTTCTAGTTGGCGAGAAGGCCTATCTGGGTGGGCTAACTTTGGCAACGGGCGATTATAACGGCGATGGCTGGTTAGACCTGGCGGCGAGCCAAGCGAGCGGCGATCCGGTAGTTAATTTAGTCAACGGCCTTGGCCAAATTGAAGCCAATTTTAGCGTTTTTAGTCAAGGTTATACGGGTGGAGTAAATGTTGCTATAATAGATTAAGCCTTAAACTTGTGGATAATGAGGTTAAAATAAAAGTTCCGCTCGGGCCGCAGCTGGTCAAATTTTGTTTGGTCGGCTTTGCTAACGCCACAGTGGATTTCAGTATTTATCTCAGCTTGACGCGTAATTTCCAATTTTGGGCCAAGTGGTATTTAGCCGCCAATATTATTGCCTTCGCCTTTGCCAGCTTGTTCAGCTTCATAGTCAATAAGCATTGGACTTTTGGCGCCGGCAAAAGCCGCAATTACTGGCAGGAATATTGCCGTTTTATGGCAGTCAATTTGGTGGCGCTATTGATTGTGGAAGCGTCGTTGTTCGCGGCGGTGGATTTATTCGGCGTTTATGATTTGTGGGGCAAGTGTTTTGGCATTTTACTGTCAATCGCTTGGAGCCTGACCGCGCACCGGCGCTGGACCTTTAAATAAGTTGAAAGTTGAAAGTTATAAAGTTGAAAGTAAAATTCGACTAACTTTATAACTTTTAACTTTATAACTTTATAACTGCTTTTATGTCTACCAACAAAAAAAACATTGTGGTCTTGGGTGGGGCTGGGTTCCTCGGCTCGCATCTGTGCGATTATTTGATTAAGGAAAATCAAGTTATCTGCGTTGACGATTTTACTTCGGGTACGCAAGCGAATATCGACCATCTGCTCGCCAACCCCAATTTTGAGTTTATCAAGCATGATATTGTCGAGCCGCTGGATTTGGACGGCTTTCCCGAGCTGGATAAATTCAAAGTCAAAGTCCAGGGCGTGGCGGAAGTCTATAATCTCGCTTGCCCGACTTCGGTCAAGAATTTTGAGACTGACCGCATCCGGACTTTAGAAACCAACGGTTGGGGCACGCGGAACGGTTTGGAAATAGCGCGGAAATATAACGCTAAATTTCTCCATTTTTCTTCCTCGGTGGTTTACGGCGGTCGGACCGATGATGTTAAATTTTTTCAGGAAGATTATTGGGGTCATGTTAATTTTCTTTCGCCCCGCGCTTGTTATGATGAAGGCCGGCGGTTTGCCGAAACCGCGGTGGTGACTTACCGCCAAGTTTACGGGCTAGACACCAAGATCGTCCGCGTTTTCCGCGCTTACGGCGCGCGGATGAAATTGTTTGATGGCCAGATGCTGCCGGATTTTATCACTGACGCGCTAGAGGGAAAAGATTTAGTGATCTACGGTGACAAAACATTTTCTTCGTCGCTCGTTTATGTCGCTGATGTGATTGATGGCGCGGTCCGTCTGATGGCCGCGGAAGAATCCGGGCCAATCAACCTGGGCGGGATTGATGACCATAATATCTATGGAGTGGCCGAGTTGATTATTAAGTTGACCGACTCAGCTTCCAAGATTGTCTTTAAAGATCCGCTTCTATTTATGACGCCCTTGGGACTACCCGACATTACCCTCGCTAAAGAAAAACTAGGCTGGCTGCCGGTGGTGCCGCTCCAGGAAGGTTTGCAAAAAACTATTGACTACACTCGGGCGGAAAAAGGCAAAGTCGGCGCGTAGGTAATTACTAATGACTAATTACTAATGACGAATTATGAATCAGGGGTGGGAGAAAAATGGCGTGTTTGTGGTAGTGCCGGCGTGGAACGAGGCGAAAAATATCAGCGTGGTTTTAAGCGATCTGAAAAAATATTATCCGGCAGATAATATCGTGGTGGTGGACGACGGTTCGGCTGACGAGACTTACAATTTGGCGCTGGCGAACGGTGTGGCGGTTTTGCGCCATCCGCTTAATCGCGGCCAAGGCGCGGCCCTTCAGACCGGCACGGATTACGCGCTCAGCCGCGGCGCCGAGATAATTGTCCATTTTGACGCTGACGGCCAGCATCAAGCCGAAGAAATAGCGGAATGGATCAAGCCGGTTGCTGCGGGTGAAGTGGAAGTGGTTTTGGGTTCGCGGTTTTTGGGCAAAACAGCGAAGAATTTGCCGCTCAGCAAGAAGATATTTTTTAAGCTGATTATTCCCTGGCACAATCTTTTTACCGGCCTAAAGCTTACTGACCTGCATAATGGCACTAGGGTTTTGTCTCGCCGCGCCGCTGAAAAGATTCGGATCACTCAAGATGAAATGGCGCACAATTCGGAAATCCAAAGCCAGATTGCTAAATTCAGATTGCCTTACCGTGAAGTGCCGGTGGAGATTATTTACAACCGTTACGGCCGGGGAGCGAAGACGGCCATGAAGATTTTAAAGGATTTAATCAAAAAGAGTTTAGTGGGATGATTTAGGACTAAATAATAAATCATAAGTTCAAAATTATAAATAACAAATAAATTATAAATTCAGAAATCTTAAGCAATAAACGGTTCGGATTAGGAGTTTAGAATTTATTGATTTAATGCTTATGATTTATTTGTTATTTATAATTTTGGATTTAGAATTTAAATTTTTATGGCCATCAAAATAATTCTTCTCCTTTTCATCCTCTTCGTGGTTCTGCGGACCGCGGTCCGTTTCTATAAAAAAGAACTCCGCGGGCGGGAGCTGGCGAGTTGGCTGGTGTTTTGGGCACTGGTCAGCGCGGCGGTCGCCTTGCCGCAGGGCGCGGACAAACTGGCGACTTTCGTCGGGGTGGAGCGCGGCGCGGACCTGCTCGTTTATATCTCAGTTTTGGTTTTATTTTATCTGGTGTTTAAGGTGCTGGTGAAACTGGAAAAAGTGGAGGGGGAAATAACCAAGGTAGTGCGAGAAACGGCGCTGAATAATCATGACAATAAAAACATTAAAACATAAAAACATTAAAACCGGATCAAGTTTTGTTTTAATGTTTTAATGTTCTGGTGTTTTAATGTTTTTTATGATCAATCGTGTCGCCGTCATCATCGCCCCAAATTGGCATGATTACGCGGAAAAATATCTCCAAGGTTGCATTGACAGCGTGCGGGCGCAAAAGACCAGCGCGACTTTTAAGGTTTTTCTTACCGATAATGAATCAACTCCGGAGTCGGTGGCATTATTAAAAAGAATCGCGCCCGAGGTTGAAATCACAACTAACAAAACCAACGATGGCTTTGCCAAGGGCAATAACGATTCAATAAAAAAGGCTTTGGCCGAAGGGTTTGAATATTTGGTTTTGTTAAACATGGATACGGAAGTCGAGCCGGATTTTTTGGAAAAACTGCTTCAGGCCGCGGCAACGGCGGAAAATTGGGGGGCGATTCAATCACGAATCATGCTTTATCCGGAAAAAGATAAGATTAATAGTCTAGGAAACAGCCTGCATTATTTAGGCTTTGGTTTTTCGGCCGGCGGCTATCAGGATATTGGAGTATTTAAGGAGCTTCCATTCCGAGAAATCAAAGGATATTTTTCCGGTTCCTCAGTATTACTTCGCAAAGATGTTTTGGAAAAGACGGGATTATTTGATGAAAATTTCTGGATGTATCATGATGACTTAGATCTCAGTTGGAAAATAACTTTGGCCGGCTACAAAGTTTATCTGGCGCCGCGTTCAGTGATTTATCATAAATATCAGTTTGTCAAAAGCATCAAGCAGTATTTCTGGATGGAGCGGAATCGTTTCATTTTTTTGTTTACCGATTTCCACCCGGTAACTTTAATATTAATCGCGCCGATGCTTTTGGCGATGGAACTCGGTTTATTCCTCTTCGCGATCAAGGGCGGATTTTGGAAAGAAAAGCTGCGGGTTTACGCCTGGTTTTTAAAGGGCCAGAGCTGGGATTATCTTAGAGAACGCCGTTGGCGGATCAATAATCTAAGAAAAGTTAAAGACAAAGATTTGGTTAAATATTTAAGCTCAGAAATCCAGTTTCAAGAGATTAATAACCCGCTGCTTAAATATATCGGCAATCCGGTGATGAAAATATATTGGCAAATTGTTAAGAGGTTGATTGTTTGGTAGGTGGGGGCAGCGAATATTAAAATATAAAAACATTAAAACAGTTTCCGGCGCCGTCTCTTTGTTTTAATGTTCTTGTGTTTTAATGTTTTAATGATTTTATGAAGATCGCCCAAGTAGTTTGCACTTTTCCTCCCTATAAAGGCGGTATGGGTAATACCGCTTATCATTATAGTTTGGAGCTCGCTAAACTCGGCCACGCGGTGACGGTTTTTACGCCGCATTTTAAGGATCGGCTGGTTAATTTCCAAAATTTTACCATCCGCGGCGTGGCGCCCTGGTTAAGCTATGGTCTGGGCGCTTGGAGTCCGCGACTGGCCTGGGAACTCAGCGACTTTGATATTATCCAGTTGCACTATCCGTTTTTTGGCGGCGCTTTGCCGCTTTGGTGGCTCAAGAAAATCAAGCCCCGGAAAACCAAACTGGTTTTACTTTATCAGATGGATGTTTTGGGTCAGGGCATTTGGCGCCGGGTTTTTAACTGGCACGCCAAATATCTAATGCCGGGGATTATCCGGGCGGCCGACAAAATCATTATCACTTCGCGCGACTACGCCGCCAGTTCTCGTTTGGCGCCGTGGTTGAGTATTTTTCCTGATAAGTTTGTGGAAATCCCGCTCGGCGTGGATACGGCGGTTTTTCAGCCCACGCCGCCTGACAGCGAATTAATAAAAAAATATCAGTTGAAGCCAGGCGAAAAAGTAATTTTATTTACGGCCGCCTTAGACACCGCGCATTATTTTAAGGGCCTGGATATTCTTCTCGCGGCAACGGCTACACTAAAAAATCCGGCGCGGTTGGTAGTGGTGGGTAAGGGCGACCTCAAAGATTTTTATGAGCGGCGAGCCGAAGAGTTGGGGCTAAAGGATCGAGTGACTTTTGCCGGTTATTTGAGCGACCGGGATTTGGCGCGGCATTATAACCTGGCTGATGTTTTTGTCTTGCCGTCGGTTAACCGTTCCGAGGCTTTTGGCTTGGTTTATTTGGAAGCCGGCGCTTGCGCCAAGCCGGTGATTGGCTCGGACTTGCCCGGCGTGCGGACGGTGATCGATGATGGGCAGACCGGCTTCTTAGTCCAGCCGGGCGACGCCGCTGATTTAGTTAGTAAGCTGGAAAAGATTTTAGCCGATGGCGAGTTGGCAAAACGGCTGGGCCAGGCCGGGCGGGAAAAGGTGGTGGCGAAGTATAATTGGGGGAATATTGCTAAGGAGATCGAGATAATATATAAACAAATTAAAAACTAAAAGATAAAAGAGAAAAACGAAAAACAAAGACTAAAAACTTAAAACCTCCCCGTTTTTACTTTTGCGTTGTTGTCTTTCGTTTTTATCTTTAAGTTTTTATCTTACTTATGCCTAGCTGCAAAAACTGCCAAACCACCTTTACCATCTACCCCGAGGACCAAAAGTTCTACGGCCGGATTGGCGTACCCGAGCCGACGCTGTGCCCCGATTGTCGGCAACAACGACGATGGGCTTATAAAAACGATATGACGCTTTATCAGCGGCCGTGCGACTTATGCGGCAAGAGTATGATTTCCATGTATGATCCGGCTTGCCCTGATAAATATAAGGTCTATTGCCAAGATTGCTGGTTTTCTGATAAATGGGGCGGGGAAAACTTCGCCCAAAAGTATGATTTTAGCCGGCCATTCTTTAGCCAGTTCAAAGATTTGCAGTTAAAAGTGCCGCGGCAGACGCTGATTAATAATAACGCCGTTAATTCCGAATATTGCAATTTTGCCGATTTTACCAAAAATTCCTATCTCATCACCATGTGCAATTATAATGAAGATTGTTACTATGGCATTTGGTTGGTGGAGAACAAAGATTGCGTTGATACTGCTTATTGCCGCAAATGCGAATTTTGTTACGAGCTGATTGATGGCATCAATTGCTATGAAGTTTTTCATAGCCAGTTATGCGGTGATTGCAGTCACAGCCAGTATCTATTTGATTGCCGCAATTGCCACGATTGCTTTGGCTGTGTCGGCCTGCGCAACCAAGACCACTGCCTATTTAATAAAAAATATCCGGAAGAGGAATATAAAAGTAAAATCAAAGGCTTGACCACCGAAGTGATTGAGCAGGAATTTAATAAATTAAAATTACAGCAGATTCGCCGCAATTTAGCCGGCCAACACAACCATAGCGCCACCGGTGATCATCTCTTTAACTGCGATAATGTCCGCCAGAGTTTTGATGTCCAGGAGGCCAAAGATTGCGCTTATTGCTATGACGGTTTGCGAACTAAAGACGGTTATGATATCGCCGGTTTTGACACCATGGAGCTGGGTTATGAATGCATCAGCGCCGGCTGGGGCAATGCTTACTTTTTTTCTTACTATTGCCGCACTTCGCACAATATCTGGTATAGTGACAGTTGCCATAGTTGTTCGGATTGTTTTGGTTGCATCGGCTTGCGGCACAAGCAATATTGTATTTTGAATAAACAATACAGTGAGGCTGAATATAATAAATTAAAAGCGGAAATTATCAAACAAATGACGGCGGCCGGCGAGTTCGGCGAAAGTTACCCGATTGCTAATTCGCCGTTTGCTTATAATGAACCGTTGGTGTTTGATTATTATCCCTTGAGCCGCGAGGCGGTATTACAGAAAGGTTGGCGCTGGCAAGAAGAGAAAGTTAAAAAAGTTAATCCGGAATTGCCGGTTTGCTCGGTTTGCGGCAAAAACTTCAAAATTATTGACCAGGAAAAAAAGTTTTACCAAAAAATGAATCTGTCGGATCCCAAAAAATGTTTCAAATGCCGCCATCAGGCGCGGCTTTTGCTCCGTAACCCCCGCCGGTTATACCAAAGAAAATGTGCCAAATGCGGCGCGGAGATAGAGACGACTTACGCGCCGGAACGGCCGGAGAAGGTTTACTGTGAGGAGTGCTATCGGAAGGAAATATATTAACGGCACGGATGGGCACAGATTAGCACAGATCAGCACAGATCTGTGACTATCTGTGCCGATCTGTGTTAATCTGTGTTTTATGCCTAGCTGTAAAAACTGTCAATCCAACTTTACTATCTACCCCGAGGACCGCGCGTTCTACGGCCGGATTGGCGTACCCGAACCAACACTTTGCCCGGATTGCCGGCAGCAACGGCGGTTGGCGTGGCGTAATGTCAGCCATCTTTATCTACGACAGTGCGATTTTAGCGGTAAGGATATCATTTCTAATTATTCGCCAGATCAGCCATATAAAGTTTTTGATCCCAAAGTTTGGTGGACTGATAAGTGGGACCCCTTGGCTGCCGGGCGGAACTATGATTTTTCTCAGACATTTTTTGACCAGTTTTATAAATTGCAGTTAGCAGTTCCGCGGCCAGCTTTATTAGATAAAAATTCCACTAACAGCGACTACACTAATCACGGCGGTTATAATAAGAACTGCTACATGTGTTTCAATGTCGGCCAATCAGAGGATTTGTATTATTGCACTAATTTTATTTTAGAAAGCAAAGATTGTGTTGATTGCTATGATATGCGCAAATGCGAATTATTATATGAGTGTTTTGATGTTAGGAACTGCTATAATTCAAAATATTTATTTTATTGCCGAGATTGTTATGATTCGGCTCTACTCTATGATTGCCATGGTTGTCACGATTGTCTGATGTGTTGGAATTTACGCAACGCCCAGTATTGCATTGAAAATAAAGCATATTCTCAGGAAGAATACCAGAATAAATTAAAAGACCTCTATCCTCAAACTTATTCGGCTTGGCAGCAAAAACGGCAACAATTATTAGAAAATATACAAAGCCGGGCAATTCATAAATACACGCGAATAGAAAAAAGCGATCACTCTACCGGCAACCAGATAGTTAATTGCCAAGATGTTAAGAATTCGTATTATGCCACCGAGTCCGTTGGCTGTAGTTATTGTTATGACATTGGTGAGTATAAAGATTCTTATGACACCTACGAGTCATGGAAAGGTGAATTAAATTACGAAACTCATGCCATTCACCAGGGTTATAATCTGTTAAGTTGTTCAATCTGTTATGATGACAGCCACTTATGTTATTGTGATTTTTGTAATAATTCCAAAGACTGTTTTGGTTGCGTTGGCCTTAATAAGAAAAAATTTTGTATTCTGAATAAACAATATTCTCAAAATGAATATCTGGAACTTAAGCAAAAAATTATTAAACATATGCAGATAACGGGGGAATGGGGTGAATTTTTCCCCATGAAATTATCGCCGTTTGGTTATAATGAATCGGTCGCTCAAGAATATTATCCCTTGTCTAAAGATCAAGTATTAAATCGGGGGCTTAAATGGAAGGAGGAGGAAATTAAAAAAGTTGATCCAAAATTGCCTAAATGTTTGGCTTGCGGCAAGAATTTTAAAATTATTGACCAAGAAAAGTCATTCTACCAAAAAATGAACCTGCCCGAACCAGAAAAGTGTTGGAAATGCCGTTATGATGACCGGACACGATTGCGCGATCCGCGGCGGCTTTATGAGAGAAAATGCTTAAAGTGTGGCCAAATAATGCAATCAATTTATTCCCCCGACCGGCCGGAGAAGGTTTATTGCGAGGAGTGTTATCGGAAGGAAATATACTAACGGCACAGATTTACACAGATTAGCACAGATTAGCACGGATCTGTGAGTATCTGTTTTAATCTGTGCTAATCTGTGCTTTTATGAAGGTATGTGTTATCAACAGCCTTTACTCGCCCTACCACCGCGGGGGAGCCGAAGTGGTGGCCGCGGCCGAAGCCCGGCGGTTTAAAAACCAGGGTGACGAAGTTTTGGTTATCACTGCCGGTCCCTGGGCCGGTTTTGGCAGTTTAAAACCGCGAAGCGTTATGGTTGACGGTATTAAAGTTTACCGCTTTTACCCGCTGAATATTTTTTCTTTCATCAATATCAACCAAAAGCCGTTCTGGCTGAGGTTGCCATGGCACCTGATTGACTTATTTAATATTCACTCTTATTTTGCCATTAAAGGTATTTTGAAAAAAGAAAAACCGGATTTGGTCGCCTCACATAATTTGAAAGGACTCGGCTATCTAACTTGGCGGGCGATCAGCAGTTTGGGGCTGAAGAATAGCCACACCTTGCACGATGTTCAACTGGCGGTGCCGTCAGGGTTATTAGTTTACGGCCAAGAGAGGCGCTGGCCGGTTTACGAAGCGCTTTGCCGCTGCCTTTGCGGTTCGCCAACCGAAGTGATCAGCCCGTCAAAGTGGCTCCTGGATTTTTATACTGCTAAAGGGTTTTTCCCGGGTTCTCGCAAAACCGTTAAGCCGGCTTTTGGCGTTTTGCCGCCGGTTAAGCTACTTAACCTTAAAGTTACCGGCCACGAGGTTAAACTCTTGTTTGTGGGGCAAATTGAGAGGCATAAGGGGGTGATATGGTTGGTTAAGACATTGAAAGAATCAAGAATCATGAATCATGAATCAAGAGCAGGCGCTTGGCAATTGGAAATTGTCGGTGATGGCTCTAAATTGGAGGAGCTAAAAAGTTTGGTGGCGGGGGATGAAAGATTTAAGGTTTATGGGCGGTTGGAAGGAGATAAATTGTTAGAAAAGTTAAAAGAGGCTGATTTTACAGTGGTGTCCTCGCTGGTTTATGAAAATTCGCCAACGATTATTGCTTCCTGTTTGCAAAATGATATTCCGGTGATTGCCTCGGCGATTGGCGGTATACCGGAAATGGTTAAAGAGGGGGTTAATGGCTATTTATTCCAGCCGGGAAAGGCAGGGGAGTTAGAGGAGATTTTAAGGGAAATATTAGGATAATTTTAAAAAGGCAATGGTTTAGTTGGTTCAGGTTAAAGGTTAAAAGGTTAAGGGGTTAAGAGGTAAAAAATTAGGCGTTTTTAACCCTTTAACCTCTTAACTTTTTAACCCTTTTATTCTTATCCACAAGCAAAAAATAAAGTTCAGTTTCTGAGCAAAAAACGACACTAGGAAAAGGCACTAATTTAGCCCTCTGGTTTGGCTTTTGCCAAAGATTTGACAGCCCTATATCTAGTGCTACAATTAAATAAGAAACACAATATATTGAGTTGATTGAAAAAAACAAAAAAAGCGCGGCCGGTCCTTTTAGCTAAGGTAAATAACCGGGATTTCGGCCGAATTTAGGGCTATTTTTAGGGGGAAAGAAAAAGCGCCTCAGTAGGTTGTTTTTTTAACCTCAAAATTATGATTTGTCCGGCTTGTTATCATGACGAAACCAAGGTAGTTGATTCGCGCACCGGGGCTGACGGCATTTCTATCCGCCGTCGTCGGGAATGCCTGAAATGCGGTTTCCGTTTTTCTACCCACGAAGAGGTGGAAATCTTGGGTTTAGCGGTCCAGAAACGCGATGGCCGCAAAGAGGCTTATTCTCGGCAAAAGCTGGAAAAGGGCTTGCGGCGGGCGCTGGAAAAACGGCCGATTACCGAAGAAAATTTTCATAAATTGATCAATAACATTGAGCGCGACATTCAAGTTAAAGCCAAAAGCAGCGAGATTCCGAGTTCCGAGATTGGTGAAATCATTATGAAACGGCTGCGGCGGGTGGACCAAGTCGGCTATATCCGTTTCGCCTCGGTTTATCAATCCTTTAAAGATGTCAAAACTTTCCAGCAAGAGCTTAACAAATTATTAGATAAAAACAAATAAATTAACTTATTGTTATAGTTATTTAAGTTATTTGCGGGTAATTTATAGTAGTCGCATTAATCAGCTGGTTGGAAAGCGATGCGAATACTACGAATTACATGTGAATGATGCAAATAATAAGGCAATTAATTAGCTATAAATTCTATGACGGCAGCTTATTCTGGCAACAAAATCACCAAAATCGTCAAACGC
>JBAZBH010000002.1:98946-118438 GCA_041671565.1 Patescibacteria group bacterium
CGCGACAACGAGATTGCCGAGTTTGACGAGGCTAAAATCACTAAAGCGATCCAGAAAGCCATGGAAGTGACGGGCGAAGGCTCGTCGGAACAGGCGGAAAAAATCGCTGACCAGGTGGTGGAGGTGCTAAATAAAAAGTTTCATGAGCGGTCAATCCCGGCGGTGGAAGAAATTCAGGATATTGTGGAGGAGCACCTGATTACCAATCGGTTGATCAAGACCGCCAAAGCCTACATTATTTACCGCGACCAGCACCGGCAGATCCGCAATTTGCAGGCGATGATTGACTCCGACAGCTTGGTTGAAGGTTACCTCAAACAAGTTGATTGGCGGGTCAAAGAAAACAGCAACATGAGTTTTTCTTTGCAGGGGCTGAATAATCATGTCGCCTCGGCGATTTCTTCCCATTATTGGCTGACCAAAATTTATCCGCCGGAGATCCGCGAGGCTCACACCAAAGCCGATCTCCATATTCATGATTTACAGCTTCTGGCAGCTTATTGCTGCGGTTGGGATTTAAAGGATTTGCTCTTGCGTGGTTTTTCCGGCGCTTCCGGCAAAGTGGAGAGCAAACCGGCGAAGCACCTCCGCACCGCCCTTGGCCAGCTGGTTAATTTTTTCTACACCCTGCAGGGTGAAACCGCTGGCGCGCAGGCGGTCGCTAACTTCGACACGCTCCTGGCGCCTTTCATCCGTTATGATCATTTGAATTATCATGATACCAAACAGTGTTTGCAGGAGTTTCTCTTTAACATGAATGTGCCAACCCGCGTGGGCTTTCAGACGCCTTTTACTAATGTGACCCTGGATCTGAAAGTGCCGTCGTTTTACCGGGATGAGCCGGTGATTGTTGGCGGCCAGATGATGGCGCAAAAATATAGTGAATTCCAAATGGAAATGGATATTTTTAACCAGGCATTTGCCGAAGTGCTGACCGAAGGCGACGCCAAGGGCCGGGTTTTCACCTTCCCGATTCCGACTTACAATATCACCAAAGATTTTGACTGGAACAACCCGGTTCTCGATAAACTCTGGGAAATGACCGCCAAATACGGCATTCCTTACTTTGCCAATTTTGTTAACTCGGAAATGAGCCCGGAAGACGCGCGGTCAATGTGTTGCCGTTTGCGCCTGGACAACCGCGAATTGCGGCGGCGCGGCGGCGGCCTGTTTGGCGCCAATCCGCTGACCGGCAGTATTGGCGTGGTGACCATTAATTTGCCGCGCGTTGGCTACCAAAATCGCGGCAAGTCAGTCGAAGAGCTAAAGGCCGGCCTCGCTAAAGTCATGGACTTGGCGCGGGAGAGCCTGGATATTAAACGGAAAAGCTTGGAGCGGTACACGGAAGGCGGTTTGTATCCTTATTCGGCTTTTTACCTTTCCGGCGTCAAAGATCATTTTCAGGAATACTGGAAAAATCACTTCAATACCATTGGCATCAACGGCATGAATGAGTTGCTACTTAATTACCTTGGCGCTGGCAAGGATATTGTTTCACCCGAAGGCCACCAGCTCGCTTTACAGTTAATGGACTTTATGCGCGAGCGGATTGGCAATTATCAGCTGGAATCAAATAATCTCTTTAATCTCGAAGCGACGCCGGCCGAGGGCACTTCTTACCGTTTTGCCAAGCACGACAAAGAAAAATATCCGGATATTATTGTCGCTAACGAAGCAGCTTACCAAACCGGGGCGGACCCTTATTACACCAATTCCACCCATTTGCCGGTCAGCCACACCGATGATATTTTTGAGGCCCTAGACCTGCAGGATGAACTGCAGACCAAATACACCGGCGGCACCGTGCTCCACGGCTTTATCGGCGAGAAACTGCCGTCGATTGAAGCGACCAAAAATTTGGTCAAGAAAATCGCCTACAATTACCACTTGCCTTATTACACCATCACCCCGACTTTCTCCATTTGCCCCAAGCACGGCTATCTGGCCGGCGAGCATTATTTCTGCCCCAAATGCGATGAGGAAATTGGCTATATTGAGGGGGTGGAAAGCAAGGAGGAGTTACCGGTGGGATCGCTGAATTAGTTAGGAGGTTGTGTGAGATGGATAGTTGTACTGGTTCTATGGTTCTATGGTTTTATGGCTCTATGGTTGGGCAGTAGCTTAACCATTCAACCATAAAGCCATAAAACCCTTTAAACTTATTGAACTGATAATTTTCACCAAACATTTAAATATTAATAAATTATAAATAATCAAACCATATGACAGCGAATAAAATGCAGCGCCAGCCTTGCGAGGTGTATTCCCGCGTGGTGGGCTACCTCCGCCCGGTCGGCCAGTGGAATCGCGGCAAACAAGCCGAATACGCCGACCGCAAGGAGTACAACAAACAGTTGTGCGAATCATGCTAAACCGTCTTCACTAAGACACCCACAAAAACAAAAACAAAAAGTTGGCCGAGGCAGGCCTCTTTTTGTTAGCTGGTAGCTTTTTAGCTTGTAGGTTGTAGGCCATTAACCTTCTTTAATCTTAAACCAGCCGCTTTTTTATCAACAAACACCGTCACGATTCAATTCCTAATAACCTACAACCTACAAGCTAAAAAGCTAATATGAAGATTTCCGGTCTCCAAAAAACCTCGCTCCTCGACTACCCGCGAAAAGTTTCGGCGATTATTTTTACTCAAGGCTGTAATTTCCGTTGCGGTTATTGCCATAATCCGGAGCTTTTGGATGCGACCGCGCCGGCGGCGATCACGGTGGAAGAAATTTGGGCGTTTCTTAAAAAGCGGCAAAAAGTCCTGGACGCGGTGGTAATCACCGGCGGCGAGCCAACATTGCAGGCGGATTTACCCGAGTTTATCCGGGAAGTTAAGAAAATGGGTTATCTAATTAAACTGGACACCAACGGCACCAATCCAGCGATGTTGAAAGAACTGATTAAATATAACCTCCTAGACTACATCGCGATGGACATTAAAGCCTCGCCCGAGGGCTACAACCGCGTGACGGGCGTGCGCGCCGCTACCACGGCGATTAAAGCCAGCATCAAGCTGATTATGCAGTCTGGCGTGGATTATGAATTCCGGAGCACGATTTTGCCGGCCTGGCATTCGGCTAGCGAAATTAAAGCGATGGCAGAGTTGATCCGCGGCGCCAAGCGCTATTATCTCCAAAATTTCCTGAATCAAGGCAAACTCCATGACCAGAAGCTGGTGGGTGAACGGTCGTTTACCAACTCCGAACTGAAAAAGCTGGCTACGGTGGCTCGGGAATTTGTCCAAAATTGCGAAGTGCGGTAAAATTAGTCCAGAGTCCGAAGTCCAGAGTAAGCTTTTAGCTCATTAGCTCTAAACTCACTCTGGACTTCGGACTCTGGACTCAGGACTAATTATATGGACGATGATCTAAAAAAGTTACTCGCAGAGAATCTCCGGAAAACCGAGGAGATTTATCAAATTACCCAAAAACTGAAAAACTACCTCTTTTGGGGGCAAATTATCTCGGTTTTGCGCCTGCTTTTAATCGTGGTGCCGGTGATTTTGGCGATTATCTATCTGCCGCCGTTTATTTCCGATCTACTGAAACAATACCAAGGGTTATTGGGCCGCGGCGGGTTAAAGCTGTAGTTGTATATAAAATGGTTTAATGGTTATATAGTTAAATGGCTGAAAACGAGCCATTTTTTTGTTAGCCTTTTAGCTTTTACTTAGCTGGTTTTTGTGGTAAAATCACTTTAGTTACTTAATTTTCATAAAAATATGATAGTCAGAGAAGGCGATTTTCCGGTGGTAGCGCCGAGTCAGGAGCAAGAGCCAAAGATTGCTCAAAAACCTGAAAAAATTAAGAGTGGCGAATTCAGTGAAGTCAAAGAAAAACTGCCTGGCCGGTCTTTAGAGACGGCTTTTGCCGGCGGTGAGCGGATAATTGATGAACCAACGGCAAAACAAATAAAACTAGACGATTTAATTGATTATTATTTGGCGCCGACATTTGACGGCGATTATTATGAATATCTTAGAAAAAACGGTCAGGAAAATGCCGGTAAAACCGCCGGTCGGCTGGGAAGATTATTAGAAGAAAAAACGCCATTGGATGGCGTGGCTTTAAAATTACGGCAGGATTTTTTAAAAGATTTGGTCGGCCCGGAGGTTGGTGGGGAAAAGTCGAATATTGAGCAAAGAGTTAAAATACAGGAACTAAGAGGCTTGGCCGACAGTTTGAGAACCGATCTAGATAAAGAATTATTAAAAATTAATAATTCTGATAGTTTAAGGGAGGCAATAGATGATTTAAAATTTAACCTTTTCTATCTTGATTTTTATAAAAAAAGCGGTTTTGACCGCCAGCTTAACGGCATCAAGGAAAATTTAGCCGGTGGCGGGGTTGAGTCGGCGTTTATGCGGGAACTGCAGGTCGACCTAGACCAGATGTCCGATGAACTAAAACGCCATAGCGAACAACTGGAGCAAAGCGGCATTCGGGATAAATTTTCTAATTTTATCAAGGTGCTAGAAGGTCGTTTGGCTAAAGGTATTTATGACGCCAAGGGCCTAAATTTTTCCAAAACGATTGGTTTTAATTCGGTTGAGGAGTTTGATAGGGCTTGCAGTGACATTGCTGATAAAGGCAAATTAGTTGAGGGTTTTTCAAGAAAGTTATACGCCTTTAGCGATTTGCTGATATTTGCGGCGATGATTCTGGAAAAGAAGCTAAAACCCATGGAAATAACCGAGGATAATGCCATTGAGTTTCGGGAGATGCGCAATCCTCACTTGTGCCGTCATAGTGGTTATAATAATAAAAACAAGGTAGTGGGCGCTGACTTGGTTTTAACTCCTGATCAACCCAATGTTATTCTGACCGGCAAAAACGCGGCCGGTAAATCAAAATGCGCCGAAGCCGCCATTCTTAACGCTTTACTGGCGCAAAATACCGGTTTTGGTTTTGTCTCCGGCGGCCGTTACTCCATGCGCCGCCAGTTGACTTTTTTGAGGTCGATCCCGGAAGAAGCGGGCGAGGCCCAATTTAGCCGCGGGCAAAAAGAAATGCGGGCTGTGGCCGCAGAGGTTGAACAGTCAAAAGATAAAAATTTATTAGTTATGGATGAAATTTTGACTTCCACTGATTCGCTGGGGGCGATTTCCTTAGTTTTGGCCATGTTGGAGCATAACGCGGAAAAAGGCGGCATGGGCATTCTGACCATCCATTCCCGCGATTTAGAGGTGGTGCGGGCCAATAATTTAGCGCCGTCAGTCAGCTTTTTAAAAGCTAAGGAGGGTAAAGGCGGTAAAATGACTTATCAATGGGAGGAAGGTGTCGGCCGGGCCGATCCAATCGCTTTAGCGAAAGAAGCCGGTTTATCGGCGGAAGTCATAAAATTGGCTCAGAAAATAAAAAATGGCATTGAAAAGGCGGAAGCCGCCAGTAAGTGATTTAGTCCATATTTTTTTATTTCTAAACCTTTCAGAAAGGTTTTTTTTGTGCTAAAATTAAGATAATTATGAAAGAAGCCGAGGTAGCCAGCCAAAACTATTTTTTTATAATTAACCTTGTAAAGCTATGAATTTTAACGAAATACCTAAAATGGACGGCAATACTCAGGAAGTGCCGATTGGCGAGGCAGAGGCGAGTCAACCAGATCAAAGAGTTGAAAGCGGTGATGGCGAGGCGGAGGCGAGAGGGGTTATCCAAGAAACGATTAAACCCAGAGAGGCTTTGGCGATTATTGATTCAGGCAATGGCAAAGAGGCTAAAACCGTTATCGGCGGCTTATTGGATAGATTAGGCAAGGCTTCGCCCAACGCCAGGCGAAAGGTTTTGGCAACATTATTTAGCGCGTTGGCGCTGTTTGGCGGTCTGGAAAATAAAGCCAGCGCCGAGGAAGCGCCAGCCGCGCCCGGCGCCGCAGAAAAATTGGAAAATAAATTTAACGCTTTTGACCAAAAGACCACGGAATGGCTGAATAAACTAGGCCAAGAAGTCACCGCCGCGGTTAGCAAATTGAATTTAGGAGAAAATATAGATATTCAGGTTAAGACTTGGCATGGCACTTTTGGCCCACAAGCCGAGGTAGTTATCGCCGGAGAGAGATATTTAGTGGTTTTAGGCGGCGTTATTATGGGTGGCAGCGCCCAAGACGCGGTTAAACAAGCTTTGGCGGATAAAAATATACTTCAACCGGATTTTAAGCTAGAAAGAGCCAGTGGCGTAGAATTAACCAAGTTTACTCTCAGCGGGGTAGCCGAAGACCGTCGGGTGGAGATGGATAATCTAGAAATTAGGGAATTATTAAAAAAGTTAGCCGAAGTCAGAAAATTAGGCAATATTGAGGTAACTGCCAAACCGGAGCATGATCAGTTTGGTTCGCAATGCCGTTTGGTGATAACTGGCGCCAAGGGTCAGCCAGTGGAGATTCTGGCCATAGCTATTATGGGTTCATTGAGTAGAGGTATTGTTGATGCCTTAAAAGCGGAATTAGGGTTGGATAAAAAATAATTTAGATTTAGCCAAATAAGTAAGTAAGTTATGAAAGAAGCCGAGGCAGTCAGTCAAATCAAAGAACTCGCCGCTAAGGTTAAAGCTACCTGGCAGCTTTTGCAGTTGGATAAGGTTAAGCTGGAAATTGCGGAGTTGGAAAAACAAGCCGGGGAACCGGACTTTTGGCAGGATCAGAGCCGGGCTAAAGCTTTGGGGCAAGAGTTGGCAGGTAAGCAAAGCCAAGTCGGATCTTGGGAGAAACTGCAAAAAGAGGTGAGTGACCTTTTGGAAATTGCCAGTTTGGACCAGGCGGACCAGGGAGTTAATCTGCGCGAGGAAGTGGAGGTTAAACTGGCGGAATTAACGAAAGAGTTTGCGGCGTTGGAGTTTCTGGTGCTCTTTAACGGCGAATATGACCAGAATAACGCGGTGGTGGCGATTCACGCCGGCGCCGGCGGGGTAGACGCGCAGGATTGGGCGGAGATGCTCCTCCGGATGGTTTCCCGTTACAGCGAGGGGCAAGGTTTTAAAGTTAAAATTTTAGATATCTCGCGTGGGCAGGAAGCCGGGATTAAAGCCGCGTTTTTGGAAATTGTCGGCCGCTACGCTTACGGTTATCTGAAATCCGAGAGCGGTGTCCATCGTTTAGTCCGCATCTCCCCTTTTGACGCCGAGAAAATGCGGCATACTTCTTTTGCCATGGTGGAAGTGATTCCGGAGCTAGACGATGTCAAAGAAATTGAAATTAAGGACGACGATCTGCGGATCGATGTTTTCCGGGCCGGCGGCCATGGCGGCCAGAGCGTTAATACGACCGACTCGGCGGTGCGAATCGTTCATCTGCCCACCGGCATCACGGTTAACTGCCAGAATGAGCGGAGCCAGCGCCAGAACAAAGAAACAGCCATGAAAATCCTCAAGTCAAAGCTATATCAGTATTACCAAACCGAAGTGGAAGAAGAGCGGCAAAAACTGCGCGGCCAGTTCACCGAGGCGGCTTGGGGCAATCAGGCGCGGTCGTATGTTTTACAGCCGTACAAAATGGTCAAAGACCACCGCAGTGACTATGAGACAGTAGATGTGGATGGGGTGTTGGGCGGCGAGTTGGGCGGGTTAGTGGAGGCATACTTGAAAAAAATCAAAATGTAAAAATCAAAATGGAAAATGACAGTGTAAAATGTAAAATTGCCAGCTTCTCGGCGGTTTAATGAATTAACTAGTCTACCAGACATTTTTAATTTTAAATTGTCATTTTCCATTTTGATTTTTAAACTTTTCATTATTTTATGTCATTATTAGGTGTTATTTTAGCGTTAGTGGCGCTGTTGGCTTGGGGTTTTGGCGATTTTTTTATTCAACGGTCGGCGCGGGCGCTGGGCGTTTGGGAAAGCCTGTTCGCGATTTGTCTGTTCGGTGCGGTGGTGCTGGCGCCGTTTATCTTGCCGAGTTTAATGGCGTTGGAGCTCACCGGCCTGATTATTTTGTTAGTCTTGTCAGTGGTTTTAACTTTTGCCGCGCTGTTTGACTTCAGCGCCCTAAAAGACGGCAAATTGGCGGTAGTCGAGCCTTTACTTGGCCTGGAACTGCCGTTAACCGTGGCGCTCGGCGCGATTTTTATTGGCGAAAACCTTGATTTAATTCAGCTTTTATTAATTTTAGTGATTTTTATCGGCATTGTGCTGGCGGTGACCGTCCACCACCATTATCTTTTTTACCATCGGCGCCTCTTGGAACGGGGTGTAATACTCGCGGGCCTGGGCGCAGTGACCATGGCGCTCGCTAACTTTTTGACCGGCCTCGGCAGTCGGGAAACTTCGCCGCTCTTGGTAATCTGGTTCACGAATGTTTTTATAACTCTGGTTTGCCTCGTTTATCTTGGGGTCAATCACCGCTTCCGGCCGATGTTCCACGAGTTAAAGAAAAAATATCGTGTGGTTTTAGCCCAATGTGTGTTTGATAATCTCGCCTGGATCGCCTTTGCCGCGGCAATGGTTTTGATTCCGATTGGCGTGGCGACAGCGATTAGCGAGAGTTATATTGTTTTGACGGTTATCCTGGGGATTTTTGTTAACCGCGAGAAACTGAAAACTCACCAGGTTTGGGGATCGGTGGTGGCGGCCGGCGGGGTGGTGGTGTTAGCGGCGCTGACGGCGTTAAGGTAGATTTAGAGTTTAGGAAATGGCGATAATTGATGTTTAAACTAAAGAATCACATAACATGGAACACATAACAAGAAACCTATAACCACCCTTGTTCCATGTTATGTGTTATGTGATTTTAACCGAGTTATATCGTAGGATGCTAATCTACAGGCATTCTTAAATCCTAAATCTTAAATCCTAAATCTTAAATCTTTCTTTTATGAAAATCCTCGTTACCGGCGGCGCCGGCTTCATCGGCTCCCACCTCGTCGACCGGCTAGTCAAAGAAGGCCATAGCGTGGCGGTGGTGGACAACTTGTCGGCCGGCCGCAAACAAAACCTGAATCCGAAAGCCAAATTTTACCGCCTTAACATTCAAAGCCCGAAACTTCGGGAAGTGTTTAAAGCGGTTCGGCCGCAGGTGGTTTTTCATTTGGCGGCGCAGATGGATGTCCGGCGGTCAGTTAGCGATCCGCGGTTTGACGCCGAGACCAATATTCTCGGCACGATTAATCTCTTGGAAAACTGCCGGCAGTATAAAACCCAGAAGTTTATTTTCGCGTCCTCGGGCGGGGCGATTTACGGCGACGCGCCGCGGCGGTTTATCCCGACCAAAGAAAGCTATCCGGCTCAGCCGCTGTCGCCTTACGGCATCAGTAAACTGACGGCCGAATATTATCTGGAATATTATCGCGAGATTTTTGGCCTGCGGTACGCGGCGCTCCGTTTCAGCAATGTTTACGGCCCGCGCCAACGGCCGGACGGCGAGGCCGGCGTCGTGGCGATATTTTTCGGTCAGCTTTTAAAAGGCCAGCCGCCAATGATTTACGGCACCGGTCGGCAGACGCGGGATTATGTTTTTGTGGAGGATGTGGCGCGGGCTTTAATTCTCGCCATGAAAAAGAAAGCGGTGGGCAGTTTCAATATCGGCACCGGCAGGGAAACCGAGGTTAACCAGTTATTCAGTAAAATTGCCAAGATTATGGGGATAAAAACTGAGCCGATTGCTAAACCGGAACGGGCGGGGGAACAAAAATGGAGTTGCCTAGATGCCGGACTGGCGCGGCGGGAATTGGGGTGGCGGCCGAAGGTGGGGCTGGACGGGGGACTGGAAAAAACGGGGAAATGGTTTGGAAAGCACTAGAACATGAAAACATTAAAACATTAAAACAAAGCCCATGTTCTTAGTTGGTTTTAATGTTTTTATGTTTTAATGTTTTTATGCAATTAGTTAAACCCGACAAACCAGGGATTAGGGCGGCGGTGAAAGTCCTGCGCCGTGGCGGTGTCGTCGCTTTTCCGACCGACACGGCTTACGGCCTGGGGGGAGTTTTTGATTCGCTGGCGGTGATTCGGCGGGTTCTTCGGATTAAGAATCGCCGCGACCGTAAGTTCACCGTGGTAGCCGCTGATTTGGCGCAAGTTCAGAAGTTTTTTAAGCTCAAACCGGCGGAGTTAAAACTAGCGCGGCAGTATTGGCCCGGACCGTTGTCGCTGGTTGTCAGTCCGCGGCTTTCCGTTCGGGTGCCTGGTAATAAGTTAACTAGAGATTTAGCTAAATTAGCGGGCAAACCCTTGATTGCCACTTCGGCGAATCGCCATGGCCGGCCGGAAATCTACTCGGCCGCGGGAGTGCGGCGTGAGTTTGCCGGACAGCCAGATCAGCCGGAATTAATTTTAGATGGTGGCAGGCTGAAGCAGGTTAAGCCGTCGACGGTGGTGAAGGTGGTTCGGGGGAGGATCGTGGTTTTACGAGCGGGAACAATAAAAATAGATTTAAGATTTAGTAATAAATGCCCAATATCCAAGCTCCAATGACCAATCAAATTTCAATGACCAATGTCCAATTACCACCTTTGGTCATTGGACATTGATTGGACATTGGGATTTGGTCATTGGACATTCTAACCGTGGTTAGATGTTTAAACTCTGGTTACCGACCATTCTTAAATCCTAAATCCTAAATCTTAAATCTTCCTATGTCTTTAACCGACATTCACGATCTACAAAAACTACTTGAGTCCGAGCGCCTCACTCCGAATCACCGTTTGGGGCAGAACTTTCTAGTTGATCAGGCGGCGCTAGAAGCCATTGTGGCGGCGGCGGATCTGGGGCCGGGCGACGCGGTTTTGGAAATCGGGCCGGGGCTCGGCACCTTGACCACCGAGTTGGTACAAAAAGCCGGTAAAGTGTTGGCGGTGGAGCTCGACCAGAAGTTAATTAAACTTTTGCGCCAGCGGTTTAAGGATCAGACCAACTTGGAAATCTTGGAAGGGGATATTTTGAAGTTTAAGAATCAAGAGCTCAGCGACCGGCTGGGCGGGGAGTATAAACTGGTTGCTAATTTGCCTTACAACCTAACCGGCCAGATTTTGCGGAAGTTTCTCAGTTACCCGCCGCGGCCAAAAACCATAGTTTTGCTCCTGCAAAAAGAGGTGGCGGAAAGAATCACTGCCGGCCCGGGGAAAATGAGCGTTCTGGCGGTGGCGGTTCAGCTTTATGGTGAGGCGAAAATCGCTGTTGAGGTCGGCCGGCAGAGTTTTCATCCGGCGCCGGAAGTGGACTCGGCGGCGGTGGTGATCCGGCCGTGGCCAGAGGCGCCCGATGGTCTGGACGAGAAGAAATTTTGGCAGATTGTCAAAGCCGGTTTTGCCGCGCGCCGCAAGCAACTCCAGAATAACCTCGCCAACCTTGGTCAGGGCGACAAAAACGCGGTTAAAAATATCTTAATTAAGGCAAAATTGTCGCCTTTGGCGCGAGCCCAAGATTTGTCGGTGGCAGACTGGCTGAGGCTTGCTAAAATGTTTTGACGGAAAGGGGAAAATTTTGTATAATTTAACAAGAGATTTAAGAAGAAAGAATTGAATGCGGGATACCGGTAAGTTGACATTTTTGCAGGATAACTTGATTGTAAGTGCAAAGTTCAAAATCCAAAGTTCAAATCAAGTTCAAAGACCAAAAGCTGTCGGAATTTTGATTTTTGAACTTGATTTGAACTTTGAACTTAGGGTTTTGAACTTTTGATCATGTTTATTGGTCTAAACACCGAATGCCGACATCCTTCTTCTTAAATTTTACTTCTTAAATCCATCTTCCCATGCCCGAACGCTTCCAAGAAGATGACAACCTAGATCCGGGTTATCCGTTGGATAACCTAGACCAGCCAGTGGTCGGCCCAAAGCCTCACCGCCTGGTTTTGCCGTTACTGATTACGGTGGCGGCCGGCACGCTGATCATGGGTTTTTGGCAGATGGGGCGGAATATCAAGTCGCCGTTTGAGCTCGCTGGCACGCCAACTGACTACGCCAAACTTCAGCAAGATTCGCTCGCCGCGCTCTCGACTGTTGATACTGATGGTGACGGCTTGTCGGATTACGACGAGGAAAATATCTACGGGACCAGCAAGTATATCCGCGACACGGATTCGGATGGCGTCACTGACGGGGCGGAAGTCCAACAAGGCAAAGACCCGCTCTGCCGCGAAGGTCAAGACTGCAGTTTTCCGGAAATCGGCAATGCCATTAAAAGCAGCAGTTTGGGCCTCGCCGCCTCAACTCTCGGCAATTCAGTTGGCAACGCGATTGCCGAAGCCGGCGGCGGAACAGTGACCGCGGCCGAGTTGCGGCAGTCGCTCCTGGACCAAGGTATGGATCCGGCGGCGGTCAGCCAAATCACCGACGAGCAGTTGCTTGCCGAATATCAAAAAGCGCTGGCCGGTGGTACGGCAACTACTGCTCCGGCCGCGCCGACAGTTACCGCGGCCCGGATCCGAGCCGAGTTGATCAAAGGCGGAATTGATAAAGCGGCGGTTGACCAATTGACCGACGAACAGCTAATGACCGAGTTTAATAAAGTCATGGCGGAGCAAACCAAAACTACAACTGCCGCCACGCCGACGCCGGCCGAGTTGCGGGCGGCGCTGATCCAAAGCGGGGTGGATTCAAAGGTAGTTAACCAGTTCACTGACGCCCAGCTCCTGGCTGAATATCAAAAGACTGTTTCGGGTCAAACTGCGGGAGCGGTTAATCTTAATACCAACAGCGCCGGCAACACCAACGCCGCGGCCCAAAAACCGCCGACTAAGGCCGAGTTTCTGGCGGCGGTCGAGCAGATGACCGGCGCGCAGGTGAAGCAACTCTTGAAGGAGAGCGGGCTGGATGATAAGTTTCTTACCCAGGACGACGCGACACTGAAGGCGTTTTTGATCGAGGCGGTGAGCAAGAACTACCAATAAGGAGATTTAAGATTTAAGATTTAGGATTTAAGAATGGTCGGTAATCAGCGTTCAAACCTCTAATTATGGTTAGAATGCCCAATGACCAAATCCCAATGTCCAATCAATGTCCAATGACCAAAGGTGGTAATTGGACATTGGTCATTGAAATTTGATTGGTCATTGGAGCTTGGGCATTGGTCATTTATTCTTGATTCTTAATTCTTGATTCCCCTTTGTCTTTTCCCCCAAAATGTTTTATAATAAGCACCAACGATCATCTATGAGCGAGCCTAAAAAGAAAATTGCTTTAGGGTTGGTTTTATTAGCAGTAATTTTCTTTGTGGGCTCGTTTTTGGTTGCGGTTGATAAGGTTAGCGCACTTGATACTTCTGGACCGAGCTTTACTCCTATGTCTGATCCTTACACGCCGCCATCAGCTCCTGTTGGTGATTTTACATTAGATGCCAATCCTGTTGCCGGCTCTGGATTAGGGCAAAATATAGGAGCTCCGGTGCCGCCGGCGCCCGGTGTATTAGCTACCATTACCGGCAATATCTATGATGCCATTAAGACAGCTTTGCAGGAGATTGCCAAAATAATGGAAGAAGAGGCGACTAAGGCGCTCCGTTATGCTTTGGTTTCCAGCGCTGATATGATGTCGCGGCAATTTGGTTATCAATTGGCCATGAAAATTGTGGAAGATAATGACCCGTTGCGCGATAGCCGCGGTTGGGACCAAATTTTTCAAGACACTCTGGATTCGGCGGCCGGGGAATTTATCGGTAGTTTTTCCCAGGCGTTTTTTGGCGAAGCCTCGCTTCTCTGCTCGCCTAATCCTTATGTCCGCCTGCAGATTTTAATCAGCCTGTTTCAATCGGAAAGACCCACGCCTAAATGCAACTGGCGGGAAGTGGAACAAAACTGGAAAAATTTGCGTGATGAAAGCGCGGCCGACCGACTCAAGCGGCTACAGGCTTCATTTGAGCCAATGCAAAGCGATGCCGGGGCTATGCTTTTTGCTTTAGATAAATTGGAACAAGTGAAAGGTAAGGCCAAAACTGTGAATTTTGATCCACTCAAAGTTGATTTTGGCGGCCGGTGGCTGGACAAAACCAATATTGGCAATTATGTTACCCAATCACGAAAAGATTTGGAATTTTTTGTAAATCAATCATTTGGTGAAGTGCCGGAAAACAGGGCCAATTCCGCTTATTTAGCTTCTTTAACTGTCGGTAGTGTTTTGGCTCCGTTTACTTCTTCCTTTACCCAGACTCTGACTTCCGAGATGATGAAACTTTGGCTGCGCGACCTTTGGGGTTTAAAAGATCCTTGCGACATTAAAGACGCCAGCGGCGAGTCATCACTTTGCGGGTTAACCCTAGCTGATTTGCCTGGCGGCGAGGCTGGCGGCTATGCCGGCAGTTATTTGGCTGGCGGGACTGATGCCGCTAAAGAAACTCTGGCTAATTTATTGATGCCTAAAATCAAGCTGGGCGGTGAATATGATATTATTTTTGAGTTTACGGCTTGCCCGACTGAATATCCGGCGCTCAATAACTGCACCATCACGCAAAGTTTTGCCAATGCCGTGACTAGCCAAATGACGCTTGCGGACGCGGTGGCTGGAGGACAGTATATCAATGATGCCTTGCCTTTTGGCTATACTAACCCGGCGACCGGCGATGAGCCGTTGACGCCGGATGCCGGTTTTAGCAAGACGAATATCCAGAAACTAAGGAAAGCGCGGATCGTGCCGGCCGGGTGGGAAATCGCGGTACAGGTGGCCCGCGAACAAGCCCAGACTCAGCCAATCACCCTACGGCGTTTGATGGCTGAGTTTTCCCAAAGTGGCACTGATCATATTTGTAACGGGTTTAAAAATGACGGCAGTTTGGTTGACCCGGCTGATAGCCCTTATTGCGGCCTGGTTGATCCCAACTGGGTTTTGAAAGCGCCCCAACAAAAATGCGTGTCGTTAACTAATGGCCCTTTGCAAGTGACTGCCGGCCAACGGCAGGAATACTGCGCTGATAGTCAGGATTGTATTTTGGAAAGTCAAGACGGCGGTTGCCAAGCTTGGGGGCATTGCACTAGAGAGAAGAATACCTGGTGGCTTGACGGTGATACTTGCCCGAGCCAAGATGCCTCTTGCCAGACATTTACTAATACCGAGACCGGCGTTAAGGTCACTTACCTTAAGAATAGCCTGTTATATAGCGCTTGCGACGCGCAGAACACCGGTTGTCGCTGGTATTCAACTACGCGGAATCCGGCCGGCGAGTGGCAGTCGACGCCTAAACTTTATCTTGATAGTAGCGCGGAAACCTGTTCGTCCGGCGCGGTGGGTTGTAGCCAGTTAATTCAGAGCTACGCCGGTAGCGGCACTAACCTTCTGCCCAACGGCGGTTTTGAAAATTATTTTAAAGATGATATCGGAAAAGTTTATTTTAGCAGTTGGGGTTATCAAAATAACGCGGCGGCAGTAATCTCTACGGATGATAGTAGCCTGCTGAGCCAGACGGCCATCAGCTTGCCGAATAATGTCAATCTCACCCCTGATTTAGACAGTGTTGATCACAATCAAATTGATTCCGGTTACGCGCTCGCCGAGCGGACATTCTCCTTGTCTTTTGCCACTAAAGGCTGTCAGGAGGACACAGGGATCGCCTTTGGCAATTTAACCAAAAATTTGAGCGACTTAACCGCCGGCAACAGCAATTGGAGTGTGGATGCTTGGAACACTTATTATTTAACTTATACATATCCGGCCGGCACCGCCGAGCGGAATATTATTTTTAATTTGGGAATCAAAACCGCCAGTCGGTGCCTCCTAGATAATATCAAAATTGAAGAAGGATTTTTGGCAAGCGCTTACAGTGAATATAGCAATAATCTTTCGGTTTATTTGCGAAAACCGCCGGCATACTTAAATTGCCGCGGCCGAAACGATGATCCGGCGGAATGTGATAATTACGCTACGGTTTGTTCGGCCGAAGATGTCGGTTGTCAGGAGTACAAAGCGGTCAGCGATGGCACGATTGTGCCGGGCGTGGTGCGGCCGGAAGACTATTGCCCGGCCGGCTGTTCGGGCTACAGCACTTATAAGCAAGTGGCCAGCCGCTTTCGGTTGGAACAATTTCCTTTATATTTTATCCCTTCCACCGCCAAGACTTGCGACTACGCGAATAGCGGCTGTGAAGAGTTCACTAATCTCGACAAACTGGCCGCCGGCGGCGAGGCGAAAGAAAATTACTCTTTTCTCCGCCGCTGCCAAAAACCGGCGCCCGCGAGCAGTGACTGCCAGGCTTTTTATACTTGGGAAGGCAGCGCCACGGTTGGCTATCAGCTGAAGCTTTATCAGCTCAAAGGGCAGACCGATTCCCAAGGCCAAGCCGCGCCTTTGGTGGTTAAAAATTTTACTTTCATTGACGATCGCGGCCACGAGGCTTCCGGTTGGGATTGCAAAATGTTTTACGGCAAGAATATGGGTGAAGCTGGCTATAGCCAGCAATTAACGCCTGATTGCAAGGAATTTTATTCTGCCGCCGGCTATATTTCGTACCGGCTATATAGCGACACCGTGATCTGCGACGCTGACTGCCATCTCTATCGAATGACCAATAGCCAAGGCCATAACCAGACTACCGGTTTAGACAATCAAGAGTGCCTGCAAGCTGGCGGTTTAGCCAGCCAGTGCGAACTAACCAATCAAAATCTAACCGCGACGGCAGAAGAAGCCCTTGGCCATTTATGTCGGTTATCCGGCGGAGCTTACTACAATAACGCCATCTGTTATAATTTGCCGCAAAATATTTGCGCCGATTTAACTAACAATCCTTATTTGAGCAGTTACACAGCAACTTGGGAGGGTTTTGACCAATGTGTTTATCTGGGCACGCCGAACGGCAGCCGCGCTTGCGCGGCGCCCGGCTGCCAGATGTACCGTGGTAATTTTGCCAGTAATTTTGAAGAAATTATTAAAGACGATTTTGAAGCGAACGCCGACGGCTGGACTAACGGCCAGCTGGTCAGCGAGAATTATACCGTGGCCGGCCATGGCTACACTCCGCTGGAGAGCAGATATTGGGTAGTCACCCGTTCATTGACGACAACGAGTGCCGATGGCGCGACGACGCAAAAATTACAGAAGGGCCAAGGATATTTATTGTCTTTCTGGGCTAAGGCTAAAACTGGTGAGCCGGTCTTGCAAACCAGCTTTGGCGGCGTGACCGCTGGCGTTTGGCAAGAAGGCGGCGTCTTTGGACAAACTAATCTCAATACCGAGTGGCGTTATTATCGCCTGGGTCCGGTGTTTTTGAATGCCGATCCGCTCGCTGGCGAGGCTTTAATGTTTGTTGCCGATAGCCAATATTATTTGGACAATGTTTTATTAGTCCGAGTTAAAGATACGCAATTTTTGATTGCTAACAGCTGGCAGACGCCGGCGGCCTGCGACCAAAATCATTCCGGCGCGCCGGCGCCACAATATATGCTTGGTTGTCAGGCGTACCAGGATAGCCAAAACCGACTGTTATACTTAAAATCTTTTAGCCGCCTCTGCGGACCGAACGCGATTGGTTGCGAGGCGCTGATTGACACGCATAATTCCAGCGCGCCTTGGCAGGAAACCTATAACGCGATTTGTTATCTCCAAGATGCTTGCGCGGATCCGGCCGGTTGCCCGTGCCAGATTGATTTACGCGGTGGCGGAAAAATTGAAGTTTGTCAGGTTTCGGCCCACGAGTGGTATTGTTATTATACTTCTGAGCCTGGCCGTTATTTTTCTTCCCGACCGCCCTGGACCGCGCCTGACGCCGCGATTGTGCCGGCGGACGAATTTATTTTCTTGGTTAATAAACCGGAGTTTACTTGCCAAGCGGAAGAAAAAGGCTGTTCGATCATGGCTCAGCCGCGTCTGAACGCCAGCGATATGGCGGCCGACTATCTAACCGCTGACGGCGCGGCGACCAACCTCAAATATCTCCAGAATAACCCCGACCGTTACGAGACCGACCTTTGCAACTTTACTGCTAATAGCTGTGGCGCTTACACCTCAGCGGGGCAGACGCTTTATTTCCGCGATCCGGGTCAGAAAGTCTGTGAATATAAGCAAAACCCGGATACCGGCAATTTTGGCTGGTTCCGCCAAGGCACTACTATTGTCTGTCCACCCAGTATTATTGATGAAACCGCGCGTTGGTTAGAAAACCGTGCTACCAAGTGTAGCCAAAATTCTGCCGGCCAATGGTTGGGGATTAGTATTGTCGGCGGAAATGAAGTCGTTGGCGGGACTTGTGTTTGGCAAGATTATCTAGAAAATCCGGCGAGCCATCTATATAACTGCGACCCGACATCTAGAGCCGCTTGCGATCCGATAAAAGATTGGGATAATACCTTGCACCCTAACGGTTTCTTCAATCCTTATACCGGTCCGAATCCGGGTTGGGCCAAACTTTGCCCCGACAGCTCCAGCGGTTGCGCCAAGTTTGTGGATCCGGAGCAGAGCGCTGACCGCGAAAACGATACTTATTATTATCTGGACAATACCGCCCTAGATCGCAATAGTTGTAGCGCCGGCGCTTCACAAAAAGAAGGCTGTGTTTTGTTTGCCAATTACAATAAAACCGATTGGGCTAAGGCCGAAACCAGCCCGTTCACCCAGCCGCCATATGACTCTAATAGCGCCGCGACTTACCAAAAAAGCTACGACCGGCAAAACGGCGGCAAAGTGACGCCGATTAACTGCAACCAGCCGTGTTCGGCGCTCGGCAACGACAAAGATTTCTGCGGCTGTACCGCCACTACGCCGCTGGGCAAGCCGAATAACACCAACGACCTGATCAAAGTCCGGCGCGACCGCGTTTGCGCCGAGTGGCTGGATTGCCGCGCTTATCAGGAAAGTTTTGACCAAGAGACCGGCCAACCCCGCAACCTTTGTCTTTCGGTCATGTCTTGCAGCCAAATTGCCCCGGATATTTCCGCCGGCGGAGTGCTCCGCTGTCTGAATTCCGATCCTTTGCCCCTGACCTATCCTTATAATTCCGCGGCTGAAGGCGTTAATGGCGTTGACGGCCCGCGGGCGAAATTGGATGTCAATAAAAATCTTAACCGCTCGCTCAAATGGGTGGATGGCTATGAATACTCCGGTTATTCGGTCGTCGGGATCCGGCCGGTCTGGGCGTTTAGCGAAAAACAAGATAGTAATGGCAATTATCGCCTATCGGTCGGCAGCGCGGGTGAATTAAACAGCCAGCTAGTGGCGATTCAAGCGCCAGTAACCGGGGTGGCGCCCATCGCCGCGCCAGCAGCTTCGGCTGGCATTTTTTCTAAGAGTTGCCGCGGCTATCCGGAAGTGGACTCGCCTTTCAGCAATGTTTTGTCTTACGATACGGCGTTCGAGAACGCCAAGCTTTGCGGCGTGCCATTCACTACCGCCGGTGGCGTGGTTTCCGGCCAAAACGCTTGCGACTGCAAATACGAGAAATGGACCGCCAGCTCGGTGGTCGGCTACTTCCCGGAAGGCTGGAAACAAACCGTCCGTGATAATAAAGCCGAAGTGCGGATCTGTACCCAAGTGAATCCTGACGGTACGGTGCGGGCTGGCAGCCAGTGCAACAGCGACACTAATTGCCTGCCGGAAAATCAAGAGCCGAATAACCTTTATGATACCGAAAGTTGCTACGCGCCATATTATC
>JBAZBH010000003.1:0-87367 GCA_041671565.1 Patescibacteria group bacterium
CCGTGTCGTTTGCCATTGCCGCTTTCCCGAGCCTAACGGCGGCCGCGATTGCCGGCGAAGGCGAGCGGTTTGTTAGTATTTTTACCCGCACGGCGCGCCAGATTTTGTTTTTTATTATTCCGCTGTCAGCGCTTTTCTTGGTTCTGCGGGCGCAGATTGTTCGTGTGGCTTACGGCGCCGGGCGGTTTAACTGGGCGGCAACCATTCTGACTGCCGACACGCTCGCGATATTTTGCTTTAGTTTATTCGCCCAGGCGTTGATTCAGCTTTTGGCGCGCGCCTTTTACGCCCGGCATGACACTTGGACGCCGTTTATTATCGGGCTGTTCTCGGCGGTGGTTAATTTCGCGCTGGCGGTTTATCTTTCGCGCCATCCGTTTGATATTTTTAATTTTCATGTGGGCAATTCCGCCGCCCTTGCCCTCGCTTTTTCCATCGACGCGATTATCAACGCTTCGCTCCTCTGGGTTTTTCTCCGGCTGAAAGTCGGGGGACTGGATGAGTGGCGGGTGGTTAAGTCGATTTTTAAGACTTCAGTCGCGGCGCTCTTGATGGCGGCGGTGATTCAGTTTTTGAAATACGCGGTTGAGCCTTTCACCGGCACCGAGACTTTTTGGGGCGTTTTCTCTCAGGGGTTAATAGCCGGTTTGGGTGGGCTCCTGATTTTCGTTCTAGTCAGCCTAGCCTTGAAATCCGAAGAAATGTTGGATTTCGCGGCATCGCTGAAACGGCGGTTTTTGAAAAAAGAGAAGGTGGTGGAGCTGGAGGAAGGAGTTTAAAGGAGAATTAAAAATTAATAATTAATAATTAAGAATTAAAAGACGCGGTAAAGAAGGTCGGTTAAAAAAAGCAAAAAGGTCTTGTAGGGGCGGACCTATGTGTCCGCCCGGAATTAGTAAAAAGCGAGGCTTATAGTCTCGTTTTTATCGTAAATAAGCCAAAATACAGTATTTTAATGGGATAAAATAGGTCAAATGGTTGACAAGATTTTAGTCTTATGCTATAGTTTAATTGCTGCTAGAGAAACCCGCCATTCCTTAATCTCAGGAAAGAGGGAATTCATTCCCTCTGTTCCATCCCGGAAAGAGTGCCTTGGCATCAATCCTCGCCAAATCCACAATCATTAAGGCCTCTTTCCGGGCCACCCTTCCTCTCCCGAATTGACCAGGGAGTTTTTTTATTGAAAAAATGGGGGAAATTTGGTAAGATAGTGGCAAGTTCTTCTCTTTGTTTTTAATTCTTTGTTCTTATTTTAACTGCTAGACATCCATTTAGTATATGGTATGTGGTATATGGTATGTCGAGTTGGCGAAATACCATATACCACATACGACATACCTTCATTCTATGAACTCCATCATCCGCAATTTCTGCATCATCGCTCACATCGACCACGGCAAGTCAACTCTCGCCGACCGTTTTTTGGAATTGACCGGCACGGTGGAGCGCCGTAAGATGCAGGACCAGCTTCTAGACCAGATGGATTTGGAGCGGGAGAGGGGCATCACCATCAAACTCCAGCCGGTGAAAATGAATTACCAGGGTTACATGCTGAATCTGATCGACACGCCGGGCCATGTGGATTTTACCTATGAAGTTTCGCGGTCACTCGCCGCGGTGGAAGGCGCCATCCTTCTCGTTGACGCGGCGCAAGGCATTCAGGCGCAGACGCTTGCTAACCTCTATCTCGCCCTAGAACAAAACCTGGCGATTATCCCGGTGATCAATAAAATTGATCTGCCGGCCGCCGATGTGCCCGCGGTCAGCCGCGAGATTATTAACCTCCTTGGCTGCCAGCCCGAGGAAATCCTCAAAGTTTCCGCTAAAACCGGCGAGGGCGTCTTGGCGGTCCTCGGCGAAGTGATCAAGAAAGTGCCGCCGCCAATAATTATTGAGAACGCGCCACTGCAGGCTTTGATTTTTGACAGCAAATTTGATGAATACCGCGGCGTTGTCGCCGATATCCGCGTCACTGCCGGCCAAGTCAAAAAAGGCGACCGGGTGCAATACCTCGCGACCGGCGCGGTCGGCGAAGTTTTGGAAGTCGGGGTTTTCCGGCCGCAGTTAATACCGCAAAACAGTTTGGCGGCCGGCGAAATTGGTTATCTAGTCACTGGCCTGAAAACCGTGGCGGACTGTCGCGTCGGTGACACCATCGGCGTTAGTGACAGCCAGGCTTTGCCCGGTTACCGCGAGGTGAAGCCCATGGTCTTTGCCGGCATTTTTTGTAAAGAGGGTGACGACTACGCGCAGCTGCGCGAGGCCATGGAAAAACTTAAACTGAACGATGCCGCGTTGTCTTACGAGCCGGAAAACTCGCCGGCGCTCGGTTTTGGCTTCCGTTGCGGTTTTCTTGGCATGCTGCACTTAGACATTGTCCAAGAGCGCTTGCGGCGGGAATATGATCTCAGCCTGATTATTACTGTGCCGTCGGTTGCTTACCGCTTATTTAAAACCAATGGGCAGGAGTCGATTATCAAAAGCCCGCAGGAGCTGCCCGACGGTTCGGCAATCGAGCGGGTAGAGGAGCCGCTGATGAAAGTCGATCTGGTGGCGCCAAAGACTTATTTGGGCGGGATTATGGAAATTGCCCAGCAAAAACGGGGCGTCTATCTGAACACCGAGTTTCTGGACGACAAAATCGCCATTCTCCATTATCAGATGCCGCTCGCTTCCTTGATTATTGATTTTTATGATAAACTAAAGAGCGTCTCGCAGGGTTATGCCTCGCTTAATTATGAATTCGCCGGTTATCAAGAGGCGGCGGTGTCGCGGCTGGATATCTTAGTCGGCGGGGACAAAGTTGAGGCGCTTTCCACCATTGTTTACCGCGACGAGGCTTACGCGGTGGGCAAAAAGATCGCCAAAGAACTGAAAGAAGTCTTGCCGCGGCAGATGTTTGAGATTAAACTGCAGGCGGCGATTGGCGGCACGGTGATCGCCAGTGAAAGGATCGCGGCGATGCGTAAAGATGTGACGGCGAAACTTTACGGCGGCGATGTGACGCGCAAACGGAAGCTCCTGGAAAAGCAGAAAAAAGGCAAGAAAAAGATGCGGACGATGGGCAAGGTGGATATCCCGCCGGAGGCGTTTATGGCAGTACTTAAAAGATAGTTGAAAGTTATAAAGTTATAAAGTTGAAAGTTTAAAAAGGGATAAAGGGTTAAAAGCAGCGAAGTAACGAGGCCTTTGGCCTCGTTGGTTGAATGGTTAATGAGGAATAAAAAAATCCCGCCGGTGGACGGCGGGTTGAAGAATCGGCTGAATGTGATGTGAGTAGGTTTATATCCCCTCGGACATCGGTACGGCGCCATCGCTCAGTCGTTCGCGGGCCCAAGGCCGGCCCGCCTGGTCCCAAAATTTACGGACCAGCTCGGCTTGCGCGATTGTTATGTTGGGCGAGCAGAGAATAGCGAGCAAGAGGATCTCCACCGGGGTGGCGGGAAAAAGTTTTTCCGAAACACTCATGCCCTTTACATTCTCAACGAGAGCCAAGGTGATCAGTGTTCGCTGATCATCGGGACCGTGGCGGTCGCAAGCTGCCGTTATTTCTTCTTCAGTCGGGCGGAATTTTAACGGCAGATCCGCCAACATGGCATGGACTTGGTTCGAACTCGGCATTTGGATCTCCTCCCGGGTTGGTTGTGTGCTAGTATTTAAGTCTATTTTTAAAATAATGTCAAGCGGTGGTAAGTTGGTTTTAGTTGTTTTTTTAAAAAAACCCCGCCGGTGGACGGCGGGAAAGATTGGGTGGAAGAAAGCGGATGATGGTCAGTCGGGGCGGCGGTCGGCAATCCAGGGGCTGAAGACTTCCGCCATGAATTTCATAGAAATTGCGAGTTGTTCGTTTGTCAATATACTCTGCCAGGCAAGAGTATAAATGACACCGAAGATGAGACCGAGTAATTGAGGGAAGTCCATCACTTGGTCGGATTTGTTCTGTGAATCCTGTTTGGTTGTCGGCAGGTGTTTTATATGACTATACCAAGCCCGGCCGACTTTGTTCAGAAATTCATTGGCAACGGCGCCTTGTTCGGGTGTCAGTTTGTGCCAACAGGCGATGGCGAATAAGATCACTTCTACGGGGTTGGTTTGTGCGTCATCATCCAACGCATGTATTCCGATGGCGTCTTCACTGCAATAAAGGAAGAGCCTGACTCGCGGGTCGTCGATAGAGCCGAGATCATTTACTGCCGTTATTTCGGCGCTCGTCGGTTGACAAAACGGTGGCAAATCTTTCAGTTGGAAATGAGTTGGTATCTCGTACATTTGGGCCTCCAATGGTTGTGTGCTAGTATTTAAGTCTATTTTTAAAATAATGTCAAGTGATGGTTACTAATTTTAATTCTATAATATGCATACCAAAGCCAAAAGAAAAATCATGAAAACCGTCTGGCTGGTGATTAATATCCTGGTGGTGGTTAGTATGGTTGCTTGGACCATGAGTTTTGCATTTTAATTTGTAGGGGCAATTCATGAATTGCCCCTACCGTGGTTATACTATGTCCAAAGTTTGGCAAATCCTGCCGCCCGCGCCGGCGGAGTTTAAAGAGAAATTTCCGGAACAAAACCCGGTGGTTTTGCAGTTGTTGTATAACCGCGGGCTGGACACCCAAGGCAAAATCGACGAGTTTTTTAACCCGGACTACGAGACGGATATTCATGATCCGTTTATTTTCCAGGATATGCAGAAGGCGGTTGACCGGATTTTCCAAGCCGTGGAAAAGGGCGAGAAAATTGTGGTTCATGGCGACTACGACGCTGACGGCGTCAGCAGTTCAGCTCTAATGATGACGGTTTTAGGCCGGCTGATTGAGGTTTTCGGAGAGAAAGATAGGTTAAACGAGCTATTGAGTATTTATATCCCGCACCGGGAAAAAGAAGGTTATGGCCTGAAATTGCCGACAGTTGAGAAGTTGGCAAAAGACAAGGTTAATCTTCTGATTACCGTGGACTGCGGCGTCGCTAACGCGGCCGAAGTGGTGGCGGCGACCGCGGCCGGGATTGAAGTGATTATCACCGACCACCACCAAGAGCCGCTAATTTTGCCAAAAGCTTTTGCTATTATCAATCCGCAGTTAGCTCGCGAGAAATATCCGTTCCGGCCGCTCGCCGGTGTCGGGGTGGCGTTTAAAGTGGCGCAAGCGCTGGCCCGCGAAGCTGAGAAAAGAAAGCCGGAGGAAAATTGGGAAGGGTTTGTTAAGTGGTTACTCGACTTGGTGGCAATCGGCACGGTCGCTGATGTCATGCCGCTCCTTGGCGAGAATCGGACGCTGGTTAAATACGGCCTGGTGGTTTTAAATAAAACGCCGCGTCTCGGCCTGCAGGCCTTGCTCTTCAAGGCCGGCATCAACGGCAACGGCAAGATGTCAGGTGCCGCGCGCGACGCTTTGCCTAAAAAAGGGCTAAACGCTTATTCCATCGCTTTTCAGATCGCGCCTCGGCTCAATGCCGCCGGCCGGATGGAGCACGCCAACACCGCTTACGGCCTCTTGATGGCGACGGATATGGAGACCGCCGAACAACTCTCCGACCAAATTCAAGAAAGCAATGTGGCGCGTCAGAGTCTGACCGAGACGATTGTGGAACAAGCGCAAGCTGAGTTTAGCCGCCAAGCCGCCGCCGGCCAAAAGCTCTTGATGGTTTTGGGTGAGGGCTGGCCGACCGGCATTCTTGGTTTAGTCTCCGGCAAGTTGACGGACAAGTTTTGCCGGCCGTCGATTGTGGCTTCGGTTTTTGACGGTAAGGTGGTGGCGTCGGGCCGTTCAGTCGCCGAATTCAATATCTTCCGGGCGCTCCAGAAAGTCGATAAATATTTTGCCAATTACGGCGGCCATCCGGCGGCTTGCGGTTTTACGCTGAAAAATAACGCCGACTTTTCGGCTTTGCAGGCGGAACTGCAGGCGCTGGCCGCCACCGAACTTAAAACCGCTGATCTCAGTCCGGTTTTGGAGATCGCCGCGGCGGTTAAACTCGACGAAATCAGCTGGGGCCTACTCGACGAACTGGAAAAAATGGAACCGTTCGGCGAGGAAAACCCGCGGCCGGTTTTAGCGGTTACCGGCGTGACCGTCAGCGGGGTGGAGAAAATGGGCCGTGACGGCGCGCATTTGAAAATTCTCGTTAAGCAAGACAACGGCCTGGTCCGCAAACTCATCGGCTTTAGCCTGACCAACGGTTTTGGCAATTTACAGCCAGGTGCTAAAATAGATGTGGCGGTGGAGGTGGGGGTAAATGAGTGGAACGGGAATAGGGAACTGCAGTTGAAGATAGTGGATATGAAGGTGAGTAGTTAGTAGGCGGAGTTTTAACCAATAACCGCGGTTAAAATGACAAAATCCAAATGACAAATGACAAATCAATACCAAATGCCAAAAGTCGGTTATTGGATATTGGTCATTTAGTCCGCCAACCGGCGGATGGACATTTGAGCTTTGGCATTTATTTATTCTTAATTCTAAAAATATGAGCGAAAACGGCGAAAAGAACGGCATAGTTCTTCCATTTCCTAAAAAAGATCAGTCACTTCAAGAAAATGTTGACAGTCAGCAAAGACTTTTAAATAACCAAGCTTTTTATGTTAGGGTGGAGGAAAAAATTACGAAAGGCGACTATCAATTTTTTGAAAAAATCGATCAATTGCCGGCTGACGCGGAACAGCTTGGACAACATGAAAGGTGGTTTTTTGGCAATATTAAGAATAGAAGCAAGGGTGAATTTGATTTATTTCGTTATAGCGGTTTATCTTGGGAAGAATTGGAGAAATTGGAGGCAGAATTAGCCGCTAGAGAAAAAGAAGTAAAGGTAGTAGAAATTGATTTTAAGAATAAAGGTGAAGCCAATGAATAAAAAACTCATCATCTACACCGACGGCGGGGCGCGCGGCAATCCGGGGCCGAGCGGCATTGGCGTGGTGATTTATGACGCCCATAAAAAGCCGGTCAAGGAATTCGGCCGGTATATCGGCGAAGGGACAAATAATCAGGCGGAGTATCAGGCGGTGATTGACGCGCTCGCCGCGGCCGAGAAACTGGGCGCCGAGGAGATTGATTTTTATCTGGACAGTGAGCTGGTGGTGATGCAACTCCGCGGCGAGTATAAAGTCAAAAACAAGGATCTCGGCTCGCTCTTTGTTAAAGTTTATAATTTAACCGGTAAATTTAAGAAAATCACTTACCGCCACATCCGCCGCGAGGAGAACCGCGCGGCCGACCGGCTGGTCAATCAGGCCTTGGACGCGGCGATGACTTCGGGGAAGTAGTCAATTTAGTCGAAATATTTATCAAAATTATTAATTGTTAATGGATCTATTATTTATCAGTCTATTGGGTCTAGTGATGGGAATAGTAACCTCCATTTCTGGCGGGGCCGGAGTTTTTGCTGTTCCGACGATGCTGGCTTTTGGCATCCCACCCATTAATGTTTTAGCCCTTAATCGAACTTCTGATGTTGGGGTTGTGCTTGGGGCTTTAAAAAATTATCATCGCTCCAAAAACATCCAATGGCGGCTCGGTTTAATCGCCGCTTTGCCGATGGGGGTTGGGTCTTTTCTGGGTTCAAATTTTGTCGTCAATATATCGGAAAGATTTTTGAATTATATAATTTTATTGGGTGTGGTTGTGGGCATATTTTTTCTGCTAAAGCCGATAAAGCCATCCGAGAATTCTGAGAAGAAATCATTTAGTGTTTTAGGTTTATTTTTTCTGCTGTTGGTGGGATTCTGGAGTGGCGCTCTGGGAATGGCCGGAGCAACCTTTGCAGTGCTGGTATTAGTTTATTTCTTTAAACTATCTTTTCTTGAGGCGCGAAGCACTCATATCGCGGCGGCGATCCCAGAAACACTTATCTCGACGGCGGTTCTTTATCTAGGATCAACGGTTTCCATTATTTTAATGCTGGTTATGTTTATTTCTAGCTTTGTTGGCGCTTGGATTGGCTCTCATCTGGCAGTCAAACACGGTAGTAGCTTCATTAAAAGGGCCATGGTTGGCATTGCTATAATTATGATGATTAAGGTCGTTGTTAATTTATTGGCATAGAAAGGCGAATAGTCATTTGGCTAAACGGCGGTTTTTTTGGTATAATAAAAAGGCTTTATGGGACTATTAACTAAAGAAACCAATTGCCTGGGGATTGATTTGGGGAGCCATAATGTTAAGGTGGTGGAACTCAAAAAAGAGGGCGGGCGGCCGAAGTTGGTCACCTATGGCTTTTCTGACCGGCAGATTGGCGAGAATGAACCAGAGTTGATTAGCGATTTGCCTGCCTGCGCCAGCGTGATTAACGAGATTTGCCGCGCCGCGGGCGCGACGACTCGGCGGGCGGTGTTCGCCTTGCCTTCCGCCGCGGTTTTTAGTTCGGTGATCACTTTGTCTGGTTTAGACAAAGCTTCGGGTACTGAGATTGACGCCGCGGTCCGCCATGAAGCCGCTAAAGTCATTCCTTTGCCTTTAGAGCAAACAACTTTGCATTATTATCCGATCAACACCGGTACGCCGATTCCGCCGAACGGTCACGGCCAGACCAAAAATTATCTTTTGACCGCTGCGCCGCGGGAGCTGGTGGCTAAGTATTTGGAGCTGATTAAACTCTGCCGGTTAGTCAATGTCGGGCTGGAGACCCAAAGCTTTGCCTTGATTCGTTCCTTGGTTGGCGCGGATAAAAGCGCGGTCATGCTTCTCGATATCGGCGAAGTTTCCTCCGGGCTAGTAATTGTCAAAGACGGCATCCCGATTTTTAAACGCAATTTGGATTTGGGCGGCCACGATTTTACCAGAGTGTTCCAGACCACTTTGAAAGTTGATTGGGCGGCGGCCGAGCAGTTCAAGCGCGATTTAACCAGTTTGCCTGAGCTACAGACTTCAGCGCCGGTAAGGGGGCTCTTAGAAAACCTGGCTAAAGAAATTAACTACTGTTTTAAGCTTTACTTTGATAAAAACGGCGCCACGGGTGAGAAGATCGAGAAGATTATTTTAACCGGCGGCGAAGCGGTCTTGCCTCAATTAGACAGCTATTTGTCAGAAATGCTGAAAATTCGGGTGTTTGTTGGTGATCCCTGGGCGCGCCTCCTCACGCCGGCAGAATTGCGGCCGGTTTTGGACCGGGTTGGCCCGAAAATGGCCGCGGCGGTAGGACTGGCGCTTAGAGAAATGGACTAGTTCAATTAATCGGGTTGATAATTTTCAATGGTTGTGTTAGCCGTCTGGTTGGAAGCGATGCGAATGCTACAAATTACATGCGAATGCTGCGAATAATTCGTTGCATTCGCATGTCATTCGCAGATTAGTATCGCCTCCAGCCGGATGGATAAGTTGAATCCCGCGAATTGTTGGCAAATTTCATTAAACAATTAAAATTGGCATAAAAAATAATTTTTAATATCTATGGCAAAAGACAACAATCAAGGCACGATTTTACTGGTGGAGGACGACACTTTTTTGGCAGGGATGTATAAAACCAAGTTTGAGATGGAAGGCTTCACGATTATCACTGCTGAAGACGGGTTGAAGGGCTTTCAGCTGGCTAAAGAAAAAAAGCCGGATATTATCCTTTTGGACATACTCCTGCCTAAAATGGACGGTTTTGAAGTGCTGGAAAAAGTCCGCGCCAGCAAAGACACCAAAGACATTCCGGTGATCATGTTGACGAATTTGGGCCAAAAAGAAGATGTTAAAAAAGGCTTGGAGCGGGGCGCCAACGGTTATTTGATCAAGGCCCACTTTATGCCCTCGGAAGTGGTGGAAAAGGTGAAAATGGTGCTGAAAAACTCCGGCCAGCCGGTAGCCGAAGACCAAGCGGATTTAAAATAAAATAAAAAATTATTCCATTTTAGCCCAATTTTTCCTTTAGCCCGGTTTTAGCGGGTTGAGCGAAAGATGGGCGAATGGCTAAAAACCATGAATAAACAAAAAGGTTTTACTCTCGTCGAGCTTCTGGTGGTAATCGCGGTTATCGGCCTACTCGCCGTTTTGGCGGTGGCTTCGCTCAACAGCGGTCACAAAAAAGAGCGCGACTCGCGCCGGCTCGACCAGGTCAGCCAGATCAAGGCCGGTCTGGAAATGTATTTTCAAAAAAATAATGCTTATCCTCTTGCCACCGAGGCGATTGTCCTGGGCCAAGAGAGTTATGCTTGCCTCGGTCAAAAAGGCTTTACCACCGTGGCGGCTTGCGGCGAGAAACCGTATTTAGACTTGGTGCCAGCGGCGCCGACGCCGCCGTCGGATAGCGCTTATTATTACGGTTCCAGCGACGGCAGCAGTTACAGCGTGGGTTTTAACTTGGAAACCGGGTTGAATAACTTGAATTCTGGCGCGCATGTGTTGTCACCGGAGGGGATTCAGTAGGTGGTTAGAGAGCCAGACAGCCAGAGAGTTAGAGAGTTAGAAAATTAGAATCACATAACACATAACATGGAACAAGGAGCTAAGTCGGCGTTTTGTTCCATGTTATGTGTTATGTGATTTTTGAATTATTTCAATAAAAATGCTAAAATACCCTCATGAATTGGTTGATTTTCGCTTTAATTTTGGCTGCTGGTTTGGCAGTCGGCAGTTTTATTAGTTGCCTGATTTGGCGGCTTCGCGTTGGCCGAAGTATCTGGGAGCGTCATTCGGTTTGCCCGCGTTGTCTTCACCCTTTGGGTTTTAAGGACTTGTGGCCGATCTTAAGTTATGCTCTGCAAAAAGGCCGTTGCCGTTATTGCCAAGAGTTTATTTCCTGGCAGTATCCGGTCGTGGAAGGCGCGACCGCGATTTTGTTCTGGCTCGCTTATTGGCGTTTTGGTTTAAGCTGGCAACTGGCCGCCAATTGCTTGTTTCTGGTGATTTTACTGATAATTTTTATTTACGACCTGAAGTATTATCAGATTTTAGATAAAGTGGTTTTACCGGCGATCGCGCTGGCTTTAGTTATTAATTTCTGGCTGGGAGCGGATATTTGGCGGTTGCTCCTCGGTGGACTGGTAGGCGGCGCCTGGTTTCTTTGGCAATGGCTGGTTTCCCGTGGCCGCTGGGTGGGGGATGGCGATATCCGTCTGGGCTTACTTCTTGGTGTGATGCTCGGCTGGCCGCAAGTTATTTTGGCGCTGTTTCTTGCTTATATTTCTGGCGCGGCGGTGAGCTTGGCTTTGCTGGCCGCCGGCAAGAAAAAACTGAAGTCGCCCATGCCGCTGGGCGTGTTTCTCGCCGCTGGCGGCGCGGTTGGTTTATTTTTTGGCGAGGAGATAATCAGTTGGTATTTAAAATTAAGCGGTTTTTAATATACCAAATCGTGTTAGTCGCCTTTTATTTTTAGTTGGTAATTAGAGATAATCGGATTAGCCAACTGGCTGGAATGCGATGCGAATGCTACAAATTACATACGAATACTACGAATAATTAATATATTGAATATGCTTCCATATCGGTTTTGCCCCAAATGCGGTGGACGGTTAAAAACGGCCAAACCTTCGGCGCCAGAATGTCGGCAGTGCGGCTTTATTTTTTTTCAGAATTCGGCCTTAGCTTTCGGCGCGTTGATTATTGACGCTCGGGGCCGGATACTTCTCGCTCGGCGGAAGTTCGCGCCGCAGAAAGGCAAATGGGATCTGCTTGGCGGCTTTTTACTCTACGGCGAAGAAGCCGAAGACGCGGTGGCGCGAGAGCTAAAAGAGGAATTGGGGATTAAAGTTAAAGAGTCGCGGTTGATCGGCACAGAAGTAGGCGACTATCTTTTTCAGGGAATAAAGTTTAAAACCATGAATTTGTTTTATTTAGTCAGCGACTGGCGGGGAGAAATCCGGCCGCAGGATGATGTTGCCTCGGTTACTTGGTTTAACCGCAAAGATTTGCCCCGGACCGGCTGGGCTTTTGGCTGGATCACGAAAGCGATTAAGAAATGGCAGAGGGGCGAGCTTTAGATTAGTTCATTAGTTCATTAGTTCATTAGTTTATTAGTTTATTAGTTCATTAGTTTATTAGTTCATTAGTTCATTAGTTTTTAGTTAATTAGTTTGTTGGTTTATGGCGAAAAATCTAAATAAAACCGAGGTGCAGGAACGGATGAGTAAGCTGGTTAAACAAATTGATGATCTTCGCTACCGCTACCATGTTTTGAATGACCCGACCGTTTCGGACGAGGTTTATGATTCGCTCCAGCGAGAGCTGAAATCTCTGGAAGCCGAATACCCCGAGTTGAAGTTAGCTGATTCGCCTTTATCCCGGATTGGCGGCCGGCCGCTCGATAAGTTTGTTAAAGTCCGCCACGCGGTGCGCCAGTGGTCGTTTGATGATATTTTTGAAGAGGCGGAACTCGCCGACTGGGAAGAGCGGATTCTCAAGATTCTGGAAAAGGAAACCGGCGGCCGGCCGAGCCTAGAATATTGCTGTGAATTGAAAATCGACGGCCTGCATTTAGTTTTAACTTATGAAGGCGGCCGGTTGAAACTCGGCGCCACGCGCGGCGACGGGCTGGTGGGCGAGGATGTGACCCAAAATGTAAAAACCATCCAAAGTTTGCCCTTAAAACTCAACCGTGAAGCCGATATTATCGTGGAAGGCGAGATTTGGCTCTCTGCCGAAGAGCTGAAAAAGATTAATGAGAAAAGGAAGCAGGCGGGCGAGCCGGAGTTTGCCAATCCGCGCAACGCCGCCGCCGGCACCATCCGCCAGTTGGATTCGCAAGTGGTGGCTGACCGGCATTTGGATTGCTTTATTTATGACTGGTCGGGCGGCAGGGAAGTGTTGCCGCGGTCGCAAGTGGAGGAGCTGGAAAGTTTAAAAAAACTGGGTTTTAAAGTTAATCCGTATTATCGTTTGTGTCACAACATCGCCGAAGTGGCGGACTATTGGCGGACTTGGGAAAAGCGGCGCGGCAGTGAGCCGTATTGGCTGGATGGCGTAGTGATTAAGGTTAACCAAAAAGAATATCAAGACCGGTTGGGCTATATTGGCAAAGCGCCGCGTTGGGCTGTGGCTTTCAAATTCCCAGCCGAAAGGGTAACGACGGTGGTGGAAGACATCCAGATTCAGGTCGGGCGGCTGGGCACCATGACGCCGGTCGCTCATTTGCGGCCGGTCAAACTCGCCGGCACCACGGTTAAGCGCGCCACCCTCCACAATGAAGACCAGATCAAAAAACTGGGCGTGAAAATCGGCGACACGGTGGTCATCCAAAAAGCCGGCGACATTATCCCGGAAGTGGTTGAAGTTTTGCCTGATCTGCGGACCGGCAAAGAAAGAAATTTTAAAATGCCGCAGAATTGCCCGATTTGCGGCTCGCCGGTAAAGAAGCAGGTGAGTAGCGACAAAAAGGCGGCTGAGAGCGTGGCTTATTTCTGTTCCAATAAGCAGTGCCTCGCCCAAGAGCAGGCGGCGGTGATTCATTTGGTTTCGCGGAAAGCTTTCAATATCGACGGTCTGGGCGAGAAAATCGTGGAGCAACTGATGGCGGCCGGCTTAGTCAAAGACGCGGCTGATATTTTTACTCTGAAAGTTGAAGATTTGGAGCCGCTGGAAAGGTTTGCCGAGAAGTCAGCTCAAAATCTAGTTGAGGCGATTGCCGTTGCCAAAACCACGACTTTAGCTAAGTTCATTTATGCCCTCGGCATCCGCCATGTGGGTGAAGAAACCGCGATTAATCTCGCCAGTCACTTTGGCAGTTTGGACAAATTAATTAAAGCCAGCGCGGAAGAGTTGCAAAAAGCCAAAGACATCGGCGCCGTGGTGGCAAAGTCGCTCCGGGATTACTTTGGCGCGGCGGTGAATTTGAAGTTGGTTGAGCGGCTACTCGGGGCCGGGGTGGTGATAAAACAGCCAGAAATAAAGAAACAAAGAAATAAAGAAATTGCCGGCAAAAAGTTTGTGGTAACGGGTACGCTCTCTAGTTTAAGCCGGGAAGAAGCCAAAGAGCGGATTCGGCAGGCCGGCGGGGAAGTGGCGGAGTCGGTGTCGCGGAAGACTGATTTTGTCGTCGTCGGCGAAAACCCGGGGAGTAAGGCGGAGAAGGCAAGGGAATTAGGGGTGAAGGTGTTGGATGAAAAGGGGTTTTTGGGGCTGTTATAAAGAGAATCAAAAAAATAATTCAAAATTCAAAAGGCAAAATTCAAAATTACAAGTAAAAAGTCAAAAGCGGTACCAACTACGACTTTTTACTTTTGACCTGTACTTTTGCCTTTTGAATTTTGACTTTTGACTTTATTCTTGGTTTGTCAATTAGTCGGCCTAGCTGGTATAATAAGGCTGCCTAAATTCAGGCATTTTTCCTATGAAAATCAGCCAAAAAGAAATTGAACATATCGCTAGGCTTGCTCGGTTGGAGCTAACTTCGGCGGACAAGAAAAAATATGCCGGGCAACTCTCGGAGATTTTGGATTATATTGACCAATTAAAAACCGTTGATACTGCCGGCGTAACGCCGACTTATCAAGTCACCGGCCTCGGCGATGTGTCTCGCGCTGACGAAATTCAGCCGCTTGAAGCGGTTAAAGCGATTAAAGATAATTGGCCGGATCGGCAGGGTGATTATTTGAAGGTGCCGGGAGTTTTTGATAAATAAAATGAGTATTCAGGGAACAGTATGCAGTATTCAGGGGTTCAGATTAGCCGTTCGGGGATATAGTTCCCTGAATACTGCATACTGTTCCCCGAATACTCAAAATATGGATTTAAATCAACTGACAATCAAAGCAGCCCATGAGGGCCTACGGAAAAAGGAATTTTCCGCGAGCGAACTTTTGGCGACTTGTTTTCAGCAACTGCAAAAATGGGAGCCGAAATTGAATGCTTATATTACTCTGAACGAAGCCGGCGCGGAAAAGGCGGCCCAGGCGGTTGACCGGCGGATTGCCAGTGGCGAAGAAATTTCTTATCTCGCCGGACTGCCGTTCGGGGTCAAAGACGCGATTTGTACTGAAGGGCTCCGTTCGACCGGTGGGGCGAAAATTTTGGATAATTATTTGCCGCCGTATGACGCGACGGTGATTCGGAAAATCAGAGCCAGCGGGGGAGTGATAATCGGCAAAAACAATTGTGATGCTTTTGGCCACGGCGCGTCGAACGAAAACAGCGATTACGGCCCGGTGAAAAACCCTTGGGATCAGACTAAAGTGCCTGGCGGTTCGTCCGGCGGCTCAGCCGCGGCGGTGGCGACCGATTCTTGCTTTTACGCTGTGGCCGAAGACACCGGCGGTTCCATTCGCCAACCGGCGTCATTTTGCGGCGTCACCGGCCTGAAACCGAGCTACGGCCGCAATTCCCGTTATGGTATTATGCCCATGGCTTCATCCCTGGACACCGTCGGCCCGATTGCCAAAACCGCTTGGGACGCGGCCGCGATTATGGAAACCATGGCGGGTTTTGATCCCCGTGACAGTACGACTTTTAACCAGCCGGCGCCGCGCTATACCAAGGAAATTGAACGACCGGTTAAAGGCTTGAAACTCGGACTGCCCAAAGAATACTTTGCCGCCGGCCTAGACGCCGAGCACGAGCGGGCGATTCGCGCCGCGATTAGCGAACTGGAAAGTTTGGGCGTTGAAGTCAAAGAAGTCAGCTTGCCGCACACCCGTTATGCCGTGGCGACTTATTATATTATTGTGCCGAGTGAAGACAGCGCCAATCTCGCGCGGCTGGACGGCATCCGTTATGGCGTCCGCGAGTCTGCCGACAGTTTGTTTGAAGTTTACGCCAATTCGCGCCAGAGCGGCCTGCCGGCGGAAGTGAAACGCCGGATTATGATTGGCACTTTTGCTTTGTCGCATGGTTATTATGATGCTTATTACACCCAGGCGGCCAAAGTCCGGACGCTCATCAAACGAGATTTTACCGAAGTATTTAAAGAAGTTGACGCTTTAGTTACGCCGGTTTCGCCGTTTTCACCCTTTCCGTTAGGCGCCAAAGCTGATGACCCGCTAGCCATGTACCTGGCTGATATTTATTTGATTCCGGCTAGCCTCTCCGGTGTGTGCGGTTTGTCCGTGCCTTGCGGCTTTACTGCCCGGAATCTGCCGATTGGTTTGCAGTTGATTGGTCCCTCGCTGGGCGAAGAAGTGGTTTTGCGCCTGGGCCACCAATATCAGGCGGTGACGGATTGGCATCAACAGAAGCCCAAATTAAATTGAAATGCAAAAATCAAAAATTAAAATGACAATTCAAAATTAAAAATGTCTGGTAGACTAGTTTATAGCTATAAACCGTTAAACAGCCACTAATTTTACATTTTTTCATTGTCATTTTCCATTTTGATTTTTAATTTTTACATTTGGTTATGTCCATTACCCTTGCCCCAATTGATTATTTCTGGCTAATTTTACTGGTTGCCGTGGTTCTAGGTTTAGCCGTTTTTTTGGTTCGCCGCCGTCGGGCGGTTGAGCCGGAAACTTTAGCCGAGATTAAGCGGCAATGGCAGGGGATTGAGGATTTATTAAAACAGCCGGGTGGCAGTTCTTGGCAGGTGGCGGTAATGGAAGCGGATAAGCTGGTTGACTACGGTTTTAAGACTTTAGGCATTCCGGGCAAAGATTTTGGCGAACGGGTGCGGTTTTTCAGCTACCAGAATTCTAGCATCCGCGCGGTTTGGCCGGCGCATCAAATTCGCAACCGCCTAGTGCATGAGCCGAATTTTAAGCTGGATCAAAAGACGGCAGCGCGGGCGATTAGCCAGTTTAAAGCGGCGTTGAAGGTGATGAAGGTTTTATAGCAATAAGCTTTAAGCTATAAGCAATAAGCAAATTCAAAAGTTACAGCTTACAGCTTACAGCTTACAGCTTACAGCTTACAGCTTATTGCTTATAACTTGTTTATGTTTAAAAAACTAGCCATCTTATTAGTTATTGCTTGTTTATTTCTACCGACCGTGGTGGCGGCCGCTTTTAAATATGACCTCGGCGTCCACCATGAGGATATTAGAATCGTCGGTGGCCAGCTCATCGCTGGCAAAACCATGAACGCCGTGGCGCGAATCCATAATTACGGCTCCGAGGATGCCAAGGGTTATTGCTCGTTTTATTTGGGCGAGGCGCTACTCAGCGATTCGCAGGTGATTTCCATTTTGTCTGGCACTTACGACGACGTCTGGGTGGAGTTGCCAGTGCCCAAAGCCGCTTTTAATATTCGGGTGGTAATCAACATTCAAGGCCAGACCGATGAACGGCCGGAAAATAACCAAGATCAAACTGGCATGCTTTATCCGGATATTGATACTGACGGTGACGGCTCGGGCAACCAACAAGACACTGACGATGACAATGATGGCCTGATTGACACTGAAGAAACCAGAATTGGCACCAATCCGCTACTTGCCGATACTGACGGCGACGGGCGGCCGGACGGGCAAGACGCTTTTCCGCTCGATCCGGCTCGCTGGCAAGTAGTGGTGGTTCCGCCGCCGGTCGTAAAACCGGTCGTGGCGCCGGTGGTTCCGGTAGTTGCCAAAACTCCGGCGGCAACTGTTGCCGCTAGTGAATCGGCGCCAAAGCCGGCCGAGCCAGCGCCGCTGGCTGAGGATAATTTACTTAGTAAAATCAAGCCGACAGTTTTGGGGCTAGAAACCGGTGAGAAAGTTAATATAATTTATCAGCCGCTCGGCTGGGGCAAGTACAAATTTCAAGCTGATTTGCCGGCCGCCGCAACGGGAGAGGCCAGTTATTTTTGGGATTTTGGCGATGGCGGCCAATCGGCCGACAGCCTCGCTGTCCACCATTTTTGGCATGCCGGCCATTTTCAAGTTAAATTAAAGGTGATTGACCAGGCGGGCGCGGTTAAAACCGGAGACTTAAATTTAAGCATTTCTTGGTTTAATCCGGGCAATTACCAATTGTGGTTGATTGTCTTTTTGCTTTGTGCTATTATTTTTGGACTGCTCTTTAGCTTGCGGTTGGGGCATTTATCCCGCCCGGTAGAAGTTTTACCCGCGGAACCTGATAAATTAGACGATTTTAATAAATTAATAAATAAAAAATCATATGTCCGAAGAAAAAAATAAGTGGTATCAAGAGGGCGGCTTTATGGCCGGACTGGCGGTCGGCGCGGCAGTAATCGCCGTGGCGGCGTTCGTCGGCATTTTTGTCATGCTCTCGGGTGACGACCAGGGAACAGTGAACACCAATCAGGCAGTCAATCAGCCAGCAGTCAATCAGCCAGCGGCGGCTATAACCACAGAAGCGCCGACAGCGGCTGGTATCAGCACTTTTTCCGTCAAAGCCGGAGCCGAAGTTTGTAAGCAAGATGGCAAGCCGGTGATCTACCTTTTCTCCACCACTTGGTGCCCTCATTGCCAGTGGATTAAAGAGACTTTTGACACCCTAGTGAAAAAATATGTCGCTGAAGGCAAAATTGTCGCTTATCACTGGGAACTGGACACTGGCGATGATACCTTGACCAGCGCGGTGGAAACTGCCGTCCCAGCCGAGATGGAAGCGGTTTATAAAGAATTTAATCCCAAAGGCTCAATCCCGACCTATGTCCTTGGTTGCAAGTATTTCCGCGTCGGTAATGGTTATGAGAGCCAGCAGGACCTCAAGGCCGAAGCCGCCGAAATCGAAGCGGCAATTGCGGATTTGTTGAAGTAAGACAAGAAGTTAAGATATCGTAATGACCCCGTCGCGGCGGGGTCATTTAGTTTAATTAGATAGGCTTATTTAGCCATGAATGAGCGAGATTTAGTAGAACGATGTGTAGGGGCAATTCACGAATTGCCCCAAACAAATCATCTTAATTCTACTAATATGTTTTTTCATCGCCTGCGGCGGGCTTGTCACTTTTGTGACCAAAAGTAACCAAAAGTCCCGGGGTGGCAAAAAGCCCGAGCTCGTGGCTTCTACCTACTTCTCGCTCCGCCTCACCTCGCAGTCGCTATCTTTGGTTCTATTCCTAGATATATCGCTTTGCGGCAACATATACCTACTTGATACTCGGGCAGGTCGGCTCGTCTCGGGGCTTTGCCACCCCGGACCCCGATTCTGGTTGGCTTATGTCTTTGTAGCGGTTCTGTCTAGTAGTTATGGGATCTTAAAAACTTATAACTTGTTGTCGGGTTGAAATTAAATCGGAAATCAGCTAGAATAGGGGGTGCCGATTAAAATCGGAATTTTTGTGTATTTAAGGGGTTTTTGGAAGGTTGAGGGTTAGTTTAAAAAAATAATGCTGTCTAGCGCAGGGAGACCACATAGTGGTCGAGTGCGCTCGCTTGGCCACCGCCTCCGGCGGGGTCCCGCCGCAGGCGGGAAAAGCGAGACGATATCATGACATTTTAAAAAATAAGGAATGAGTCCAAAGCGGAGAGATCGCATAGTGGTCTAGTGCGCTCGCTTGGAAAGCGAGTGTGGGGAAACCCACCGGGGGTTCGAATCCCCCCCTCTCCGCTGTGGACTTATTAAGATGTGTGTTTATGTACACAGTTTATATAATTGAAAGTTTGTCGAACGGTAGGCATTATATCGGCGTTACTTCTGATCTGGCTCAGCGTTTACGGCACCATAACAGTGGCGCCAACAGGTCAACTAAGAACAGGGGACCATGGAAAATAGTTTATTCTGAAGTTTTTCCCGATCAAAAAACGGCTTGGTTAAGAGAACGGCAAATTAAGAAATATAAAGGTGGCGAGGCGTTTAAAAAACTTTTGATAAAAAGCAGGGAGACCACATAGTGGTCGAGTGCGCTCGCTTGGCCACCGCCTCCGGCGGGGTCCCGCCGCAGGCGGGAAAAGCGAGTATATCGAAAGGTATCGGGGGTTCGAATCCCCCCTCTCTCCGCCATGGACTTATTGGGATTTAAAATAGCGACGATGAATCTAAAGGATAAAGTAATTGTAATAACTGGTGGTAGCCAGGGTTTTGGAAAAGCTCTTGCGGAGTCTTTTGTTGCCGAAAGATGCCGAGTGGTTATAAGTAGTCACGATAAAGAGAATGTCGAGATTGCCTCAAAAAAATTATCTGCCGATTGTTTTTTAGCAGATGTTACTTCTTTTGAAGATGTACAAAAGCTTGGTAAATATGTCTATGAAAAATACGGAGCGATTGATATCTGGATTAACAACGCCGGAATTCAAATTGCACCGAGCTTGGTTGAGGAGGTTGATATCCAAAAATTGCATCATTTGTTTGATGTTAACTTCTTCGGGTATTTTTATGGATGCCAAGTCGCACTTTTCTATATGAAAAAGCGGGGCGAGGGCTTGATTATTAATATTAATTCCACGGCTGGTCTTGACGGTAAGCCTGAAATTTCGGCATATTCTTCTTCGAAATTTGCAATAAAAGGCCTGACCGAATCGATCCGTAAGGAAATTAAGAACCTGAATATAAAAGTTTTTGAAATATTTCCCGGAGGCATGAGGACCGAAATATATAAAGAAAAATACCCTGCTGATTTAGATGAATACATGGAAGTAACCTCTGTCGCGAAAAAAGTAGTTGAAAATTTGAAAGTTGAAAATCCAGAAATAGACTTAGTGATTAAAAGACCAATTAAATAATATTTCAAGTCGTGTTCCTGGATTGGAAAGTCTCCTAAAATCATTAAAACACCTTCAAATAAGTGGCACTTAACCCGATTTATTCACCAAATTTTATGAAACTAACCTTTAAAATCTTCCTCCTTACCGCCCTACTTTTAGCCCTAATTTTGGGCCTGCGCTTGGTTTTCGGCGGGCCGGAGGATGGTTGGCTGTGCCAAGACGGCAACTGGGTCAAACACGGTAATCCGAGCGCGCCGGCGCCGACGAGCGGTTGCGGGGCGGCAGTAAAGGGTTTAATAACCGACGAGCGGGTAAAGGTTGACGAACCGGCGATTAACGCCGAGGTCACTTCGCCTTTGACCGTCAAAGGTGAGGCGCGCGGCGTTTGGTTTTTTGAAGCTTCGTTTCCGGTCAAACTTCTCGCTGAAAATGGCGAGGTGCTCGCTAGCGGTATCGCCACGGCGGGCAGTAATTGGATGACTGAAGATTTTGTGCCGTTTGCGGCGTCACTAGAATTTACCGCGCCAGCCGGGACGGCCGGCAGTTTAGTGTTAGAGCGCGATAACCCGTCTGATTTGCCAGAGAATGACGCGCAGGTGGTGATTCCGGTGAAGTTTGGCGCCGCGGCTGAAACCACGGCGGTGAAAGTTTATTTTAATAATAACCAACTTGACCCGGAAGTTTCTTGCAATAAGGTTTTCAGTGTGGAAAGAAAAGTAGCCAAGACCGAAGCGATTGCCCGCGCGGCGTTGGAAGAGCTGTTAAAAGGACCGAGCGCGGCTGATCTCAGCGCCGGGTTCACCACCAGCCTGAATTTCGGGGTGAAAATCCAGCAGTTAACTATTGTCGACGGTGTGGCAACAATTGATTTTGATAAAACCCTGGACCAAGCGGTTGGCGGCTCCTGCCGCGTCGGCGCCATCCGCGCCCAGATCACGGAAACGCTGAAGCAATTTCCCACGGTTAAAAATGTAATAATTTCCATTGATGGCCGGACCGAAGACATTTTACAACCATAAATAAAAGAATTTTTAATTTAAAATTTCTAATTTTTAATCAATTTTTAAGGACTAATTTCTAATTTTAAAGGCTACAATAGAGTTCGTGGTTATTTAAAATTAAAAATTATAAATTCATTAAAAATTAAGAATTTTAAATTAAAAATTGCAATTCTCCCTGTTATGTTAACTCCCGTTGAAGAAATCAAATCCCGCCTCGACATCGTTGACCTACTCCAGGAATACATCAAGGTCGCGCAGGCCGGCGCCAATTGGAAAGCGCGGTGCCCTTTTCATAATGAAAAAACGCCGTCGTTTATGATTTCGCGGGAAAAGCAAATTTGGCATTGTTTTGGTTGTGGCGAGGGCGGTGACATTTTTACTTTTGTGCAGAAAATAGAGGGCTTGGATTTTCCCGAAGCTCTGCGGCTCCTGGCTGACAAGGCCGGCGTGGTGGTGCAAAAGCAAGATCCCCAGATGTTGAGCCAGCGGGCGCGGCTGATTGATCTTAATGAACTGGCCGCCAAATACTATCAGCGGGTGCTTCATGATTCGTCGGTTGCCAAAGCCGCGCGGGATTATCTGGCGGGCCGCGGCGTGGACCAGCTGACGATCGATAACTGGCAACTGGGTTACGCGCCGGACAGCTGGGACGAGACCGCTAATTTCCTCAAGAAAAAAGGCTACGGCGAGCAAGAAATTTTCCTCGCCGGTTTAACTGTTAAAAAAGACCCCGCCTCTTCAGGCGGGGCGAGCCGCGGCAGTGGTTTTTATGACCGTTTTCGCGGCCGACTGTCGTTTCCGATCCGCGACCAGCATGGTCAAGTGGTGGGATTCTCCGCTCGCTGCCTGGAGGCGGACGCCAAAACCGCTAAATATATCAATTCGCCACAGACCGCGATTTTTAACAAAGGCCAAATACTTTTTGGCCTGGACCGCGCCAAGCAGGAAATTCGTATAGCCAAGATGGCCGTTTTAGTTGAAGGCAATCTGGATGTGATCACTTCCCACCAGTATGGCGTCAAAAATGTGGTCGCCAGTTGCGGCACGGCGATGACCATTGACCAGGTAAAACTCCTTAAGCGTTACTCGGATAATTTGGCGCTTTGTTTTGACCCGGATGCGGCCGGCCGGCTCGCGGCGGACCGGGGGATTGAGGTGGCGCTTTCGGCCGGGATGAATGTTAAAGTGATTAAACTGCCGGCGGGCGAAGATCCTGATAAGTTTATTAAAAATCATTCGGCCGCGGTTTGGCAAGAAAAAATTAAAGCAGCGCGGCCGGTGATGGAGTATTATTTTTCGGAACAGCTGGACAACGCCGATCTCCGCGACCCGCAGGTCAAAAAAGCGGCCGCCCAGAAACTCCTGCCGGCGATTGCCCGGCTGACCGACTCGGTGGAGCAAACCCATTGGCTGCAAAAATTAGCCGAAAGCCTCTCGGTGCCGGAGAACATCTTGCGGGAAACGATCATCAAGCTCTTTAAAAAACCGGGCGCGCGCGAAGCGGAAAAGCCGGCTTTGCACGCTTCTTTAAACCGGCCGGCGGCGGAAAGCGAGCGGTTTTTGGCGATTTTATTTAAATATCCGGAAAATCTGCCTTACGCCATCGAGCAACTCTTGCCGGAAATGCTTTGGGGCGAGAAAGTGGTCAGGCTTTACACAGATTTGATTATTTATTATAATAGGGCCAAAGCCAATTGGCAGTCTGACAACCGCCTGTGGTGGCAGGATTTCAGCGCCACACTGGACAAAGAACTGATCGATTACGCTAACCAGCTGGCTTTATTGATTGAACAGGAAGAAGACGAACTACCGGCTGACAAGGTCAAAGAAGAAATTATTACTATCGTGAGAGACTTGAAGAAAGATTATTACACCTCTCAACTAAGAAAAATAGGCACAGAACTCAAACAAGCGGAAAGCGCCGGGCAGGCTGAGGCAGTGAAAGCCTTGGCGGGAAAATTTTCCCAAGTGGCCGGCCAGCTTTATAATTTGGGTTAATTTTTTGTTCAATCAATTGCGCTAATTATTTATTGTCTGTCAATTATTCACGGAATTTGGTCTAACCATCTGGCTGGAAGCAATGCGAATGCTACAAATTACATGCGAATCTACGAATAATCAAGCGTTTAATTAGTATAATTGGTTTTTATTTATTTAATTTTGCCAACAAGGCAATTTATGCCAAAGAAAGCCAAAAATTTTAAAAAGAAAGGCTTCCGCCGCCCGGCCAGTAAACAACGAAGGTTGTTTAGTCTGGCGGCTCGGCGGGGGAAGAAAGTCGTAGCCAAAAAGCCGGCTGGGGAAGAAAAAATCATTGAGCCGAGCGAGGCGGAGATGCAGGGTTTTTTGAAAAAAGGCCGGGCGCGCGGTTTTATCACCGAGGCGGAAGTTTTGCACTATTTTCCCCGGGTGGAGTATTATTTGGATAAATACGAAATGTTTTTGGATTGGCTCGACAAAAACGGCATTCAAATGATTGAAGTCAAGGGCGGCCTTTTAGGCAACCGCGGGCCGGCGGTTAAAGAAAAAAACAATAAAGACGGCAAAACTTCGCTGGAAGAATCGCTCCATATTGATCTCAGCGAGATTTCCGCTGACTCGATTCAGATGTATTTGCGGGAGATCGGCAAGGTGCCGCTCCTGACCGCCGAAGAAGAGGTGTCACTCGCTAAACGAAAAGAAAAAAACGACAAAGAAGCCTCGATGCGGCTGATTGAAGCGAATTTGCGGTTGGTGGTTTCGATTGCCAAAAAATTCGTAGGCAAAAGCTTATCGCTTGCCGACTTGATCCAAGAAGGCAATATCGGCCTTTTCCGCGCGGTCGAAAAGTTTGAATACCGCAAAGGCTATAAATTTTCCACTTACGCCACTTGGTGGGTGCGCCAGGCGATTACCCGCGCGCTCGCCGACCAGTCGCGGACAATCCGCATTCCGGTGCATATGGTGGAGACGATTAACAAGTTCCAGCAGATTGAACGGCAGTTGATTCAGGACCTCGGTCGCGAGCCTCTGCCTGAGGAAATTTCGGCGGAAATGGGGGAAGACCTTGACAAAGTCCGCCATATCATTAAAATATCCCAAGATACCATCTCGCTTGAGACTTCGGTGGGCGAGGATGACGAGGACAGTACGCTCGAAGACTTTATTGAGGATGTCCGTTCGGTCACGCCTGACCGCTCGGCCGCCCTCCAGCTCCTCCGCGACTATGTCAAAGATATTATTCGCGATTTGTCGCCTCGCGAACAGAAAATCCTGGAAATGCGTTTTGGTCTGGGCGACGGCGTCTCCCACACTTTGGAAGAGGTGGGCAAGGAATTTGATGTCACGCGCGAACGGATCCGGCAGATTGAAGCTAAGGCCCTGGAAAAAATGCGCCATAGCCAGGGGATAGAGAAGTTGATGGACTATTAGAAAGAATTAAGAATTAAAAATTAATAATTAAGAATTGAAAGACCGTGTTGTAGGGGCAATTCATGAATTGCCCTCAAGGATTGAAAGTAGCGGAGTGACACAGCCTCTGGCTGTGTTATAGTAAAGGCAGTAATTTTCTAAAAATAATTTTGAGTATTCGGGGGTAGCTCAGTGGTAGAGCAGGTGGCTGTTAACCACCTTGTCGCAGGTTCGATCCCTGTCCCCCGAGTTCTCAGAATTATTTTTTTTGCTCAGTGGTAGAGTCCGCCGCGGCGGATTAACCACCTTGTCGTCCGCCGATTCGGCGGATCCCCCGAGTTCTATCGCGGATTTTTTGTTTTGAAAAATATAGCCGGTGGCTGCTTGTCCCGCTTCAGCGAGCGCCAGCGAGCTGAGGCGGGATTAACCATCTGGTTATCTCCTACGGAACCTTCTGAGTTTTAATGAAAAACATCAGCAAAACTGGTATTTTATGATGAGAGTTACATTAATAACTTAAAAGTGTTATACTGTTTATATAATTCATAACTATAAATCACTATGAAAAACAAAGAAATTGTTTGGCTGGTAGTGGCTATTCTGGTTATCGCGGTAATTGTCGGGGTTGTTTACTATGAGCTAAACAAAGAACAATTGCCACCGTCGCCAATTAACATGGCTGATAATCAAGTGGAGATTTTGGTTGGTACTGAAAAAACCGGTGTGGTACTAGCGCCAAAGACAGAGGCGGGTTTGAGCTATCAACAAGTAGTTGATAAATATAAAGGTTACCGCTTCCAATTTAACGACCAGTGCGCCACCATTCCTAGCACTCAGACTTTTAAAAATGGAACGCGGGTGATGTTTGACAATCGAACAGCAGAACAAAAAACCATTGCTCTTGATGGTAAAGGCTATACCATCGGGTCGTATGGATTTATTATCTTGCCTTTGTCTGCTAGAACTCTACCCCATACCATCAAAGTGGATTGCGACCAACAATATAACACCGCTCAAATTTACTTACAAAAATAATTTCGAGCCTTGAGTATTAGTTTAAATAAAAAATCGTTCAAAAGGCGATTTTTTATTTTTTATCAACCTAGTTTGTTGGTGGTCGTACCCCGCTAGGGAGAGTTAGTGAACTGTACTGGATTAGCCACCTTGTCGCCCGCCGCGGTGAATCCCCCGAGCCTTGAAAAAAGCCAGGTTTAAGCCTGGTCTTTTTCTTTTTTAAGATAAAAAAGACCGCGGTGCCCAGAGTGTGGGCGCGGCGGTCGGGGGTTAAATGTGAGGATTGAAATGATGTCATCCGTCCAGTTTTTCAATCGCTTGTTGTATCAGTGCATAAGCAATCGGATTTTTTTGCGCCAGAATGTTCAGCGCGAATTGAATGGCATTTTTTTCCGAACAGATGGTGGCCATGGGCACATCTGAAGGCAGGCGGAGGCTGCTCCAAATGTCTTCGGGGTGGCTGTCCAAAGTTGCCGGCACGCTGATCACCGGCCAGGAGGTGCGGGCAGCGAGCATGGGCCCGAGGCCGTTGCTCATGCCGACTTGGGCGATAATGACGCCACCGTCCGGGTATTGGCCGAGCAGTTTTTCCAGAGTTTCCAGGCAATGGGCGGGTGATTTGTGACCTGAGGCGACGATGTCGTTGACCGAGATCCCGTTTATCTTCGGCAATTCGCCCCACTTGTCTTTATCCGAACCGCGCCAGAAAATCAGCGCTTGCTGGGGCAGGCGGAAGCGGCTGATGAGATCCGCCACGAGCTGGTAATTTTTTTCCACTTCGGCCGTCAGGCCGTTTTGCCGAAAGACTTCTTTGCTCAGCTCTTTCCAGGGGAAATTGCGCAGGCGCCAGCTGTCGTTGTCAATGACATCAGCGAGCCGTAATTTGCCATCGGCGTCCAATCCGAATTCGATTTTGAAGTCGATCAGGCGGCAACCGAGTATTGCCCAGACGCCCTCCAGCACCAAGAAGGTCTGGCGCAGGTATTGTTCCAGTTGATTGAGATTGATTCCGCGGAGGACAGTATTGGCCGGGTTGATGCCGACGCTCAGTATTGACGCGCCATCCCAGTGCGGTTTTTTGGAGTGCAACAGCGTCCACTTCGGCGCATATGGATTTAGGATGAGGGGATCTTCCTCACCTTTTTCCGGATCCAGCCCTTCAATTACGATTTGGCCGCCAGCAGTTAGGCGACCTTTAGTGGTTTTGAGGAAAAATTCGGTTACGAGCCGATGAAAGCGGTGGGGCGGTGAGTCGGTCGGCAGAGTGAGTTCAGGTCGCCGTTTGGTATAGCTACCGACGGCATGGCGGCGCGCCACGACTTCCAGTGGAATCATAACGCAATTGTTCGCCACGAATTCGGTCGGCGAAATTTGCTCGATATAGGCCACGGGGATGCCGGCTTGCTGGAGTAATTCGAATACCCGGCAAGTGGTGGCGGTCGCGCTGGTTGCTTTACTGGCGAATTGTCTGGTCAGTTTGGAATTGTCGTTGGCGGTGATGTCATTTTTATTTTCAACAATCACCAGGTCGGGCTGACCGACGACCCCCCAGACCTTTTTCGTTTTTCCTTCAGATAATAGCTGTCCTTTTTCGTATTCCATCGTTTTCTCCATTTTCGTAGTGTTTTCAGTTGTCAATTTGCGGCCTACTGTTGCTGGGTTTATCTTAGATAAAGCCGCGGTTTTAGTCAAGGCGAGCCTAGGCTATCCAGTTCAGGCTATTTTCTGCTATAATTAGGGTATTATTTATAATTTAACTAAAAAATCATTTTATGGAGAAAAACCACTTAATTCGCACAATTTATTTGTATTTGTTTTCTTTGGTCGGGTTAGTCTTGTTGGTGATTGGGGGAGTCGGCCTCGTTAATCTGGGGCTAAAAACCTATATTTTTACGGCCGCCTATAGCGACCAGTATTATGGTCGGACCGTGCCAATGCCGGCGGTTACCGAGAAAGCCGTTCTTGATAGCCAAACTTCGGGCAAAAAAGTGGAGGTGACGGCGGCGGAGCAGCAGCAGTTGGAATACTGGCTGGTGGACTATAAAAATTGGCAAGAGACGGATAGTAAAGTTGACTATGCCAAAGCCCAACGCCAGCGCGACGCGGCTAATGACATCGCCATGATCATCATCGGTTTGCCGCTTTACTTGATCCATTGGTCAATTATCAAGAAAGAAACCAAAAAAGCCAGTTTAGCTTAAAAGCAGATAAAACGGTCGCTCGCGGGCGGTCGTTTTGTTTTATGCCTGACTTGCGGCGAGGAAGGGGAAAGGCTATAATTTTAGCATTAAAACGATATGCCCAACCGGATTTGCTTAGTTATTCCGACTTATAACGAGGCCGCCAATATTAAAACCTTGCTAGCGCGGATTTTTGCTTTAAAGATTAATGAGTTATCGGTGATTATTGTGGATGACGGTTCACCCGACGGCACCGGTCAGCTGGTTAGCCAGTTGATGATGGAGTGGCCGATTTTTTTAATTTCCCGGCCAGGTAAATTGGGTCTCGGCACGGCTTACATTGTCGGCTTTCAGAAAGCCTTGGCGCTCGGCGCCGAGCTGATTTTTGGACTGGACGCCGATTTGTCGCACGATCCGGCAGCCATCCCGGAATTTCTCTCGGCCGCCGAAAGCGCTGATTTGGTGATTGGTTCGCGGCGGGTGGCCGGCGGGCGGATTATCGGCTGGAACGGTTGGCGGCATTTTTGCAGCGCCGGCGCTATGTGGTTCGCTCGGACGATGCTAAACCTAAAAACTCGCGATGTCACCAGCGGTTACCGCTGTTACCGCCGAGTCGTCTTGGAAAAAATTGATTTAAACGGCATTCAAAGTAACGGTTACGCTTTTTTGGAGGAAGTGCTCTATCGCGTCGCCGAAGCCGGTTGGCGGATTAAGGAAATCCCGATTGTCTTCCATGACCGGCGGCAAGGCCAGTCCAAGCTATCCGGGCGCGAAATCTTCAGTTTTTTTCTGACAATTTTAAGATTAAAGTTTAGCCGCCATGATTAAGCAGTTTTATCAAAAACATCACACTGGCATAATCTTGGCGGTTTTAGTTTTGGCCGCTTTGCCGCTGCGGCTCTATCTCCTCCTGCACCGCGGTTCGTTTTGGTTTGACGAGGCGTTTAGTATCCATTTTGCCGCCCTGGACTGGGGTCGGATTTGGTATTACATGCTCAATGAAAACAACCCGCCCCTGCATATTTTTATTTTGCATTTATTCAGTTTTATTTTTCCTTTATCCGAGGTGGCGACGCGGCTGCTGTCAATAATCTTTAGCTTGATTTCAATCCCGGTGATTTACGCGCTGGGCAAAAAGATGTTCGCCAGCCGCGAGGTGGGCTATTGGGCAGCCGGTTTTGTCTCAATTTCGGTTTTACAGCTGCTTTTTAGCGTGGAGGCGAGGCCTTATTCTTTACTATTTCTGCTCTCACTCCTGTCCACTTACTTCTATTGGGATTTTCTCGGTGGGAAGATAAAATCGAAGTCTTGGTGGCTGTATCTATTTTTTACCCTCGCCTTAGTTTACACCCATCTTTTCGGCTGGTTGATTGTCGGCACGCAGATTTTAGTTTTAATGATTAATTGGCGCCGTTCGGATTGGCGGAAATTTTTGCCGGCCGTGGCCGCGGTGCTCGGGGGTTTTCTGATTTGGTATTGGCCGGCCTTTAGCTTAAAAATACAGATGCCTATTAGTCAGGGTTGGTTTTTTAGCACCGATAATTGTTGGTATTTTGGCTTAAAAAGGATTCAGCAGGCGTTGGTATTTATCGGCGACGGCTGGTGGTATAATCTGATTTTTGGCGGGTTGATTGCCGGGCTCCTGATTTTGGCGCTATTTCATTTGCCGCCTAAAAATCAGCGCCCGCCTTTATTTACCGCCGCGATTTGGTATTGTCTGATTCCCTTGATTTTCCCCCTGACTCTTGGTTTTTTGCCGGCTAAATATTATATTGGCTGTTTTCTCGGCTTATATCTGCTTTTAGCCTTGGGCGCGGTTAATCTGAAATTATCTTGGCGACGACAGCTAATTGCCGGTGTTTTTCTCTGGCTACTGTTTTTCAACTTTGGTTATAGTATGGCGACTTTTGTCCATCATGACTGGTCGGCCGTCGGCGACTATTTAGCCGAAGAACAAGCGGTCGGCGCGGAAAAGGTAATTGTCAGCCGGTTTCATTATGGTTTGATGCTGGATTATTACTATCACGGCGATTTGCCGGTGATTGAATTTTTACCGCTGAAAGGCAAATCAGCCGACGACGATCTGAATTTAATCAAATACAACTGGCTCCATTATTTAAACCAAGATAATATCAATGAACTAACCGCGATTGTTGGTGACAGTCGGCGAGTGGTGCTGGCGCAAAAAGAAATTAGCACAGAAAAGCTGGTAGAGGAGTGGTTTCGGCAAAACGGCTGGCGGCAATTATCGCGCAAGAATTTTTTGTTTATGGACGGGTTAGAGGTTTTTCTCTGGGAGAAGCCGTAGAATGTGGAATATGGTATATGGTATGTCGTATGCCGCTATATACTATATACCACATGCCATATTCCACATTCCAATAGGTTAATAGTAATAAAATTATAAATAAAGCTGATTTTATTAAACAGCAACTGGCTAGATTTTACAAAGGTTTTATGTTAAACTAAGCTTAAATCCGCCTGTCTGGCGGGATAAATGAAAAATTATGAAAAAGACCTTAATTGGCTTGCTGGTTTTTACCTTATTTTCCTGTTTAGCGCCAATCAATTCTAGTTTGGCGGCCGTGGATTTAACGCCGGGCGATTTGGTCAAAACGGCTGGCAATTCCACGGTTTATTATTACGGCTATGACGGCAACCGCCACGCTTTTCCCCTGGAAAAAGTCTTTTATTCCTGGTATGCCGGTTTTGACAGCGTCAGGACGATTAGCGCCAATGATCTAGCTGCTTTGCCTCTTGGTAAAAGTATTTTAATGAAACCGGGCACTTATTTACTTAAACTAGTGACTGACCCTAAGGTTTACGCAGTGGAACCAGAGGGTAAATTAAGATATATCTCGTCGCCGTCTCAAGCCAGCCAGCTTTATGGCGGGTCTTGGGAAAGTTTGATTGTTGATTTACCTGATTCGTTTTACGGTGATTATCAGGACGGCGGGGCTTTGGAGCTGAACCGCCACCCGACCGGCACGGTTTTTCGCTGGCAAGGCGAGCCGGACAATTATTATTATTTGGTTAATGGCTATGCCCGCAAGTTTGTTTCTTCGGCTTATTGGCACAGTTACCATTTTAATCCGCGATTTATTAAGGATTTAGCTTATCAGAATTTTCATTACCGCGGTGGCGACAGTATTACTCAATATCAAGTGGCTTTAGGCGACACAGCCCAGACTCTAATCGGCGCGGAAGCGAAAACCCTAATTAATTATGCCAAGGGTGGCAGTGGCGGCGATGGGTTGTGGGGTACCTATTATAGCGGCAAAGATTTAACTAATCGGGCCTTTGAACGGCTGGATGGGCAAGTTAATTTTGACTGGGCTAGCGGTTCGCCGGGCAGTGGACTCGGTAGTGATAATTTCTCTGTCCGCTGGGAAGGCCAAGTAAATGTTAATAGCGACAGCACGGTGACATTTTTTGTCCAGTCCGATGACGGCGCCCGGCTTTATCTGGATGGCAGTTTGGTGATTGACAGTTGGCAGAATTATCAGCCGAAAGTCAACGGTTGGCATCAGGGCAGTGTTTATTTGACCAGCGGCTCGCATGATATTAAGCTGGAATATTTTGAAGTGACCGGCGGGGCTTATGTCAAATTATGTTGGAATAAACAAGGCGAGCTAATCCCCCAGGGTAATTTATTCAGCCGCTAGTTATGTATTTACTGATTAATACCACGGTTAATGACCATTTGCTGCTCGGTTTAGCGGACGCCAAAGGTCGCGTCGTCAGCTGGCAAGGCAAAGAGGTCGGCCGTGAACAAGCGGAAAAGTTGTTGCCGTTCCTTGACCAGTTGCTCCGCGCGCAAAAGTTAAAGCTAAAAAATCTAAAAGGCATAATCGTGGTCGCCGGTCCGGGCGGCTTTAGCTCGGTGCGACTGGGTCTGGCGCTCGCTAATACCTTGGGTTATAGCTTAAAAATTCCGGTGATAGGTTTAAAAAGCAGCCAGTTTCCCGATTTAGAAAGTTTATTTCAAGCGGGGATCAAAAAGCTAATTGGCAAGAAATCGTTCGCCTTTGTTCAGCCATTTTACGGCGCTCCACCACGGATTACTAAGCCAATTAAGAGATAGTTATTATGGCGCAAGACAAACTATACATTCCTAATTTTATCGTCAAAATGGCGGCGACTTTTAAGGTGGCAGAAAAGGAAGAGAAAGAGTCATTGGACGACGACACCAAAATTAAAGTCAGCCGGGTGGTCGGCAAGGTTTCGTTGATTTACGAGAAATTACGGAATGTGGTGGACTATAATGACGAGCATTTACTGCGGAAAAACGCCATTTTTCGGATCCTTAAGCGGTTAATGCTCCTCGAACGCCGGACCGATAAAATCGGCCTGATTCTTTTGCAAGAGCTGATCCGGATTAATTATCTGCCCAATAACACCATTCCTGAATCGCGGACCAAAGAAGTCGACACGATTATCAAGAAATATCTGGTTCTGGACGAGATTGGCCACCGGGCCTACAAGTCGCAGGCCGCTTACAAACTGAATGTTTGGTTTTTGCACATTGCCGCTTGCGAGATTGAAGACCTGCTGTTTGACTTCCATCAGCGCCAGGCGTTGACCCTGGCGATGGTCAAAGTCTTGCGCCAAGATGTCGGCCTGCCGGAGACGATCAATGAAAAAGACCAGCAATTGCTGTTTAATTTGGCGGTTCTGCGGAGCCTTTTGAAGTCCGACGAAGTGATTTTGTATTATTATCTTTTGTCCGAGCTTTACCCTAATTTTTTGTCGGTCGAGCCCAATCGCGAAGAATTGACTAAAATGGTTTGTAGCTGGCAGGCGGTGAAGGGGAAAATGGACTATTACCTCAATCACCCTTTCCGTAACAAGCTGGGCCGGATTGCCAGAAAATACGCCGTGTACTTTTTAATTTTGCGGGATGTCCTGCAGGATGATCCCAAGCAGATTGACCAGATTTTAACCCACCCCAAAGTGCTGGAAGCTAAAGTCGCCGAGATTTGCCAGCGCCGGTACAAAGAGATCCGCGCCAAAGTGGTGCGCTCGGTGTTTCGCAGTATCGTTTATATTTTTATCACCAAAATGGCTTTAGCTTTAGTCTTGGAGGTCCCGGTCGATTACTTTTTGGAGCAGAGCCTAAATTATACGGCCTTGCTGGTGAACATCACTTTTCCGCCGTTTTTGATGCTGGCGATCAGTTTGTTTATCGTTTTGCCTAAAAAGAAAAACACCGAAAAAATTGCCCAAAAAATCAATGAAATCGTTTACCAATCGGGTAGCGGCGAGCAAAAATATCAGCTGAAGCCGAAAGAAGGCCGGGGCTCGGTACTCAATCTTTTTTTCCACCTTTTTTACTTTTTGGTTTACGGCCTGACTTTTGGCGCCGTGGTTTGGTTCTTGCGGTTAATTAATTTTAATTACCTTTCCGGCGCGATTTTCATTTTTTTCCTCTGCGTGGTCAGCTTTTTTGCCGTCAATATTCGTTACAAAGCCCGTGAGCTGATTGTCTTGGACCGGAAAGAGGGTTTGATTAACTTTCTTTTCGACCTGTTTTCCTTGCCGATTGTCCGCATCGGCCAGTGGCTGTCGATTAAAATTTCCAAGATCAATATTTTTGTTTATTTTCTGGATTTCATCGTCGAGGCGCCGTTGAAGATAATTTTGGAGGTGATTGAACGGTGGTTTTCGTTTATCAGGGAGAAGAAAGAAGAGATTTACTAAGATTAAGGAAATTAAATAGCGGAGTAACGGGGCATCTGCCCCGTTGTGCTTTTCGGAATGACACAGCCTCTGGCTGTGTTTTTTAGTTTGGTAGGATAAATTTTCTTTAGCCCTCGCCGGGCAGGCGTTACTTTTGTGACCAAAAGTAACCAAAAGTCCCGGCCTGCCCGCAATGCTTCGCATAGCAAAGCAGGCGGGGGTGGCAAAAAGCCCGATCTTCGTGGCACCTTTCTACTGCTCGCCCCGCTTCATCCCGCCAGTCGCGACTGGCGGGACGAGCCTCGCAGTCGCTACCTTTGGTTCTATTACCCCTATATATCGCTTTGCGGCAACATATATTTACTAGTTAGCCGAAAGGGTCGGTTCGTCTCGGGGCTTTGCCACCCCGGACCCCGATTCTGGTTGGTTTTGTACTTTTGAAGGAAAGACACTGTAGAGGAGTGCTCTAATAAAAGTCACCTTACAGCCTAACCGGCTGTTTTTTTGTTAGCTTTAGCCTAATTTAATTGTGGATAAATCCGAGTGGTTGCTTTTTATAGTTTGGTGGTGTATAATGGTATGTAGTGGAGGAATGTGGATAAAGGTGGGGAGAACTTAGACAAAGGGGGATAATAAAAATAAGGCTTATGTTTATTGGGGAATATCAGCACAGTTTGGATGAAAAGGGCCGTTTAGCCATACCGGTTAAGTTTCGCCGCGAACTGGCTAAAGCGGTGGTGACCAAAGGCCTGGACGACTGCTTGGTGATTTATCCGGCGGCGGAGTGGAAGAAGCTCGCCGATAAACTTGCTTCCTTGCCAATTTCCCAAGCCAATACCCGGGCGTTCTCGCGGCTAATGCTCGCCGGCGCCATGGATGTGGCAGTTGACGGCCAGGGGAGAGTCGGCCTGCCGGATTATCTGCGCGAATTTGCCGGCTTAAACAAAAAAGTGATTATTACCGGCCTATATAATCGGGTGGAAATCTGGGATCAAGCCAAATGGGAGAAATATCGCCAGGGCGTGGAAGGCCAGAGCGGCGAGATTGCCGAGAAACTGGGCGAACTAGGGGTTTAAGATCTTTTAAACAAGTTTTTATGCCTAATGTGCATGTGCCGGTGCTTTTGCAGGAGGTAATGGCAGGGTTAGGGCCCCAGGCTGGCCAGTTAATCGTTGACGGCACTTTGGGCGGCGGCGGTTACACTCTTGCCATAGCGGCGGCCGGCGCCAAGGTGCTAGCGATTGACCTGGACCAGAGCGCGATTGAAGAATTTAAAATCAATAAAGAATATCAAAAGTTTAAAAAACAAATCACACTAGCAAGCGGCAATTTTGCCGATTTAAAAAGCCTTTGCCATGAAAACGGATTTAATCCAATCAACGGGTTGGTTCTTGACCTGGGCCTATCATCTAATCAACTGGCAGATCCAGAGCGGGGATTTTCTTTCCAAAGTGAAGGATCTCTGGACTTAAGGTTTAATCCGGCGGCGAGCCCTTTAACCGCGTTTGAGATAATCAACAGTTATAAAACCGAAGAGTTACAGCAGATTTTTGCGGAATTTGGCGAGGAAACCTTGGCCCGACCTATCTCCCAGAAAATCGACGAGATGAGGCAATCGGCCAAGATTTCAACGCCAAAAGAGCTAGCCGAGATTGTCAGCGGTGTTTACCACCGGCACTTTAAAAAACCGAGCCGCCTGCATCCCGCCACCAAGGTTTTCCAAGCCTTGCGGATTGCGGTCAACGGCGAACTGGACAATTTAATGGCGGTGTTGCCGGCCGCGCTGGAGCTGTTAACTCCGGGCGGACGGCTGGCAGTTGTCAGTTTTCATTCGTTGGAAGACCGGATCGTGAAAAACTTCTTTCGGACCGCGGCGCGCGACTGTATATGTCCGGTGGAAGCGCCGGTCTGCCAATGCCACCATACGCCGGAGCTGAAAATATTAACCAAACGACCATTGACTGCCAGCGCTGAAGAGATCCAGGCCAATCCGCGGGCGCGGAGCGCCAAACTCCGAGTCGCCGAGAAAATTTAGTCCTAGGGTAACGGGAACTGTCACTTAGTGAGAATTCCCGTTACTTTGGGCCTAACTATGACCACCTACATCCAAAACAAAAAAACCCACCTTCTCCGCCAAATCGGCGGATTCGGCGGGCAAGCAAAACAAAAAGACAACGGGCGCGAGACAAGTCGGGTTTTTAGTTATCGGCATTTAAATATCGGTTTAATCTGCCTGATAATTTTGACCGGATTTTTTTATTTAACCCAAGTCAACGCTTCGGCGGTCAAAGGCTATATTATTGCTGACCTAGGCGCGAAACTGGAAGCGGCCCAGACCGAGAACCGGAAACTGGAGTTAACCAGCCAGTCTTTGCAGTCAGTTGGTGATTTGGCAGAGAAAACCAAGGAGCTCGGTTTAGTGGACGCCGGTCAGGTGGAATATCTGCAAGCGCCGGGCGGGGTGGTGGCGGTGGCGAGGTAGGGGGTAGCTTGTAGCTTGTAGCTTGTAGCTTGTAGCTTGTAGGTGGTAGGTGGTAGACGGACTAGGTCCGTTTTTTTGTTTGGTAAAATAATCAAAATTGTTATAAAATGTCTAAAATTAGAGTAAAAATAGCTAAAATCATTGACAGAAATATAGTTTTACGCTATGATAACCAGTTAGTACTTTCAACAAAGACAAATTGGTCCTGGCTTTCTTTTGGTTATATTTATACAATAAGTTAATCAAAAGAAGGCCAAGGACAACCCTTTGGCCATTTGTCGTGTCTGTCTGTTATTGGCAGTAATATGCTCGGCAATGGGGTCGAGTGTAAAACTGTTTGACAGCAGATGCAGGAGGAAGTCAGATGTCCGATATCACTGTGGAACAGTTGGGCGAACTTATCGCCCAGGCAAAGTCTAAGGACGGGAAGCCGCCGCGAGTTACTCGCGAAAATCTGCAAACCTTCTTGCGCAATCCAGACGGATTCGTCGCGGGCGGCACGCAGTATCTCCGTCTCCTCCCAGGCCAGCCGCTCACCATCGGTCCGACCAGCGGTTCCCGAATCATCGCCAATGCGGTCGATGTGTTCAAGGCTGGTATTGACGGCGATTTCAACAACTGGGGAGTTAACCGACCGGCGAAAGAGACCGAAGAAATGGTGATCAGCCCTCCCTACGAGCTGGTGACCAACGGCAAATTCGCCGAGATTTTTGGCTCGTTGTCGGCAGACCCGCGCCGACTGTGCTGGACGCAGGACCAGATCATTAAATATGTGGTCACGCACCCTGACCAACTCGGCGCCAACAGGAACTTTTTTCTGACCGAATCGGGTGGGGAGTTCTTCGTGGTCGATGTGTATGTGTACGACGACGGTCGGCTCAACGCCGATGTCGGCCGGTTCGACCTTGCCCGTGTCTGGCGCGCCGAGGACCGGCATCGGTTCTTCGCTCCGCAACTGGCGAATCCTTTGGCCGTTTAGGCCCCTGGACGCTTTGTCACTCTTTCCCTTGGGCTCTCAAGATGCACATGCACTTGAAGTCCAAGGGATTTTTTTATACAATAACTATGCAGTTTGGAAAATTTGCGGCTACGGCTTCAAATCAAAACTGTTGAAGATCATTATTCCAGAATTTCGTTGGATATGTCTTGCGAAAGAGTGAAAATGCTTTCCATAATAAAAAACAGCCAGTTGGTGCCAGCAGCTAGTGGACTTCTATGTCCCAAATAAAATTCAACCCTAAGTCCGTCCGCCAACCGGCGGACGGACAAGGGGCGGTGACTAAAGACGGCTGGTGGCACATTTTCTTCGTGGTCAATGTGAATGTGTACGACGACGGTCAGCTCAACGCCAATGTCAACCGGTTCGACAATGCCAATGTCTGGAACGCCGAGAACCGGCATCGGTTCTTCGCTCCACAACTAACTGTTTTCTCTCATCTATTATTAGGGGTGGGAGTTTTTTGTAAAAGACCTTTCTTCCACCCGCCCAGCATCCGACCGATCTCATCTAGTTTTTGAGACAACTCCGTATATTTATCGGTATGGATACATTTGTTTTCCCAAGCCAATTGGATGAAAAATTTCAGAATATCCAGTCGCGGTATAACCTTACCCAGTCCGACTATTTTTTGTTCTGGCGGCAAGTAGGAAGTGGCATAAGTTAATTCCAGTAAATTAAGAAAAACCGAGTCAATTTTTTGACCCAGGCCGAAACGCTCTACCTTGGGAAAATTACGATGTAAGACCTGCCAATATTGATAAGCTTCTTTTTCCTTGGTTATTACCACGGGTAATCCCCGGTTAGTACTAAAAGTCATATGAATAAACAGTTAGTTAATTATGATCAAATTATCTCAATAGATAACCTCCTAGCTGCTTGGCGAGGATTTATTACTGATAAGAAATCACGGCCGGATGTTCAAGAGTTCTCCTTAAAACTGATGGATAATATTTTTCAGCTCCACGACGAATTGTCATCCGGCCGTTATCGCCACGGCCCTTATTCAACTTTCCATATTTATGACCCTAAACATAGGGTTATCAGCAAGGCATTGGTTAGAGATAGGTTAGTCCACCATGTAGTTTTTAATGAGCTTTATCGCATTTTTGATCCCGTATTCATTTACCATTCCTATTCTTCCCGGGTCGCTAAGGGCACACATTTGGCGGTTCTTAACTTATTCCATTGCCTGCGCCAAGTCAGCCATAATTACACCCAGACCGTCTATATCCTCAAATGCGATGTTAAAAAGTTCTTCTGGAGTGTGAATCACCAGAAGCTTTTGGCCATAATCCAAAACAAAATTAAAGACGAGAAGTTCTTTTGGCTAATCAACGAGATAATAGGTAGTTTTTCGTCGGCAGGTGAAATTGCTAAGGGGGGGGGGGATTAAAGGGACTGCCCATTGGCAATGCTACTTCGCAGATTTTTGCTAACATATATTTAAATCAACTAGATCAATTTATTAAGCATCGACTTAAAGCCCAGCACTATTTTCGCTACGCCGATGACTTTGTTATTGTTAATAAAAGTTCGGATGATTTAAACTCCACCTTAACACAAATTAGAGAGTTTTTACAGCGGGAATTATTACTCGAGCTTCATCCCGGCAAGGTTTCCATTCAAAAGTTTAGGCAAGGCGTAGATTTCCTTGGCTATGTTATTTTGCCGCGTTATCTTGTCCTGCGGACTAAAACCAAAAAACGGATGCTAAAGAAAATTCCTTTGAGAAAGTTGGCGTTAGAGCAGGGTTTAATTACCCCAGAATCATTTAACCAATCTTTGCAGTCATATTTGGGAATTTTAAAGCACTGCCGGGGACGCAAGATAGAGCAAATAATACGGAGAATTATTGATTTACAGCCATAGTTGTTTTATACTGTTTACATCAATATGCAATTTAAACTCCAAAAAACCAGCCACAAATCTAAAGCTCGGCTCGGCGAGATAGTTACGGTGCACGGCAAGATAGAGACGCCGTTTTTTATGCCGATTGCGACTAGGGGCGCGGTTAAGACGCTTTCTAGCGAAGAAATTAAAGAACTGCAGGCGTCAATTATCCTCGCCAACACTTATCACCTTTATCTCCAGCCCGGCCACCAGCTGGTCAAGAAAGCCGGCGGACTTCATAAATTAATGAACTGGCCCGGACCAATACTGACTGACAGCGGCGGCTACCAGGTTTTTTCGCTTGCCCATAACCGGAAAATCACGGAAAAGGGGGCGATTTTCCAAACGCCGGAAGACGGCGGCAGGGAGCATTTACTTTCGCCGGAAAAGGCGGTGGAGATTCAGCTGGCGCTGGGGGTTGACTTGCTGATGGTTTTGGATGAATGTCCGCCTTATCCGTGTTCAAGGGAGTACGCGTTAAAATCGCTGGAAATGACGACGAGGTGGGCGGGGAGGAGCCGGGAATACTTCATTAAAACATTAAAACATAAAAACATTAAAACAAAACCCGGACTACTGGGTATAGTTCAGGGGTCGGTATATAAAGATCTAAGAATCAAAAGCGCGAGGCAATTAGTTGATTTAGATTTTGACGGTTATGCGGTGGGCGGGGTGGCGGTGGGCGAGCCAAGAGAAAAGATGCGGGATATCTTAAAGTGGGTAGAGCCGGAATTACCGGCGAATAAGCCGCGCTACCTGATGGGCATGGGTAAACCCGAAGAAATCGTCGCGGCGGTCAAGGCCGGTATGGATATGTTTGACTGTGTCATCCCGACCCGCGAAGGCCGGCACGGCCGAATGTTTTTCTTTAAAACCGCGGGGCTAACGGGGCAGTTTTACGAAACCATAAATATCACTAACAGTAAGTTCCGGGCTGATTTCCACCCGATCAATAAAGATTCCCGTTTGCCGCTCCTCCGAGAATACAGCCGGGCTTATCTTTACCACCTCTTTAAGACCAATGAAACTCTGGGCTCGCGGCTAGCGACCTTGAATAATTTGGAGTTTTATTTGGGGCTGATGGGGAGGGTTAGAACGGCGATTCGGAAAGGGGAGATTTAAGAATGTCGGTATCCGGTGTTTAAACCTCTAACCACGGTTAAAATGCCCAATGACCAAATCCCAATGTCCAATCAATGCCCAATGACCAAAGGTGGTAATTGGACATTGGTCATTGAAATTTGATTGGTCATTGGAGCTTGGGCATTGGGCATTATTCTTAAATTTTTTCTATAAAAAAACCGCCCTACGGCCATCCGCGGGGTATTTTTAGTTAGTCCGCCAAGTTACCGCCGGTCGGCTATTTAAAGTTCGCTCTTTTTGTGTTAAAATAAAATCGCCATGAAAAGTCAAAATCTACTCTTACTTTCAGGTAAATTTATCGCCAAAGACATCGTTGGTAATGTTTTATATTGGCCAGTTTGGTGGTATTCCGCCGGACTGGCGATTTTTGTTAAAGAGCGCTGGCAGAGCCTGCGGGATTTTGAAGGTGAAGTGGGGCTGACAGTTTGGATTGTTAACTGGTTCAAGCCAATGTATGGCGAGTCAGATCTGGTTGGCAAGGCGATCAGTTTTGTCATGCGGACGGTGATGATTGTTTTTAAGGCTTGGCAAATCGCGCTTTATTTCTTTTGCCAGGTGGCGGTGGTGGCTATCTGGCTACTTTTGCCGCCGGTCGCGGTTTGGCAGGTGGTTAAAGGGTTGATTTAAATAAGTATTCAGGGATCAGTATTCAGTATTCAGGGAACTATATCCGCGAACGGTGAATTTGAATCCCTCCCTGATCCCCGAATACTGTTCCCTGAATACTAATGCTTGAATACTGTTCCCTGAATACTCATTCAATATGGTTGATAAAATTCAAAAATCCAACTTCTTCCCCGTGGTCTGCCCCGACTGCGGCGGGCGCGGTTGTCCCGGTTGCCATGAACTGGGCCTGCTTTACTGGTATTCTGACCTGGACCCGGACCAGCCGGAGCAGTATATTCTGGCTTGGCATAAAGCGATTGACTGGCAGCATATCGCAGGGCGCCAGATCGAGTTTTGGTTTATCAAAATTGTCAGTTTTTTACTCTTGGTTTTTGGCGCTCTGGGGCTGATCGCCGGCCTCTGGTGGCTCGGTGAAATAATTATCTCGCCGGGTTTAAGTTTATCCGACCAGCTGGATTTTTGGGGCAAGAGGGAATTCGGCGGTGACGGCCGAGTGGAGTTTTTTTGGCTCAGTATTCTCATTGATTTATATTCATATTATCGCTATGCCCGAGCGAGCCGAGTCAGAAGCCAGGTGATTAAAAAAGTTTGGCATGAGGGCGCGCCGGCGGTTGAGGGCGCGGCGCTGGCGGCGCCGGCTTGGTCCACGGTGGTTGATTCTCCAGCCGAGAAGATTGATATTAGTTTAAGTTATGATCCGGAAGCGCTGAAAGCCGTGGAGCAAGCTTGGCGGATTGCCAAAAACTGGCATCACGCCGAAGTTTTGCCGATTCACCTTTTGGCCGGATCTTTTAGCAGTAAAAAGCTGGGGGTGATTTTTGGCCGGTTGGGCGCGGACTGGGAAAAGTTGGCAAGTGGAGTTAAAACCACTTTAAGCAAAATTCCCCGCGGAGCGGCTAGCCCGGTCCTCTCACTTAGCTTTAAAAAAGTTTTGTTTGCCGCTTATCAAGAAGCCTACCTGGGGCGCCAAGCTAAGGTGACGATCGCCGAACTTTTGATGGCGATTGACAGCGAGAAAAGCTCGGCCGCGAGCCTGCTTTATAATCTGGAAATCGAAAACGACCAAATCCGCAATGTCGTGGTTTGGCTGCAGATTAATGATAAATTGCGTCGCCAGTGGCAGAAATATCATCGCCTGGGCCATCGGCGGCCGCGGGGCGAGGTCAACAAGTCCTATACCGCCGTGATGACCCAGTATTTGGACAAATTTGCCGTTGATTTGACGCGCCAGGCCGCTTACGGGCTGTTTCCGGCGAGCATCGGCCAGGAAGAGGAAATTGATGAAGTTTTCCGGGTTTTACAGGGCAGCAGCGAGAGTGTGATTTTGATTGGTTGGGCGGGCGTGGGCAAGACGACAATTCTCGAAGAAATTGCCCAGCGGATGATTGCCGACGAAGTGCCAAAAATTCTGCAAGATAAAAGGCTAGTGTCGCTGAGTGTGCCGAAATTGACGGCCGGCGCCACGCCGGCGGAAGCCAATCAGCGGCTCCTGCGGATTTTCGATGAAATCCAGCGCGCCGGCAATGTGATTTTGGTGATCGAAGAAGTGCATGATTTGGTCGGCATCTCCACCGGCACCGAAGAAAGCTTGGATCTCGCCGAAGCGTTAATCAATTATTTAGCCAAATACCGAGTTTCCGCCATTACCACCACCACACCCAAAGATTACAGTTATTTGGAAGCGAAAACCAGCCTCGGCAATTATTTACATAAAATCACTGTTGACGAACCGCAGGGCAATGAGGCGATTCAGATTGTGGAGAGCCGGATCGGGCCGATTGAATACACCAATAAAGTTTTCTTTTCTTATGCCGCGGTAGCCGCCTCAGTCACTCTTTCCACCCGCTATATCCATGAGCGGTATCTGCCGGCAAAAGCGATTGATCTTCTGAAAGAAGCGGCCGTCCAAACCGCCGGCAGCCGTGGCCGTGGCGCGACCGTCATGCCCGAAGATGTGGCTTTGGTAGTTTCACAGAAAACCAAAATTCCCCTGACTAAAATCGGCGCCGCGGAGTCCAAAAAACTGGTTAACCTGGAAGCGGAAATCCATGAGCGGATGGTGGACCAAGCCGAGTCAGTCAAAGAAGTGGCGGCGGCGCTCCGCCGGGCGCGCGCCGGTCTCCGCGACCAGAAGCGGCCGATTGCCAATTTTCTGTTCCTCGGCCCCACCGGCGTCGGCAAAACCGAGCTCGCCAAAACCATTGCCGAAGTCTATTTTGGCAGTGAAACCAACATGGTCCGTTTAGACATGTCCGAATATCAAACCAAAGAAAGCCTTTACCGCTTGATCGGCGCGCCCACCGGCGAGCAGGCCGGCGGTTATCTGACCGAGGCGATTCGCCGCCAGCCCTTTGCTTTGGTGCTTTTTGACGAAGTAGAAAAGGCGCACCCGGATATTCTTAACTTGTTTCTCCAAGTCATGGATGACGGCCGCCTGACTGACAACGCTGGGCGGACGGTGGACTTTACCAACGCGATTATTATCATGACCTCGAATGCCGGCACCAAATATATTCAGGAGCAAGTTAAGGCCGGCGTGGATATGGCAGCGATCAGAGCCGAGATGATCAATAACCGCCTCGGCGAGTTCTTCCGGCCGGAGTTTCTCAACCGTTTTGACGCCATCAATGTCTTTAAACCGTTAACCATCGCCGAGGTCAATCAAATTGCCAGTCTAATGATCAAAAAAGCCGCCAAGAATCTCCTGCAAGACGGGGTGGAGTTAGAGGTGACTCCAGCCGCGGTCGCTGAGCTCGCCGCCGCCGGCTTTGACCCGCAATTCGGCGCCCGGCCGCTCCGCCGCGTGATTCAGGAGCGGATTGACAATACGCTTGCCAATTTGAAATTGGAAAATAAGTTTAAAAGGGGGGACAAGGTGGTGTTTGATGTTGGGGGGAAGGTGGAGGTGGTGGGAGGGAATTAATAATTAAAAATTAAGAATTAAGAATTAAAATGTCCAATATCCAAGCCCCAATGACCAATAACTCCCTGGTTCGGGTTTTAAACTTTTAACTTTTGAACTTGATTGGGATTTGAAAATTGGTCATTGATTGGTTATTGGGATTTGGTCATTGGTCATTAATCACAAGATTATTCATGCTTGGTTTATATATTAATTATTTCCTCGCCTTCTCCGCCGCGTTCATCCTGGCGGTTGTTTTTACTTGGGCGGCGCGGGCTTTGGCGCTTCACTGGGGAGTCGTTGACCGGCCGGACGGCGGGCGGAAGTTGCACTTGGAGCCGGTGCCGCTGCTCGGCGGACTCGGAGTTTTTTTGGCTTTTTTCGCGGTGGTGTTTTATTTTGCCTATGGCACTGACATGCTGGTCGGCCAGAATATTTTGCTGAAATACCTTTGGGCTTTGCTGGCGGCCGGCGGGCTCCTGATGATCGGCGGCGTTCTGGATGACAAGTTTAATCTCAAGCCGAAGTGGCAGATCGTTTGGCCGATACTCGCGATTCTCGCGGTCATCGCCGGCGGCATCGGCGTCAGCAAAATCACCAATCCGTTTGGCGGTTTATTGTATTTGGACCAATATCAGTGGATTTTCTTTTGGCATAACGGCATTGCTTACAAGTTGACATTATTCGCCGATTTGTTAACCTTTTTTTGGCTCCTCGGCATGATGTACACGGTGAAACTCCTCGACGGGTTGGACGGCCTGGTGTCGGGTTTTGGCGCGATTGGCGCTTTGATTATTTTTCTTCTGTCCACGGCGACCCGTTGGTGGCAGCCGGACACGGCGCTCCTCGCGATCATTCTTTGCGGGGCAGCCTCCGGGTTTCTGGTCTGGAACCGCCATCCGGCTAAGATTTTCCTAGGCGAAGGCGGGCCGCTCTTTATTGGTTTTATGCTGGGAGTTTTGTCAATCATCGCCGGCGGCAAAATCGCCACCGCGCTACTGATCATGGGCGTGCCGATCTTGGATGTTCTCTGGGTGATTTTGCGGCGGCTGTTCTGGGAAAAGAAAAATCCTTTCCGCTCCGCCGACCGCGGCCATTTGCATTTCCGCCTTCTGGATATCGGCCTATCGCACCGCCAAGCAGTCTGGGTGCTCTACCTTTTTGCCGCCGGGTTTGGCTCACTCGCGCTTTTTCTCCAAAGCCAGGACAAATTGATCGCGCTGGGCGCGGTGGCGGGGGTGATGATAGTACTCGGTGGAACTTTAGCAGTCGTTAGTCGTGAAAAAAATGTAAAAATAAAAAATCAAAATGGAAAATGACAATGAAAAATGTAAAATTAGTTCTTTACCCCTGATACCCCGGCTTATAGTAAGTAGTCAATCTACTAGACATTTTTAATTTTAAATTGTCATTTTCCATTTTGATTTTTCCATTTTCAATTATTTCTATGCCTGCCTGTAAAAACTGCCAATCCGCCTTCACTATCTATCCCGAGGATATTAAGTTCTACGGCCGGATTGGCGTGCCCGAGCCGACACTCTGTCCGGATTGCCGAGCGCAAGAACGGCTGGCTTGGCGCTCGGAGCGGAGCTTACACTATCGGCAGTGCGATCTCTGCGGCCGCGATCATATGTCCAGTTACGCTGAGAGTGCGCCGTTCCCGGTATATTGTTTGGATTGCTGGTATTCGGATAAATGGGACCAACTGCAAAACGGCCGGGAGTTTGATTTTAATCGGCCATTTTTTCCGCAATTTCACGAGCTACAACTACTTTCTCCGCGCGGCAGCCTATTTGTCAGCCAAGGCACGATTTTTAACAGCGATTACACCAATACTGTCACCAATGTCAAAAATTGTTATCTGATTTTTGGCAGCAATGATTGCGAGGATTGCTATTATTCCAGTTTTCTCAAGAAATGTTTCAGCGTTAGCGATTGCACCGAAGTCTATCAATCGGAAAAATGTTATGACTCGGTTAATTGCGAGCAGTGTTATAATGTCGTCGGTTCCAATAATTCCCGCGGTTGCCGCGACAGCGCTTTCCTCGAAGATTGTTCCGGCTGTTCTGACTGCTTTGGTTGCGTTAACCTCCGCAACCAGAAATTTTGCCTCTGGAATGAGCAACTGTCAGAATCGGAATATCGCCGCCAGGTAGGGGAAATAGACTTGCATTCCCGTAAAGCGTATGAAAGGAATTGGGATATCTTCAATCAGTTGAGAATCGCCAAAGGCGTGTATAAATATTATCACGGCGTGCAAAATATCAATTCAACCGGGGATTATCTCTCGCGTTGTAAAAATGCCTTTCATGCTTTTGATTGCTACGATGTCGAAGATTGCCGCTATGTTACCCGGTTAACCGGCTCAAAGGATTGTTTTGATGTCGACCATTTCGGCTGGGCCGGGCTGGAGTCAGTTTATTACAGCGCCAGTTGTGGCAACAGCGCCAGTAATTTAAAGTTTGTCAGCCAAGTTTGGGGTAGTTGCCGTAATATAGAGTATTCTAATCTTTGCCTTAACAATTGCCACGACTGCTTTGGTTGTGTGGCACTGACGCATAAACAATTCTGTATTTTTAACCGGCAATATGAGGAAGAAGAATACCTAAAATTAAAAGAGAAGATTATTGAGCACATGAAAAAGTCCGGCGAGTACGGCCAGTTTTTTCCGAAAAGCTTTTCTCATGTGCCATACCACGATTCACTGGCTCAAGATTATTATCCGTTGACCGCCGAACAGGCGCAAGAGCAGGGTTGGCGCTGGGAAGAAGAGGATAAGAAATATCAACCGGCCACGGTGCAACTGCTGGATAATTTAGCTGAAGTTAAAGACGAGATTATTAAAGAGGTTTTAGTTTGTGCCGAGTGCGGGCGGAATTATAAGATTGTTAGCCAGGAGTTAAAAGTTTATCGGGCAATGGACCTGCCCTTGCCAGCCAAATGTTTTGATTGCCGCCTGCGAACCAGACTAAACCGAAAGAATCCACGGCGATTTTATAATCGGCAATGCGCCAAATGCGGCACGGAAATCAAAACCACCTACGCTCCCGACCGGCCGGAGAAGGTTTATTGCGAGGAGTGCTACCGCAAGGAAATATACTAAGGGATCAGGGAACAGTATGCAGTATTCAGGGGTTCTTATTTGCCGTCCGTGGATATAGCCCCTGAATACTGAATACTGTTCCCTGAATACTAATTATTAAAAATATCTATGTACAATAAACGAACTCTACCCAGCGGCCTCACCGTCCTCACCGCGCCGCTCCGCGAGACCCAGACCGTCACGGTTTTGCTTTTAGTCAAAGTCGGCTCGCGCTATGAGGAGAAGACGAGCAACGGCTACTCGCATTTTCTGGAGCATTTGATGTTTAAGGGCACGACGAAACGGCCATCAACTTTGGTTCTCAGCCGCGAGTTGGATGCCGTTGGCGCGGATTACAACGCCTTTACCGGCAAGGACCACACCGGCTATTACATTAAAGTTAACGCCGCCAAGTTGGAGCTGGCTTTAGATCTACTTGCCGACATGATTTTTAATTCGCTCTACGACGGGGCGGAGATTGAACGCGAAAAAGGCGTGATTGGCGAGGAAATCAATATGTACCAGGATAATCCGCTGATGTTTGTGGAAGACATGGCCGAGGAAATGATTTTTAGCGGCAACCACTTGGGCTGGTTGATTAGTGGCAGTAAACAGACAGTTCAGGCCGCCAGCCGGCAGAAACTGCTCGCTTATCGCAGCCAGTTTTACCAGCCGGCGAATATGGTTTTGACGCTCGCGGGTAAAGTGAATCCCGGCGCAAATAAACTGATTAACAAATACTTTGGCGGCGAAACGGAAAAACACCAGCCGAAAAAGTTTGAGGCTTTTAAAACCAAGCAAACCGCGCCGCGGATTAAAAACTTAAACAAAAAAACCGATCAAGTGCAGGCGGTTATAGGTTGGCCCGGGATCGGTTACGACCACCCGGATGTCTACGCCGCTTATCTTCTCGCAATAATTCTCGGCGGCAATATGAGCTCGCGGCTGTTTATTGAGGTGCGGGAACGGCGAGGGCTGTGTTACTACATTCGGGCGATGAATAATGTTTATCAAGACACCGGCTGTTTTCTGATCCAGGCTGGCCTCGACAAAAAGCGCGTGCCTGAGGCGGTTAAAGTTATTCTTGGTGAAGTGGAAAAATTGAAAAACCAAGCCGTCAAGCCGGACGAACTGAAACGGGCGCAGGAGTTTCTCCGCGGCAAGCTGGCAATTGAGCTGGAAGACTCGGAAAAGCTGGCTGACTGGTATGGCAAGCAAGAGTTGCTCTCCGGCGAGGCGCTGGCGCCGGAAGAAAAGATTAAAAAGATTTTGGCGGTTAAGCCCGGTGATATCAGCCGCCTTGCCAAAAAACTGCTGGTAAAATCAAGATTAAATATCGCGACGATTGGCGGACCGCAACGGTTGCGGCTAAGCTAGCCATTTGCTATACTAGTGTGGAATTATTATGGTGCAAAAATTAGTAATTTTAGCTAATTGGAAGATGAATCTAACGCTCCGAGAAAGCGCTCTGTTGGCGCAACAGTTCAGAGCTATCAAGCCAGTTAAACCGGCAGAATTAGCGATCTGCCCGTCATTTATTGCGTTAGAAGCGGTCGTTAAAGCCTTGAAAGGCAGCGCCATCAAACTCGGCGCGCAGAATTGCGCGGTTAAAGAGTCTGGCGCCTTGACCGGCGAAGTTTCGGCGCGGTCGTTGAAGGCGCTCGGTTGTCAATATGTTATCCTTGGCCACTCAGAACGGCGGCAGATATTAGGCGAAGGTATGGCAACGGTTGGGCAAAAAGCGGCGCTGGTGCTGGCGGCCGGCTTAACTCCGGTTATTTGTGTCGGCGAGAGCTTCCGCGAACGGCAAAAAGGGGAGACCGTGAAAATTATTGCCAGACAGTTAGCCGAAGCTTTAAAGACGATAAAAAAATTGCCTGCCCGGCGGATATTAATCGCTTACGAGCCGGTTTGGGCCATCAGTACCGCCGGTCGACGGCCGGCAACCGGCGTTGAAGCCGAAGCGGTGTGTCGTCAGATTCAAAAGATGCTGGTTAAAATCTTTGGCCCGAAGGCGGCGGCAAAGCATTTTCAAATCATTTACGGCGGCACGGTGAATGGCCAAAATATCAAAGAGTTCGCCGGTTCAGCTGTGATTAGCGGCTTTCTAGTTGGCGCGGCGTCATTGACTGTCAAGGCTTGGCGGGCACTAGTTAACAATATTTAATATGACTCTATTTAATATTATAATCTTCGGGATAATTATTGTTTGTCTTTTGGTGATTATTTTTATTGTCGGGCGGAAGTTTTCCAAATTAGCCCAAATTAATCTAGAAACTTTACCGGAAGTAAAGGCGAGCGCGACCAAAGAAAGAATTGTCCGGGCGAAGTTGGAAAGAAATATCTTAATTCCTTTTAGGCATTTTCTGAAAAAAGCCAAACCGGCGGCGGTGGTGGCAGGGGAGATTGTGCGGCGGTTAGTGGAGAAGACATTAGAATGGGAAAAGAAATACAGCCGACCGCTTAAAACCGGCGGGAAAACCGCCGAAACATCAGCGCAGAAAGTTGCCTTGGTGGCGGCGGGTTATGACCTGCTGGCGGCGGGTAAAGAAGCCGAGGCGGAAAAGAAGTTTATTGACGCCATTGCTCTGGATCCGCAGGCGGTTGAAGCCTACCATGGCCTGGGCGAGCTTTATTGGGAACAAGGCAAGTTAGCCGAAGCGCAAGAAACTTTTGAATATATTATTAAACTTAACGCCGATAATTACGACGCTCATTCGCACCTGGGCAATATCGCCGCGGCCAAAGGCGACTGGGCGAAAGCGCGTGATTATCACCAGAAATCAATTAGCCTAGACTCTCAAGCGGCGGTGCATTATTTGGATATCGCCCGGGTTTATCAAGAAATGGGGGAGCCGGCTAAAGCCTATGAATCCCTGGAAAAAGCGGTTGGCCTGGAGCCGAATAACCCGCGAAACCTTGACGCTTTATTAAATTTGAGTATAATGATGAACAAGAAAAAGGAAGCTCGCGATCTTTTAAAAAAGTTGAGAGAAGTTAATCCGGAAAACCAGAAATTGGACGAGTTTGAAGGAATGATTCGGAAGATGAAATAATGCCGTCGTAGCTCAGACCCGGCCCTAGCGGGCCGTAGGCCCGGGGCTGGTAGAGCAATCCCATGGCTCGTTTCGTCTTTTAAGTAGTAAGTATAATTTATAATTACGCCGTCGTAGCTCAGTTGGTAGAGCAATTCCATGGTAAGGAATAGGTCCGCGGTTCAATTCCGCGCGACGGCTCCAGTTTTAATAACTGGTATTAGCAGTTGCAGTAAATAACTTATGTATAATGTTTATATCTTAAAATTAGCCAATGCCGATTTGTATGTTGGGTCAACCGGTAACATTAAAAATAGAATAAAACAACATCAGGCGGGGCAGAGCCAATATACTAAGAAATGTTTGCCGGTTAAGTTAATATACTTCGAATGTTATTGTAGTAAGAAAGACGCTTTAATTAGAGAAAAGTTTTTAAAAAGCGGCAGAGGCAGGGAAGTAATCAAAAAACAATTAGAAAACACCCTTAAGGTCAAAAGATAATTTGAGGTAGTGCCAGTTTGTCAACTGGGGCTGATCCGCCGAATCGGCGGACTGGCTTTGCCTTCGGGGCCGACGAATGATATTTTAATAGTTATATAAGGGTCGGTACCAAAGCGGTCAACTGGGGCTGACTGTAAATCAGCTGGCTTTGCCTTCGGGGGTTCGAATCCCTCCCGGCCCATATCAGAGAGAACGAATTAGTTAGTTCGTTCTTTTTGATTTATAACTGGGGCTGATCCGCCGAATCGGCGGACTGGCTTTGCCTTCGGGGGTTCGAATCCCTCCCGGCCCATATCAGAGAGAACGAATTAGTTAGTTCGTTCTTTTTGATTTATAACTGGGGCTGATCCGCCGAATCGGCGGACTGGCTTTGCCTTCGGGGGTTCGAATCCCTCCCGGCCCATATCAGAGAGAACGAATTAGTTAGTTCGTTCTTTTTGATTTATAACTGGGGCTGATCCGCCGAATCGGCGGACTGGCTTTGCCTTCGGGGGTTCGGACCTGTCCGCCGTAGCATCCGCCAGCAGGCGGAGCGGTGGCGGATCCCTCCCGGCCCAAATTAAAAACATCTCAAACAGTCAGAGGTGTTTTTTTGTAACATTCTTAGTTAACCCGCGTCTAATTAGTTAGTAGACACTTTTTTTATGACAATTAATGGCCAAAATTTATCCAGCCTCGCGGCCGGTCTGCGGCCGAGCCGTTTTAGCCCCCGCGCCAAATATGCCTTGGCCGCGGCGACTTGCCTTAAGTTCGGCGGGCTGATTTTTTGGCTAATAATCAGGGGTTAAGCTAAAAAATAGCAAATTATTTTTAAATGCCTGGTTTTAAAACAGCCGGGTTTTTTAACTGTCATAATTCGCTAGAAAATGCCCGTCTTGGCCGGCAAACGGTTAAAATAAGGCATTAATCCATTTATCCACAATTTCCTTGACGGCAGCCGTTAAACTGCTATACTACAGCCAGTTTACCGCAGACCACGGGCAATCAATAAGCCCCGTGCAGGTAAAAGAGCCAGATTTTGGCTAAATTTATGTCTGCGGCTAGATCCGCAGATTTTTATTTTATATTGAAACATTATATTTATGCCAAAATCTAAACAACAGAAGGAAGTAGAAGTTAAGGAATTAACTGAGAAATTCAGTAAAGTTAAGTCCGTGGTTTTTGCCGATTTGCAAAAACTTCGCGTCGCGGAAAACACCGAGCTTCGCCGGCTCTGCCGCAACGAAAAAATTGACTGCGTGGTCGCCAAAAAAACTTTATTGAAGCGGGTTTTGGACAGCCATGGCTTGGGTGAAGTCGACACCAGCGTGCTTACCGGCAGTGTGGCGACCGTCATCAGTTATGGCGATGAAGTGGCGCCAGCCAAAATTTTGAGCAAGTTTAATAAAGAACATGAAAAACTGCTCATTTTGGGCGGTATTTTGGAAAAGAAATTTGTCGGTCTGGATGTCATCAAAAGCTTGGCGCAATTGCCGTCTAAAGACGAATTGATCGCCAAAGTCGTGGGCAGTATTGCCGCGCCGCTTTCCGGCTTCGTCAATGTTTTGCAGGGTAATCTCCGGGGTTTGGTCTATACCTTACAAGCGATCAAAGACAAAAAAAGCAATTAGAACCCATCTCAAAAAATAATTTATGGCTCATTTTCATCCGGTTTTGGCTGCAAAAAGTTCAGATTTCGTCGTCATAACACCGTTATACCTCCTCAATCTTCACTTTTTTCGCTCAAAACCGTTCTGAAACTGACTCAAAATTATTTTTAAGATGGATTCTAATAATTTAAATAATCAAAATTTGGTTCTTTGGCCAAACGGCCTTGAGCCCTAATCAATAAAATCTATGTCAGACGAACAAAAGAAAGAAGTTGAGGTTCCGGCTAAATTCAAAACTTTGGTGGAAACCATCGAACAGTTGTCAGTTTTGGATCTCGCCGAGTTAGTTAAGATTTTAGAAGAAAAGTTCGGCGTCTCGGCGGCGGCTCCGGTGGCCATGATGGCGGCTGGTCCGGTTGCGGGCGCGGAAGCGGCGGAAGAAAAAACCAGCTTTGATGTCGAGTTGACTGCCTCTGGCGCCAACAAAATCGCGGTGATCAAAGCGGTTCGCGAAGTGACCGAGATTGGCCTCAAAGACGCCAAAGACTTGGTTGATGGCGCGCCGAAGATGATCAAAGAAGGTGTGAGCAAGGAAGACGCCGCTAAGATTAAGGCTAAAATTGAAGAGGCTGGCGGTAAAGTCACCTTGAAGTAAGATTAAAACTTTCAGTTATTTTAAAAGCCGTTCTCAACTGAGAGCGGTTTTTGTTTATTAATTTTATGATTTATTTTAATTATTTTGCTATATAGATAGTAAGTAAGTTTTAAAGAATATAGATAAAAAATGTGGCCGTGGTACTAGTACCACGGCCGATGTTCAAGCGTGATTAGTTGGTGCGCCGCGGGCGACAGAAGATGTAGGTGGCATCGTGACCACACGAAGATCCCATGCCTCCGAAATCCGCCGAGAGTCGCAGAATCCGATTATTGACGCCGTTGCGCGCGTTTTCGACGACAAACACGGCCGGCCCAACATCGTTATAACGTTGATCTTTGATGGGTCTCATGGCGACATGAAGATACTGTTCAATGCCAGGTCGTTGGTCTGGCCATTGTAGCCGTAGTTGGGGACCAACTTCGGGAAGGCAAATTTCCAGACCAAACTCTTTGGCGCGGGCGAACATGTCGCTCAGTCTCGCATCACCGTTCAGAACCAGATCTTTACTTGAGGCCAACACCAAGTCGACTTCACATTCATGATCAGAGATTTGGAAGTCAGCTTGGCACATGATGCCACCCGCGGAGGAATCAATAGCGAAACCCCTCTCCTCGAGAACGATGCGGAAGTCATCCTCAATTCGGAGGCCCGTGCCGAGTTTAATCGTCTTCCACGGTGGACAGGTCGCGAAGTGTTCCTTTGCTCGCCTCATTCTCAGGCTGTCGGCAGGTGCGGCTGAAAATTTATCCAGTCGTGGCCTGGTTCTGACCGCCTCGACGAATAGAGCGATCGCCTCCCTTGTGTGTTGAATTACCCACTGGGCGTCCTGGTTTGAAAGAGCGAAGAACGCTTTCTTGCACATCTGCAAGGCTGCCAAGAAACGGTCAATCTGTTCTGTAGTCATGGCTAACTCCTTTCTGACTATTTGTACAGACTGATACTGTTGGGCTACGCCGTTTTGGCTTTGCCACAGCAGAAAAAAGCCTTAAAAGGGCTACTTTCTTCTGTGGCAAAATAATTAACCAATCTCATCGCATTGATATCCTTTCTTACCATATCTAAACTAAAAAATCAACTGGCGGTGAGCCAGTTCAAGAAACTAGAGTAGTTCTGGAAAAACAAAAACCTCTGGCGGGGAGGCGGCGGGCGGTTTTAATAGTAATTGGTCTCCACATTAGGTTGCCAGTATTTTCTATAGGCTTTATCGGTAGCTGCGCGGCAAACGCTGGCAAAAATGCATTGGTCGTGGTGGGGTAAATTAACCACCAAAGTGAGAGTGCAGGGTTTTTTATTGCAGGTTTGGTCTTGGCAAAGAATTTTTTGGTTGCAGCAACTTCGGCCTAGCGACCAAAAAAGATAGTCCAGTTGATTGTAGTCGCGCCCGGAAGCCGGCGCCAGGCTTTTTATCGCCGCGACGGTAGCCGCCCTCAGTTCATAGTCAGATTTAACCTTTTTTCGGTTTTGCAGTTTGATTTTCAAATTATTATTTAATATCTCAATGCACCCTAGCCGGAGCAATACTCTTTGCAGGTGATAGTCTACCGGGGGAATTATATTTTGCGGGTCTTTAATTTTTAATAACTTGGCGCTGGCCGCTAATTGGATAAAAACCGTGCTTTTCTTTTTCAGCGGGTCATTATACGGCTTGATCTCTGCCAATAACTCGTATAATCCTTGGCCGTTATTAATCAGCCGGTTGCCGCTCTGTTTTACTAGATTGCTGACTTTATTTTGGTATTTTTGATTTAAGACTTTTGCCACCTCTAGAATAATTTTTGACCTTTCGGCCAGCCGGTCAAGCGTGCAATGTTTTGGGTTGCCATCTTCAGAAAAAATAATTTTAAGCTCTTTAGCTAAACTGCCGGTTGACAGATTAACTAAATAAGCCGGATCGATTAACCGAGAGTTATTTTTAGCTAAACCGGCAAAAGCGGATTCTAAATAATCCCAGCCTTTAAGATTGAGTTTTTTGTTTATTAGCGTATGGGTTTGATGGCAAATGGCAACGCAAAAAATATAAGCCCTTAATTTTATTTCTCGGTCGGCCGCCAAGGTTATAAACTCGCGGCGAGAAAAGGTTTTTTTGAAATTAAGACAGCCGATCAATTTACTGACCCGCTGGCATTGCTGACAGTTAATTTTTAAGGCTGTTTTGGTCATTGCAAATCAATCTGGTAAATCAAATTGCCGCTAAGGAGGTAAGCGGCTTTATTTTTTTCGTTGATGGCAAAATCTTTGAGCTGGCCAAAGCTGTCGGCTGAGTATTGGGCGGCCAGGCGGCCGTTGGTTTTATTGATGACCACTAAGCGGCGATTTTGCGGGTCAAGGATGTAGAGATAATCGGTCGCGGCATTGGTCCAGATTTTAGTGGCGGTAGCGAGCGACGGTTCGACAGTGTCATATTGCCAATCGCGATTTTTGCCGCTGGACATTTTTTTGATCTCCGCGGTGTTGGTCAAAAGATAGACATCGCCGTCGGCAGCGATAGCAGTGGCTGTTTTAAGGTCGCTATCGTCTCTGACCCAAGGGCTAGCGGCGCCAAAGCCGCTGCCAGCCGGTTGATAGCGGTAAATTTGGCTCGCGGCGCTATTCAAAATATACAGCCGATTATTGTAAATCGCCAAATCGTTAATTTTATTTTCTTGCCCGGCTAAGTTAATCGGCGCCTCGGTCAGCGAATTGGCCGCCGGGTCCAGCCGGACTAGGCCATTGCCGCCGTGATAATAGGTAATGGTTTTTTGATTAATAAAGCTAAATTTAATTTGCGGGTTAGTTGAGATCAGATTAAGCGGCGTTACTTTTTTGTCCGCCAAATCCAGGCGATAAAAGGCGCCGGTTAAGTCGTTAATCGTATAGAGTTTTTGGTCAATCAGGTTTAGAGAATTGGCCGTGAACGGCTGGCCAATTGCTTGCGGCAAGTCGGCCAGAAGCTGGGGGGTAACGGTGACGCGCCGTTGCAGTTTGTTGTCTAGGGCAAGGAGCTGGGCTTCAAGCGTGGCGGTGTTTTTTTGCCGTTTGGCAGCGGGGGTGAATTGGCTGTCCAAAACTTTCGCGGCGGCCAAAAGCTGCCCGGCGCGGGCAGTATCGTTATAAATTAGGGCGCTTTCCGCTTCGCTGTATTTTTGTTGAATTTCCGCCGTTAGCCGATTATAAGTTTTTTGTTCCTCGCCGCTGAGGCGATTTTGCCCGAGCCAGACCAGGCTTTCAGCGAGAATAATAAATAAAATTAAGCAAGCGACCACCAAAATTTGGCTTTGGCGGGGCCAGGCTTTGACGCGGTTTATGCCTCGGGCGAGAAGCGTTAGGCTGCGGCTGTAAATAATTTTGCCGTTTTCGCGCCACCGCCGTTTTTGATTAATTAACCCGCGCTGGAAGCCCAAGCCGGCGGCTTTGACAGAGCGGACGCCAGCAATGCCCCGGAGCAGGATTTTTTGTCCCTCGAGTTTAGCTGCCGCCAGCGGTTGGATTTTGTTAGCCGGGGTTTTGATTCTAGCCGGTTCTTTGGCGGGCTGAATTTGAGGTTTTCTCGCCACTAAGCCAGAAGCCTGGTCAGCCAGCCGAGAAAGCTCAGACCTTTTTTGGTCAGCCCTTTTCTTTTGCTGATATGCCTGATAGCCGCGGTAAGCGGTTTGGGCCGTGGTTTTGGTCTTAGCCACCAGCCAAGCGGAGTATTTTTTAACATTAAATTTTAACGGGGGAGAGAGATATTCTTCGGTTGTCTTTTCGGTGACGACCAGATGTTCTAGTGATTTTTGGGGCAGGCGGATCTCGGATTCGCCGCGGACTTCGGCCGGGCCGGGATTAAGTTTGATAATAATGCTGGAAAAAGTGGTGTTAATGCTGGCTTCCAGGAGCAGGTCTTTAAGGTGGCGGGTGGCGGCGGCGGGCTCCAAAGTGGTCAGGGTTTGTTTGATTTTATCGAGCGAAAGGTAGTCTAAGAGGCTGTTGGTGCAAAAAAGCAGCGAGTCGTTTTTGTTAATCTGGCCGTTAACGATATGCGAGAGGATTTTGAACGGGTTGATTTTTTCTTCCCGGCCGCCGGCGGTATCCAGGATGTTGACTAAGCGGTATTCCTGGCTTTTGAGCTGATGAATCAGAAAAGCGCTGGCATTGCCGACAGCGGCAAAGTGGACGGTCTCGTCTTTAAAAACACCCAAAATAATGTTAATTTTCTGGAGGAGATTAGCGAGCTTGCCGCCCTTGATCAGTTCAATCAGCCGGTCGTTAAAAACTTGAATGGATTTTTCAAAAGTTTCTTCCACCGAAATGGCGCGATTGGGCCGGCCGAGGGTCAACTGAATATTGCTTTCGCCGTAATAATATTTTTCCATTTCTTCGGCGAGGTGGCTGACCGTGTCCCAAAGGGCGCGATCCGGCGATTCAATCTCAATAATGCCAAAAAGCCGCCCCAAAGTTTGTTCTTTATCCAAACTCGGCGTGGCAATAAAAATTTTGCAAGTAGAATTGTTTTTATCCGGTGAGTAAATGAAGAGTTGGCTGAATTGAGGAATCATAAGAGTGCAGAGTGCAGAGTGCAGAGTGCAGAGCTGAGAAAGTAATTTTTTCTCTGTACTCTGCTCTTCGTACTTCGCACTAATCAAGGAATTGCGATTTTTGCTGGTTTGTATTATACTATAGATAAGGAAAAGATAAAATAGCAGTCAAGATTTAAACTTATGCTTGAACACTTATTTGGTTCAGGGGCGCGGGTCAAACTTTTACGGTTGTTTTTGAACCACCCGCAAAGTTCTTATTATGTCCGCGAGTTGACGCGCCTCGCTAAACTGCAAATTAATGCGGTCCGGCGCGAATTGGAAAACCTGGAAGAGTTGGGGATTATTGTTGGCTCGCAAAAAAATCCCAATCCGGTTATCAGTGAAGGCGCCAAGGCGCCAGCGAAAGGCCGGCCGGTAAAAGCCGCCAAGGGCTCTGGCGGGCAAGAAAAAAAGTATTATCAAGCCAATGTTAATTATGTCCTTTTTCCGGAGCTGAAAGCCTTGATGCTGAAAGCTCAACTGCTTCTGGAGCACGATTTGATCAAAAAAATCGGCAGCCTGGGAGCGGTTAAGTATTTGGCTTTGACCGGCATCTTCGTCGGCTTTATCGGCGCGCCGACCGACCTGTTTATTGTCGGCAGTGTCAATAAAGACAAACTGACCAAACTCATCCGCCGGTTTGAGCGCGAGCTGAACTACGAAATTAATTTTACCCTGATGCCGCTCTCGGAGTATCAGTACCGCAAAGATATTACTGACCGTTTTCTTTATAGTATTTTGGAAAACAAAAAAATTGTGGTGGTTGATAATTTTAAAACTTAAGGAGGATTGAAGGAGAGTTAATTCATAACTACAATATATGGAAATCAAACAGCCCAAAGACGGTTCATTTCTCAATGATTTTGAGAAAAAGCATATTCCGGAGGTTAAATTACCTCGGACAATCCGTCTGGGCAAAGAGATTAAAATTAAGGTTCAAGTCGGCGAAATGGTCCACCCAATGATCCCGGAACACTATATTATTTGGGTAGCGCTTTATCGCGGCGAAGAGTTGATCCAAAAAAATCAGCTGGCGCCGGGCAATCAACCGGAAACCGTTTTTTTGTATCAAGTGACCGGCGGCGAAGAGTTGCGTTGCCTCGCTGAATGCAATATCCACGGCATTTGGGAAAAGAAATTTGAGATAAAAATTTCCAAAGTTAAAAAATAAGCTAAATTTTATGGCAGTACAAAATGTCGGTGAAAAATATCATTGCAATGTTTGCGGTAACGAGGTGGAGGTCACCACGGTTGGTGGCGGCACTTTGGTTTGCTGCGGGCAGGAGATGGAACTAAAACAATAGTTATAAAGTTATAAAGTTCGCTATCAGCCAACTTTCAACTTATGTTATATATCGTGGCGACGCCGATTGGCAATTTACAGGATATAACCGCGCGGGCGCTGGAAATACTCGCGGGCGTTGATTTGATTTTATGCGAAGACACGCGCCAGACACAGAAACTACTTAACCACTATCAAATCAAAGTCCCAACGCTGAGCTACCATCAGCACAGCCAGCTGACCAAGATTGATTTGATTCTGAAGCAACTCGCCGACGGCAAAAATCTGGCTTTAGTCAGCGACGCTGGCACGCCCGGTGTTTCCGACCCAGGCAGTTTTTTGGTCAAAAAAGTAGTGGAACGATTTGGCGCTGAAATAAAAATTATTCCCGTGCCCGGAGCGACAGCTTTGGGCGCTTTGTTTTCAGTTGCGGGTCTGTCGGGTGACGACTTTTTATTCCTCGGATTTTTGCCGCACAAAAAAGGCCGGCAGACGCTGGTTAAAGAAATTATCGCGAGCGAGCGGACGGTTATCCTGTACGAATCGCCGCACCGGATTAAAAAGTTGTTGCAAGAATTAATTGAGTTTGGTCTTGCCGACCGGCCGCTGGTCGTCGGCCGCGAGCTGACCAAGATGTTTGAAACCATTTACCGCGGCACCGCGGCGGAGATTGACGGGCAATTGACGGCGGACCAGGTGAGGGGGGAGTTTGTGGTGGCGGTTGGGAGAAGTAATTAATAATTAAAAATTAAGAATTAATAATTAAGGTGCTAGGCCGTCGGAACTGGGATTAAGGATTAGGAGCTAAGATCCGTCAGCTGACGGACTTAATTCTTAATTCTTAATTCTTAATTCTTTTTTTGTGCAACCTAATCTCGCTCAAACTTATTATCGGGATGAACAGCAAAAAAACCGTCAGCCGCGGCCGTGGCTGTATTGGCTGATTTTCGCCGGGGTGGCGGCCGTCGCCGCAATTGCGATTGAATTGGTTTAAAAGCACAGATTTACACAGATTAACACAGATTAGCACGGATCTGTGAGTATCTGTGTTAATTTGTGAAGATTTGTGTTTATGCAATGTAAAAACTGCCAATCCATCTTCACTATCTACCCCGAGGACCAAAAGTTCTACGCTAAAATTGGCGTGCCCGAGCCGACAAGCTGCCCGGATTGCCGGCAACAAAACCGTTTAGCTTGGCGCAACGAGCGGTTTTTGTATAAAAGAAAATGCGATCTCTGTCAAAAAGATATTATTTCTTTTTATTCGCCGGACAAGCCTTATATTCAATATTGCCCGGAATGTTGGTGGAGCGACAAATGGGAAACGCCGGCGTTAGACTACGATCCCAATCGGCCATTCTTTGAGCAATGGGCTGAACTTTTACGCCAGACGCCGCACTTAGCATTGATTATTTCCCATGGGGAAAACAGCGATTACTGCCCACACTCGGTTTATTACAAAAATTGTTATCTCTGTGTTTCCGGAGTGACGGGTGAAAATATTTTTTATTCTTATTGGGTTAATAATTCTTTTGAATGTTTGGATTGTAGTTTATGTTTTGATTTGCAACAGTGCTATGAATGTCTATATTGTCGGAATCTTTTTTCTTCTTATTATTGTTTAGATTGCGAGAACTCGTCGGAGTTGGCGTTTTGCCGTGATTGCGTTAGTTGTCATAATTGCCTTGGTTGTGTTGGTCTCCGTCATCAGGAGTATCAAATTTTTAATCAAAAAGTCAGCTCAGAGGAATATCAACGGCAATTGGCCGAGGTCAAAGCTAATCCGCAATTATTTGCCAAAAAATTTCGTGAGTTTAGTCTTAAATTCCCCTGTCTTTTTGCTGACATTCAACATAGTGAAAATTCCACCGGTGATCGTTTGACTAGTTGTAAAAATTCCCATAATTGTTTTGACGCGGAAAATTTGGAGGACTGTGCTTATATTTGGAATCTACCACAAGGCGCAAGCGCCTGTCAGGATATTAATTACTCACCAAAAGCAGAAATGAGTTATGACGCCATGAGTATTGTGAATAGTAAATACATATTAAATAGCGTCAGTTGCTGGGATTGCTCTTTTGTTAGTTATTCTTGGCAATGTTTTTACGGTCAAAATCTTTTTGGTTGCATCGGCTTAAAACACGGCAATTATCAGATTTTGAATAAAAAATATTCCGAGGAAGAGTATAACCAGTTGAAGAAAAAAATTATTGACGACATGGTCGCGCAAGGAATTTACGGAAAACTTTTTTCAATAGAGTATTCGCCGTTTGCTTATAATGAGACCAGCGCGGCGGAGCATTTTCCTTTAACCAAGGAGGGGATTTTGCGGCGCGGCTGGAGTTGGCAGGATAATTTACCGGGTACTTTTGGTCAGGGCACGGTTGGCAATCAACATTTAACCTTAGTTGATATTGATGAGAAAATCTTAAACGCGGTTTTCACTTGTAGTTTATGCCAAAAAAATTATAAACTGATTAAGCCGGAATTAAAATTTTATCGCCTGCATGGCTTAATCTTACCTCATCATTGCCATGATTGCCGTTATGCTTTAAGAATGAAACTGCGTAATCCGCACCGGCTGTGGCATCGGCAATGTATGTGCGAGAATGCTGAACATAATCATCAAGAGCGGTGTCAGAACGAATTTGAAACCACCTATTCTCCCGACCGGCCGGAAAAGGTTTATTGCGAGGAGTGCTACCGGAAGGAGATCTATTAAATATATTAAAAATTAAAAATCAAATAGCAAAAAGACATAGTAAAAATTAAAAATAGCCATCCAAATTTTTACTATTTGATTTTTAATTTTTTATATATTTCATGCCTAGCTGTAAAAACTGTAATCAATTTTTCACCATCTACCCCGAGGACCAAAAGTTCTACGCTAAGATTGGCGTGCCCGAGCCGACCGAATGCCCGGACTGTCGGCAACAACGGCGTATTGGCTGGCGGAATTTTTTTAATTTGTATGAACGAAAGTGTGAGCTGACTGGCGCGAAAATTATCTCGATGTTCGGCCCGGAGCCGGGGTATAAAGTAATCAACCCGAAAGACTGGTACTCGGATAAATGGAATCCGCTGGATTACGGTCGCGATTATGATTTTAGTAAATCCTTTTTCAGCCAGTTTGCCGAGCTTTACCGGGCGATACCGCATATGGCGCTGATCCAATTAAATTGTTATAACAGCGATTATTGCAATATCATCGGCAACGCTAAAGGTTGTTATATGATGTTTGGTTGTGTGAATTCGGAAAACTGCCTTTACGGCCATGTCGTTTGGCAGTGCCACGATTGTTATGATTGCTTGTATTTGCGGAAATGCGAGCTTTGTTATCAGGCGATTGACTGCGACGAGTCTTACGGTTTGTTTTACTGTAGCGATTGCGCTGGTTGTAATAACTGCCGCTATACTTACCACTGCAAGGGTTGCCAGGATTGTGTTGGTTGTTACGGCCTGATCAATCAGCGGAATTATGTCTTGAACCAACCGACGGCCAATGGCGATGATTTCCAGGTTAAGGCGGCGGCATTCATGGCTTTAGGCGAAAAAGAAAAAGCCGCCAGAATCGCGGAATTAAAACGAACCGTGCCGGTTAAAGAAAGGGAAATGGTGGGCGCAGTGAATTGTAGCGGCAATTATATCTATCACAGCAAAAATTGCCACGATGCTTATGATGTTAAAGATTGCGAGGATTGCCGTTATGCCTCTTCGATGGAGTTTCATAAAGACGCTTACGATGTCAGTTTTACCGCTTGGCGCGGGGAACTAATGTACAATAATCTGACCACTCATGGCCGCAAGATGATCGGCTGCCACCATTGCTTTAGCCAGACGGAAAATTTGTGTTATTGCCAAGAAACCAACTCGGTTAAAGATTGCTTCGGTTGTATAGGCCTACACAACAAAGAGCAGTATTGCATTTTGAATAAAAAATATTCCGAAGGCGAATACAATAGTTTGAAAGAAAAGATTATTAAACAAATGACGGCAGCCCCAGCATCCCAGCATGCGCGGGACAAGTCCGCGGGGCAAGTGGGGGAATGGGGCGAATTTTTTCCGCTCGCTGACTCGCCTTACAGTTATAATGAAAGTATTGTTAATGAATACTTTCCCTTAACTAAAGAGCAGGCGACAGCCAAAGGCTACCGCTGGTTGGACCGCAACCAGCGCGAATACCAGCCGCAGAGTTACCAAATGCCGGCCGATATTAAAGAAGTAAAAGACGAAATTTTGCAAGAAGTTTTGGCTTGCGTTAAATGCGGACGGAATTATAAACTGGTTAAGCCCGAGTTGGATTTTTATCGCCAATATAATCTGCTGGCGCCGACGGAATGCTTCTACTGCCGGAACGAGGCCAGGCTAGCAAAACGCAACCCGCGCAAGTTATTTATTCGGCAATGCGGTTTTTGCGGCAAAGAAATCAACACCACCTACGCGCCGGACCGGCCGGAGAAGGTTTATTGCGAGGAGTGCTATCGGAAAGAAATATATTAAACACAGATTTACACAGATTAACACAGATACTCACGGATCTGTGCTGATCTGTGTAAATCTGTGAAATCTGTGTTTTATGAATGATCCTTTTGTCATCCGCGGGGATAAAATCAAGGGCGCCAGCTTGTCGCGCGATAAGCGGCTAAGTTGGACCGAAGGGATTTTTGAAACCGCCGGCTCGGGCCAAATGACGCTCGGTTCGGAACGGAGCCAATTTTTGGGTTCGGCGATTTCGGAAAAGAAGATTAAGTTGTTTTTAGTTATCAGTTTATTGCTTCTGGCTTCGCTTCTGGGGCGGAGTTTTTATTTGCAGACGGTCAAAGGCGCCTATTACCACAATCTGGCCGAGGGCAATCGGCTGAGAATTTCTTCGCTACCGGCTTCGCGCGGCGTGATTTTTGACCGGACCGGTCAGCAACTAGTTAAAAATGTTCCGGATTTTAATTTATTAATCACCCCGGCCGATTTGCCGGCTGACACCGTGGCGCGCCTCAAAGTTTTGACGGAAGTTTCTAGCTTGGTTAATTTGTCGGTGGCGGAAATCAATAATTTAATCAGCGAACACGAGCCTTATATTTATCAGCCGATTTTGATCAAATCCGGTTTGGATTATCAAGCGACGCTGCGCGGCAAACTGAAAGAAGCCGAGTGGCCGGGTGTTAGCCTGACCACCGGTTCGCGGCGCGATTATCTTTTGGCTTCAGGCGAGGAAACGGCTTATTCTTTGGCGCATGTCCTTGGTTATAACGGCCAACTGTCCAAAACTGAATACGAAAAGCACGCCGGCGAAGGCTATTTTCTTAACGATCAAATCGGCAAAACCGGGCTGGAGTTATATTATGAAAAAGAGCTCAAGGGTTATAATGGCCAAAAACAAGTGGAAGTTGACGCGCTGGGCCGGGAGAAGGAGATTATCGGCCAAACCGAAGCCATCGCCGGCCAAGATTTAATTTTAAATATTGATTACGGTTTGCAAAAGGAAGCCGAGAAGGCTCTCAGCGCCGCTTTAAAATCTTTTAATAAGCGCCGCGGAGCGGTGGTGGCGCTAAATCCGCAAAACGGCGAAATTTTGGCTTTAGTGTCACTGCCGGCCTATGACAGCAATAAGTTTTCCGCCGGCATTTCCGTGGCCGATTATAGTCTCTTAAGCAATAATCCAGAGCGGCCGCTCTTTAACCGCGTTGTTAGCGGCGCTTATCCGTCCGGTTCCACCATCAAGCCGGTGATGGCGACAGCGGCTTTAGCCGAAGGTGTAATCACGCCGCAGACGACATTCAATAGCGTGGGCGGGATAAAAATTTTGGATTGGTTTTTTCCGGATTGGAAAGCCGGCGGCCATGGCATTACTAATGTTTATAAGGCGATTGCCGAATCAGTCAACACTTTTTTTTACATGATTGGCGGCGGTTATCCGGCAGATGGCAATCCGACGCACCCTTATCAGTTTAATGGCTTGGGGCCGGAGAAAATTACCGCCTGGCTGAAAAAATTTGGCCTGGGGACGGCGACGGGGATTGATTTGAACGGCGAAGCCGACGGCTTTGTGCCATCGGTGGAGTGGAAAAATAAAACTACCGGCGAGCAGTGGTATATCGGCGACACTTACAATTTGTCCATTGGCCAGGGCAACTTACTGGTGACGCCTTTGCAAGTCGCTTCCTGGACGGCGACGGTGGCTAACGGCGGCACGATTTACCAGCCGCAATTAGTCAAGAAAATCGGCGAGTGGGAAGTTGCGCCGAAAGCGCTGGCCGCGAATCTAGCGCCGGCGGAATATTTGGCGGTGGCGCGCGCCGGCATGCGCCAAGCGGTGACGGCGGGCTCAGCCCGGTCGTTTGCCACTTTGCCAATCGAAGTCGCCGCCAAAACCGGCACGGCGCAGTGGAATAACAATAAAGCGCCCCACGCTTGGTTCACTTGCTTTGCGCCGTACCAAAACCCGCAAATTGTGGTCACCGTGTTGATTGAAGAAGGCGAAGAGGGCAGCCGGACCGCGGCGCCGGTCGCCTGGCAAATTCTTAACTACTATGGAAAACAACTTCAAAACTAAGTTTTATTTGGCGATTCTGGGACTCGTTCTGGTTTCTTTTTTGGTTTTGTATATCCAGCAGAAGATTTAAGATTTAGGATTTAAGATTTAAGAATGGTGGTAATTGATGTTTAAACTAATAATCACATAACATGGAACACATAACAAGAAACCTATAACCACCCTTGTTCCATGTTATGTGTTATGTGATTTTAACCGAGTTATACCGCAAGATGCTAATTTACCGACCATTCTTAAATCCTAAATCTTAAATCCTAAATCTCCTTATTAAATGGGGATAAACCCGGTTATTGACAGATTTATCTTAATCCCTTATACTGTGCCCATATGAAAATGGCAGTAATCAAAACCGGCGGCAAGCAATATCTGGTCGCCCCTAAGGATAAAATTAAGGTAGAAAAGCTCCCGGGCGATGTTAGCTCGGATGTAGTTTTTTCTGAAGTATTAATGACCGCTGACGGCGATAAAGCTGAGGTTGGCAAGCCGTATTTGGCGGGTGTTAAAGTCACCGGCAAGATTGTCCGCCAGGCGCGCGAACCAAAAGTTACCGTAATTAAATACAAGGCCAAAACCCGCTATCGGCGGAAAGTCGGCCACCGCCATGCGTTTACGGAAGTGGAGATTGGCGCGATTGCTTAAATTTAAACCAAATAAAAAATGACTCCGCGAGGGGTCATTTTTAGTATTCAGGGATCAGTATGCAGTATTCAGGGGCGCCAACATCCACGGACGGCGAATAAGAACCCCTGAATACTGAATACTGTTCCCTGATCCCCATTTAGATTTCTTTTCTCCCTTCTAACGCGCTTTCCAGCGTGACTTCATCGGCGTAAATCAGTTCGCTGCCCATAGGCAGACCTTTGGCGAGGCGGGTGATTTTAACGCCTAGCGGCTTCAGGATTTTAGCGAGGTAGAGGATGGTGGATTCGCCTTCCAAGTCGGGATTAAAAGCGAGAATGACTTCACGGACGCCGTTAGTTTTAATCCGGGCAATCAGCCGGTCGGTGTTCAGGTTGCCGCTAGGGGCGAGCGAATCAACCACGCCGCCCAAGATTTGATATAGCCCGCGGTAGTGGCCGGTGTTTTCAATGGTGGCAAGGTCAGTGGTGCCGCTAACCACGCAAAGGAGAGTGCGGTCGCGGCCAGTGTTAGAGCAGATATAGCAGGGCGATTTTTCGGAAAAGGTGCCGCACTCCGCGCAAGTAGTAACTTTAGTTTTTAGTTCGTTTAAGGCCGACTGCAAAGCGTCGATTTGACCTTGATTTTTCAGTAAATAAAAAACAAACCGTTCGGCGGTTTTGGGGCCGATGGTGGGCAGCGAGGAAAACTCCTCGATTAGCCGTTGCATGGAAGGGGGGAATTTAGGCATAAAACAGGCAGTTAGGCCGATACGCCGGCAGGCCGTTAAGCCAGGCGATTAATTTTGTCTGTCGGCTTGTCGGCGTGACGGCTTGTCAGCTTGATTTACATTCCCGGGAAATTAAAACCGCCGAGCGACTGCATGGTTTCGGCCATTATCCTTTTGACTTTGTCATTGGCGTCGTTAATCAGCGTTGGGATGATCTTTTCTAGTTCAACCGGCGTTAATTCGGGAGGAATAGTTAAGTTGGTGACTTTTTGGTTGCCATCTAGGGTTAGGCTAACGCCGTTTTTCTGGACGGTGATTGATTTTTCGGCCAGGGCGTCTTGGAGCGCTTTCGCTTGGTCACGGAGGGTTTTAAGCTGTTTAAACTGGTCTAACATATAAAATAGTTGATAATTTATAGGCGAATAAGTATGGTTTTATGGCTTTATGGTTTTATGGTTGGGGGCGTTAGCATTTAATCATAGAGCCATAAAGCCATAAAACCATTTTTTACCCTTCGGCCGGGGGTTCGTTAAACTGGCGGTCGAGGTTTTTGAAGCTGACGCGTTCCTGATCAAAGTAGGCGCGGACCACGCCGATTGGGCCGTTGCGGTGTTTGGCAATATGGATTTCGGCGATATTTTTTTCTTCTTCCGGCACATTGAAGCGGGTATGGTCCATGCTTTTACGGTAAATAAACATGACCACATCGGCGTCTTGCTCGATGGAGCCGGATTCGCGCAAGTCGGCGAGTTTCGGGATGGCGGGGGAGCGGGTTTCGACTGAGCGGTTAAGCTGGGAGAGGGCGAGGACCGGGATATTGAGTTCGCGGGCGATGCCTTTCAGCGCGCGGGTGATTTCGGCCACTTCCAAAACGCGGCTTTCCGAGCCGACGCTGCCTTCCATGAGTTGCAAGTAGTCGAGGACGATCATGCCGAGACCATGTTCCATTTGTAACCGGCGGCATTTGGTGCGGATTTCCATGATGTTAGTCATGGCGGTGTCGTCGATGTAGATTGGCGCTTCGGAAAGTATGCCCATGGCGTGGCCGATTTTGGAAAAGTCGTTGTCTTCATTGCGGTCGGAGAGTCGGCCGGTGCGCATTTTCCACATGTCGACGCCGGCTTGGGCGCAGAGCAAGCGGTCCACAAGCTGCTCTTTACTCATTTCCAAAGAAAAAATGCCGACCGGGATTTTACTTTCGACGGCGACATGGCGGGCAAAGTCCATAGCGAGGGCGGTTTTACCAACTGATGGCCGGGCGGCAAGAATAATCAGGTCGGATTTTTGGAAGCCGGCGAGCAGGTTATCGAGGGCGGTTAGGCCGGTCGGCACGCCGCGGAGTTTGCCTTTTTCGCGGTGTAGTTCATCAATTCGTTCAAAAGCGTCGGCGAGAATGCCGCGAATCGGGGTGAAATTTTGCTTTAAGGATTTCTGGGAAACGGCAAAAAGCTTTTGTTCGGAGCGGTCCAGAACATTAGTCACTTCTTCCTCTTCATTAAAACCAAGAGCCGTGATCTCGCTGGCGGCGTTGATCAGCCGGCGGAGAGTGGCTTTTTTGCCGACGATTTTGGCGTAGTTGACCACATGGCTGGCAGTCGGCACGGCGTTGGCGAGGCTGGCGAGATAAGTCCGGCCGCCGATTTTTTCGATTTCTTTGGTTTCCTCCAGCCGGTTGCCGAGCGAAAGCAGATCGATTGGTTCTCGTTTTTCAAACAAATAAAGCATGGCGTCGAAAATGATCCGGTGTGAGTCTTTATAAAAATCATCCGCCGTGACAATGTCGGAGATCTTAATGATGGCGTCTTTATCAATCAAAAGCGAGCCCAGGAGCGATTGCTCGGCTTCGAGGTTTTGCGGGGGCATTTTGCCAATGAGGTCGGGCATAGGGATTATAGAACAATTACTTTATTTCTTTATTTCTCTATTTTTTCGTCTTAGCACTGATAACAAAAAATAATAGAGAAATAAAGAAATAAAGTAATAGGGTGGAATAACACCGTCTAGTCATTTTAGCCTAAGGCGGCGGGGAAAACAAGGTGGGGGTTTTACCCAGATTGTCCACCGGCAGGCATTAAAACACTAGAACATTAAAACATTAAAACCTGCCCCCGTTTCGTTACGGCAAAGTAGGCATAAAACAAAAATAACCTGAAATTACGGGTTATTTTTGTTTTAATGTTCTTGTGTTTTAATGTTTTAATAATTTCAATACTCTAGCTCCGGGTAAAGTGGGAATCTTTTAGTTAATTCCAGCACTTGTGCCTTGATTTTCGCTTTCAGCGCCGCGTCGTCGTGGTGGGTGATGACTTCGTCCATCCAGCCGGCAATCAGTTTCATTTCCGCTTCTTTCATCCCACGAGTGGTCAGGGCCGGCGTGCCGAAACGAATGCCCGACGGGTCCATAGGCGAGCGGGGGTCATCCGGGATCATGTTTTTGTTGAGCGTGATGTCGGCTTCGTCCAGAGCGTATTGGGCCTGCTTGCCGGTGACGCCTTTGCTGGTCGCCACATCGACGAGCAGTAAATGATTATCCGTGCCGCCAAAACAGAGTTTGTAGCCGCGGCTGCGGAATTCGCTTTCCAGAACTTTGGCGTTCAGCATTATCTGTTTGGCGTAATCTTTGAAAGCCGGCTCCAGCGCTTCCTTGAAAGCGACGGCTTTGGCGGCGATATTGTTTTCGTGGGGTCCGCCCTGGAAGCCCGGGAAGACGGCTTTATCAATCGCCTTGGCGTGTTTCTCCTTACACATAATCATGCCGCCGCGGGGGCCGCGGAGGGTTTTATGGGTGGTGGTGGTGACCACATCAAAAATCGGCACCGGGTTATTCATCTGCCCGGCGGCGATCAGGCCGGCGATGTGGGCGATATCAGCCATAGTCAGGGCGCCAACTTCGTCAGCGATTTTTTGGATGGCCGGATAGTCGATTTCCCGCGAGTAGGCCGAGTAGCCGACGAGAATGATTTTGGGTTTATGTTCCAAGGCCATCTGGCGGAGATTGTCTAAGTCGATATTGCCCTCGGCGTTGGTTTTGTAGCGGACAAAGTTGAAAATTTTGGCCATGTAGGTGACCGGGTGGCCGTGAGTCAGATGGCCGCCGTGCGAGAGGTCCATACCGAGGACCGTGTCGCCGGGGTTGAGAAGCGCGAAATACACGGCGATATTCGCCGGCGCGCCGGAGAGCGGCTGGACATTGACATGCTCGGCCCCAAAAAGCTCCTTAGCGCGGTCAATTGCCAATTGCTCGACTTCGTCCATAAATTGGCAGCCGCCGTAGTAACGGTTGCCGACATAGCCTTCCGAGTATTTATTGGTCATGATTGACCCGAGCGCTTCCAAGACCGGCAAAGAAACAAAATTCTCGGACGGGATCATTTCCAAACCATCGCGCTGGCGGGCGAGCTCTTTTTTGATGGCGGAGAAAGTGGGGGCGTCGAAGGTGGGGAGGTATTTCATAGGGGTAGTGGTTAGAAAGTTAGAGAGTTAGAGAGCCAGAAAGTTAGTAGCGGAGCGACCCCGCCGCGGCGGGGTTATGAGAATTAATCGATGGAAGATGAAATAACGCGATAACACGCCCAAAGGGCGTGTCGGTCCGCTATAAAGAAGTAATATCGCTAGATCATATCAGGGGAGTTTTGATAAAAAAGAAAAAGCCAATGGCGGCCGAGGTTTATCATAGCAAAAATGGCTAGATTAACAAGATATTGGGGATGTGGATAAAAGTAAGGGAATTTTTAATTTTTAATTTAAAATTTTTAATCAATTTATAATTCTTAATTTTAAATTGCCGGTAACCCGGCTTCAGGTTTAAAAATTATAAATTAAACATTGGAAATTCATTAAAAATTAGTAATTTTAAATTAAAAATTATTTTAGATTTTTAACCAAATAAGTCCCTTCCGGCTTATATCCCAGTTTATAGTAGTATGGCCTAACCCCGATCCCCGCGATCACCGCGATTTTATGAAAGCCTTGTTTCTCGGCGATTTTCTCGGCCGCCAGTATAAGCTTTTTGCCCAGGCCCAAATGCTGGGTGGCGGTGGACTTGCCGCCCAGCCTCATCGCCGCGCCATAGGTATGAACCTCGCGGATCAAGGCCGCATTTTGGAGTTCAGGAATAAAATTAACCTCGCCCTTTGTCGGAATTCTTAGCCGCAAGAATGCCGCCAGTTTATCGGTTTTTTTGTCTTCAAAAGAAAGAAAATACTCCACACCACCCGAAGCCGGGTAGTGGCGGCTTTTTAACTCTTGATTCTTGATTCTTGCCTGCCCGCCGTAGCCTCGGCGGAGGAGGGATTCTTGATTCTTCACTTCCCGGCACCGAATACACCGGCATTTCACCCGCTTGTCAGCCGCCAGCATTTGCCGGAGGTTGGAGATTTTATTCCCCGCCTCAATACTTTCCCTCGGGATGTCGCGGATCAGCCGCGTTAGGCGAGTGTAGGGCGGTAGGAGGTTTTTGATTTTGACGAGCAGATTATAAAGTTGCTTGTCGGTGTAAGGTTTATATTTTCCGGCTTTCCACCAGCGGTAAAGAAGAGAACCCTTAACCACGACGCAAGGGTAGATTTTGATCTGGTCGGGCTGAAAATCCGGATCAGAGAAAAGTTTTTTAAATACCGCCAAATCTTTTTGCGGCGTGGAGCCGGGGAGGCCGGGCATCAGGTGGTAAGTGATTTTAAAGCCGGCTTGTTTGAGGAGTTTGGTGGCCCGGGCGGTTTCGGCCGAATCATGGCCACGGAGGTTTAATTTTAAAATTTTATCGTCCAAGTGCTGGACGCCGAGTTCAACCCTGGTGGCGCCGAGCTGGCGCCAGCGGTTGATTTCTTCCGGGGTAATAAAATCCGGCCGGGTTTCTAAGGTCAAACCAACCACGCGATGATGGGCTTTTTCGTTCCAATTTTGGGCCACCTTGAGGTTTTTAGCTCGCCTGCCATTGAACGCGTCAAAACAGCGTTTGATGTACCAATTTTGGTAGTTTTTGGGCAAATACGACCAGGTGCCGCCCATGACAATCAGTTCGCATTTATCCGTGTTGTGGCCATTCTCCGTCAAGGCGTCCAGCCGGGTTTTAACCTGCACCGCCGGGTCAAATTTAGTCAGGATCGCGCGCATCACCGCCGGCTCATTGGAAAGGTAACTTTTGGGCATGCCTTTTTCCGTGGGACAGTAAGCGCAACGGCCCGGGCAAGGGTAGGGTTTGGTCAAGACGGCGATTGGCGCCACGCCGGACAAGGTCCGCACCTCGCGTTTTTTGAGCCAATTCTGGAGAGCCGGATTAGGTTTGATTTCTTTACTTTTTACCAATTTATTGTAGACTTTAAGCAGTTCGGTGGAGGCCGGGGCAGGGAGCTTCAATTCACGGCAAAGCCGACGCCGGGCTTGGTCAAAAGCGAGGCGATCAGGAAAAGTTTGGCGGGAGAGAGATTTGATAAGTTGGGGGAGGGGCATTTTATTAGTTGAAAGTTGAAAAAAATCACATAACACATAACATGGAACAAGGGTGGTTATAGGTCTCTTGTTATGTGTTCCATGTTATGTGAATTTATTTATAACTCATGAATAAAACAGAAGCAGAGAAAACTTTATTTGAAACTCGCCAAAGCTACGACGCCATCGCCGAGAAGTTTTCTCATACCCGCCACAAACCTTGGCCAATCATGGAAAAGTTAGTCGGCCAGTTTGTTAAAGCCGGACAGCGGGTGTTAGACGCGGGTTGCGGCAACGGCCGGCTTTACCAGATTTTAAAAGACAAACAAGTTGATTATCTGGGCGTTGATAATAGCGAGAAGCTGATTGAACTTACCAAGACCACTGGCGGGAGATTTCAGGTTAAGGATATGCTAGATTTGGCTTTTAATCAAGAGTTTTCCGCCAAAGGCGGACCAGCCTCCGGCTGGGACATAGTGTTTTGTCTTGCAGTTCTAAATCACTTGCCGAGCGAGGAACTACGGCTGAAAGCCATGCGTAACCTCGCCGCGGCTTTGAAACCGGGCGGGCGGCTGATAATGACGAACTGGAATTTGTGGCGGTTGGCGCGAGGAAAGAAGACGGTTTGGAGCGCGGTAGTCCGGAGTCCGGAGACCGGAGTCCGGAGAAAAGTGTCTTCATTCTGGACTCTGGACTTTGGACTCGGAACTTTTAAAGATGTTATTACTTATTTTCAAGACAATACTGGGAAACACCCGCTATACTATCGCGCTTTTACCTTGCGCGAATTAAAGCGTTTGGCGCGGTTGGCCGGGCTGGAGGTGGAGGCGGCGTATTATGAAAAAAAAGGCCGGCGCGCGCATTGGTGGAACGGCGATAATTTAGTTTTAATCGGGAGGAAAAGAGGGTATAATTAGGGGGGTAAGTGGTTAGGTTGATAGGTTGTTGTAGTTAGGTAAGTGGTTAGGTTGATAGGTTGTTAGGTAGTTAGGTAAGTGGTTAGATTGATAGGTTGTTAGGTAGTTAGGAGTGACAAACCGCCTGCTGGCGGTTTGTCAGACCAAAATTTATTATGCCAAACAATCATCATATTGTTATATTCTCGCACGGTTTCGGGGTCAAAAAGGATGACCGCGGATTGCTTTCAGATATTGCCGGCGCTTTAGAAAATACTGAATCCCGACTGTTTGATTATAATGAGATTGACGAAGTTAATAATATCATCACTGCCAGCCCTTTATCAGAGCAGGTAAAAATACTCCAGCGAGTGATCGAGGGGGCTAAACAGTTGAATCCTGGCGTAATTATTGATATAATTTGCCATTCACAGGGCGCTTTGGCAGCGGCTTTACTGGCGCCAATCGGAATTCGAAAAGTAATTTTTTTAGCGCCGCCGCTGAAAATAGACATTGACCACACTATTGCCATGTTTAATGGCCGACCAGGCACGGTTATTAATTTTAACGGCGTCAGCCGGTTAGCTCGACGCGATGGCAGTTTGACCCTGGTGCCGCCGGAACATTGGCAGGAGTTGCGGAAGATTAACCCAATTGATTTATATAATAATCTCGCCGAAAAAACCGAGCTAATAATTATCAATGCCAAGCAAGATGAAGTGCTGGCATCAGGCAGTTCCGCGGCTTTAAGCGATAAAATTGAAGTTATCTCGCTGGACGGCGACCATGGTTTTAAGGGCGCCAGCCGAGAACCGCTTTTAGAGATGCTGGAGAAGTTTATAACTACTAGAAATTAGTTATGTCCCAACTTAATCTAGTCAACGAAAACGACGAAGTAATCGGCCAGGATAGCCGGGAGAATATCCATCGGCTGGGGCTCTTGCACCGAGAAGTCCATGTTTGGCTGTACAACCGCGAGGGCAAGATATTATTTCAGAAACGCGGGCAGGATAAAGACACTTTCCCCGGTCTTTTGGACGCGTCAGCCGGCGGGCATGTGGAAATCGGCGAGAGCTATTCGCAGGCGGCGATTAAAGAATTGCGAGAGGAAACTGGTGTTGTGGCTTTGCCGGAGCAGTTAGTTAATTTGGGTAAGGTCAGAAAAACTGCCTCGGATCCGGTGACTGGCACGACCAATAATGTTTTCCGCCAAATTTATGCTTATCTGTATAGCGGCCGCGCTGAAGATCTAAAACTGGAAACCGGCGAGGCGACAAGCTTAGAGTTTTGGCCGATTGAGAAAATTTTAAGTCTATCCGCCGAAGAAAAGAAAATATCCGTCCCCGGCATATTCACTCCAGAATATCTGGACATTTTCCAAAAACTCAAGAATCTAATTCGCTAATTTTCTGGCTTTTCCCGAAGGGACCCCTTCGGGGCTAACTCTCTAACTTTCTAAATATGGCAAACAAAGATTGGATGAGCCACGCCAGCGGCGGTTGCCTGGGGGTTGTCTTTTTGGCAATTGTCGCCGTTGGTTTAATTGGCATTTTAATTTAAGCCGCGGAAGCTGTAAGCAATAAGCTTTAAGCTGTAAGCCGCGGAGTTTTTACTTATAGCTTATACCTTACAGCTTACAGCTAAGATGTTCTCCTGATTAATTATGAATCTAGAAAAATGCCGTAAAATCTACTTCCTCGGCGTCAAAGGCGCGGGCATGACGGCCCTGGCGCAGATTTTTAGAGGAATGGGTAAAACCGTCTGGGGCAGTGATGTCGCCGAACCGTTTTTTACTGACGCGGTTTTGCGCCGGTCTAAAATCAAGGTTTTACCGTTTGACGCCAAGAATATCACCAAGGAAATTGACCTGCTAGTTTATTCCACGGCCTACGGCCCGTCTAATCCGGAGTTCGTTGCGGCGAAGAAGCTGGGCGTTAAAATGCTGAGTTATCCGGAGGCGCTCGGTTTATTGTTTGCCGGCAAATACGGCATCGCGGTTTGTGGCACGCACGGCAAAACCACAACGACCGCCATGCTCGGCTATGTTTTGCAGGAGTTGAAAGCAGATCCGCTCGTTGTAGTTGGCTCGGAGGTTAAACAGCTGGGCGGTAATGCCAGATTTGGTAAGGGTAAATATTTTGTCGTTGAGGCCGATGAATACCAAAATAAGCTGAAACACTACAGTCCGCGAGCGGTGATTCTGACTTCAGCTGACTGGGACCACCCGGATTATTTCAAAAATCAAAAAGCCTACAACCAAGTTTTTAAAGATTTTGTCCGCCGGATTCCGAAAAACGGGCTTCTAGTCGCTTTTAGCCAGGATAAGAATGTTCGAGAAATTATTAAAAGCGCCAAGTGTAAAGTGGTGAAATACGGTTATTGCCTACCAGCTACCAGCTACCAGCTACTAATCCCCGGCGAGCACAATCTCTGGAACGCTTCCGCCGTTTTAACTCTGATTGCCGAACTCGGTTTAGATGTCGTTAAAGTTCAAAAGATTCTAACTAAGTTCAAGGGTTGTAAACGGCGGTTCGAACTAATGGGCGAGAAGCGGGGCGTTAAAATTTATGACGATTATGCCCACCACCCGACTGAAGTCCAGAAACTTTTGGAAGCGGCGCGGGGCAAGTTTCCGAAAGATCGTATTTGGGCGGTGTTTCAGGCGCACACTTACACCCGGACCAAGGCTTTACTCAAAGATTTTGGCCGGTCATTCCAAAATGCCGACCGGGTGGTGATCCTGCCGATTTTCGGCTCGGCGCGCGAGGCGCAAGGCACAGTCAGCCCCAAGGATCTGGTTCGAGAAATCAACCGTCATTCTCATAACGCGTCTTATCGTGGTAAAATAACCGAGGCGGCGGAGTACTTGAAAAAACAGATTAAACCGGGCGATATTGTTATTTGTATTGGAGCGGGGGAGAATTGGAAGGTGGGGAAAATACTGCTAGCTAAAGATTGATTGTTAATCCAAGTTATCCTTATTACGGTCTAGATCCTAAAAAATAAATCATAAATCCAAAATTATAAATAACAAATAAATTATAAATTCTTAAATTTTAAGCAATAAACAACTACAGCCGGGTTTAGGATTTATTGATTTAATGCTTATGATTTATTTGTTATTTATAATTTTGGATTTAGAATTTCAATCAAATTTTGTGGTTAAAAACGAATTAGCTGGTCTAAAAGAAAATGTCCCACTCGCGCCTTACACCACCTTCCGCCTTGGCGGTCCGGCGCGGTATTTTGTCGCGGCCAAAAGCGAGGCGGAACTGGCGGCGGCGTTTTTGTGGGCGAAGAAAGAGCGCCTACCAACCGCGATTTTGGGCGGGGGCAGTAACCTTTTGGTCGCGGACGCGGGTTTCGACGGCTTGGTGATTAAAAATGAAAACATTGATTATGTGATTGAGGGCAACCGGATTTTTGCCGGTTCGGGCCTAAATCTCGGCTATTTAGTCAGTCAGTGCACCGAGAACAGCTTGACCGGCGCTGAGTTTCTCGTCGGCATTCCGGGCACAGTCGGCGGGGCGGTCTATGGCAACGCCGGCGCTTGGGGCCATGGCATTGGCGAGCTGGTGGAAACGGTTAAAGTTTTTGAAGGCGGGAAAATTAAACAGCTTAATCAAAACGCCTGCCAATTCAAATACCGCTCTAGCGCCTTAAAAGAAGAAAATTTGCCGGTTTTGTCCGTTGTCTTACTTCTCCGCAAAAGCGTCAAAGAAGTGGTGGAAAAACAAGTCTCGGATTATCTTCGCCAACGGTCCGGCGGCAACCAACCCAAAGAGCCCTCGGCCGGCTGTTCGTTCAAAAATGTCGAGCTCGCCAAATTAAAGCCGGCTAAAGTCATGAAAGGGTTGGGCATCAACGCGGCCGAGTTCGCCGCCGCGACCAAACACGGCAAACTGGCGGTTGGCTATATTCTTGAGAGGTTGAACTTGAAAGACAAAAAAATCGGCGGGGCGAAAATCTCGCCGGCCCACTGTAATTTTATTATTAATGACGGCACGGCCAAGGCGGCGGATGTCGCGGAGTTGATCAGCTATGTTAAACAGCAGGTGAGGGATAAAGTCGGGGTGCAGTTGGAGGAAGAGGTGCAGTACCTAGGATTCTAGTTATTATTGGTCGTTGTTTAAACTTCTAGTCACAACCAAAAGTTCAAAATCCAAAGATTCAAAGTTCAAATCAAGTTCAAAGGCGAAAACTCTGGCACCTTTTGATCTTTGAACTTGATTTGAACTTTGGATTTTGAACTTTGCACTTATTAATAAGTTCTAAACTTATAATTGTATGAATGTCGCTATTAAAGCCACCAACCTCGAACTCACCCCCGCCATCAAAGCTTACTTAGAAGAAAAACTGGAAAAACTGGAAAATCATTACCGCGGCATCATTGAGGTTAAGGCCGAGGTCGAGTTGACCACCCACCACCACAACAAAGGCGAGATTTTTCGGACTGAACTCAATGTCCGCGTGCCGGGCAAACTGGCGCGGGTGGAAAAAACCACCAAAGACCTTTATAAATCGATTGATAAAGCGGTTGACCACATGGCTGAGGAATTGCGCCGGTTCAAGGAGAAACGGCAGGATCAGAAAAGAAGGATAAAACAGTAATCAGTAATCGGTAACTGATAACTAGTAATCAGTAACTAGTAAAATGAAGAATTATTTAAAATAAGGGGTTAATTCAACCCTTTATCCGCCTTCGTCCGCCGCGGCGGACTTCGGCGGATTTCGCTCCGCCGCCGAGATAGAGGCGGTTAATTTTGCATTTACCGGGCGGAGCTTCATTTATTTGGCTAAATATGCTAGAGTTATTGAACTTAAAAGATTGGTATTTGTCCTAAATTCTAACCCCTAACCCCTAAATTCTATTATTTATGAGCATATTAACCAAAATCTTCGGCGATCCGACGGCTAAAGAAATTGCCGAGATTCAGGCCAATGTGGTGGCGCCGATCAACGCCCTGGAGCCGGAAATGGTTAAACTGACCGACGCCGAGCTAAAAGCCAAAACTGCGGAGTTTAAGGCTGAGTTAGCGGCGGGTAAAACACTCGACGAGATTCTGGTGCCGGCGTTCGCGGTTGTGCGGGAAGCGGCCAAGCGGGTACTCGGCCAGCGGCATTTTGATGTCCAGCTGATTGGCGGTTATGCGCTCCATCGCGGTAAAATCGCGGAAATGCGAACCGGTGAAGGCAAGACCCTGACTTCCACCTTGGCAATTTATCTCAACGCGTTGGCGGGCGCGGGCGTCCATGTGGTGACCGTGAACGATTATCTCGCCAAACGCGACGCCTGCTGGATGGGGCAAATTTATAATTTTCTTGGTTTGACCATTGGCATTAACCAAAACCAACAAGTTTCCTTTCTCTACGATCCGGCGAATCCGGCGGCGGATTATTTGGAGCGAATCATTCCGTGCCAGCGCCAAGCCGCTTATGCCGCGGACATCACTTATGGCACCAATAACGAATTTGGCTTTGACTATTTGCGCGATAACATGGTCTTGGCGGCGGGCGAGATGGTCCAGCGCGAGCTGGCTTACGCCATGGTTGACGAAATTGACTCGATCTTGATCGACGAAGCGCGGACACCGTTGATTATTTCCGCGCCGGCCGAAGAGTCGGGCGCCGAATACACCCAGTTTGCCAAGCTGGTGACGCAACTAAAAGAAAACGAAGACTATAACATTGACGAGAAAATGCGGGCGGCGTCATTGACCGAAAACGGCATTATTAAAATTGAAAAGGCCTTGGGTGTGGAGAACATCTACGCCGAAGGCGGCGTCACTACCGTCCACCACCTGGAGCAGGCGCTCCGGGCGTTTGTTTTATTTAAAAAAGACCGCGATTATGTAGTCAAAGACGGCGAAATTCTGATCGTCGACGAGTTCACCGGCCGCCTGATGCCGGGTCGCCGCTATTCTGAAGGCCTGCATCAGGCGATTGAAGCGAAAGAAGGCGTGGACATCAAACGCGAAAGCCAGACGCTGGCGACCATTACTTTTCAAAATTATTTCCGCATGTATCGGAAGCTTTGCGGCATGACCGGCACGGCCGCGACCGAGGCCGAAGAGTTCGCCAAAATTTATAAACTGGAAGTTTTGGAAATCCCGACTAACCGGCCGATGATCCGCCGCGACCAGAACGACCGGATTTACAAAAACGAAATCGGCAAGTTTAAAGCTGTGACGCAGGCGATTAAAGAAGCAAGTCAGTCCGGTCGGCCGGTCTTAGCCGGCACCATTTCCATTGAAAAAAACGAAATCCTCTCGGAATTATTGGACCGCGAAGGTGTGGCGCATAAAGTCCTGAACGCCAAGCACCATGCCGAGGAAGCCGAAATTATCGCCCAGGCCGGCAAAATCGGCGGTGTGACGCTCGCGACCAACATGGCGGGCCGCGGCGTGGATATTATCCTCGGCGGTAAAACCCCGGATAAAGATTCGCCGGATTATCCGCGTTGGCAGGAAGAGCACCAAAAAGTGGTTGAACTCGGCGGTTTATTGGTTATGGGCACTGAGCGGCACGAGTCGCGGCGAATTGATAACCAGCTCCGCGGGCGGTCGGGCCGGCAAGGGGATCCGGGCACTTCGCAATTTTATATTTCTCTCGAAGACGATTTGATGCGGATTTTCGGGCCGGATCGGGTTAAAAGCCTGATGAACACTCTCCGCGTGCCGGACGACATGCCGATTGAAAACCGCCTGATCACCCGGGCGATGGAGTCGGCCCAGCGGAAAGTGGAGGGCCACAACTTTGATATTCGGAAACACTTGGTGGATTATGACGATGTGATTAATAAACAGCGGGAAACGATTTACCGTCGCCGCCGGTTAGCGTTAACCGCGGGCGACGGACTCCAGAACGAGATTTTTGATTTATTGAAAGAAGAATTAACCGCCATCACCGCGGCCCACACGCCCGGCAATCAGCCCAGTGACTGGAATCTGGAAGAAATTTACGAAGTGGTTAATTCGATTTTTGCGGTTGGTTCTGCTGTTCGCCTGAGCCTGGAAGACATCGCGCAGAAGGAACAGCGCGGCCAGTTTAGTCCGGAAGAAGCGCGCGCGGCAATTGTCGGCTATTTATTTTCGCTCGCCGTGGAAAATTATAATAATTTAGCGGCGGAAGTCGCGCGCCGGTTCGGCCAGCCGGAGCTGTGGCCTAAAATCCTTCAAGGCATTGTGCTCCGCAGTATTGATACGCTTTGGGTGGAGCATTTGGACGCCATGGACCATTTGCGGCGGGGGATTGGCCTGCGCGGTTACGGCCAGCGCGATCCGCTTTTGGAATACAAAAAAGAGTCATTTCTCTTGTTCAAGCAACTCCTTCAGTTGGTCCGCCAGCAAATAGTTTATAGCCTGTATAAAGTCGGTTCCGCCGAACCAGCGGCCCAGTCGCTTCTTAACCGCCAAGGCATTAACCTCTCCGGCGCCGAGAAAACCATGAGCGAACACAGCGCACCCACGCCTTTAGTCCAAAAGCTGAAAACCGCCACCGGGCAAAAAGTCGGCCGCAATGATCCTTGCCCGTGCGGAGCGGTTAAGCCCGACGGCCATCCGGTTAAGTACAAGGATTGTCATGGCAAATAAACACGGAGTTTTATAAAAGGTAGCGGAGTCCGCCGAATCGGCGGACGGGAGCGGGTAAGAAATATAAACATTGCCATGGGAAATAGCATTTTAAACTACAAAGATTAAAATATAACACTATGGGCAACAAACTTGAAGTTCAAAAAAATTTTCCAAAAACACCAGAGACTAGGGAATTAAGAAAAATAACTTGGCCGGAATCTGTTTGGTTTTTTGATATCGATGATACACTAAGTGATACCTCTGATGTATCGGCCGCAGCGACAGTTGGCATTGAAAGAGTTGTTGCGAAAAAATTTGGAGATGAGATTGCCTTGGTAATAAGAAATCAGATTAATAACTATTATAATTTAATGCTTTTCGCCGGACGCATAAAAGAAGATAGCGATTGGGACAGGATAGGTGGAAAGAGCGAATTCGAAAATTTATATAAGTCGATTCAAGATTGCCAACAATCAGTTATAGAAAAATTTGGCGCTCCAAAAAAGTGGAGTCGTGAGGTTTTATTAAAGTTAGCGGCCGATAAGATCGGTGTAAAACTAGATCCGGAGTTTATATATGAGGCCGTTGATGCCTATTGGATTGAACTTTCGAAAATAACAAGTGTTTTTCCTGATGCGCTAGAACTTTTGAATGCCATTAAAGAAAAAAAACGCCCCATTTATCTATTGACTAGCAGCGATGCCCGTTTAAAAATGAATCCGGACGGACAGTTTATTTATGATCCTGAATATTCTGAGGCATTAAAAAGAGAGCGGATAGAATTACTTCGCGACAAAGGAGTAGTTTTTGATAGTTTGATTATTGGCGATCCGGAAGATAAACCACATAAAGATTTTTTTGAAAAAGGCTTAGCTAGAGCGACGGCTGATTTGGGATCAAAAATTGATATGGAAAAAGTAATAATAGTTGGAGACCAGTTTGCAAATGATTTAAGAACACCAAAGGAAATGAATTTTGGCTGGGTAGTTCTGATTAACAGAATGGACAATCAATCAGAAATAGTGGACGAACAACAGATAAATACAGATAATCTTGGGAAGGTAGCTAAATATTTGGATTAGAGTCGGCTCCGCCGAAGGGCTGGTGGGAATTATGACCAAAGGGCGCCTGACCCGGAAAGAATACACTAAGCAAGCCTTAAGAACCGCCTTGATTCATTTGGAAAAATAACATTGCCATGGGAAATCAGACCCAAAACCAATATCTCTATCCCGTTGCCATGAGCGACAAAGTCCGGATGGCTTATAACGAGTCGCCGGCGCATGTTGGCAAGTTGAAATACGCGGTAGATTTCATTGTTGCTGAAGGCACGCCGGTCAAAGCGGCCGCGGCCGGAGTGGTGGTTGATCTGAAAGCCGATTCCGACCTTGGTGGCGAAGAGCGAAAAGCCGAAGGCTTGGGTAATTATATTGAGATTAAACACGAAAACGAAGAATACTCGGAATACGAACATCTTAAACTAGGTGGCGCGCTGGTTAAAGTCGGCGACCGCGTGGCGGCCGGACAGGTGATTGGCTATAGCGGCGCGACCGGTTGGCTGGCGCAGTTGGGCCCGCATTTGCATTTTATGGTTGGCAAATACGGCGCCACGGTTGAAGACTATGAAACTTTAGAAATAGTGTGGAATTATAAATAATCACTAAAAATCTATGGAATTTAAACAATTAATTGAGCGAGCCAAAGAAATCAGGGAAGTCAACGCCGAGTTGGCGGAAAGCGAAGGCAGTAAGGCTTGGGGATTAGCGGAACGGACGCAAGGTTTTGTTGGTGATGTCGGCGATTTAGCCAAGTTGGTGATGGCTAAGAACGGCTATAGAAAGTACGGAGACCTAGACCAGCGGCTAAGGCATGAGCTGGCGGATTGCCTTTGGTCAGTGATTATCATCGCCGATGAAGCCGGAGTGGATTTGGAAGCGGCGTTTGTTGAAACCATGAAAGAGATTGAATTGAGAAAGAAATAAGATCAAAAAGTGTTATGGCAAATAAGGTTTCAAAATCATTGGAAATAGCAAAACAATTCCTTGGTAAAGAAGTTGAGATTGTGTTTGATCGGCCGCTAGGCAGTAAACATCCCAAGTGGGGGTTTATTTACGAAACCAATTATGGTTATATTGAAGGAGTGCAGGCTCCTGATGGCGAAGAGCTAGACGCTTATTATCTGGGTACGGACCAAACTTTGGAAAGAGTTAAGGGAACCGTAAAAGCGATCATCCATCGGCTTGATGACGATGATGATAAATTGGTAGTTATGCCAAAAGATTTTGTTATATCTGATGTTGAAATCGAAAAGGCGGTTAATTTTCAAGAAAAGTGGTTTAAGCATGAAATTTTGCGAAGTTTATAAAAATCGGCAAGAAATAATATGGGCTTAGAAAACAAAAAAGTTGGCGTGGGCTTTGGCGTGATGATGCTTCGCGGCGGGAAAATACTCCTTGGCCGGCGGCACAGCGATCCGGCGAAGGCTGACTCGGAACTGCACGGTGAAGGCAGTTGGACTATGCCCGGTGGCAAGCTGGAGTTCGGCGAGTCGTTTGAAGCGGGCGCCAAAAGGGAAGTGGCGGAAGAAACCGGCTTGAAGTTAAATCAAGTTAAAGTTATTGGTGTCAATAACGACCGAGTGGCGGACGCGCATTTTATCACCCTTGGCATGTTGGCCACGGATTTTACGGGCGAAGCGCAGGTTTTGGAGCCGGACGAGATCGTGGAGTGGCAGTGGTTTAGCCTGGACAACCTGCCCGCGCCGCTGTTCTTCCCTAGCGCCGAGATTTTGGAAAATTACCCAAAAGGCCTATTTTATATCGCTAGATAAACTATGCAGGAAATTGAAGTAAAATTTCTTAATGTCGATCCGGAAGCGATCGAAGCCAAGCTCGCGGCGATTGGCGCCCGGAAGGTTGGCGAGTATTTCTATCGGCGGCAGGTGTTTGATTATCCGGATTGGCGGCTGAATGCCGACCATTCTTGGCTGCGGTTGCGGGACGAGGGCGACCAGATTACTTTAAGCTTCAAAAAGCGCCTGGGAGTCAAAGCCGATGGCGGCAATGACGACGGCATGGAGGAAACGGAAATTATCGTCAGTGATTTTGGCAAAACCGCTGAGTTGTTTTTGCGGCTAGGCCTAGTCAATAAGCATTATGTGGAAAACCGCCGCCGGCGCTGGCAAAAAGACGGCGTCGAGTTTGATCTGGATTTTTATCCGGATTTGGAGCCTTATTTGGAGATCGAAGCGCCGAGCCAGGAATTGGTTGAGGCGGCTATCGGCTGGCTGGGTCTGGACCCGGCGGAGCAAAAAGTTTTTTCTACCAACCAGATTTATAAGCTTAAAGGCCGTTCGGTGGCCGATTATACACGAATTACTTTTGAAGGTTGGGTTAAAAAAGATAAAAAATAGTTAATATGACCAAAGAATTAACCGCCATGATTCAAGCGGCCGAAGCGGCCGGGAAAATCGTCAAAAGTTATTTTGGCGAGGCGTTAGAGGTGACTGAGAAAACTTCGGCGATTGATTTGAAAACCGAAGCTGATTTGAAATCAGAAGCGGCCGTGGTTGAGATTTTAACTAAAGCTTTCCCGGATTACGGCATTTATTCTGAAGAAGGTGGCGGCGCGGTTAAGGCTTCGGCTTACCGTTTTATTGTAGATCCACTCGACGGCACGCATAATTTTACCCTAGGCATGCCTTATTTTTCCGTGGCGATCGCTCTGGTTAAAGGTGAAGAAATACTCGCCGGCGTGGTTTATAATCCGATTCTGGAACATTTGTATTATGCGGAAAAAGGTAGTGGCGCCTGGTTTGGGCAGACTAAACTGAAAGTGAATAATCAAAGTGATCTAACTAAAGCCGTGATCGGCGCTGGTTTGGGTTATGATAATTATCAAGCAGATGGCTTAAATGAGAAAATTCGTAAAATTGTGGCGAGAAAGCTTGATACCTGGGCGACATCCTTAGATTTTTGTTCACTCGCTGCCGGTAAAATCGAGGCGATAGTTAATAACAATAATGATATTTGCGATTTTACCGCGGGCAAGTTGATCGCTCTGGAGGCCGGCGCTCAGGTGACTGACTTTACCGGCCAGAAAGAAGTTAGTGACTTGAACCAAGTGTTTGTTATCAGCAACGGCACGGCAATTCACCAGCAGCTGCTGGATATTATTGCGGGAACTTAAACTCCCCACACCCCCTTCTGTCCTCCCCCTTGGCAGGGGGAGAGACTAGTTAAGGCGTTCCTCATTATAGTTATCTTCTTCAAATAAGCTCATATCTCCTAAAGGTAGTTACTATCCGAAAATAGAGCAAACTACTTACTTCAACTCAAAGGTAATCCTTATCCGAGAACAAACTATTTCGTCTCCTCCCCTGCCAAGGGGAGGGGCAGCCTGCCTTGCCGAAGCTTTAGCGCAGGCAGGGGTGGGGTGTGGGGAGTCTAAAGTTTATATTATTATGCCAAAATCACCGCTTAAAATCCTGATTTTTCTCCAAGGCACGCTCATTATGCACGCCACGGCCGCGGGTAAAACCCAAGGCGAGATTGTTGAACAGGTTAAAAATCAAGAACCATCGGTGCGGGAGTTTGCTTTTTATGAGCCAATCGGCCGGGCGGTTGGCAAACTTTACGCTTGGTTGGGACAAGGCGCGAAAATTTCTTACCTCAGCGCTCTGACCGAGAATAAAAAAGCCCGTGGCGACGAGGTGGTGGGCAAAGACGGGCTGGAAGTTGAAGCCGCTTTGTTGCAACGGCTCGGCTTTCCGGCCGGCGAGATCTACCACCGCGAAAACGGCGAAAGCTACGCCGCGGTGGTCGCCCGGATCAAACCAACGCCGAATATCTTGATTGAAGACGACTGCCTTAGTATCGGCGGCGCGCCCGAAATGACTTATCCGGTTTTAAACCCGGCCTTAAAGCGGAAAATTAAATCTATTGTCGTGCCGGAGTTCCTGGGCATCGACCATTTGCCGGATGATTTGGCGGCGCTATAACCATATGAAAATACTATTTGTCCGCCATGGCGAGTCAGAGAAGAATGTCCAAGGCGTTACCCATAATCAAGGCGATGATTCCGCTTTGACTGCCGCCGGCCGCCAGCAGATTTTGGCTTTGGCGGTTAAATTAAAAAAATACCAGCCGGCGGCGGTTTACTGTTCCAACGAAACAAGATCTCGCCAAAGCGCGGAAATTATTGCTAAAAATTTTGATATTCCAGTCGTGGTCTCGGAAAAAATCGGCGAGCGGCAGTTGGGTGAATGGGCGGGCAAACCATGGAAAGAGTTTGAGGCCGAGTTAAATAAGATGGATCTAAAAGAGCGATATACTTTTGTTCCGGCCGGCGGGGAAAGTTGGCAGCAGATGGAAAGACGATTAAGCGAGTTTTTGGACGGATTATTAAAGCAAAAGGGCGGTTGTTATGTTGTTTTGACACACGGCGGGGCAATGCGGGCGTTAATCCCGCTATTGGAAAAAGGCGACTTAGCCAAGAGTTTTGCCTATGATTTTACTAATGCCGAAGTTTTAGTGGCGGATTATCATGACGGTAAGTTTAAATTGGGAAAATTAGAATAGGGTTTTATAGCCGGTGGACAACTTTTTGACACCAAAATACTAAGTGCTACAATTAAATAAGTTATGAAAATTATTCACAAAAATCCGTCCTGGAAGTTGTTTATGTCCTTTATTCAAAGGCGGGATTTTTGTTTAAATTAAGGCAAGTATAATAAATTTAAACCAAAATCCCGCGAAAGAATCGCGGATTTTTTTAAAAAATAAAAAGGGGAGGGGAGTATGGCCACTTATCAAGCGCTTTGTCCGAACGAAAGTTGCGGGCAAAAAATTGACTGGGAAAACAACCAACATTTGCGGAATCTGATGTTGCAGTCGGGTTCGGGCATCACGGACTCGCACATGCAACACGATGTCTTCTGCTGTCCACATTGCGGGGCAGAAGGCTGCAGCCAGCCGGGTTGCGGTGAGCATTGGGCCCAGAAAAAGAGCAGTTAACCGTTTTAATATGCTAATTAGGCTAAAGCAAAACCGTGTTCGCTTTTTCAGCTTTTTCTTCTTTAGAATGGGCGAGGTTTTTGATTAGCTAATTTTTCAAAAAGAAAGTTATTTAATAAAAAACCTCGCCCTAGCGCGCGGGTTTTTTAGAATAGGAGAGCAGTTATGAATGAGAACAGCCAGAGAACGGTTTACTGACCAATTAAACCTGAACAAGAGGAGGCTTTGGCGGAGATTCTGGAAGATTTGTGGCGGCATGGCGTGGAACCAACCGAAAATTTAGTGCAAAACCTTTTAAGTCGAACCAAGGAGGCAAGCAGTGATAATCACAGAAATCAGTAATTGGCCAGATTGGCTAATGGCAATGGTCTTAGCGGTAGTGCCGCTATTCTGGGCTTATTGCGACCTTAATTGCGGCGGGTGCCGGCGGCACTGTTACCACGGTTTTCAACCTACCCCAAAATCATCGCCAATACCCTCATCGCTCAAGGGATTTAAGGAAGTTGATCGGCTGGCAGAGATTATGGAAACTAATCGTCGATTAAGAAAATCGGCAGTAACCGACTCTGATCAGCCAAAATGGCCGCGGCCGGCCGGTATATCCACACAAGGATTTAAGGCAATAGATCTATTAACTCAAACAATCACTAGGCAAAACCACAACCCAATTTTACAGTCGGAGGTGAAAAATGAGTTGGTATGAAGATGATCTGGGTGGCGGACCGTTACGCGGGGCCAATCAAAATCGCATCGCGGCTTTAAGAAGACTAAACGGCGAGGCACCAAAGTCCAGTCAGCCGGATAAACCTAAAACCGGCAAAAGCCGGCGCCGGCGCCGGCCGGACAGAAAGCGCGGGAAAAACAGCTATTTCTCCAATTAAAAACATCAAGTCATCATCAAAGCCGCCGCGGCAATCCCCGGCGGTTTTTTTGAGGATATTTCTACAGTGTCTTTTATTCAAAAGTACAAAACCAACCAGAATCGGGGTCCGGGGTGGCAAAGCCCCGAGACGAACCGACCCTTTCGGCTAACTAGTAAATATATGTTGCCGCAAAGCGATATATCGGGGTAATAGAACCAAAGTTAGCGACTGCGAGGTGAGGCGGGGCGAGAAGTAGGAAGATGCCACGAAGATCG
>JBAZBH010000004.1:0-78858 GCA_041671565.1 Patescibacteria group bacterium
CGTGATGCCGATTAAAATAAATATCATTACCAGCCGTGGCAGCCGTGTGGCCGCCGGCCGGCACTTTCGCCGCCAGGCAGATTGGAAGAAAGCGATTGTTACCTTGAAGCCGGGTGAAACCATTCAAGTTTACGAAGGAGTTTAAAACAGCCATTGGCCGACCGCTCATAGCCGATAGGGCAACCTAACCGCTATGAGCTATCGGCTAAGAGCTAACCGCTATTTATGGGATTAAGAATTTATAAACCAACCAGCCCGGCTCGCCGTCAAACTTCGGTTGACGATTTTAAGGATGTCACCGCCAAACGAAGCTTGAAGGGCAAGTTAACGATGAAAAGCCGGTCAACCAATGGCCGCAATAATCAGGGTAAAATCACTGTTCGCCATCGGGGCGGCGGCGCCAAAAAATTCTATCGCCAGATTGATTTTAAACAAGATAAATTCGATGTTGCTGGCGTGATTACGGCGATTGAATATGATCCGAACCGCACCGGCCGCATCGCGGTGGTGACTTATACTGACGGCGACAAGCGCTATATTCTGGCGCCGGACGGTTTAACGGTTGGCAGCAAGATTATTTCTTCGCACCAGGCGATCAAGCCGGAGATTGGCAGCCGTTTGCCGATTGAATTTATTCCGGTTGGCAGTTTGATTTATAATATTGAGTTAACGCCAGGTCAAGGCGGCGAAATTGTCCGCTCGGCCGGAACCGCGGCGCAGTTGATGGCGATTGAAGGCCAATTCGCTCAGTTAAAATTACCGTCTAGCGAGATTCGTTTGTTGCCAAAAGAGTGTTTGGCGACCGTGGGCCAGACTAGTGTGATTTATCATCGTCAGATTCGCCTCGGCCGCGCCGGTCGCCGCCGTCATCAAGGTTGGCGTCCGAGCGTTCGCGGCAAAGCGATGAATCCGGTTGATCATCCGCATGGCGGTGGTGAAGGCCACAACCCGATTGGTATGAAACATCCGAAGACACCATGGGGTAAACCGGCCCTCGGCGTTCGCACTAGAAAAACCGGCAAGTATTCCGACCGTTTAATTGTCAGTCGCCGCAAGAAATAAATAAATTTAATATGTCACGATCACTAAAAAAAGGCCCTTTTACCGACCCGAAGCTCCTGAAAAAGTTGGGGGCGGTTAAACTGGGGGATAAAACGGTAATTAAAACTTGGTCGCGCGCCTCGGTGATTACACCGGAAATGATTGGTTTTGCTTTTGGCGTGCACAATGGCCGTAACTTTGTTGAAGTGAGAGTGACAGAAGAAATGGTGGGTCACCGGCTGGGAGAATTTTCTCCGACACGGAAGTTCGTGGTCCACGGTGGCAAAATGGCTAAAGAATTAGCCAAAGCCGCGACTGAGAAAGATGCCGTGGTTAAAAAAGCGGCTGTCGTGGCAGTTTCCAAATAAGCAGTTAGTTATTAAATATCTTTATGCAAGTTAAAGCCGAGGCCAATTATCTGCGCATCGCTCCCCGGAAAGTCCGTCTGGTGGCTGATTTGTTGCGCGGTTTGGATGCGGGTGAAGCGCTCTTGAAAGTCGGTTTTATCAATAAAGGCGCCAGCCAGCCGCTGAAAAAACTGCTTGCCTCGGCAATTGCCAACGCGGAAAACAATTTTAAATTAGACAAAAATAATTTGTATATTAGCGCGATTACGGTTGATGATGGCCCGACTTTGAAACGCTGGCTGCCGCGGGCTTTTGGCCGGGCGACACAACTGCAAAAACGGTCCAGCCAGGTTAATCTGACTTTGTCCGAGAAAGTCGCGTCCAAACCGCTCGCCGATAAAAAGGCCAAAGCCGATAAAACCAAGAAAGACCTGGAGATTTTGGCTGCCAAACCAAAAGATCAGGCGGAAATAGGCGACGGGGAAGAGGGCGGCGACAGCAAAAAAGAAATCAAAAAACAGACTAAAGGCTTTACTAAAAAATTATTTAATCGCAAGTCTGGATAAAACAGCCGATAGCCGATAGCTCATAGCCGATAGGGCAACCTAACCGCTATGAGCTATCGGCTAAGAGCTAGCCGCTATTTTATGGGACAAAAAGTTAATCCAAAAGTTTTCCGCATCGGCACCACCACCACTTGGAACTCCAAATGGTTTGCCGGCAAGAATTATGCTGACCAGTTGCATGAGGATATTTTGATCCGCCGGTTTTTAGAAAAAGAATTAAAAGCGGCTTCACTGGACAATGTGATTATTGAACGGACGGCGACGAACATTAATATCAATATTGCCGCCGCCAAACCGGGCGTGATTATCGGCCGGGGCGGCCAGGGCGCGGAAGACTTGAAAAAGAAAATCAAGCTGAAATTTTTTGGTAGCAAGAAAGCGTCGATTAATTTGAATATCAAAGAAGTTGATAAACCGTCGCTTTCCGCTAGGGTAGTGATGCAAGATATTATTGCTGACCTGGAAAAACGGATTCCTTTCCGTCGCGCGATCAAAGGCGCGATTGGTCGGGTGGAACGGGCTGGCGCTAAAGGTATTAAGGTGATTGTCAGCGGCCGGCTCAACGGCGCGGAAATCGCGCGACAGGAAACTTTCAATTCCGGTTCTTTACCACTCCATACTTTGCGGGCAGATATCAATTATTGCCGGGCGGCCGCGCGGACGATTTACGGCGCGATCGGGGTGAAAGTTTGGATTTATCGCGGCGATATTTTGCCGGGAGCGGATAACAGCCAAGAAACCAATGTTAAAGTCGATAAAGAAGCCGGTCGCACCGACCGCAAGCCAGCAGCTAATTTTAAACGCTAGTTTTATAACCACCTCAAAATATTTATGTTAGCGCCAAAAAAAGTCAAACATCGCAAATGGTTCACCGGTGACGCCAAAGGCCAGGCGACCGCCGGCACGGTTTTGAATTTTGGCAAATGGGGCTTAAAATCTTTGGATACCAAATGGATTACCGCCCGGCAGATTGAATCGGCCCGGCGCGCCATGACCCGCTATTTGAAGCGCGGCGGCAAGATCTGGATTCGGATTTTCCCGGATAAGCCGGTCACCAATAAGAGCGCGGAAGTGCCCATGGGCGGCGGTAAGGGCGCGGTTGATTATTATGTCGCCGTGGTTAAAGCCGGCACGATTATGTTTGAAATCGACGGTATTACTGCGGTGGAAGCGAAAGAAGCCTTGCGCCTCGCTAGCCACAAACTGTCGGTTCGCACCAAAATTGTCGGTAAACACGATATTTAAAATTTTTATGAAATTTAATGAATTAAAAGATAAATCCACCGCGGAACTGCAAAAGCTGCTTAAAGCTGATCGGGAGGCGTTGCGCGATTTGCGATTTAAAGCGGCCAATAAGCAATTGAAAAATGTTCGCTTGCTTGGCCTCGCCAAAAAGGGCATCGCTCGGATTTTGACTTTATTAAACAACCGTCCGGCCGATAAATCAGAAATAAAATCAGCATAATTTTATGGTTAACCAAAAAACAGAAACTAAACCAAGAATTTACCGCCGTTTTGTCGGCGTGGTGACGAGCAATAAAATGGCGAAAACCATTGTGGTGGTTGTCGAGAGCACCAAAATTCATCGGTTATACCAGAAACGGTATAAAGTTAGCCAGAAGTTTAAGGTTCATGATGAGAAAAATCAGTTTAAGCCGGGTGATAAAGTTGAGTTTGTGGAATGCCGGCCGCTGTCTAAAGACAAACGGTGGCGGGTGATTAAGAAAATAAATTAAGCGAGTTTATTAACTTTATTACTTTATTAACTCTATTATTTGCAATTTTGAAGCGAAAATAAAGTTAATAAAGTAATAAAGTAATAGCGACGAACAGAATTAATTTACCTTTATGATTCAATTGCGGTCAATGTTAAAATCAGCCGATAATAGTGGGGCGAAGAAGCTCCAGTGTATTCGGGTATTCGGCGGTTATCAAAAGCGTTATGCCGGCCTCGGCGATATTATTTCGGTCACGATTAAAGAAGCGGCGCCGCATACCGGGGTTAAAAAAGGCGAAGTTCATCACGCGGTGGTGGTGCGGGTACGCAAAGAAACCCGCCGGGCGGATGGCAGCTATATCCGTTTTGACGAGAACGCCGTGGTGTTGATTGATAAAAAAAGTAAAGAGCCGAAAGCGACCCGGATTTTGGGGCCGATTCCGCGCGAATTGCGCTCAATGGGCTATGCTAAAATTATTTCTTTAGCGCCGGAAGTTTTATAATCTCTATAATTTATGAAAATCAGAAAAGGGGATAAAGTGCAAATTATCATTGGCAAAGATAAAGGCAAAACCGGCAAGGTGGCGCAAGTTTTTCCGGCTGCCGGTCAGCTGATTGTTGAAGGCCTTAATTTACTGGTAAAAAACACTAGGGCAAAAAAGCAAGGCGAAAAAGGCCAGCAGGTGCTTTTTCCCGCCAAATTGAAACAGCATAAAGTTATGTTGGTTTGCCCGCAGTGCGGGGAAAAAACTAAAATTGGCTATAAAATGGCTGAAACGGTAAAGGGCGAAAAGTTGCAATTAAAAAATAAGAAGTTCCGCCAATGCCGGAAATGTCACCAGTCGATTGATTAGTTAATATTTTATGAAACTACAAGAAAAATACAAAAAAGAAGTCGTTGCCGTCTTACGGCAAGAGTTTGGTTATGCCAATATTATGGCGGTGCCAACGATTACCAAAATCACATTGAATGCCGGCGTGGGCAAAGCGCTCCAAGATCCCAAATATTTGGAAGTGGTGGATAGCGTTTTGGCGCGGATTTCCGGTCAACAGCCGGTTAAGACCCGTTCCAAAAAGTCCATTGCCGCTTTCAAAATTCGCGAAGGCATGGTGATCGGCTTTAAAGTTACCTTGCGCGGCGGCAAAATGTGGAATTTTCTGGATAAAATGCTGTCCGTGACTTTGCCTCGGGTGCGCGATTTCCGCGGGATTAATCCTAAAAGTTTTGACGGTCAGGGCAATTATTCGCTTGGCTTTAAAGATTATATTGCTTTTCCAGAGATCCGTTCCGATGAAGTGGAGAAGCCTCATGGCTTGGAAGTGGTAATTACTACTACCGCCAAGACCAACGCCGAGGCTTTTGGGCTTTTAAAAGCTTTGGGTTTTCCTTTTAATGATGGCGTTAAAGAAAAGAAGGTTAAACCTAAAAAAGAAAAATTCAAGAAATAAAATATGGCGAAAACATCGCAAGTTGTAAAATCAGCGCGCAAGCCTAAATTTTCCACCCGATTGGTGCGGCGGTGTTGGCGTTGCGGCCGGCGTCGGTCTTACATGCGCAAATTTAAACTGTGCCGTATTTGTTTCCGTGAATTGGCTCAGCGGGGCGACATCCCGGGAGTGACTAAATCTAGCTGGTAATAATTAATAACTTTTTATAGCAAATTATTTCTCTATTACTTTATTAACTCTATTTAATCTCTCGGTTCAAGACAAAAATAAAGTAATAAAGTAATAGAGAAATAGAAGAATAATCTATCAATTCATTTATGATGACCGATCCGATAGCCGACATGTTAACTAGAATCCGGAACGCCGCGGCGGTTCGCCACGAAACGGTGGCGGTGCCGTATTCCCGATTAAAAATGGAAATCGCTGAAATTTTAAAAAACAGCGGCTATATTTTGGATTGCGCCAAATCTAGCGCCGAGACAGGAGAATTAAAGGGTCTGGAAATAAAAATCAGTTTAAAATATCAGGGCAAGACCCCGGCGATTACTGACTTAAAGCGGATTTCCAAACCCGGCCGAAGAGTTTATGCTAAAAAAGATCAGATGCCGGTAGTTTTAAATAATTTGGGTGTGGCGATTATTTCCACTTCCCGCGGCTTGATGACCAATAAAGAGGCCAAAAAAGCCGGTTTGGGTGGGGAAATAATTTGCGAAATATACTAATATGTCACGCATTGGAAAAAAATTAATTGTGGTGCCCGCCGGCGTTACTGTTACTTACGCTGATAATTTAGTGACGGTTAAAGGGCCTAAAGGCGAATTGACTCAGAAAATTGATTCCACTGTTAAGGTGGCGATTCAGGATGGTCAGATTAATTTGACCGTTCTCGACCCGACCGATAACCAGCAGAATGCTTTTTGGGGCTTATTCCGCAAATTGATCGCTAATATGGTAGAAGGCGTGGTCAGTGGTTTTAGTAAAAAACTAGAGATCAACGGCGTCGGCTATAAAGTGGCGAGTAAGGGCGATAAACTGGTTCTGAATTTGGGTTTTTCTCACCCGATCGAGTTTGCGTTGCCCCAAGGTATTACCGCCGCGGTGGAAGGCAATCAAATTACGATTAGCGGTTTGGATCGGCAATTAGTTGGCCAGACGGCGGCGAATATCAGAAAACTCCGCAAGCCCGAGCCTTATAAGGGCAAAGGCATTAAATATAGCGATGAAGTGATCCACCGTAAGGCCGGCAAAGCGGCCAAGGCCGGGGCTTAAAACCATATTTTATGAAGCACGATAAAATGAAAGTTAAACAAGCGATTCGCGCGCGGCGACAACACCGCGTTCGAGCGAAAATCAGCGGCCAACCGGAACAACCGCGGCTGAGCGTTTTTCGCAGCCTCAAGCATATTGCCGCGCAGTTGATTGATGATCAGACAGGCCGAACTTTAGCGATGGCTGATGACCACGAGTTAAAAGGCAAAAAAATGGTTAAAGCCGAGGCGGTGGGCAAACTGCTCGCTGAACGGGCGACTAAACTTGGCATTAAGCGGGCCGTTTTTGACCGCGGTTCTTATAAATATCACGGCCGGGTGAAGGCTTTGGCTGATGGCGCGCGGGCTGGCGGACTAGAATTTTAAAATTATTTTATTTTATGGTAGACGATATCAAGAAAATTAAAGCCGAGGACAAACAGGAAGACTTGGAAAAAGAAGTCCAAGAGGTTAAGGCTGGCAAAATTGAAATTACCGAAATGCCGGCTCTGCCCGAAACTTTAGAAAAAGTTGAAGAAGAGGCTTTACCGGTGGAAACGGCGGCAGTAGTTGCTGGAGCGCCGAAGGCTGATCGCGGCCGAGGTGGCCACGGTGGTCATGGCGGCCAAGGCGGCGGTCGGGGTGAACGACGGGGCGGCCGGGGTGGCGGCCGGGAAGCGGACTCGGAATTTGAACAAAAAATTGTTGACCTGGCTCGCGTTACCCGCGTGATGGCCGGCGGCAAAAGAATGCGTTTCCGCGCTTGTGTGGCGATTGGCGACCGCAAAGGCCGAGTGGGCCTGGGGATGGCCAAAGGCCAAGATGTGACCATGGCAATTGGCAAAGCGGTGACTAAAGCCAAAAAAGATATGGTGACCGTGCCTTTTAAAAACGAAACCATTCCTTTTGCGGTGACCGAGAAATTTAAAGCCGCGCAGATCATACTTAAACCGGCAGCCAAAGGCAAAGGAATTATTGCCGGTGGCGCCTTGCGGATAGTTTTAGAGCTGGCCGGCGTTCCGAATGTGGCGGCTAAAATTCTTGGCACCAACAATAAAGTTACCAATGCCAAGGCGATTATGTTGGCTTTTAAGCGTTTAGCCGGGTACAAGGGCATTAAATCGGCAGCGGCGGAAACTGAAGCTAATAAACAAAAGATTTAGGATTTAAGATTTAGGATTTAAGAATAGTGGTAGATTGATATTCTTGTCGTATAACTTGGTTGAAATCACATAACATGGAACATGGAACAAGGGTGGTTATAGGTCTCTTGTTATGTGTTCCATGTTATGTGATGTTACGGATAGAAGTTTAAACACGAACTGCCGGCATTCTTAAATCCTAAATCTTAATTCTTAAATCTCCTAGACCATATGTCACTATCTTTATCTAATCTCCGGCCGGCGACCGGTTCCAAAAAGCACAAAAAACGGGTTGGTCGCGGCCAGGCTTCGGGTCATGGCACGACGGCGACTCGCGGCGGCAAAGGTCAGCGCGCTCGCGCCGGCGGCCGTGGCGGCTTGAAAATTAAAGGCTTGAAAGCGCGACTGCAAAAAATTCCGAAGTTGCGGGGTTTTCGTTCGCCTTATCCCAAAAACCAAGTAATTAATTTGTCGGCCCTAGAAAAGAATTTTTCGGCTGGCGGTTCGGTTACCCCGGAGAAGCTATTTAAAAATGGCTTATTGTCCAGCCTTTCCGGCGGTGTTAAAATTTTGGGCGAAGGCAAATTAACCAAAAAACTGATGGTTAAAGGTTGCAGTGTTTCCGCTAGCGCCAAAGAGCAAATTCTCAAAGCCGGCGGGCAAGTGGTATAATAGCCGATAGCCGTTAGCTCATAGCAGATAGCAATAAATTTTTGCTATCGGCTAAGCGCTATCGGCTAAGCGCTAATTTATGTGGAATAAAATCAGCCAAATTTGGAAAATCAAAGATTTAAGGAATAATATCCTTTTTGTTTTTGGTTTATTGGTGGTTTTTCGTCTCGCTGCCCACATCCCGATTCCCGGGGTGGATTTGGAGGCCTTAAAACGGCTTTTTCAATCCAACCAATTTTTAGGGCTCATTAACATTTTTTCCGGTGGTAGCATGCAGAATTTTTCCGTGGTGGCGATGGGCGTCGGACCTTATATCACCGCTTCCATTATTTTTCAGCTTTTAATTATGATTGTTCCGGCCCTAGAGCGGTTGTCACAAGAAGGCGAACATGGTCGGCATAAAATTAACCAATATACTCGCTGGTTATCTATTCCTTTGGCCGCTTTGCAGGGTTACAGTATGCTTTCGCTCTTGCGCCAATCCGGCCAAGGCGTGGTGGGCGCGCTGTCGCCGTGGCAGACGATTATGACGGTGGTTACCTTAACCGCCGGCACGGTTTTCCTGATGTGGTTGGGCGAATTGATTTCCGAGAAAAAGATCGGCAATGGCGTTTCGATTTTGATTTTTGTGGGTATTGTGACGGCGATTCCCGGCGCGATTGGCCGGACTTTGTCGGTCTTTGACACGACCCAAGTGTTTAACCTTTTAATTTTTGCCGTCTTAGCGGTGGTGACCGTGATCGGCGTGGTGATTTTGACTGAAGGCCAGCGCAATGTGCCGGTGTCTTACGCCAAGCGGGTGCGCGGTATCCGGATGTTTGGCGGGGTGGACACTTATTTGCCGCTCCGGGTCAATATGGGTGGCGTGATTCCGATCATCTTTGCAATTTCCATTATTTTGGTGCCGCCGATGGTCGCTCAGTTTATGATGCGCGCCCAAAGCGCCTGGTTGATTAGCGCCGGCGAAGCGATCATTCGCGTGTTTAATAATCAGTTAATTTACGGCCTAGCTTACTTTTTCTTGGTCGTGGTGTTCACTTACTTTTACACTTTTGTTATTTTTCACCCGCAACAGATTGCCGACAATTTGCAAAAGCAAGGTGGTTTTATCCCGGGCATTCGGCCGGGCGCCACAACCGCTACTTATTTGAATAAAGTCGTTAGCCGGATCATCCTGGGCGGCGCTTTATTCCTCGGTATTATTGCGGTTTTGCCGTTAACGGTCCGATACCTTACCGGCATGCAGACGCTGGCAATTGGCGGCACTTCGCTTTTGATTGTGGTGTCGGTGGTGATTGAAATTGTTAAACAAGTGGAATCACAGTTGACGATGCGGGACTATGAAGGATTTTAGGTAGGCAGGAGGATAGGAAGTTAGGAGGTTAGGAAGATAGGCGCCCGAGGGGCGTTCTTTTTTGTAGATTTAAGAATCAAGAATAAATGCCCAATGCCCAAGCTCCAATGTCCAATCAAATCCCAATGACCAATGTCCAACCCCAACGGGGTCGCTTCGGGATTACCACCTTTGGTCATTGGACATTGATTGGACATTGGGATTTGGATATTGGACATTTTTACCATAGTTATTCGTTCAAGTCAGAATCATTGATATTCTTAAAATTACCCTAAAATTAAACTATTTTCGCCATTTGCTTTAGAATAATTTTTTTGTTATAATAGCCTCGTTAATTAAACCAATTTTTATGGTGTTTCTACCGTGGCAAAAGAGCAATTTCTGGCAAAATGAAAAACTGCGCGAAGCGGTCGGTTTTAGCTTAGAAATCATTAAAATCGTCATTATTTCTCTGGCCATCATTTTTCCGGTGCGCTATTTTCTGATTCAGCCGTTTTATGTCAAAGGCGCGTCGATGGAGCCGAATTTTTATAATCACGAGTATTTGATTATCAATGAGATTTCCTATCGGTTTGAAGCGCCCGTCCGCGGCGAGATTGTGGTTTTCCGGCCGCCGAATGGGCCAGCCGGCGATTTCTTTATCAAACGGATTATTGGTTTGCCGGGCGACCGGGTGGTGGTCCAAGACGGTAAAATCAAGATTTTTAACGAAACTCATCCTACTGGAGTGGTTTTAGATGAAACCCAGTATTTGGAGCGGCGGCTAGTGACCGCCGGCAATTCAGATGTGACACTCGGCGCTAATGAATATTTTGTTTGCGGCGACAACCGGCCTTCTAGCCTTGATTCACGGACTTTTGGGCCGATCAAGGCGAGCAGTATTGTCGGCAAGGTTTGGTTGCGCGGCTGGCCCTTTGACCGGGTGACGATTTTCGGAGTGCCGGCGTATAATTTATAGGAGGTTAAGAGGATAGGAGGTTAGGATGATAGGAGGCTTATTTTCCTATCCTCTTATCATCCTATCCTCCTAACTACCTATTTATGCCTAAGAAAAAAATTATCAAAAATCACATGCCAGTAAAAAAAATCAGCCCGACACAGACCAAGGCCGAAAGAGAAGTGGTGGCCGAGGAAAAACGCGAAAAAATCCGCAAGGGTTTTCAGTTGCTCCGGGGAATGAAGGATATCTTGCCATCCGATCAGCCGGCTTGGCAGTTTTTGTATAAAAAAGCCGAGGAATTGACTGGTTTTTATGGCTTCAGGCGGATTGAGACGCCGATTTTGGAGTCCAGTAATCTCTTTAAACGCTCGGTCGGCGATGTGACCGATATCGTGGAAAAGGAGATGTACACCTTCAATGATCCGGGCGGCGAGTCAGTTAGCCTGCGGCCAGAGGCGACCGCTTCAGTTTGCCGGGCTTACCTAGAACACGGTTTAATCAACCAACCTCAGCCAGTTAAACTCTGCTATTGGGGACCAATGTTTCGCCATGACCGGCCGCAAAACGGCCGTTACCGCCAGTTTCACCAATGGGGCGCGGAAACTATCGGCGAGATCAATCCGGCGGTGGACGCGGAGTTAATTCTCTTGGCTTGGTTGTTTTTCAAGGAAATCGGCCTTAAAGTCAATCTGCAAATCAACAGCATCGGCTGTCCGAACTGCCGGCCGGAATATAAAAAGAATTTGGTGGCTTATTACCGCCGCAAGAAAAAGCACTTGTGCGCGGACTGCCAGCGGCGGCTCCTTAAAAATCCGTTGCGGCTTTTGGATTGCAAAGAAGAAGGTTGCCAAGAGGCCAAGGCCGAGGCGCCGCAGATTATTGATTGGCTGTGTGAGGAATGTAAAAATCACTTCATGAAAGTTTTGGAGTATTTGGATAGCATGGAAATACCTTACCAATTGGATAATTTCTTGGTGCGCGGCCTGGATTATTACACCAAAACCATTTTTGAATTTTATCCGGCGGCCGCGGCGAAAGAAGGCGAAGAAGCCACGCGCCAGTCGGCTCTCGGCGGGGGCGGGCGCTATGACGGCCTTTTGGAAATTTTGGGCGGCCGGCCGACTCCGGGCGGCGGCTTTAGCCTGGGGATTGAACGGATTATCAATGAAATGCGCCGCCAAGAAGTGGAGCCGACGGTAAAAAAACCGCCGCAGATATTTCTCGCTCAGATTGGCGAGCAAGCGAAGCAAAAGGCTTTCCGGCTTTTTGAGGAACTCCGCCGGGAAAAATTACCCGCCGGCCAGATGTTTGGCAAAGACAGCCTGAAAGCCCAACTAGAAATCGCCGATAAAATGGGCGTTAAATATGTTTTGATTTTGGGCCAAAAAGAAATCTTGGAAGATACGGTCCTGCTCCGCGACATGGACGGCGGAGTGCAGGAAACCATTGGCTTTGACCGCGCGGTGGCCGAAGTCAAGAAGAAATTAAAGAGCTAAACGCGATGCTAAATGCGATGCTAATCTACGAATGACCCCAGCATACGCGGGGCAGGCATGCGAATGCTACAAATAAGGCTCCGCATTTGTAGATTCGCATGTAATCCGTAGCATTCGCATCGCTTCCAGCCAGATGGACAAAGCGAGCCACGCGAATTATCGGCGGAGATTAACAGTTAGTCATTATATTCTTTATAATATGTGTGTGTTTTGCCAGATTATTAATAAAGAGATCCCGTCAAAACTGTTGTTTGAAGATGATGAAATGGTGGCTTTCCCTGATATTAAGCCGTCGACGGCGGTCCACCTTTTAATTGTCCCCAAAAAGCATTTGGCGTCTTTAGCCGAAGTGGATGACTTGGACCAAGAGCTTTTGGGTCGGCTCTTGTACCGGGCGAAAGAGCTGGCGGCGGAACAGGGGATTGCTGAAGGCGGTTATAAGATCGTGATCAATACCGGCAAAGACGGCGGCCAAATTGTGCCGCATTTACACCTGCACCTTTTGGGCGGCGAGCCGCTAAAACATCCGGTTTAAGGCTGTGAATTTGCCACCAGATTCCTTTTGACAGCGTTGGTTTTTAATGATATTATTTAGTTGAGATTAGCTAATAAATAACAGGATAGCTTTATGGCTATTCTGACTTAGAAAGGCAGGTGTAACATGTCAGAAGTCAAACGGAAAAAAGGCGAATCTTTCGAGGCGCTTTTACGGCGGTTTAATAAGACCACAATTCGCAGTGGCCGGATTTTACAAGCCAAGAAAATCCAGTTTTATCGCAAGCCGAAAAATAAAAGCGCGCGCAAGACCTCCGCTCTCCGCTCCAAAGAGCTGCGGGAAAAGCGCGAGTATTTGCGTAAAATCGGCAAATTACCCGAAGAATATCAAAGATAAAATTTGTGTCTTTACTGGAAACTATTGAGCAAGATTTCCAAGCGGCGATGAAAAGCCGGACCGCAACCGTAGTTTCTACTCTACGGTTGCTTAAGGCTGAAATCATGAAAAAAGAGCGCGCCGGCAAGGAGCTGAAAGCTTTGACTGAGGAGGAAGTAGCGGCGGCAGTAAAAGGCCAGATTAAACAGCGGCAGGATTCGATTGCCGAATACCAGAAGGCTGGTCGGGCTGATTTAGCCGAGCCGGAAGAGGCCGAGCTCAAGATTCTCCAGAAATATCTGCCCGAACAGCTGTCCGAGGCGGAAATTGAAAAGCTGGTTGAGGCGGCCGCCGCGGAAGTCGGTACAGCCAATTTTGGCCAGCTGATGGGCGCGGTGATGAAAAAAGTCGGCGGCGCGGCGGACGGTAGTGTGGTTAGCCGGCTAGTTAAAAACAAAATAGTCTGAGATGGTTACAAAATTGTTTTTGCCGTAATTTGTCCTTTTTGGCTAAGGCTTCGTCAAGGTAGCGACAAAATTATTTTCGTCGTAGCTCGGCTACGGCTCAAATCATTTTGTCGCCCTTTCCTCGCCTTAACCAAAAAGTCCTAAATTCCGCCTAAAAACAGTTTTGTAACCATCTCACAGTAAATAGTTATAAATTGGGCGAGAAGATGGCGGGTTACTTCAAATTTTTTAAACCCATGAGCCCCAAGAAAAACAAAAAAATCCTAGTGAGTTTTGCCGGCATTGTTTTAGTGCTGGTTTTTTTATTATTGGGCGTGAAGCTGGCTTTAGCCTTAGATCAAACGACACTGGGCCTGCAACCGGTCGCCGAGAGCACGATTTTGCCGACAACCGACATTCGGGTGATTGTGGCGCGGATTATCCAGGTGGCGCTCGGCGTAGTCGGCCTGCTGTCGGTCGGCATGATTATCTATGCCGGCTGGCTTTGGATGACTTCAGGCGGGGAAGAGGATAAGATCAGTGAGGCTAAGAAAACCATGCTGAACTGGGCGATTGGTCTAATTATTATTTTTCTCGCTTTTGCGATTGTTACCTTTATTTTCCAGATGCTGGGCGTGCAGATGGACGGGTTTATCTTCAGCGAGCGGCCGGGGACTAATAGCTTCGGCACTGGGGCGCTCGGCAACGGCATTATCGAGAGCCATTATCCGGCCCGGGACGCCGTTGGCATACCGCGCAACACACGGATCATTGTGACTTTTAAAGAGGCAATAAGCTTGTCGACGATATTTGATGCGGCGGCTGGTATTAGGCAAACTGAAAATCCGGTAACTCATGTGATTAAATACAGCGGTTTTTTAAATAGCGACAATATTAAAATTTTTGCTAAAGAATTAGATGATGCCGCCACCACGGAGATCGAAGGCGCTCTCGCCTCAACTGAAGTGACCGTGGTGACGATTGATAAAAAAACTTTTACTTTTTCGCCGCCTTTACTCGGCAGCCAGTCGCATAATATGGATTATGCCGTGCGGCTGGGCGAGGGGTTGAAAAAATCTAACGGCGACAACGCTTTTCCGGCCGGAATAAACAGTTTTTACATCTGGCAGTTCCAAGTCAGCACTTTTCTCGATATCACGCCGCCGCGAGTGGTGGATTTTTTCCCGCAACATGACCCACTGGGCGGAACGCCGGAATACCGGAATGCGATTGTCCAGATTACTTTTGACGAGGCAATTGATCCGACCACGGTTGACCGACTGACGGTTTATGAGCTTGATGCGCCTAACGGATTGATAACGAAACCGGTTGTCGGCAAATTTAGTATCTCCAATCAATATAAAACCTTGGAATTTGTGCCGGATGATTTTTGCGGGGTGAACTCTTGCGGCGACGAAATTTTCTGTTTGCCGAAGGACACCAATCTTAAAGTGGTGGCGCCGGCCGGCACTTTATATATTGATCCCATTACTCATGAACCTTCTCCGGATTGGCCGGCTAAGAGCGATGGATTGGATGGCATTACCGATGTCTGTGCCAACTCGCTTAACGGCAACGGCACGGCGGGCGCGATTTGCGCGGATGACCGCGAAGTGGAAATAGACGGCGCGTTTCCGTTTAATTGTTTAGGTAATACCGCGGCCGAGGTTGGCGGGGTGCCGGTGGTTCATCTTGGCCATTGCGCTTGCGCCATCGGTCCCAATCCGGCGCCAACGGCGGTTCAGGGCGCCACCCCACCACATTGGGATAACTTTGTCTGGCAGTTTAAAGCGGGCGATGAGATAAAAGTTACCCCGCCGCTGCTGGAAGAAATCAAACCCGGGCCGACCATTGACGATCGGAGTTGGGTGAATCTGGCGGCGGCGGCCACCGGCAAATTTGACGGACGGATGATGGGCCAGACCCTGACTAGCGACAATATTAGGCTAAAAACCGATAATAAAATTTTGTTTCCGCCGGATACTACCCAGCCTTTAGACGAGACGGATTTCCTTTGGTATTTTATCCATTTTGATAACGAAGGCACTCCCCACCAAGTCCCGGCTTGCCAAAAAGCGTCGGCAACCAGAGAACTTAATTGTACAGACTTGGCCGGGTCGCAAGCGATGTGCCAGAATTCGGCTTGGCAGTGCCATTGGGTTAGTCCTAATGAATGTTTTTATGGTTGGCCGGATATCGAAGATCGGCCACAATGTTCGGATATTACTAATGAGGCCGAGTGCGGGCAAACTAGCGGCATTTGCGCTTGGCAACCGACCGGCGGAGTGAACACCACCTACAAAACCAAAGTTTATATTGAGCACCGGCCGTATCAAGAGACGCTAAGGACTCAATCGTCAGCTTTTGACTATTCAACGCATTTTCTTTCCGGGGTTAAAGATGTTTATCAGAATTGCTATAAACCTTCCAGTTTACATGTTAATGCGACTGATTGGTGTGACGGTACTGATTCTTGTTGTATTAGTCAGTATTATTATTCTTATACTGGGGCGTGTCCGGAGCCTTTGCCGGTGGATTGGACGCCGGAAGAATAAAAAATAAATAGCATGTTTAAGAAATTCAGTAAAATTTTTTTGGTGCTAGGTTTGACCGCAGTTTTGTTGCTGACGGCTTTTGGCGTCAGAACCGCGCTGGCGGCTGATGCCACTGACCTCGGTTTGTCTTATGTTAGCAATAACACCATATTGCCGACCGGCGACATTCGGGTGTTGATTGCCAATATCATCCGCTACGCGCTGGGACTCCTCGGGATCGTGGCGGTGGTGATTTGCCTTTACGGCGGCTGGCTGTATATGACTTCGCAGGGCAATGAAGAGCAGACCACCAGGGCTAAAGCCGTTCTCCGCGACGGGCTGATCGGCCTCGCGATTATTTTGCTCGCTTTTGCCATTGTTTCCTTGGTCTTTAATTTCTTGGTTAATGCCACTAACCCAGGAGAAAGCTGCGCGCCTGGTGATCCGCCTCGGGGTTGCAATTGGGCTCCAGGACCTAATTGTTCTGGCACTCAACGCTGTGAGAGTAATAACCGTTGGGGCGGTTGTATTCCCAATTACCCGATACCACCTGAGTGCGAACTTCGTGATCAATTCTATATTCATCATTTTTCGCCGCCACCTTATCCGCCGGTTACCGACCCATCAAAAATTGGTTATTGGCATGCGATTAAAGTCCGCAATGCGACCGAGGAGATAACTTTTAGCATGGCGGTTAATCCCGAGACTTTATTTGAAACCGCGCCAGATTCAGCGGCGTCGACTGCGGAGCCGGCTTTTATTGTGAGTAAAACATTTTTAAGTTTAAGCGGTGTTGATTATAGCGACCACTTGGTGATGACGGCGTCCAAGACCGGAAACGGAATAGAGATATTGTCAAACGGACAGAATGTGGCGCCTCTGGCTGACGGCATAAATAATTTCAAGTGGGCGGTCGTCAAGGTGACTGGCGGAAATTGGTCGGGCGACAACATCACGGTGATATTCCGGACTGATCAAATAACCAATCAAGGTGATCTAGAGAGCTGGCTCGGCCAGCACAATGACATTGACGCGGGAAATTATACGGTGGTCAATATATTTGCGGTGGAAATTGCGGCCGCCGGGGTAGGCCATGACTACTTTACAGAATTCCCGCCAGCGGCCACCTATGCCGCCGGATCCGATCCGGCTGGCAGTATTTATTTGAACTACAGCGCGGCGGAGGCCGCCCAATCTGGTTCGGCGCGCATTAAGGTTTATAATCTCGGTATTACTTATGACCCAGCGAGCGCTGATCCGGCTAGGCATTTAGACGCGGTGGGCCAGCAACTTAAAGATATGTCAGAAGCTGATCTCAAGGCTTTGATGTTGCCCGATAAGCAAGTAGCCGGTGATTTGGTGGTGGTCAATGGGACAATAGTAGCGTTTAACCCGTCCGCGCCTTGCCCGGCAGGCCATGAGACTTTCTTTTGCTTTGATCAAAATACGGCCTATGGTGTGCTGGTGCTACCGGGTGTGGAAAGCCAGACGGGCAAACGGCTATTAGTGGACAGCGCTTGGCCTGATTTTGCTTACTTCTTGACCGGCGACAAAATCGACACCGAAGCGCCGGCAGTTACCTTAAATATGCCGTTTGAAGGCCAGGGAGTTTGCGCCGACCAGTTTAACTTATCACCCGCCCAGAGCAATCTACAAAGTGACGCTCGGGATGACACCGAGATTACGCGGGTGGCTTATTCAGTTTATGACGCTTCCGGTCCCCGGGGGCAATTGCCGATTCATTATTTTATTGATGGTGGCACTGGAAAAATTATGCCGAATACAGAAGCGTTATGGCATATTGACTATCCGAGCGGCGGACCGCTACCCGATAAGTATATTTCTTATGGTTCTTGGGATACTTATGGCTTTACATTTGTTACTCCACCACCACCGCGGGTGACTGTCAAAGCCGAAGCTCATGACTGGAATTTGAGTGTGGAAGACAGTAATACGGTGGTGATGCGGGCGGATCACTGTTGTAATGGGAAAAAAGACCTCGATGAAACCGGAGTTGATTGCGGCGGGGCGTGGTGCGGCGGTTGTGACGGCGACGCTTGCAGTCTGGATACACAGTCTTGCCAGCCTGATCCCACGCTTTGCGCTTCCAGTTTTTGCGATCCGACCACCTGTGTTTGCCGGCATTTGCCAATCATTACTGAGGTGGATCCGGGTAATGGCGCGCCCGGCAATTTTATTACTATTTATGGCAAGTTTTTTGGGTCGCAGATCGGGCAAGTGGTATTTCTCGGCGCGGCTGGAGCCGGCGACGATAAAGTTGCTAAATTACCGAACGAAATTAACCCGGCTTGCGGCAATACCTGGCAAGATGAACAGATTGTGGTGGCGGTGCCAACTGGCGCGGTTGATGGCCCAATTAAGGTGGTGACGGCGGGCGGCTTGGAAGACACCACCGAGTCCGGACCTTTACACCAAAGATATCCGGAAGAAGTGGTAATGACTTTTGATGTTAATCTGACTTTGCGGCCGGGGGCTTGTTTACTTCGTCCCGCGAGCGGTAAATTTAGCGAACAGGTGGATATTGTTGGCACCGGCTTTGGCCTGGGCACCGGCACTAGTGACAAAGTTTATTTTGGTACTATCGTTGGACCGGCAGTGGCTAACAGTTGGACACAAACGACGGTCGGGGCGCAGGTGCCAAATATCGCGGGCGGGCAAACCGTGGCGGTCAAAGTGCAAGTTGGGGCGGAGCAGAGCAATGGGCTGAGGTTTAATGTTACCGACGAAGGGGATAATAATTTTCCGCAGATTAATTATTTGGATCCGGTTGATGGCAATATCGGCCAATATGTGACAATTTTTGGCAAGAATTTTGGCGGCGACACCGGCACGGTGTTGTTCACTTATAACGCCGGCAGTGAAGCTCAGACCGCGTGGGGCGACTTTAATTTTCCGGCCGGTTGCGGCCAGACTTGGTCTGATAGCCAGATCATTGTTAAAGTGCCGCCGAGCTTTTTAAGTATTGGCGAGGTTCCCGGCGGGCCGCTGGTGTTGAATGTTAATTATAAGGTTAGCGTCAAGCGCCGGAACGACGGAGCCGAGAGCAATGCCGTGACCTTTTCCACGGTTGATCGGGCGCTTAGCCCGGGCATTTGCCGCCTGAATCCGGACAACGGCCCGGAGGGCACGCCGGTTTACGCGTTGGGTGAAAATTTTGGCGCTTCCGATGAAGAGAAGAACGGATTTTTATTCTTTTCTTTAACTAAAGCTGATAATGTCGCCCGTGCCGGAGTGCCGCTCTGGGGCGATACCGCGGCTAAAGTTTTTGTGCCAGCGGAAGCCAATACCGGACCGGCTTATCTTTATAATCAAGGCTATTTTCCTTATACCGGCAAAAGCAATGAGGTTGGTTTCCGGGTCGGCGCCTGCACCCAAAATCTTTGCAATAATTATCCTGATGGCCTGGCCTGTAATAGCGGTAATCGCGGTCAACACGCGCCGGACGGCGCTCGCTGTTGGCTGTGTCTCGCTAACGGCTGGGAGTGGGATTACACGGCCGCGGATTGCAGCAGTCAGTTTAAAGATTGTTGCGATGACGGCGTTTGTTTAGATAAAAAATCCACTAACCCTCAGCCTTGCGCCACCCGCGGCAACAATTCTTCGCTTGCCTGGGCGTTTTCGACTGGTGAGATACCGGTTTATCCCCGCGTGGTGGAGGAGTGCACTCAGTCGCTAAGTTGCAATCAAGCTAATCTGCCCAGCCCCAGCCCTTGGACGCCGGATTTTGACATTGATCGGGAATATGAGCTGGCTTGCAGTAACTCGGTAATTACCGCCCGTTTTACCGCGCCTATGAAACCGACTTCTTTTATTTATTTGACGGCGAGAAGTCCAGATGTCTATAAAGATGGCACTGGCGCCATTCAGCCAGCGTCAGCCACGGCCACGGTTGAAGTTAAAAAATGCGTAACCGCGGTGGTGGTTGATAATCATTTTATTAGTTGCAGTAACTGGGATAATCCGCTGCCGGGCGAACCGGAAATGCCGCCCAGCCCTGATAGTTTTCAATTTTATCCCGGCAGTAAAGCCGTCGGCACGGCGTTAGACCCTGATAGCTGGTATCAAGTGACACTTTTTGGCCGGCCGGCCGGGCAGACAAGCGGGGGACTGGTGGGGGTGAATGACTATCCGTTGCAGCAGAATTATGTTTGGCAATTTAAAACCCGTTCGGCTGCTGACGAGCCTTGCAAGGTGGGCTGTGTGACTGTGACGCCACCCAGTGTCACCGCCAGATTTTTAGGGCCTCTTCATCATTATAGCGCCGATGGGATTGAGGGCGATCTTTGGTATCACCAGGCCTTTATTAGCGCCGAAGATAGCCCCTGTAATTTAATTAATGCCAGCGCTTATGGTTGGCTCTGGTATGCGACTCAAAATGAGTTTATTAGGAAAGGTGCACGGGTAAACCATATCGCCTATAATCGGGTGAATGGCGCGCCGGATAAGCAGTTGGTTACCGCCCAGTTTGAGACCGCCGGTTTGCCAGTATTGTTGTGGGCCGAAGAAACATCTAGTCATCATAAAAATAAGGGCGATGTGTATGTCGATCTGGTTGACCCGCAGATTATCGCCCGCTGGCCGGATTGTGGCACGGCTTGCGTTAACGCGCAGATTGGCGCGGCGTTTAACACCGAGATGGTCGCAAACGATTTTGATAGCGCCGATACGGTTCAACTATTTTCCTGCGGCACTGATGCCACTTGTTCCGGCGTTATGGCCAGCGTGCCAATCAGCGATGTTTTTTATCAAGATCAAGACCAGCGCGCAACTTTACCGCCCGGCCATTATTTTCACGAATTAACCTTTAACGCCTCGGCGGCGCTCCTACCTAACATCTATTATCGGGTGGTGATCAAAAATACGGTTCAGAGCGTTGACGGCGTCTTTTTGACCATACCCAATGCCGCTGATCGTTATGACAGCAATCCGCAGGATGGCAATGTTGACGGTTATAGCTGGATTTTCAAAACTAAAAATGATTTTAACCTTTGCGCGATCGGTCGGGTGGCGGTGTCGCCCGCGGCGGCCAAACTGATTTGGATACCGGATTACCAGTTTTTTGGCGCGCAGGCTTATGGCTTTCCTGATGATTGCAACCAGTATGGCCAACGATTGGTTAATAGCTCTTACGCTTGGGATTGGGCGGCGACGGATAAAGCTAATGAACCACCATACGAAAATCCGGTGGCCAGAATTTCTCAGGTGCCGGCAGTCGGTTGCGGCAACGGCCTGATCAACCGCGGCGAGGACTGCGACGCTGGCCCGCGGAACGGCTTAGTTGGCAGTGGTTGCACGACCCAGTGTTTACATACCGGCAGTGTGGCTGGCGGCACTTGTCGTAATGGCGTGGTGGATGTTGGCGAGGAATGTGATTATGGTGAATTGGTAAATAATGATGATGACAGTACTAATTATAGCTTAAAATATTGTGATTCCGTCACTTGTTTGCGGTTGGGTAACGGCAATAGCGGCACGGTTTGCGGCAACGGCCTCTTGGAGCCTGGCGAAGCGTGCGACACACTCTTTGAACCCAATGGCGATGATAGCGATGGTTGCACTGACCACTGTACTCATTCTGGTAGTTTGCCGCTAGCCGCTGGCGGCACTTGCGGCGACGGCCGAGTGGGTCTGGGTGAGGAATGTGAAAGTTGTCTGGTGTGCCAAGGGGGGACGGCAGCTAATAACTGTTCGGCTAAAGAGCCAACCGCGGCGGCTTGCATCATGCCTTGTTCAGTGCGGACAGCCACTACACCTTACTGGGAATGCACGGGGGCGACTGGTTGTTCGGCTAAAGGTGAAACCTCTTGCCGCGCTGACAATGCCTGTGTCTGGACCAGAAGAACTTTAGCCTGCGAGACACCGACGGCATCCAGCGAGGGTTGTTACACTAATTGTTTATTACTAAATGGCGATTTGTATAAATATTCCGGCAGTAATTATTCAACTTCTATGTCGGTTTGCCATAACGGTCTGGTGGAAATCGGCGAGGAGTGCGATTTGGGGCTGCCAATCAATATTGGCGGCGCGGATAATTATAGATTAAATCAGTGTAACTCTGCCAATTGTTTGAATGCCGGCGCTCCAATTTTAACAACTTATGCGCCGGCCGGCCCGTTTCAGATTGCCACTTCGGTTAATGAAGGCTTTTCTGAAATCACCGCGGCGGCCGGCGGGTTTTGCGCTAGCGACCACAGTAAAGCTTGCGTAGCCAATTTTGATTGTCCGGTTAATGACACCTGCGACATTAGCCTCCAAAAGAAGAATGACCCGGTGTCCGAACTGGAAGTGGTCTGCCATCTGGCCGCTGAAGATTGCCCTTATTCCACGCCTAGCGACCTTTTTCCCAGAGGACTAGATAGCAATGGTTGTTGCCGTCTGCGGCCGCAAGTCGCGGTGATGGTGCCGGCCAATAACCCTGACTCGGATTGGGAGTGTGTCGGTCCGGGTACTTGTTCGAGTAACGGCCGTAGCGCTTGCCTAGCGGATACTTCATGTTCTTGGACTAGAAAAAATGCGGTTTGCCGCAATACCGTGATCACGGCTTCGTTTAACTATCCTGATGGCACCGTTACATTAGAGGCCATGGATGCCAGTAGTTTTACCAAAGATAATGTGGTTTTGGAATATAATAACGGCTTGAATGTCTGTCCGGGAGCGCCGGTCAGTTTCTTACAAAATAAGTTCCCCTGGATTAAAGTGTTTGGCCAAGATGGCTTGTTATCTTGGGGTTATCACAAGTTAGGGGAGCTAGCCAAAAAGTTTTTGGGCCAAGACGCTTTAGCCGATGCCCGGCCGGAGGATATCTGGTGTCCGGTCAAGTCTTCAGTCACCGGCAGCGGGGATAAATTGGAGGTTAATCTCTTAGAAATGTTGCCGGCGAATAAGCAAATCCGGGTGGTAGTGAAAGAAGGTGTGAAAGACAGCCACGGCACGCCGCTCGGTAATTTCAATCACCGAATAGTTGACGGGCTCGATATCTCTTGCAACGACCGAGATGGCAATGCTAATGGCTGTAATAGTTTTGTTTGGACCTTTAATACCGGCGCGGATATTTGTCTTTTAAACCGAGTAGTGGTTGATCCGCTACAGGCTTCTTTGAACTACCATTTTGACGCCGCCACCCAGCTTGATGGCAGTTATTACGACCCGAAAGCCACCGCCAAGAGTTCTAACGGCCCGATCCAAATGGTGCCGGGGACTTATAGTTGGACTTGGAGTTGGTCTAAGGGCAGTTTGCCGGACGCCGTGGCGACGATGACTGATAATCGATATTGTTCCGAAAATCCGTCGCAGGTTTGCACTAATAATACTGTTGCTTGCGCTAATGACAAAGGCGCTTGCACGGCTGACGCCGCGCCGAGCGTTTTAAAACATTGTTCCGGCGATCCAACGGTTGATTGCACCGCTGACGCCACGGTTTGTAAACCAAATTGCGTTTCTCACGACCAGCAAAAGGTTATGGCCCAGCAGCAAAACGGCGAAGGTGTGATCACCGCCACGGCTAAAGTTAATCAGGTTGACCCGTCGCTCGTGAGTGAAACTTTACTGGGCGCGGCTTATTCCGGCGAGTCGCAACTGGTGGTTTTCTTCTGCAATAATCCTTGGCCGCGGGTTTGTAAACATTATGATGCTAATTCTAACTCGTGGTTAACAAGCAGTCCTTTAACACCTTGTCAGATTGGTGATGATTTACTTGATGATGATTGCGCGGCGGGGGACAGTTGCAGTTTTGACGCTTGGGGACTGGAAGATTCGTCAGACACAGCGGTTCCGGCTTTCTTAAGCAATCCGGTTTATACCAATTTTAAAACTTATTATTGCCGCGATGCCGGCGCTGCTGACCGGACTAGCGACGATTTGCCCTCACTCGCTTTCCCGCCAACCGTGATTCCGCCCAATATACAGCCGCTCGGAGTGGGCGGCAGTAGCCAGCTTCTGCGGCACATGCTCCTGCCACGGGCGATTGATTCCTCCTTCTGGGGGAGTGAGATTGGCGGTTCCAGCGACGCGGTGATTATCAGCGTGGAAAAAAATATTGAGCACCTTTCGCCGGCGCTTTGGTTCACCGAGAAGTTCGGCGGCGCGCCCACGGCGGAAAAAGTTGACGGCTATGAGGCGGTCAATTCGGGCAACACGCATTATATCAACGCCGGTAATTTTGTGCCGGCCACCGGGGAAACTAATTATGGCCCCTGCGTCTTGCCTGCCGGTAACGGTGTTTGTCGGCTACAACCGTCGTTAGCTTGTCAAAATGACGGGCAGTGCCGTGTGCCTAGCGATAGTAGTTGGACTAGTAGAACCAGTATCCCTGATCGGAGTTGGCAGTCGGTCGCTTATGGTAATGGTAAATTTGTTGCCGTGGGTCAAACTGATATAGTGATAACTTCACCGGATGGCATTAACTGGACTAGTCAAACCGCCATTAATAATACCTGGCAATCCGTCACCTATGGCAACGGCATCTTTGTGGCAGTGAATGATTCTAACACCGGTGATCGGGTAATGACTTCGCCAGATGGCATTACTTGGACCAGCCGACCAGCTGATTATGGCCAATATACTCAATGGCAATCCGTCACCTTTGGCAATGGTAAATTTGTGATGGTGAATAGCAATGGTACTGGCAATCAAGCGATGACTTCACCGGATGGCATTAATTGGACTAGTCAAACCACGCCGACCCCCAATAATAGTTGGTCTGCCGTCACCTACGGCAATGGTTTGTTTGTGGCCGTGGCTGATTCTGGCGCTGGCGTAATGACTTCACCGGATGGCATTACTTGGACCAGCCGCACCGCCGTTGATAGTGAATGGCGATCTGTCACCTATGGCAACGGCTTATTTGCAGCCGTGGCAATATCATCTGGCTCCCATCCTAGAGTAATGACCTCACCGGACGGCATTACTTGGACTAGCCGAACTGCCCCGGCTCAGCTTTGGTCATCCGTCACCTATGGCAATGGCTTGTTTGCGGCCGTGGCTTATTCTGGTACCGGCAATCAAGCCATGACTTCACCGGATGGCATTACTTGGACCAGCCAAACTCCCGCTCATAATTTTTGGTCCGCCGTCACCTATGGCAATGGCTTGTTTGTGGCGGTGGCTTATGGCGGCGGCACTGGCAATCGAGTGATGACTGCTTCGCTCTCAGCCGGTGGGGAAACCGATTATGGGCCTTGTGATATTGCTACCGGCGGCACTTGTGAACTCAACTCGTCTTTAGCTTGCCAAAATGATGGCCAGTGCACGGTTCATAGCGGCGGCGGTGTCAACGATCGTTTATACACCAATATTTACATTTTGTCCCAGACCGAGAATTCTAATTCCAACACCAATAATATCTTCCAACAGTTGTTGAGGAATTTAACCTTTAACACCAATATCCCCAGCTCTAATACTTGTTTTAAACAAATCGGGGCCACCCCCCAAGAAATTTTGGACGCCGATGGCAATCCGGTGGTCTGTAGCCAAGATGCCGACTGTTATCGCTGTTCTCCGAACATTTCTGTCGCCAATCCTAACCCGGATAAGATTTGCGAGATTAGTGACGATTGCGCGGCGCCCGGAACCACGGCGTTGGAGTGTGATGCCGATCGTCCCGGTGTCACCATTACTTGCAACAGCCCCAAACTTAAAGTTACCCGCAATGTCAAACGGGCGGCGGATATTCATGATACGCGCAGTCTCCTGGCGGCCTATGGCGAACAGCATAAAGTTGATAATATCAAAACTTACCCGAGTTTAGCCGCCGGCAGTTATCTTAATGGCCAATCTTACAGCGCTTGGCCGTCCTGGCAGGCGACGCTGGGCAATGCGCTTGGCCGCACGCTGGCAATTGATCCGCTGAATGCTTTTTATGGTTGTAGCGCGCCTTATAATTCTACCACTTGCTGGGACCAGAAGACCCTGCGGTTTGCTTGTCCGGCGAAGTCTTACACCTATTATTACAGCGTGGCGCCGGATCTGAAGACTTATCGGCTGCTGGCTAATTTTGAGCAGTTTAGCACTACGCCGATAGCCGATCTTTGGGATGTGTTTAAAGATTATGAAAGCGTATTGCAGGAGGTTTGTTATAACTTTGAAGGGCGGAATTTTGACGATTACGACCAGGACGGTGTCAAAGACAGCGTGGATAATTGTCCGGGCGACAAGAATGGCTATACCTTGCCTTGCGACGGTTCTAATGACGGACTGTGCTGTCCGTACGACGATGTTCGCTTTTGTTGCCCTTATTATAATCCTGATATGCCAGATACTGATCCGGGTTTTGATGCCATGATAGCGGCGGTACGGGATAATTGCGGCCACACCAGGACCGGCCAAGCCGATACTGACGGTGATGGTATTGGCAATACTTGCGAAGATTGTCCGAATGACGCCAACCATAATGACGCGGATAACGACGGCTTATGTGGGCAGGAGGATAATTGCTGGATGATTAGTAACCCAGAACAATTGGATAGTGATAATAGCTGTCCGGAGCCGCCATTTTATACCAGCGGCGCTGATCCCCAAACTTACGATCCGGCCTGCGGCGATGTTTGCGATTCTACCTGTCGCGGCCTGGGCGATGATGATTGCCAACAGGTTTGTGAGGGTAATAATAATGTTTGGTTAAATCAGGGCGGGCAGTCTAACTGTTGCGGCGACGATCCGGGTGAAGGCGCGGTGGGGACGATTGAAACCGGTAGCCAGTGCTTTGACGGCATTGACAACAACTGCGACGGCCGGATTGACGAAAGTGTTGACCCGGACAGCGACGGCGCCGGCTCCTGCGACCGGCCGGTGGCGGATTGTAATAACGATCCCGCCAGCCGTCCCGTTAGCGGTTCCGATATCTATCCTGGGGCAACCGAAGATTGTTATAATAATATTGATGATAATTGCAATGGATTACTCGACGCCGCTGATCCGCAGTGCGCTCTTGTTACTTTTTCTCTTTCTGAAGCCATAACCCCGACTACCGATTCTTATTATATTAAATTTACTAAAGATGATGATCCTAATTTTGTCGGTATGGTCGGGGCGCCGCAGGGCGTTTCCTATGGCCTACCCAATGAATTAGTTTGTTTTGGCACTAATACTTCCGGTGTCGTGCCAGCGCCATACCGAGCCTGCTTTGATAAATCCGGGCAAAGACCATTTTCAGATTTTCAAGGGTTTATTTTGCCAGTCGGTAACTATACGGCCGAGATTTATCCAATTGAACCTAGTTCGGCGGTTGGCGATTATAGCCTGACGGCCAGCCAAAATGTTGCCGTTACTGATATTTCTCATCCTAGCTGTGTTAATAATAACTACCTTAATTATGGCGCGGCTGACGGCGGACATTGCCTGCCGTGGAGCCATACCGAGTTTTGGGCCGACGCCTCTGATTGCGCCCTGACTGTCGGGGGGAACCATTATACTGATCCTAACTATTTACAAGCTTGGGGCGTGGATGGAAATGTTTTAACCACGCCAACGAGAGAGCAACAACATTGTTTCAATCTCGCGCCGACTGATAAATATTACACTTTTCGGTTGGATAGCGACCATAGTGTTTTAAACGCGCCTTTACCCGACTTTGAAAATACTTTTGTCGGCGCTGAATATGATTGGCAAGGTGTGGCTTATGGCGAGAACACATTTGTGGCGATTAGCGCTGACAAGGTAATGACTTCAGCTGACGGCGCCACTTGGATTGCCCGTAACGGTGGCGGCATGCAAGATTGGCATAGTGTGGCCTATGGCGGTGGCAAATTTGTGGCCGTAGCCAATAACGGCCACGCTGGCCTTAAAAGGGTGACGATTTCCGATGACGGCATTACTTGGCGGTATGGGATGTCTACCGGAGATCGAGAGGATGATTATCAGAGCATTGCTTATGGCGGTGGCAAATTTGTGGCCGTGGCTAGCGGCACTGGCAATCGAGTTATAACTTCGTCTGATGGCATCGCCTGGACTGCCCACGCTACTCCAAACAACAATGATTGGCAAAGTGTGGCTTATGGCGTTGTCCAGAGCCGCGGCACATTCGTGGCCGTGGCTAATTCCGGCACCGGCCGGATTATGACTTCAACGGATGGCGCCAGTTGGACGGCTTTAAATATCGGCGACGCTTATGATTGGCAGAGTGTGGCTTATGGCGAGGGCAAGTTTGTGGCGGCGGGCACTGATAGCGCGGGCAAATTAGTTGAAGCCTTTTCCGATGGCGCTAGTTGGACAGTCAATGTTTCGGCTAATACCGGCAAAGTGTATGCCTTGGCTTATGGCGGCGGCACATTTGTGGCCGTGGTTGATAGCGCCGCGGGTAAGCAAGTAATAACTTCACCTGATGGCGCTAGTTGGACACCTTCGCCCAACCACACGCTGGATAATGATTGGCGGAGCATTGCTTATGGCGGCGGTAAGTTTGTGGCCGTGGCTAGTTCCGGCGTGGGCAACCGAGTGATGACTTCTTATAATGGCATTGATTGGGAACCCCAAGCCGCGGCGGTTTCGCCTAACCCAGTTTATTGGGATCCGGATGTTTTAATTAAATTTAGGTTTACCGTTACACATTAACGCTAAAATATGGTATTTTTGCCCGCTAACGATCCGATGCAACCGGATAAAAACCGCAAGTTAATCTACGCGATTGTTGCCGTGGCAGTTTTGATTTTAGTGGTTTTTGGTTATATTCTATTGAAGTGGTGGCAGAGGCCGCCTGCCGAACCGCAGGGACAGACGCCGGCAATTAACCAACCAGTTAATGAGGCGCCGGCAGTTAATCAGCCAACCGCCGAAAACCCAGAAGGCAAGCCTTCGGCGGGCGAAGTAACCAAGGTTAAGGGGGAAAATGGCAATTATTTAACTTTGGCCGAAGTAGAGAAAATATTAAGTGAAGCTAAGCCGGTTCTGGGGCCAGACGCGGATAATGACGGCCTGAGCGACAGTGAGGAAAAGTTTTATGGCACAGATAAGAATAACCCCGACACTGACGGCGACGGCTATAAAGACGGGGAAGAGGTGCAAAAAGGCTACAATCCGCTTGGCCCCGGCCGCGACATCAAGATCTTTACTCAATAAATAATAATAATTAATTTTTTAAAATCTATGTTTGATGATGCCAAAAAACCAGACACGGCTGTAAACACCGAAGACATTTTCTCGGAAGTGGATCAGACGCCAGCCACGCCAGTTCGCCAGCCGTTTAACCAACCAGCGGTTCCGCCAGCGCCGGGTATGCCTGAGCCGGGATTTCCCAGTATGGGCGGCGGCCGGCCGTGGCTCAAGATTGTCTTGGTGGTTTTGATAGTTTTGGCAGTGGTGGTTTTGGGGGCGGTAGCCGCGAAATTTTTGTGGCCGACCGGCAATACGCCAGCCATTAATTCCACGCCAACTTTAAACCTGAATAGCGCCATTAACCAAGAGCCGGCGTTGAATTTAAACCAGCCAATTATTAATCAAGATGAAGTAGAGCCTTTAATCAATGAGCCGGTAGCAGCGCCCTTGGACAGCGACAGCGACGGGCTAACCGACGCCGATGAGATAAAATATGGCACCAATCCTTATTTGCCGGACACGGATTTGGACGGTTTGTTTGATAAAGAAGAGATCGAAATTTACAAAACCAATCCGCTCAACGCCGATACTGACGGTGACAGCTACCAAGACGGGGCAGAGGTGAAAGGCGGTTATAACCCGAATGGTCCTGGCCGGCTCTACAGTCCGGCGGCGCCCGCCACTAATTCGAATCAAACCGCTACCCCGAGTTCAAGTTTTACCTGCCCAACTGCCACCGAGACCACCAACTGTATGCCGGTTTTAACTAGCGAACGAGCTATCTTTTGCCAATGGGTCAAAGACAATTGCCCGAATGCTAAAATTGTTTACTAATTATGTTCAATTGGGGCAAGAAAAACACGGCCACGCCCGCGGTTAAGCCAAAACCGGCGGCCAAATTGCGGCCGGAAGAAATCCAGGTGATGCCGCGGCAGTTTTTTGCTACCTCGCATTCAGGGCTTAGTTCTCGCGCCAAAGTGATTATTCTTGTAGTTTTATGTCTAATTTTAATTGGCGCTTTGGTGGTGTTTTTCGCGGTTGACTGGCGAACAGTTAATCAGTTGGCAGTTAATTCCACTCCGGCAGTTAACGAACCGGTGGTTGCTCCGGCAGTAGAAGAAGCGCCGGTGGCGGTTAATGCTAATATTAACGCCGAAGCTTTGCCTGAGGTGAATGCCAATCAGCCGACTACGGAAGTTAAGCCAATCGCTGAAGAAACGCCGACAACCGGCGGCGCGATAACGCCAGTGTCGTCGCCAGTGACGGTTAAGCTAACCAGCGGGCCGGATGCTGATGGCGACGGTCTGACTGACGCCGAAGAAGCGGCGCTGGGCACCAATCCAAACAAGCCCGATACCGACGCCGATGGTTATGTAGACGGCCAAGAGGTGAGGAGCGGTTTCGACCCGTTATTGCCCAATAAGACGCTAAGCGCTTCCAAAGCGGTCCAGAATTATGCCAGTCCGATTTATCATTATAACTTGTTTTATCCCGCCGCCTGGAAGGTACGGGCGATGGATGAAACCGGCGCCCAACTGATTATTCAGCCGCCGGCCGGCAAAGAGTTTCTCGAGGTGATTGTGATTGAGGGCGTTAGCGGCGGCCTTGGCAAGTGGTATCAGACTTATGTTAGCCAGTCGGCCAGCCAGCCGGCGGTCGCTCAGCTTAATAGCTGGCAGATAATCTATAGCGACGATCATTTAACCGCTTATTTAAGTCAGCCGGACCTGAAGCAGGTATTTATTGTTAATTATAATAACGCCGGGCAAGCGGAGTTAAGCTGGCAGACAATTTTTCAGCTGGTGATTAATAGTTTTAAGCTGGCGGCTAGTTAATAAAACGGATGCGAATAGAAATAAACAAACAAGTGCGGTCGCCAATCAGCCCGCGGCTAGTTGAAAAAATCGGCCGGGCGTTTGTTTCGCTGGTTTTGGTTAATTGGCGGGAAGTATCGCTTGGCATAGTGGGGGACAGCGAGATAAAAAAGTTGAATCGCCGTTATCGCCACCATGATCAAGTGACCGATGTTCTCAGTTTTGCCGTCTCGCCTGATAATTTTCCCGCAGCCAGCGTGGTTACCGGCGGTGAGATTATCATTTGTTATCCGCAGGCCGTCCGCCAGGCCAAAGCCGCCGGGCGGCCGATTGCCGAGGAATTCAGTTGGCTTTTAATCCACGGTTTGTTGCATCTGTCCGGTCTGGACCATGAGAAAAGCGCCAAAGAAGCCAAAATTATGGCTCGTTTGGAAGAAAATTTGTTATCTCAGATTTGGCGAAAAAAGGCAAAAAGAGGTATAATTAGGCAAGTTAAAAAAAGCCGATAGTCATCAACAATATGTCTTCCGAAGAATTAATCACTGGCCTGGATGTTGGTTCAGCTACCATTCGTATGGTAGTGGGCCAGCGGTCGGCCGAACAAAAACTTAATATCATTGCCGCCGCCGAGGTGTCGGCTGAAGGTATTAGCAAAGGCACGATTGTTAGTATTGAAGACGCGGTCGCTAGCATTAATAAATGCTTGGAAAAGACCGAAAAAATTGCCGGCGCCGCCATGGAAAAAGCCTGGGTGGGTATTTCCGGCAGTCATATTATTTGTCAGGAATCAAAAGGGGTGGTGGCGATTTCCCGGTCGGACGGCGAGATTACCGAAGAGGATGTGGATCGGGCGATTGAGGCCGCGCGGACCGTAGCGACCCCGTCCAATTACGAGATTTTGCATGTGATTCCACGGTCTTTCAGTATTGACGGCCAGACCAACATCAAAGACCCGGTGGGCATGTCCGGTATTCGCTTGGAGGTAGACACGCAGATTATTCAAGGCCTAGGCTCGCAAATCAAAAATTTGACCAAATGCGTTTATCGCACCGGCCTGGATATTGAGGATTTAGTTTTATCAATTTTGGCGGCGGCGGAAGCGGTGCTGACCAATCGCCAGCGGGAACTTGGTGTGGTTTTGGTTAACATCGGCGCGGCGACCACTTCCTTGATAGTTTTTGAAAACGGCGATGTTTTACATACGGCCGTTTTGCCGATTGGTTCTGACCATATTACTTCGGATATTGCCATTGGCCTGCGGGTTTCAATCGATACCGCCGAGCAAGTGAAGCTGAACTACGGCACAGCCTCAGCCAAAGATATTTTGAAAAAAGAAGAAATTGATTTATTTGACCTCGACCAGACCGTCACTCAAACTGACAGTGTGGTTTCTCGCAAATATGTGGCGGAAATCATTGAGGCGCGGGTGGAAGAAATCTTTGAAAAAATAGACGCCGAGCTGAAAAAAGTTGAACGATCCGGCAGTCTGCCGGCCGGCGTGGTTTTGATCGGCGGCGGCGCCAAGTTGCCCGGCGTGGTGGATCTCGCCAAAAGAAAACTAAAACTGCCGGCTTGCCTGGGTTTTGCCCAAAATCTAACTTCGGCGATTGATAAAGTGCAGGACCTAGGCTTTCTCACGGCTGTGGGTTTGGTCGTCTGGGGTGACCAACTAACTCGCGGCAAAAAACGCGGTTTTTCTTTGTCGCAGTTTAAGAGCGTGGCGGTCGTCGGGGAGAAGATTCGCGGGTGGTTTAAGGGCATCAGCGGCAACTAGATTTATTCCAGTTTTAGGATGTTTATGATATAATATCGGTAGTTATCTGTTACTGTTGATAAATTGAGTAAGATTAGTATTCATCATTATTTTTATGGCTGAGGTCAAGCCCGACATTGAAACTTTTGCCAAGATAAAAGTTTTGGGCATCGGCGGCTCCGGCGGTTCGGCTCTCAACCGGATGATCGCCGCCAAAATTAAAGGCGTGGAATTTATTGCCATCAATACCGATGTGCAAGCGCTTTATTATTGTCAGGCGCAGAAGAAAATCCATATTGGCAAGGCGGTGACCAAGGGCCTCGGCGCCGGCATGGATCCGGATTTGGGCCGGTCGGCGGCGGAAGAAAACCAAAACGAGATCCGCGACGCGGTGCGTGACGCTGATATGATTTTTATCACTTGCGGGCTAGGCGGCGGCACTGGCACGGGCGCGGCGCCGATTGTCGCCGAGATTTGCCGCGATGTTGGGGCGTTGACGGTCGCAGTAGTCACCAAGCCGTTTGCTTTTGAAGGCGCGCAACGGCGGGCGATCGCCGAAAAAGGTTTGGAAGAATTGCAGAGCCGGGTGGACACGATTATCACTATTCCCAATGACCGCCTCCTGCAAATTATTGATAAAAAAACCCTGCTTTTGGACGCTTTTAATATCGTTGACGACATCTTGCGCCAAGGCGTGCAGGGCATTTCCGAGTTGATTACCATTCCGGGTTTGATCAATGTGGACTTTGCCGATGTTAAGGCGATCATGAAAGACAGCGGTTCGGCTTTGATGGGCATTGGCCAGAGTAAAGGCGATAACCGGGCGATTGAAGCCGCTAAATCGGCGGTTGCGTCGCCGCTTTTGGAACTTTCCATGGAAGGCGCCAAGGGCATCTTATTTACCATTTGCGGTTCTAAGAATCTAGCCATGCAAGAGGTGAGTGAGGCGGCGAAGGTGATTACCGCTTCGGCTGACCCGGACGCTAAGATTATCTTTGGCGCGGTGATCAATGAAGACATGGGCGATGACATCAAGATTACGGTGGTGGCGACCGGTTTTGAAAAAGGCCGCAAGCCGTCGGAGGCCATGAATCAGCCGACCGGTTATAAGCCCAGCCGGTTTATTAGCCGGCGCCAAGACGAGGCGGAGGCCGAAGAGAGCGATGACGAAGATGATGTTAAGCCGCGGGTTTTCGGGCGCAAAAAAGTAGAAGATAAGCCGGCAGATGATGAGGAATTGGATATCCCGGCTTTCATCAGAAAAAAAATGAAGTAAATTAGATAGCGGAGTAACGAGGCCTCTGGCCTCGTTGTGTTTTTAGCACAATCTCAGGTTGTGTTTTTTAGTTTATCTTACTAATTTTCTTTTGCCCATCGCCTGCGGCGGGCTTTGCTACTTTCTGTGACCAGAAAGTAGCGCAAAGAGTCCCGGGGTGGCCCCGCATGCGCAGGGGCAGGCAAAAAGCCCGATCTTCGTGGCACCTGGGTTCTTCTCGCCCCGCCTCACCTCGCAGTCGCTACCTTTGGTTCTATTACCCCTATATATCGCTTTGCGGCAACATATATTTACTAGTTAGTAGAAAGGGTCGGTTCGTCTCGGTCCGCCAACTGGCGGACACCCCGGACCCCGATTCTGGTTGGTTTTGTACTTTTGAATAAAAGACACTGTAGAGATGTTCTTAAATAAAAACTTAATTTGTATGAGGATGGTAGTTTGTTTCTGGCTTTTTGCGGTTATTTTTGCTAAGATAAGAGTAATATGGCATTAAAACTCCACAATACTTTAACGCGGCAAAAGGAAGAATTCCGCCCGTTACGGGGCAAAAAGGTCACGATGTATCATTGCGGCCCGACGGTTTATTGGACTCAGCATATCGGTAATCTGCGGGGGATGGTGATGGCTGATTTAGTAGTTCGGACCTTGAAGTATCTGGGCTATAAAGTTAAATTGGCGCGCAATTACACTGATGTTGGCCACCTAACTTCCGACGGTGACGAGGGCGAGGATAAGATGGCAAAGGGCGTTAAGCGGGAAGGCTTGTCGCCGCGCCAAATTGCCAAGAAATATATCAAAATTTTTGAGCATGATTATCGCGCCGTGAATGTTTTGGAGCCGGATTATAAGCCGCGCGCCACCAAGTATATTAAGGAAATGATTAAGTTGGTGCAGGAGTTAATAGCCAAAGATTATGCTTATCCGACTGATTTAGCGATATATTTTGATGTAACTAAGGCGGCTAATTACGGCCAACTTTCCGGCCAAGGGTTAGCTGATAAACTGGAAGGCGCGGGTAAAGGCGAGGTGGAAGACGGGCAAAAAAAACACCCGGCGGATTTTGCTTTATGGTTTTTTAAAGCCGGACGGCACCAAAACGCGCTGCAATTTTGGCCCTCGCCGTTTCAGTCGCCTTTAGTAAGAAGGGGGATTGGTTTTCCTGGCTGGCATATCGAGTGTTCGGCCATGGCGCGGAAACTGCTTGGCAAAACTCTGGACCTGCACATGGGCGGCATTGAACATATTGCTGTCCATCATACTAATGAAATCGCCCAGAGCGAAGCGGCTAATGGCGTCAAATTCGTTAATTATTGGCTCCACAACGAACATTTGTTAGTCAATGACCGCAAGATGGCCAAATCCGAAGGCACGGGCTACAGCTTGGCGGAAGTGGAGGAAAAAGGTTTTGGCCCACTCGCGCTCCGTTTTTTCTTTTTGCAGGCGCATTACCGCGGCAAGCAGAATTTTACTTGGGAAGCGCTCGGCGCGGCCGCGAGCGGACTCCAAAATATTTATAACCAAGTTAGGGAATTGGGCGGTAAAAAGGGCAAAATTAGCATTGAGTTTAAAAATAAGTTCATCGAGAAAATTAGCGACGATTTCAATTTACCGCAGGCTTTAGCCGTAGTTGCCGAGATGTTGAAAGCGGATTTGCCGGCCAAAGATAAGCTGGCGACGATTTTGGATTTTGATAAGGTTTTGGGGCTGGGTTTAGGCAAACTGAAAAAAGAAAAACTAACCATCCCAGCGGCAGTTAAACAGTTGGCTGAAGACAGATTAAAGGCCCGTTTGGTTAAAGATTGGGCTAGATCTGACGAGTTGAGAAAGAAAATCGGGGAGCTGGGTTACACGGTTGAAGACGATAAAGACGGTTATCAGATCAAAAAAAAGTGATAATTTAATAAAGAGACGCGCCGCGGCGCGTCTCTACTAGTGCTAACATGTCAGATGATAAATTTAAGAATAAATATCGGATACCGTCGGCGCGTTTAAAAAATCATGATTATTCCGGGGTTGGTCTATATTCGGTGACCATTTGTGTGAAAGATAGAAAATGTTGCTTGGGGGAGATTAAAGACGACAAGGTGGTTTTATCAGCGATTGGAGAGATAGTTAGAGAAGAATTGCTAAAAACGCCACAAATGCTGCCGAATGTTTTATTGGATACCTGGATAATAATGCCGAATCATATTCATGCCATTTTTGAGATCATGTCTACCGGCGTAGAGACGCGCCGCGGCGCGTCTCCGCAGAATCAATTTGGTCAAATTTTTAGAAATTCCATCCCCGTTATTATTAATCAATTTAAGGGTTCGGTCGTTCGTCGCATAAACCAAAAATACGGCCCCGGCCATTTTGCCTGGCAACCGCGCTATTACGACCATATCATCGCCGATGAAAGGGAATATAACAATGTTGCTCAGTATATTCTGGATAACCCGAGCCAATGGCCGAAAGACGAGAATAACCCAGTAAACTTTAAAAATGCCAAATAAACTGTTTAAAAGTCAGCCGCTTCTCGCTCTCGCGCCGATGGCCGGAATTACGGACTCGGCGTTTCGTTTGTTGTGCCGCGAATCGGGCGCTGATTTGGTGTACTCGGAAATGGTTTCGGCTGACGGGCTGGTTTATGGCAAAAAAAGTTGGGAATTGGTTAAATTCAGTTCACGGGAAAGGCCAATTGTCATTCAACTTTTTGGCAAGAAGCCGGACAAATTCGCCGCCGCGGCCGCGATGATTGTCCGGAAAATCAAGCCCGAGGCGATTGACATCAATATGGGTTGTCCGGCCAAAAAAGTCGTGCGCTCCGGCCACGGTGTTGTCCTGATGCAAGACCCGGCGCTCGCTTGCCAGATTGTCCAAGCCGTCAAAAAGGCGGTTGGCGATAAATGTTTAGTCTCGGTCAAAACACGCCTCGGCTTTAGCAACAAAAAAGAGATTTTATCGTTCGCGCCCAAACTGGAAAAGGCCGGTATGGATTTTCTCTGCCTGCACGGCCGGACTTACCCCCAAGGATTCAGCGGCGAGGTTGATTTACTGATGATTAAAAAAGTTAAAGATTTGCTTAAAATTCCGGTTCTCGCGAACGGCGGAGTGAAAACGCCGGAACAAGCCGCGGCGATGTTAAAAGTGACCGGCGCGGACGGGCTGGCGCTCGGCTTGGGAACTTTGGGCCGGCCGTGGTTATTTCAAGAAATCAAAGAATTTTTAAATACGGGCGCTTACCGCGAACTAACTTGGTCGGAGATTAAAAAAGTAATGATGCGCCAGGCTAAACTCGCTTATCAGCAAAAGGGGAGTTTCGGCCTAGTGGAACTGCGAAAGCACTTGTGTTGGTACACTAAGGGCCATGCGGGCGCCGCCGAGTGGCGGGCGCGGCTAGTACGAGTGGAAACGCTCCGGGATATCCAAAAGATTTTAAAAGAGATATAGTTTAATTAATAGTTTTGGTTATTTATAATCATTTGTCGGTAATTCATATTAATCGTGTTATTTATCCGGCTGGAAGCGATGCGAATACTACGAATTACATGCGAATGATGCGAATAATAAGGCAATCAATTAACATAAGCGGTTTATAAAACAACCATTTAACCAGGGCTCAAGTTGGCAGGAGGGCAAACATGAGTGAGGCAAATGGTTCTGGTAAGTGCCAGGTTTGCGGTTTTGATTTCAGAGTCGTGATTAGCGATTCGGAAGAAGCCAAACGGCTGGCGGAAGTGTGCCGGCGCGGCCGGCCGGTTCTTAAAGAACCGCGATTGGCGGTTGGTTTGTGGGTTTGGGCGACATTACCGAGCCAGAATGGCAACGGCATCCAGCCAGCGGTGGTCGGCCGGATCCGGGAGGTTATTTGGCTGAACGCGTTCACTGCGGTTTATCCCGAACGGCCGCATGCCATTGTGTATGCCGTTGAACTGTCCGACGGCCAAATAGTCAGGCTGCCCGATCGGTTAAAAGTCATCAGCATCCATCCAAGATCTTTGCAGGTAACATAAAAGGCGGCATTTCATCAATGGCCGCCTTGTTTTTTTAAAAAAGAGAATCAAGAATTAAGAATCATGAATCAAGAAGCCCTTTTTATTCTCTTATTCTTAATTCTAGTTCTGATTTCTTAATAACTACTTGGTATATGGTATATCGTATATGGTATGTGGCTGCTAAGTTTACTTGGTTCTTTAGAGATTAACTTGGTATTAAACCCTCTTGATTCATGATTCTAGCTTCATGATTCTCCTTCCTACCACCACCGTTTCTTCTTGAAAATTAGAATTAAAACTCCCGCCACCACCGCCATCAGCGCGATAATCAGCCAAAAATCCGCTGGCTGGCCAACGAGGGGGTGATAGACCGTATTCATGCCAAAGATGAAGGCGAGGAGGTTAATTGGCATGAAAATCACCGAAATAATGGTCAGGGTTTTGATAATCTGGCTTAGCTGATAAGAGGCGAGCGAAGCGTGAGTTTCATACAGGGCGTTAACCGTGTTTTGGCAGTTTTCCAGTGTGTCCCAGATTTCTTTTGATTGTTCCACCAGATTTTTAAAGCGGAGTTCCAGCTTCTGGCCCGGCAAAAGGCGGTCGCCCGCTTCCATCAACCGGTAGATCAGGTTTTTATGGGTTTGCATCGCCTGGCGGAAATTAACGATATTTTTTTTGATCAGGGCAATCTCCCGGATTAATTTTGGCCCTGGGGCGGTGAAGATCTGGCTTTCAATCTGGTTAACATCGTTATTGAGATGGGCGAGCATGGGGAAACAGTATTCGGTCAAGCGGTTGAGGAGTTCATAAAGCAAAGCCGCCGGGCCGCCGCTGAGCAGGTGGGCAAACATTTCCGTGTCCTTTTGGCAAAGGGCAAAAAAGTCGCGAAGGGGCGGCAATTGGCTGTCGTGGCAGGTGACGAGAAAATTTTGGCCGATAAAAAAGTCCACTTCCACGGCTTTAATCTCCCGGGTGGGGCGGTTATAAATCGGGAAAAGCAAGGTTAAAAACAAGTAATCGCGCCGTTCCAGGAGTTTGGGCCGGTTGTTGGGCGGCAGGCAGTCTTTGAGGTCGAGCGGGTCAAAATCAAAGTTTTTCTTCAGCCAGTTGATCTCGCAGAGTGTATTCTGGGTGGCATTAACCCACTGGTAGTTGTTTTCGCGCAAGAGATGGATGTGTTTGGGTTGAGGCATATTTTTGTTTTAAAATTATTCAATCCTATTTTTTTCCGTCCCATTCTGATAAAAATTCATTTAAAAAGTTTTTCATAAAGATTACCCTCCGTTTGGCTATATATTTTGCAGTCTTTGTATACATTTTTGAGTCAAGTAGTAATAGTTTCTCATAAAAATGATTAACCATCGTTTTACTCCCACCAATAAAAGTCGGGTTGGGCCTAATGTCGGGATCATGAATTGGCCTATTTTTGCTGACGCAGTATTGAACCGTTCGAATTACGCCAATAGCTCCAACTGCGTCCATGGCATCACAATCAGCAATTATTTTTGCTTCTATAGTTTTAGGTTCTCCAATTTCGTCAGACCAAGAATGGGTTAATATGCAATCGGCAATGGGGTCAAGTATTTTAGGTGTAAGTTTAAATTGTTTGAGAAATGTTTTTGCAACCGAAGCACAAGATTTGGTATGGGTAAATGCTGGACCGTGCTCGCCAATGTCATGCAATAAAGCGGCAAGTTGCACTATAAACACATTAGCCTTTTCCTTTTTAGCTATCTTTTCTGCTATTTTAAACACTCTTATAACATGCCAATAATCATGACCCGAATTATCACTAAGTAACTTTTTTTTAATAAAGCTTTTAGTTTTTTGAAGAATTTCTTTTTTATTCATTTGCGTTGTCTTAAGAATATTAACTGTATTGCATGGTTGGTTATTATCAGATTTTGTGATATTGGTTGAAATTATTATAACATATTTATGCCGGCCGCCGAAATCGGTTTTTCTTTTTTGCGGTTTTTTGTTATAATAATGCCAGTTAAATCAAGGATGGTTAACCCTAGAAATTATGCCTTTAGATAAAAATCGGCAGGCAGAGCTGGCGCGGGAGGCGGTTCGGCCGCCAACAGAAACCAAGATTGAGTCAGCGCCAAAGCCGTCAACGGAAATTAGCCAAGAGAATCGGCCGGAGAAGCAGTTTTTGGGCGAGGTCAAGGCTGGTCCGGAAAGGGCGGCCGCGGCGAGTATTGTTAGTCCGGCTCATCCTAACGCTGTCGCTGACCGCGAATCCGAAAAACTTCATGAAATTGAAGAGATTTTGGCCGAAGATTTGGAGGAGATTTACCTCGGTCTTTCGCCCGCCAAAAAAGAAGAGTTTAAACGGGAGGGCGAAAAAGCCGCTTCTTTAATTTTAGTCTTGTTGCGGCAAGTTAAAATTCATACCGCCAAAATTTACCGTTTGATCCGCCGGTGGCTCAAAATTATTCCCGGAGTCAGCCGTTATTTTCTTGCCCAAGAAGCAAAAATCAAAGCCGATCGGTTAGTGGCCGATGAGGAAAGGGAAAGGCAAAGAAGATAATTGCGTTGATAATTTACGGAATTAGGTTTATTGATCTGGCTGTAATGCGATGCGAATGCTACGAATTACATACGAATGCTACAAATTATGCCGATCATTATGTATAATTTTAACTATTTTTACCGTCGTCTTTATTCGTAGATTCGCATGTAATTCGTAGCATTCGCATCGCTTCTTAGCGTCGCTTTTATGGGCCAAACTGATGTTTTTAACCAATTTGACCAAACCCAAAAGTTGGGTGATTTCGGTCAGACCGCCGCGGCGGGCGGGCAGTCTTTGTTAAGCCAGCCAGTGGTGGCCGGGGTTTTGTATTTTATTTTGTTTATCGCGATCGTGGTTGCTGGTTTGGCGCTTTTGCGGTTTTTGTTAATTGCTTTGCGGCGCCGGTTGGCGACTTTTAACCGGGTGGTGTTGCAAGTTCTCCTGCCCAAAGAGTCGGAGGAACAGGCGGAGAAAGAAGAAGCGATCCAGAAAAAAGACATTAAAGAAGTGATCGCCGAGGTAGAGGGGCTCTACGCCGCCTTGATCGGCACGGCGCGGCCGCATAATTGGGGTTATTGGTGGTACGCTTTTCGGCGGTTTTGGACCGGCCACCACAGCCATTTGTCCTTGGAAATGGTGGCTTGGCAGGATAAAATCAAGTTTTATCTGGTCACGCCGAAGCACTTGGCGGAATATGTGGAGAAGCAAATTCACGCCGCTTACCCGGACGCCACGGTGGAAAAAACGAGTGACTATAATATCTTTACGCCTCACGGCGCGGTGGCCGGCAGTTACCTTTGTCCCAGCCGCAGCCAGATTTTGCCGCTCCGGACTTATAAAAAAATGGACTTTGATCCGCTGGAGTCAGTCACCAGCAATCTGTCCAAGTTTGAGGCGGAGGACGGCGTGGCGATTCAACTTCTGGTCCGGCCCGGCAAAAGCAAATGGCGCAGCCAGGGGATTGGCATTGCCAAAAAAATGCACCAAGGTGAGACGCTGGAAAACGCCTTGCGGGGACAAAGCGGTTGGTTGAATTTTATCGGTTGGAGTTTTGGCTTACCTTATAAAGGGTTGAAATTTTTGGTGGACAACTTTTTCGTCACCGCGCCGAAACCGGGCGCGGAAAAGCCGGCCGGGGAAATGAGCGAAGGCGATAAAATGCGCCACGCGCCGGTCCGGATACTGAAACGGGAAGAAGAGCTGATTCAGGCGCTGGAAGAAAAATACGCCAAACCCTGTTTTGAAGCCAATCTGCGGCTGGTGGTTTCGGCTAAAACCCCGGAACGGACGACAATACTCCTCCGCAGTGTTATTGGTTCGTTTTCGCAGTTCAGCTCCACTTCCATTAATAATCAGCTCAAAGGGCCGCTCCTTTGGTTCAAGAGCATGTTTATCAATGATTTTATCTGCCGCAACTTCCGGGAGTTTAAAAAATTTATCATTTCCAGCGAAGAATTGGTTAGTTTGTATCATTTCCCGCTGTCTTTCAATGAAACGCCAAATATCGTTTGGCTGCCTTCCCGCCGCGCCGCGCCGCCAGTGGATTTGCCCACCGAAGGCATTATCTTGGGCAAGAGTGTTTATCGCGGGCAAGAGAAATTGGTGCGGCTGCAAAAGGACGACCGCCGGCGCCACACTTATATCATCGGTAAATCCGGCACCGGTAAATCGTTTCTCCTCGCCAATATGGCAATCCAGGACATCCAGGCCGGCGAGGGTGTTTGTATTATCGATCCGCACGGCGATTTGGTGGACGATGTTTTTGAGCGGGTGCCGAAAGAGCGCGCCGACGATGTGATTTTATTTGACCCGGCGGACATTGAGCGGCCGATGGGTTTAAACTTATTAGAATACGATCCGCGCTACCCGGAGCAGAAAACTTTTGTGATCAACGAAATGATCAAGATTTTTGACAAGCTTTATGACCTTAAACAAACCGGCGGGCCGATGTTTGAGCAATACATGCGGAACGCCATGCTTTTGGTCATGGAAGACCCGGAGAGCGGTTCCACTCTAATGGAGATTTCCAAGGTTTTGGTTGATCCGGATTACCGCCGTTACAAAATCAGTAAATGCCAGACGCAAGTAGTCAAGGACTTTTGGGTGAAAGAAGCGGAAAAAGCCGGCGGCGAGGCGGCCCTTGCCAACATGGTGCCTTACATTACTTCCAAATTAACCTCTTTTATTTCCAATGATTTCATGCGGCCGATTATCGGCCAACAGCACAGCGCCATCAACTTCCGCGATGCCATGGACAGCGGCAAAATCCTGCTGGTTAAACTGTCTAAAGGGCGCCTGGGCGACATTAACACCAATTTAGTCGGCATGATGATGGTCGGCAAGATCCTGATGGCCGCCCTTAGCCGGACGGATATGCCGAAAGAAAAGCGCCGAGATTTTTACCTGTATATCGACGAGTTCCAAAACTTTACGACCGACAGCATTGCGGTGATTTTGTCCGAGGCGCGGAAATACATGCTTAACTTGATTATTGCCCACCAGTATATTGGCCAATTGGTGAAGCATGACGACACCACCATCAAGGACGCGGTCTTTGGCAATGTCGGCACGATGATTGCTTTCAAAATCGGCGCCGAAGACGCCGAGCATATCGCCAAGGAGTTCGCCCCGATTGTTAACCAGTTTGACTTGATCAATGTCGAGCGCTTCAACGCCTACATCAAACTCTTGATCAACAACCAAGCCTCGCGGCCGTTTAACCTCCAGACTCTGATTTTGCCGCCGGGCAACCCGGAATTATCCCAAAAAATCAAAGAACTCTCGCGCCTCAAATACGGCCACGACCGGGCAAGCGTGGAGCGGGAGATTATTGAACGGAGCCGCTCGGCCGAGTTTTCTTTGGGTAAAGTTGACAAAGAGGCGAAAATCTAGCTATAATTAGCTATAAAAATCAAAACAATACCAAAACCAAATGACCAGTAAAAAACAAAAAGACGACGATTTTTTGGAATTTGCCGAGGAGGTTCCCGGAGAAGATCAGTTGGCAGGCCAAAAATTAGCGGTCGTTAAAAAGATACTTTTGCAATTGCGCTCTAACCTCGACAAGGCGTTAAGGCTTTTGGATGAAGCCGGACCGGGGAACGCGACGCTGGTTTTGGAGAAACTGGAAGAAATCAAAAACGGCGCTTTTAACGAGCAGGAAGTGTTAAATAACGCGCAAGTGGTCGAAGGGGTTTTCGACGGCCAGAAAATGGTGGGCGCCGATGGCCGGGAATATCAAGTGCCGCCGAACTACGCTTCCAAGTCAAAGTTGGTGGAGGGCGATATTCTGAAACTGACGATTGATAACCGCGGCAATTTCATTTACAAACAAATCAGCCCGATTGAACGATCGCGGGTCAAAGCCAAACTTTTCCAAGACGCCGAGACGCGGCAGTACTTTGCCACCGCCGGCAGTAAGCGTTGGAAACTCTTGACCGCGGCGGTGACTTATTTCAAAGGCAGTCCGGATGACGAAGTGATAATCCTGATTCCGCAGAAAAGCAAGTCGGCCTGGGCGGCAGTTGAAAATATAGTGAAATAGTTTTGGCCTCCCATGTCGTCGCTGTTTACTGTTAAAATCAACAATCGTGGTTAAAAGTTCAAAACCCAAAGTTCAAAGTTCAAATCAAGTTCAAATGCCAAAAGGTGGCTTCACGGTTAGCCAAGAATAGCATTTGATATTTGAACTTGATTTGAACTTTGGGTTTTGAACTTTGAACTTTTGGCCGTGTTTATTGGTTTAAATGGCTATTATGTAATTTTTTATGGTTCGTAAGCCGATATATCAAATAGTATTTCTGGGCCCTCAGGGTTCGGGCAAAGGCACGCAAGCCGAAAAGCTGGCGGCCGATTTTAAAATTCCGGTGATTGCCACCGGCCAGATTTACCGTGATGAAGCCAAAAAGAAAACCGTTTTGGGCGACAAAGTTGCCAGTTGCGTTAACCAGGGCAAACTGGTGCCGGACGATATTACTAACGATTTGATTATTCGGCGCCTCGGCAAAAAAGATTGCCGCCGCGGCTTTATTCTCGATGGTTATCCGCGGACTTTGGCGCAGGCCGAGGCCTTGGCGGCGATTACTTCTTTAACCCAGGCGATTTCGATTGATCTGCCTGACCGCGAGGCGATTGCGCGGATTGCCGGCCGGCTGATTTGCAATGAATGCGGCGCTACTTATCACTTGAAAGCCAATCCGCCGCAGGAGCCAGGTATTTGCGATAAGTGCGGCGCGGCGCTGTTAGCGCGCAAAGACGACCAAGCCGAAGCGGCTTTACGCCAGCGGTTGGCGATTTATCATGAGCAGATTGACCCGATTGTTAAATTTTATGAAAATCAGGGGATTTTGTGCCGAATTGACGGCCGACAGAGCATTGACGAGGTTTATCGGGCAGTGAAGAAAGTCTTTTAAGTATTCAGGGAACAGTATTCGGGGATCAGGGAGGGGTTCAAATTCACCGTTCATGGATATAATCCCCTGAATACTCTTTAATTTATGATTACTACCAAAACCGAGGAAGATATCAAAAAACTGGCTTACAGCGGCCGGTTGCTGGGTAAAATTTTAAAGCAACTGGTCAAGGCGGCCAAGCCCGGTGTTAGCACGCAGGAGTTGGACATGATGGCCGAAGATTTAATCCGGCGCGCCGGCGGCCGGCCGGCTTTCAAAGGTTATCAGGGCAGTCGCAACGATCCGCCGTTTCCTTCCACTATTTGCGCTTCCGTCAATAACGAACTGGTCCACGCGCCGGCTTCGGCGCGGCGGTTGAAAGACGGCGATATTCTTAGTATTGATATTGGTATGAATTACGAAGATTTATACACGGATATGGCGACCACCGCGCCGATTGGCCATATTCCGAGCGAGATTAAAAGGCTTTTGCGGGTGACGGAAAAGTCTTTGACTCTCGGGATTAAACAAGTCAAACCCGGAAACTTCGTCCACGATATTTCTCGCGCGGTCCAGACTTATGTTGAGGGGCAGGGGATGGCGGTGGTCAAAGATTTATTCGGCCATGGCGTCGGCTACGCCGTCCACGAAGATCCGCGGATTCCCAATTTCTTGGCCGAGAACCAGCCGCGGGTGGAGTTGCGGCCCGGCATGGTGATTGCGATTGAACCAATGGTCAGCCTGGGCACGGACAAAATTGCCACACTGGACGACGAGTGGACGGTAGTGACGGCCGACGGCAAGCTTTGCGCTCATTTTGAACACACGGTGGCGGTCACGGCGAAAGGACATCTCATACTTACTAAATGATTATAGGAGATTTGATGAACGGAAGGGTTTAATAGGTTGATAGGTTGTTAAGTCGTTAGGTGGTTATGGCGCCGCCTGCGGCGGCGCAAACCTAACAACTTAACGACCTATCAACCTAACCACTATTCTTATGTCCAAAATCCTCGGCATCGACTACGGCAGTAAAAGGATCGGCCTGGCGCTCGGCGACGAAGAAAGCCGTCTCGCTCTGCCTTTTGATGTCGTCGATAACCAGCGGGGGATGATTGGCGAATTGCGGCGGATTATTGAAGGCGAAAAAATTTACCGGCTGGTGGTCGGGTTGCCGCTTAACATGTCCGGCGGCGAGACCCAAAAAACCGCTGAAGTCCGGCAGTTTATTGAGCTACTCGAACAAAATTTTAATCTGGCGGTGATTACCGAGGATGAACGGTTGACTTCCAAGGCGGCCGACAGCCTTTTCCGTTCTTACCGGCAAAAATACGACCGCGACGCCATCGCCGCGATGGTGATCTTGCAGGGGTATTTAGATAAAATCAAGTAGGCAGGTGGTTAGGTCGTTAGGTCGTTAGGTTTGCGGCGCCATAACCACCTAACTACCTATCAACCTAACCACTACCATGGAATACTTCACCCAAGCCATTGTCCTCAGTAAAACCGGCGTTCGGGAATACGACCGCCTTTTTTGTCTTTATACCAAGCATTTGGGTAAAACCACGGTCCTCGCTCGCGGCGCTCGGCGGCCGGGCAGCAAGATGGCCGGGCACCTAGAACCGTTTGGTTTATTAGCTGTTAAAATCGCCATCGGCCGCGGCCAGCCGCTCCTCGCCAATGTGGAAACCTTAAAGCGCTATCAAAACATTCTTAAAAATCTGGAGCTGATTAAATTGGCGCGCCGTTCAACGGCTTTAGTCGACCGGCTGGTTAAAGAGGGGAGTTGCGATTTGGGGATTTTACAGCTTCTGAACCAAATTCTGGAGCTTCTAAATTCGCCGGCCGCTAGCCTGCCGACCAAAGTTTTTCTAGTCCAAGTTTTTCAGCTTCAACTTCTAGGCCACCTCGGTTACCGGCCGGAGCTCGGGCAGTGTTTAGTCTGCCGGCAGAAGCTTCAGCCCGCAGGCAACTTCTTTGATCCGTTAAAAGGCGGCGTTGTCTGCCCGGCTTGCCAAGCGAAAGTTGTTGATTTACATCAGGCCAGAGTCATTAGCGCGCCGGAAATCAAACTTTTGCGGTTGGCTCTCGGCGAGAAGCTGTCATTTTTTGCCGGCAAGCGGGTGGCGGCGGAGTTAGCCACCAGTGTTGGCGCGATCATTGATTCTTTTGTCCGAGTGGTGAGTGAGAAGTAAACTTGACTTTTTATGCCATTATGCTATACTAACATTATGAAAACTTACCAAGCCGTGAATAATAATAACAATAATAACCAGCTACGGGGCTGAGAGGTTTTCTATTAATAAAAACCTAAGGCCCCGTGAAAGCGGGGCTTCTTTGAATTTTACGGACTTCTCAAGTTCGCCGCAGGCGAACGCCGAGAAGGCCAGAGTAAAATTCATCCGCCGAATCCAGCTGCAGAACCCTGCGGCTGGAGAAGGCGGATAGTTGTTTGCTAGGCTCTGGGGTAGTTTAATGGTAAAACGCCTGGCTGCCTGCCCGCAATGCTCTGCGCTCTGGGATAGTTCAGTGGTAGAACGCCTGGCTGTTAACCAGGATGTCGCAGGTTCGAATCCTGCTCCCAGAGCATAGCGCAGGCAGGCGGGCGTTCGATTCCTCCCCCCAGAGCTTAATAGATAATACTTGGCCGCTTAATCTTTACTCTAAATTAAGATAATGGTAATATATAGGTATATGCCATGGAAACTTCCGATCCCATCAAAAATAAAAAGGATTGAGACAAAGGATAAAAAAGAAGCGGCTAGTTTTAAAAAAGCCGGTTTTTCTCAAAAAAGAATGAAAAGCGGCAAGTTTGTTTTAGAAAGAAAACTCCCAAAATGGGAATACTTTCAAGAAAAAGTTCGTGTATTTTTAGATGTTCTTGGATTTCAGGATATTGAATGTGGACAATCGGCTCGATTGGGGAGATATCAGATTGATGTTTTTGGTGGGTACGAAGGGACCTTTTTGGTTTTTGAATGCAAAAGTGTTAACGAACCAAAGCGAAAAACGATTAGACAGATTATAAATGATTTTGCCGGAAAAAAAGCAGAAATAGAGCAAGCAATAAGAGAAAGATTTGGTTCTAAATACAATGAAGTTAAATTTATTTTAGCTCTCGAAGAAATAGACATTTTAGAAGAAGATGAAAAAACTGCTCGTGAAAATGATATTTATATATGGGGTAGTAGTTATTTAAAAACTGGTGAAGATCTCTTTTCACTTATTGGTCCGTTGGCTTTACATTATGTTTTAAAAGAATTAGGTGTTAGTTCAAAACCCATTAAAGATGAGGAAGGAGGGGCTGATTATAAAGTTCCAAGTTTTCGTATAACGGTGGGAGATCAACAATTATATAGTTTTTTTCTTCCTGCCGAAAAATTGTTAAATTTAGTGTATGTTTTTCGTCTTCAGCCGGGGAATGAAGATGCCTATCAAAGATTTATTTCAAAAAAACGTATTCTCGGAACAAAAGATGAAATTGGTATAACTGATTTTATAAACAACGGCGGATTTTTTAAAAACACCGTTGTTTGTAGTTTTGAAAGGCAAGTCCATTTTGAGGCAAAACCAACTGGTCTTTTATTGCAATCAACAAATATAGAATTTGGTATTTTGAGCATTCCAAAATTATATGGAACAGTTTGGGTTATTGATGGACAACATAGAATCTATGGTTATGCCGGTGCAAATCCTGAAACTAAAAAATCACATATTGGGATAATGGCTTATCAAGATATTGAAAAAAAACGTCAAGCAAAAGATTTTATTGATATTAATCAAAAACAAAAATCAGTAGATCCTAATACTCTTTGGGATTTACTTTCCCAAACAGATCCATATTCAATGCAGGGTGCGATAACAAAAATTGCTCGCGGATTGAATAAAAATGGAATTTTTAAAAATAAAATTTTAATTCCAGGGAAAATGTTTCATGGTAAAAAATCATTATATCCATTAAAAATAGCCAATATTTGTAATAGTTTGTATGATCGCAGATTACTTGACTATAAAGGCCGCGACAATTTATATAAAAGAACTTCAGATGTAGCGGATAGTAATTATTACCCGGATAGTGTTATAAACTACCCAGTAGATGTCCTTAATCAGTATTTTTCTTTACTTTGGGATATTGCAGACAAAACTCCAGAATGGAGAAAGGGGTTTATCATTCAAAATAATGGATTTAATATTTTTTTGCGCGTTCTCGCAGAAGTTTTGAAATTTCAAAAAGGCAATTGGGATAAACAGGTAGCAAAAGAATTAATGGATGAACCATTGAAATTATATTTTGAAGAGCAGTTTGAAAAAATAAAAGATATAAGGATCTCAACAAGTAATGAGGCGGGTAGAGCAAAGGTTGCTTTAGAAATTATAAAGCATATTAACCAGAAACAAGAGTCTTTTGCCCGTGAATTTATTGCGGAAACAGAAAAAAGAGAACGGTCGGCTTTTGAAAAATTAGAGCCTTATCAAACATTAAAAGAATTAGAAACAAGTTTAAGGGTTTTTATTGAGGAAAAATTAAAGCAATTAACACCAAATTGGTGGAAACAAAGAATCCCATCGGATGTTCAGGAAAAAGCTGAAGAAAACATGGCTAAAAACGAAAGTCCTTGGCCATGGGTACCAATAGAGGAAAAATCGCCGATCTTTTATATTAATTTTCCTGATTATGGGAAAATAATTCAAAGAAAAGATAACTGGAATGATATTTTTTCAAAAATATTTAAAGATTCTAATATAATCTTTTCTTGGTTGAGGGAGTTGGAGGATATCCGCAATAAAATTGCCCATTTTCGTCCTATTTCCGTTGAAGAGTCTACCACCCTTAGACTTAATACAAGTAAAATTATAAAAACTATCAAACCAACAGAAGAGAAAGAGGAGTAGGGGAGTTTTGTGGATGAATATCTATAAGTTGATATTCTCTGGGCGAGTATTGTCCCGAGAATTTTTTGTTTATCCTTTACCCCACCCTTGGGGATAACTGGCTATTTACCCCTTAACGGCGTTGACTTTTGGCTAGCCGGGCTCTATAATTTTGCTAGTGTTAAAGCATAATCCTTTGGAGGGCGAGATAAATAATATGGTCCTAGACCAAGTGGCGATAGGTGAGAGTGAGCCGCCTAGCGGTTGTCGGTTTTTAAGCAAGTTAAATTTACAAAATAATTTATCGCTTGGTTTGATTATTCAGTCGTTTTAAAACCGGCTGTTTTTTAATTAACTAATTTATGACCGAAGGCAACGGGACAAACGGGCAAAACAACAATGGCGTTGGCGCGGCGGCGGATAAAAGGGCCGCGGCTTTGGTTTTGCCGCAAAAAGTGGCGATCATTTACAGCGAGGTCAAGCGGGAGTATTTTCCTACAGAAACCCAGTATTTGACCGAGAAAGACGCGCTTCGCGACGCCCAGGCGGTGGCCGGCTATTTGGAAAAACTGGGCGTGACGCCAATGCTTTATCCCGGCGACGCTGACTTGGCGGAGAAAATCCGTCACGACCGGCCGGAAATGCTGATCAATATGGTCGGTTCGGTCAAAGGCAATGAGTATCTGGCTTCCGCCATTCCGGCGCTCGCCGAGCTCCTAGACATTCCTTATACTGGCGCCGGCATTTTGGGCGAGTCGCTCGCTTACAATAAATTTCTGGTTAAAAAACTTTTACAGCAAAACGGCGTGCCGGTACCCAACTACCAGCTGTTTAGTGACCAAAATGATTTTCTCGACCCGACACTGCGGTTTCCGGTCATTTCCAAACTCAATGAAATTCATGGCGCCGTGGAAATTACCAAAGACGCCGTGTCCGAGAACGAAAAGCATTTGCGGGCGCGGCTCAGTTTCCTGATCAAAACCTACGAACAGCCGGTTTTGGTGGAGGAGTTTATCGCCGGCCGGGAAATTTCCGCCATGCTTTTGGAAGGTTTGAACAAAAAGGTTTATCTTGCCGAAAAGGTTTTTAACAAGCCGGATGAAAAATACGCCTTTGCCACTTTTGAAGACCAGTGGTTGGAAGAGGCCTCAGGCAAAGCGCCATTCACTTACCAAAAGTTTCAGGACAATATTCTCAAAGAATATGTGAAAAAAGCCTTTGAAATCACCAAAATGGCTGACTATGGCAAGTTTGATGTCCGGCTGGATAACTCCGGCCGCTACTACTTTGTGGACTGCAACAGCAACCCGGCGTTTGGCCCGAAAGAAGTGGACTGCGCCATTGCCAATATCCTTGATCTTTACGGTGTCTCTTTTTTAGAAATTTTGCGGCGGCTCCTCCTTAACACCGCCCGCGACGCCAAGTCCAAGATTTCGCCCAGCCCGGATTCTGGCGATGACAGCAATAATGAAAAGTAATTTATGAAGAAGCTTAACCTAGGCTTCATCTATAATGTCCGCCACACGGCGCCGGATTTAAACAATCCGCAGTATTTGCTGGAAGCGGAATTTGACACGCCGGAGACGATTGCCGGCATCACCGGGGCGTTGGAAAGTTTGGGCCACACGGTTTATCCGGTGGAGGCGGACGAAGACGCTTACCCTAAACTCAAAGAATTAAAAGGCAAAGTTGATTTGGTTTTTAATGTTGCTGAAGGCATTCGCGGCGCCGACCGTGAAGCGCAGTTGCCGGCGATGATGGAAATGCTCGGCTTGCCTTACACTGGGCCGCCGCCGATCGGCTACGCTTTAGGTTTAAACAAAGCCGTGGCCAAAGAAATCCTGGCTTATTACCACATTTTAACCCCGCGCTGGCGGACAGTTTCGCGTTTAGAAGAATTGGAACAAAAGCAGTTTGATTTTATGCCGGTGATTGCGAAGCCGCTGTCCGAAGGCTCGAGCAAGGGGATACAAGCTAAGAATTTAGTTCATAATTTAGCCGACTTAAAAACCATCACGGCGGAACTTTTGGCGGCCTATCATCAGCCGGTGCTTTTGGAGGAATATCTGCCGGGCCGCGAGTTTACCGTTGGCGTGATTGGCACGCCACCAGAGGTCCTGCCGATCATCGAGGTGTCGTTTGACGCTTTACCCCCGGAGATGCCCAAATTTGACCATTTTGAGGCTAAATGGGTATATGACAATCCGGCCACGGAGGCTGATCCGCTGGTTTGCCCGGCCGTTCTTTCGCCGGAGCTGGAAGGGCAGATCAAGAACCTTTGCCTGCAGGCGTTTGATGTCCTGGAAATGGCGGACTGGGCGCGGTTTGATGTGCGGCTCGACAAGAATAATTTACCCCACATCTTGGAAGTTAACTGCCCGCCGGGGATTATCCCGGACCCGAAAGAAAATTCCCGCTTTCCGCGGGCGGCGCGGACCGCTGGTTACAGTTTCCCGCAAATGTTAGAAAAAATATTGCTGTCGGCTTGCCACAAAACTCTCGCCCCACCTTAGAAAACTGGTTAAAACCTGCCCGGCCATCCGCCGGCAGTTTGTGCCGAGCGCGAAGGAGGGGAAAGACGAAGTCCTGACTTCGACTGACCCGCTGATGGAAGAGCACTTTACCGTCACCCGCGGCCTGGTCCACAAATATGGCAATCGCGCTTTGGTTCTTCTGACTATGAATTGCGCCGCTTACTGCCGGTTTTGCACGCGCCGCCGGTCAGTGTCGGATATTCAAAAGGGGATGATTACGCCCGCCGACATCAAGAAAATGGTTAGTTATGTCAGAAAGCACCGGGAAATCACCGAGCTGATTTTTTCCGGCGGTGATCCGCTGACCGTGCCGGCGATTTTAAAAATGGCTTTACGGCAGTTTGCTAGTTTGCCGCAGATTAAAGTCATCCGGGTGGGTTCGCGCCTGCCGGTGTCGAACCCCGCGGCCGTTAATCGCCAAGTGATTTCGGCGCTTCAGGAAGTTAAAAAGCAACCATTATATCTCATGCTCCACTTTGAACATCCGGCGGAAATCACGCCGGCAACGGTTGCGGCGGTTAAACGGCTGCAGTCAGTTGCCACCATGACGCTGTCGCAGTCGGTTTCGCTGAAAGGTGTTAATGACTCAGTTAAAACGCTTTACGAGCTTTTCAGCCGGCTGGTGGAAATCGGGGTCAAGCCTTATTACCTTTACCGTTGTGACCCAGTCAAAGGAGCCGAGCATTTTATTGTGGATTTTAAAAAAGAAGTCCGAATTTTTACCGAACTTCGTAAACGCCTCAGCGGTCTCGCCACGCCCCTGTATGTCATTGACGCGCCCGACGGCGCCGGCAAAATTCCCGTGCCGCTCGATTTCTGGCAGTTTGACGCTACTGGTTACCGAGATTTCCGGGGGAAGAAGTTGAAAGTGATTTAGATAGCCGATAGCACATAGCTCATAGCCGATAGTTGGACGAGTTGTAAGTTCTTCTTTTTATAATAAAATATGGAAGGGATACTCGTTATAATAGGGATAGCTATAATTTGGGGAATAATTTCTTGGTTTATTGAAATTTTTTCTAATTCAAAAAGATACTTAGAATTAAAGCCAAAACTAGATAATTTAGAAAAAGCAACGAAGGAGCAAGAATTAAAAATTTTAAACAATGCGGCAAAATTAGAGGCAGAGTCACAGAAAAGATTAGATGAATTTTCGCAAAAAGTTAAGAAAACAAGCGACGAATTTGAGCTAAAAGAAAAATTATGGAATGAACAGATGCAGAGGGAGATAGGTGAAATTCAAAAAATAGCTAAACAAAAATCAATGGGATTTCCTTGGTTAGCCGAAGCATATGCAGATTATTTCACATTAGAAGATTATAAATTAGAAAAATATCTAAAAGATAAAAAACATCCAGCATATACTGCCGCAGAAAATGTAAGGATTATTAAAAATGAAAAGAGGGAATTATTGAAGGAAAATAAAATAGTCAGATATAAAATTAATTATTTTGAAAAATTATTTCCATGGCTCTCCGAATTAATTGCTGAAGACGAAGACGAATATATTCCAGTTAGAATTGATAATATAGATGATGACAATAATGAAGATAGGGTTAAAGATTTTCTTACACCAGAAGAATACAAAAATCTTCCCTCTGTCGAAAGAAATCAAATAGCCCTAGATAGATATTTGAAAAATAGAAATAAGTCAAAATGGGCGATTGGCAGAGATTATGAAATGTATGTTGGGTATTTATATGAACAAGCCGGGTATTCTATCGAATACAAAGGAATTCTCGATGGTTTTGAAGATCTGGGTAGAGATATTATTGCTAAAAAGGGTGGTGAAGTTTGTATTATCCAATGTAAACACTGGGCACAATATAAGGAGATACATGAAAAACATATTTTTCAACTCTTTGGAACAACGATGGAATATTGGATAAATAATTATCAAGCTGTGAGGAGCCAATTAAATTTATTCTCTCAAAATTTGAATAGTAATAATGCACCTAAAAGTTTTGAAGAATTTGCAAAATTTTTAAATGAAAATAAACTTCGGCCAATATTTTTTACATCAACAAAACTATCTAATAAAGCCAAGGAAATGGCAAATGCCTTGAGCGTTGAAATTAGAGAAAACGAATCACCTGGCGAATTTCCAAGAATCAAATGTAATATAAATAGCGACGAGTTTAGTTATCCAACAAAAATTTATCACCTGCCAATGGATCAGCAATATGATCGGACTATAATAGGTAATCGTTCAGGAGAGTTTTATGCTTTTACGGTTAAACAGGCAGAAGATGCTGGATTTAGGCGAGCTTTTAAGCACAGATTTTAGGTGATTCTTACTGCTCGTCATTCAAAAAATAAAATTAATATTATATATAAAAAAACACTTACCTTAGTTTTTTATAAAAAGGCTAAAGCCCGCGAAATGATTCGCGGGCTTTTTGTGACGGTTGTCAGGAGGGCAGGCCGATATTGCCGGACAGCGCTTGGGCGATGATGCCCAGCAGTTTGACCAGCACTTCTTCCAGGCCGACGAAAATGCTCGGCAGGAAGAGTTTGATCACGACGATGGCCAGGGCCAGCGACAGCGCGCTTCTCATAGATTTTAGTCTATGAATTAGTCCAGCGAGGTTGAACCATTCAGCCGGGCTGACCACGCCCGCTGTTAGGCTGGCCTTTGGTTTCCCTCCTGGCGCAGTGCTCCTGCGTCAAGAGGGAAAATTGGCAATGTTCAGGGGGTAATACCTTTTTAACTTATTTAATCAATCCTGCCAATGATTTTGCTTTTTTGTCAACAGAGGTGTATACTGGAAGCAATTTTGAAAATTAGTAACATTATTTTTTTGCCGCCGTCTAAATAAGCGTTTATGGCGATTGAATACGAGGCAACATTTTGGCCAGTTGATAAGGATGAAGTCAGAGACAGATTGAAACAAGCCGGCGCAAAACTTTTGCGGCCGGAATTTTTGCAACGGCGGTATAATTTTGCTTTGCCGGGCGTCGGTAAGGTGACGGACACTTGGCTCCGGGTGCGCGACGAGGGGGATCAGATTACGATGAGCCTGAAAGGCGTTTACGGCGAGCGGATTGAAGACCAAAAAGAGATTTGCCTGAAAGTTGATAATTTTGAAGAAGCGAAAAATTTTCTGGAAGGCTTAAACTGCCAGATTAAATCTTACCAAGAGACCAAAAGAGAAATTTGGCAGCTTGACGGCGTCGAGATTGTGATTGACGAGTGGCCTTTTCTGGAGCCGCTGGTTGAAATCGAAGGCCCGGGTGAGGCGGCGGTCAAAGCCGCAGCCGTTAAGGCCGGGTTTGATTACACCACGGCGCAGTTTTGTTCCGTTGCCAAACTCTATAAAGACAAATATAACTTAGAATGGGACCAAATCAGCAACCAGACGCCGAAAATTGTTTTTGAAATGGCTAATCCGTTCGTTAAGTAGTTAAGAGGGGCTATATGGCTAATTGGGATAAAATTTATCGTGATTATAAAAAAGGAGGCGAGGCATGGGCAACTCTCAGTGAAGATATTCATCCGCTGTTTAAAAGCTTAATCAAGAAAACAAATTTTAAGTTTAAACAGGTTTTGGATATTGGCTGTGGTACCGGAAAATACGCCCTTTTCTTGACTGGCAAGGGATTTGCGGTTGATGGCATTGATTCTAGCGCTACCGCTATCCAAATGACTAAAGATTTACTTGGCAAGAAAGCCGGCCTAATAAAAAAGGCCAATATGTTTAAATCGCGTATCGCTAAAGGCAAGTATGATTTGATAATTTCCGTGGCCACCATACATCACGGCGTTAAAAAAGATATTCAAAGTTTGATTGATAAAATATTTTTTTCTTTGGTGGCGGGTGGTAAGGCGTTTATTACTCTGCCAGACTTCGAAAGTTCAAAGAAATGGAATACCTTTAAAGATCATCAGGATTTGGGCGGCGGTACCTTCACTCCATTGTCCGGCCCGGAAAAAGGTTTGCCTCATAGTTTTTACACTAAGGTGGAAGTTCAAAAATTATTTACCCAATTTAGTAAGGTCAAAATAAGCTTGGATAATATTGGTCGTTGGGTGGCTCAAGCGTCTAAGTAACAGATTTTATAACCTTTCAGAATAAAGTTTATTAAAACAGTTTATGAAATACAACACTAAAAAAACTCTCAGTTACTACTTGCGGGCGGCGAGCCACTATCCGTTCTCCGGCCTGAGTTTGGTGTTGGCGGCGATTAGCTCCACGGTTGCTACCAGTATTATCCCTTTATATTTTAAGGATCTTTTTGATGTGCTGAGCGCCGGCGCGCCGAGCGATTCGGCGGTTAGTCGGCTGTTTGGGATTTTGGCCATGATTATTGGTTTGAGCCTTTTGGAGTGGCTGTTTTGGCGGCTGGCGACTTGGGCGGCGATTTATTTTCAGAATCATGTCATTATTGATTTAAGTAATTCTTGTTTTGCTTATCTCCATCGCCATTCGGTTACTTTCTTCAATAACAATTTCGCCGGTTCGCTGGTTAAGCGGGTCAAATGGTTTTCCGGCGCTTTTGAAAATATCGCCGATGCCATTGTCTGGCGGATTGTGCCGCTAGTCGTTAATATCATCATGATTATTACGATTTTGTCTTTTCGCAATCGCTTGTTGGCGGGCGCGGTGGGGTTGTGGATTGCGTTTTTTCTCACGGTTAATTGGATATTTACCAAATACAAACTCCGTTATGATATCGCCCGGAGCGCGGCCGAAACCAGCATTACCGGCTTGCTCGCCGACACCATTGGCAATCAAAGCTCGGTCAAGCTGTTTAACGGTTATTGGCGCGAGCTGAAAAGATTTGCCGCTTCGGCGGCTAAATTGGGCGAGGCCCGCCGGCTGACTTGGAGTTTGGACATGTATTTTGAGGCGGTGCAGGGCCTATTAACCTTGGTTTTGGAAGTGGGAATTTTTTATTTGGCGATCAGATTGTGGCAGCAAGGCCTGGTGACGGTTGGTGATTTCGTTTTACTGCAATCTTATGTTCTGACGATTATTATGCGGGTGTGGGACTTTGGCAAAACCGTTCGTCAGATTTACGAGCGCCTGGCTGATGCCGAGGAAATGACGATAATTCTGGAAACGCCGCACGAGATCCAAGATCTGCCAGCTGCCAAAAGTTTAAAAGTGCCGGCCGGCCGGATTGAGTTTAAAAATGTTGACTTTGCCTATCATCAAACCCGGAAAGTATTGAAGAAATTTAATTTAATTATCCAGCCGCATGAACGGTTGGCGCTCATCGGGCCGTCGGGCGCCGGCAAAAGCACGGTGGTGCGGCTGCTCCTGCGTCAGCATGATTTAACCGCCGGGGAGATCTTGATTGACGGGCAAAATATCTCTGAAGTCACCCAGGAAAGTCTGTGGCAAAATATCAGCTGGGTGCCGCAGGATCCGATTTTGTTTCACCGGACGCTGAAGGAAAATATCCGCTATGGCCGGCCGAGCGCCACCAACGCCGAAGTCTTGGCCGCCGCCAGAGCCGCCCATTGCCATGAGTTTATTAAAAATTTCCCTGAAGGTTATGATACTTTCGTTGGCGAGCGGGGAGTGAAGCTTTCCGGCGGCGAACGCCAGCGGGTGGCGATTGCCCGGGCGATACTCCGTAACGCGCCGATCTTGATCTTGGATGAAGCTACTTCCAGCCTGGACTCTGAGTCTGAAGGCCTGATTCAAGATGCGCTGAATAAATTAATGGTTAATAAAACCGTGATTGTGATTGCCCACCGGCTGTCCACGATTAGAAAAATGGACCGGATTATTGTGGTGGACCGTGGCGGCATCATTGAAGAAGGCGCGCATGACGACCTGACCGGCAAGGCCGATGGCTTATACAGCCGGTTGTGGCGGATGCAGGCGGGCGGGTTTTTGAAGTAAAAAATAAATTAGATAGCGGAGTAACGGGGCCTTTGGCCCCGTTGTGTTTTTCGGAATGACCCCGCCGTGGCGGGGTCATTTTAGTTTGACCAAATAAGTTTATTTCGCTCCTGCGCGGGTCTTAACCGGCTGGTTTAGTAGGATGGCGAGTAGGGGCAATCCACGAATTGCCCTAAACTAATTACCTTAATTTATTACCTAAGTTTAGCCCTCGCCGGGTAGGCGTTACTTTCTGTGACCAGAAAGTAACCAAAGAGTCTTGGGGGTTCCAGACGCGCGACTGCTCGCCACCTTAGTTCTTCTCGCCCCGCTCCGCCACTCCCGCTCGTCCGCCTCCGGCGGACTCGACTCCCGTGGCTCCGCTCGGCGCGGCCTTCCGCCCCCAAACCCCCGACTGCTTGGCAATTATTATCTTTTGAATAAAAGACACTGTAGAGGAGTTCTGGAAAAAAACAAAAACCACCTTAAATTAAAGTGGTGTTTTTGTTAATTTTATTATTCACTAATCAGTAATCCGGCGCCGTACATGACGGCGAGGCCGAGGAGTAGGACTAAAAAATGAATCAAGGTATTTTTGGTGCCACGGTCTTGGTTGGTCATGGGGACCAGGTCAGTGAGGGCGATATAGATAAAGTTGCCGGTCGCTAGAGCGATCAAAATCAGGCTGAGCGATTGGACTTCGCCTTTCAGAAACCAAACAAATAAACCGCCCACCAGGCTACCGGCGGCCGAGAGCAGGTTATAAAAAATAATCTTGCCAGGCTTCATTTGATTGTGGAGCATCACGGCGAAATCGCTGATTTCTTGGGGAATTTCGTGAAATAAGACGGCTAGAGTGGTAATAATGCCCAGGCGGAAATCAACCAGAAACGCGCCGGCGATAATCGTGCCATCCAGGAAATTATGGATGGTGTCGCTAATGATTATTAAAGTGCTGGAAGTGTGGACCTCACATTCGTCATTTTCATGGCAATGGTAGACGATTAACAGCTTTTCCAAGAGGTAGAAAATTAAGATACCAAGTAAAACCAAAATTAGCGATGTTTCCACTTTTGGCGACCCATTAATCAATTCCGGCAGTAAATGGGTGAAAACCGCCACCAACATGGCGCCAATAGCAAAAGAAACCATGAAGCCGGAGATTCTTTTGGCGCGGTTTTCTTGCCACAATAACAGCAAGCCGCCAGATAAGCCTAAAAAACCGGAAAGGGCGATAGCGAGGATAATATAGAGTAGCATAGCTTAAGTTAAAAGTTAGGAATGAATTTGTAGTCTTATTTTAACCAATTATTCCGTATAAAGCAAATTGAGTCGGCTCATTTTGACTTTGGGGGTAAATTACCCTATAATTAAATAAAATAAGCTAAAATTATGTCATTATCTTTAATTTCTCAATTGGCCGCTAAGGCGGGTGAAAGCGTGACGCTTGGTGGCTGGGTTTATAATTTCCGCTCTTCGGGCGGACTTTATTTTTTGCAACTGCGCGACGGTAGCGGGTTTATCCAGGCCGTAGTGGATAAAGAAAAAGTCAGTTCGGAAGTTTGGTCGGCCTGTGAAAAGATTACTATAGAATCATCAGTTGAAGTTACTGGCCAAGTAACCGAGCACCCCAAAAAACCGGGCGTGTTTGAATTGCAAGTTAGCGGCTTAAAAATTGTGCAGATTGCCGAGGAATATCCGATCGGCAAAAAAGAGCACGGGCCGGACTTTCTTTTGGACAACCGGCATCTGTGGCTCCGTTCTGGCCGGCAATGGGCGATTCAGCGGGTGCGCGACGCGATCATTACCGCGATTTACGAGTTTTATCACCAGCGCGGTTTTATTAAAATTGACACGCCGATTATCACGCCGAACGCTTGCGAGGGGGCAACGACTTTATTTGATATAAAATATTTTGACCAAGGCAAAGCTTATTTGTCGCAGTCCGGGCAACTTTATTTGGAAGCGGCGATTATGTCGGTCGGGCGAGGTTTTGATTTTGGTCCGGTATTCCGCGCCGAGAAAAGCAAGACGCGGCGGCATTTGGCCGAGTTTTGGATGATGGATGCCGAGGCGGCATTTGTTGACCACGAGGGCAATATGAAACTGCAAGAGGATATGATTTGTTATATTGTAGAATATTGCTTGACGCATTGCCAAACGGAATTGGCGCTTTTGGAACGCGACCTAGAACCGTTAAAAAAGATTAAGGCGCCGTTCACGCGTTTGACTTATACTGAGGCGATTAAAAAATTGCAAGAATTAGGTTCAGACATCAAGTTTGGCGAAGATTTGGGCAACGACGACGAAGGCCTATTAACCCAAGACAGCGCCGTGCCGGTTTTCGTCCACAAATGGCCGGCGGCGATAAAGCCGTTTTACATGAAAGTCGATCCCGATAACGCCGAATTGGTTTTAAACGATGATTTAATCGGCGTTGAAGGCGCCGGCGAGCTGATTGGCGGCAGCCAACGCGAGGATAGTTATGAAATTTTGAAAGCGAAAATTGAAAAGGAAGGTTTAAAGGGCGAAGAATACCAGTGGTATTTGGATCTGCGGAAATACGGCAGTGTGCCGCACAGCGGTTTCGGCTTGGGTCTAGAACGAACCGTCGCTTGGATCGCCGGCGCCGAACACATCCGCGAGACCATTCCGTTCCCGCGGTTGATTAATAGATTAAGGCCATAAAAAATAATAAAAATAATAGCACTTTTTATTTTTAAGTGAGGAGGCAGTTAGGAGGTTGATTATGTGGAAATGGCTAAAAGATTTTTGGGTAAAGATTTTTAGCGAGCCACATCGGACCGGTATGTGTCCGGTTTGTGATGAACAAGTGTCAATCACAAAAAAAGGCGGAAACTTTATAATCGAACTTCATTTTGAAGACGGCAGCAGCTATCTTCGCTGCGGCGGAAGTTCAGAAGAGCCGGTTGAAGGCACGGTTTCCCTCAAAGGCAGATAATATTTCCGCCTCCTCACTTAAGAATAAAAAATTAATTATAATTATATGGCCGAATTTAAACATTCAGCTTCGTTTAATCCGCAAGGTCAACCCAACTTTGTTACCATTGCTTCCGGGCCGGTGATTATTAAAGATGGCAAAGTTTTGCTCGACAAACACGGCGATGATTTTTGGAAATTTCCGGGTGGGGCAGTGGAGAGCGGCAACAGTTTCGAGGAAAACGCCAAGCGGGAAGTCAAAGAAGAGTTGGGGGTGGAAGTTGAGCTTAAAGGCGAGCCATATATTATCAGTTTTACGCGAGAGAAAGACGGCAAAGAGGAGTTGGTGATTTTAATCCACTATTTGGCGGAGATCATCAGCGGTGAGCCGCAGGCCGGACAGGATGTGGTGGAATTTGGTTGGCACGATGTTAACAGCTTGCCGGCTGACTGCGCGCCGAACATCAAGCCGGTGGTTGAATATTTTAGAACATTAAAACATTAAAACACTAGAACATTAAAACCAAACGAGGTCCGATGTTTTAATGTTTTTATGTTCTAGTGCTTTAATGAATTATATGAAAGAGGCAATTAAGAAGATTTTCCGGAAAATCGGTCCTGGGTTTATCACTGGCGCGGCGGACGATGACCCGTCAGGCATTGGCACTTATTCGGCGGCTGGCTCGCGGTTTGGTTTGGGCCAGCTGTGGACGCCACTCTTCACTTTTCCCTTGATGGCGGCGGTGCAAGAGATCTGCGCGCGGATTGGCCTGGTGACCGGCCGGGGACTAGCCGGAGTGATTAGAAAAAATTATTCACGAAAGCTTTTATTTTTTTGTGTTACTTTGTTAGTTATTGCCAATACCATTAATATCGGCGCCGATATTGGCGCGATGGCGAGCGCCGTTGGCCTTTTGACCTCGCGAGCATCCTTTGCTTTTACCGCCGGAGCGTTAACTTTTCTGATTTTGGCCTTGGAAATTTTTGTGCCGTATCGGGTTTATGCCAGGTTTTTGCGCATTTTTGCTTTCTCTCTATTCGCTTATTGGCTGACGGCGCTGTTTATCAAAATCAACTGGACGGAAGTGGCGACGCGGACTTTCTGGCCGCAATGGCAATGGAATTTTGATTATATTTTAATTTTGGTCGGCGTTTTTGGCACCACCATCTCACCTTATCTTTTTTTCTGGCAAGCTTCCGAAGAAGTGGAAGAAGAAATTATTGAAGGCCGGTGGTCGATCAAGTCGCGTCAGGGCGCAACACTGCCGGAGATTAAAGATATGCGCGAGGATGTATTTATTGGCATGCTCTTTTCCAATATTACGATGTTTTTTGTTATCTTGGTCGCCGGCTCGACGCTCTTTGCCAACGGTGTTTTTAATATTGAAACCGCCGAACAAGCGGCATCGGCTTTAAAGCCGCTCGCGGGGGATTGGGCGTATTTACTTTTTACTTTGGGGATTATCGGCGTTGGCTTGCTGGCAATACCGGTGCTGGCCGGATCGGCGGCCTACGCGGTTAGCGAGGCGTTGAAGTTGCGCGAGGGCTTGGGTTTGAAATGGAATCAGGCCAAGGGTTTTTACGCTATTATTTTATTGGCTACCGTAGTTGGTTTAGGCATGAATTTTTTGGGGATCAATCCGATGCAGGCGCTCCTTTACACCGCGGTCCTGAACGCCATCATTTCCGTGCCGCTCCTGTTTGTGATTATGAAAGTGGGTAATGACGGGAAAATCATGGGTGAATTCAAAAACGGCCCGTTAGCAAACTTTCTAGGCTGGGCGGCGACAATTGTTATGACGCTTGGCGCGGTCGTTTTATTCATTAGTTTTATCGTGAAATAAATATGGCGGCGAAAATCAGTGAAATTTATTTTGTCCGCCATGGCGAGTCAACCAATAATGTTGAAGGCACTTTTGTCCAGGAGAATAAGCACTGGCTGACGGCCAAAGGTGAAAAACAAGCGCAAAATCTTATAAAAGTTTTAAGAAAAGAAAAATTTGACTTGATTGTCACTTCTAGTTACGAGCGGACGCAGTTGACCGCCTGGCCCCTGCTTAAAAAACATAAAAAAGATTTTGTAGTCTGGCCGGTGCAAGAGTTTACGCCGTTGCCCAGCAAGCGGTACTCAAAATTAACCATCGCTGAGCGGCGGCGTTTAAACACCGCCTATTGGGAGAAATGTGATCCTGGTTATCAGGCCGACCGCGGCACAGAAAATTATATTGATTTTATAAAAAGAATCGATGCCGTAAAAAAGCGGATTCTCAAAGGAAACTTTAAAAAGATTGTTATTTTTACCCACGGCGCTTTTATTCGTCATTTTATCTGGCGCAATTTTTATCCGCGAAGGAAAATTGATAATCAAGCAATGTTGTCAGGGGCGAGAGTCGGTTGGGGGTTGGCGATAAAAAATACCGAAATAATTAAAGCCATTAAAATCAATAATAAATTATATTTTGGAGAATTGGACTCCCGCCATTTAAAAAATTAAAACGCCAAAGCAATTTATATTTCAAGATTTAAGAAAATTAATTACTGAGTTTTATTCTTAAATCCTAAATCTTAATTCTTAAATCTATTCATTATGAAAACCTACATCAACGAAACTTTAACTAAAGTTGGGGAGACGGTGGAGCTCAAAGGCTGGGTGCATGTTAAGCGCGATATGGGCAAGATTTCTTTTATTGATCTGCGCGACTCCACCGGGATTATTCAAGTCGTTTTGGTGCCCGGGGAAATGGATGAGAGCAAAGATTTGGTCAAAGAATTGCGGCCGGAGTTTGTGGTGGCGATTAAAGGCGTGGTTCAGGAACGGAATGCCAAGAGCGTTAACGCGGAAATGCCGACTGGCAAAATTGAGGTGCTCGCCAAAAATTTGGTGATTATCAATGAAGCGGCCCTGGCGCCGTTTGAGATTAACACCGAAGAGCGGCAGGCGAACGAAGAACTGCGGTTGAAATACCGTTATTTGGACCTGCGCCATCCGCGCCTCGCTAAAAACTTGCAAGCGCGTTCGGCGGTTATCCGCTTTGTGATTGATTATCTGGCGGATCAAGGTTTTACTTATCTGCAAACGCCGATTTTGTCCAAATCCACTCCCGAAGGCGCTCGCGATTACTTAGTCCCTTCCCGGGTGCACCAGGGCCAGTTTTTCGCGCTACCGCAGTCGCCCCAGCAGTATAAACAGCTTTTGATGGTGGCCGGCTTTGAACGATATTTTCAAATCGCGCCGTGTTTCCGTGATGAAGACGCGCGGGCCGACCGCAGTCCGGGCGAGTTTTATCAACTGGATATTGAAACTTCATTTTTCAGCCAAGACGAGATTCTCCAGTTAGTCGAAGGCATGTTCACCACCATGATTAAAAAACTGTTTCCGGAAAAGCATTTTACTTTTTCACCTTGGCCGCGGTTAAAGCACGACGAAGTTAAGGCGAAATATCAGAGCGACAAGCCGGATCTGCGGAAAGATAAAAATGATCCGAATGAATTGGCTTTCGCCTGGGTAGTGGATTTTCCGCTCTTTACCGAGCAGAGAGAAGACGATTTTTTCCATGGTTCGGGAGCCGGTAAGTGGGCGCCGTCGCACCACATGTTTACCCGACCGAAAGACGAGGACTTGGCGCTTTTAGACAAGGATCCGGGCAAAGTCCATTCTTATCAGCATGATTTAGTCTTGAACGGCATTGAGGTGGGCGGCGGGTCGGTCAGAATCCACGACCCGAAACTCCAGGAAAAGGTTTGGGATTTAATTGGTTTTACCGCCGCGCAGAAAGAGCAGTTTAAGCATTTGATTGAAGCTTTCCAATACGGCGTGCCACCGCATGGCGGTATCGCGCCGGGTTTAGATCGGCTGGTTTCACTTCTTTGCGGCGAAAAAAATATCCGTGAAGTGATCGCTTTCCCCTTGACCGGCGACTGCCGCGATCCGTTGATGGAAGCGCCATCCGCCGTAACCAAAGAACAGTTGGATGAGCTCGGAATTGAAATTAAAAAAAAGAAAAAATAAACTATCAAAAATATGGCAGAAAAAATTGGTGGAGTGGGCGCGCCTAAATCAGAAAATAAGGTGTTGCCGCCGGAGAAGATTGGACGGGTTGGCGATCGGCGGCAAAATTTACCGACTGAGGCGCCAGAAGGCGCCGGCGCCGAACCAAATAAAAGTCCGTTGGAAAAAGAAGATACAGTAACGATTAGCGATACCGCTAAAAAAATGGCGGCGTGGCAAAAACGCCGAGAAAAAGAGTTGACTAGCGATAATGAGAAATAATTTAAAGCAGGTTCTTAAGCTTGGTTTAGTTGTTTTTTATAATAAAATCAGCTATAATTTAAAGGTTAGGAGGATGTTTTATGCGTCTTTCCGCCTTACAACGGCATATCTTGCGCCAGTGCTTCCAGGCGCGAAAAAAACTTAGCCGGGCGCGGTTAGTTGATTTTTATAATAACGCCAAAAACAAACCAAAAAGCGAGGACCAAATTAATATCATTACCAAGAGTATTGAGCGGCTGATTACTAAAGGCCTGTTAGTCGGTTACGGCGTTAAAACCGCGGAAAAGTGGTTTATTCGCGAGATTAGCTTGACGCGGGCAGGCCAAAAGGCGGCGCGCGAGGCGCTGGGCAAACAGCAGAAACTCAAGATTTAGTTGTTAGGTTGTTAAGTTGTTAGGTAGTTAGGTGCGGCTCCGCCGAAGGCGGAGCCGCCATAACGACTTAACGACCTAACTACTTAACCACTACTTTTATGATCAACCAAAAAGTCCTCAACTACCTTAATAAACAAAAAGTTGGCTTCACCGTGATTGACCACAAAAAGATTTTTACGGCTTATGATTTGGCGCAGACGCTTAAAATGGATTTAAAAAAAGTTGCCAAAACACTACTGGTGCAAGCCGACAAAAAGTTTGTGATCGTGATTGTGCCGGCGCATTATCGGCTGGATTTTAAAAAGCTCAAAAAAGTTCTAAAAGCGAAGCAAATCAAGATTCCTTCCGAGAAGATTATGGAAAAAGTTTTAAAGGTGAAAGTTGGCGGCATCACGCCGTTTGGCGCTTTGCACGGGCTGGAAACGGTGGTGGATAAGAGCCTCTTAAAAACTCAAGAAACCATTCTTAACGCCGGCAGTTTTACCCAGAGTTTGCGGTTGAAAGTTAAGGATTTCCTTAAAATGGAAGAAGCTAGACTCGGCAGTTTTGTGGAATCGGCGGGGTATAAGAAGCCAAAGGTTAATAAACCCAAAAAAGTGAAAGCCAAAAAGGCAAAGAAAATTAAGAAAGTTAATAGAGTTAATAAAAAGAAAAAATAGAATCTAACTACCTAACTACCTATCAACTTAACAACTTAACTACCTAACAACTAATCCTATGACTTGTGGTTGCTGTTGCGGCGGGATGAAGAAAAAAACCGCCCCCAAAAAGAAAGTTAAAAAAGCGAAGAAAAAATAAACTCTGTGGTTTATCAGATAGCGAGTGAACAATTTTCCGGGCCGCTGGATTTGCTTTTACATTTGATTGAAGGCGAAAAACTGGATATCACCAAGATCTCGTTGGCAAAAGTCGCCGACGAGTATTTGCGTTTCGTCCAGGCCGAAGCCAAAATCGATCCGCAGGATTTGGCGGATTTTTTGATGGTGGCTGCTAAGTTGATTTTGATTAAATCCAAAGCGTTGCTCCCTAATTTTGAACTTGAGGCCGAGGGTGACTTGGAAATTCAACTAAAACTTTACAAAGAGTTTTTGGCCGCGTCCAAGGTGGTGGAAGGGCTGATCAAGCAAAAAAAATTCAGCTATTCGCGCGAGAAATTGCCCGTGGGGATTGAGCCGGAGTTTAACCCGCCCAAAAAACTGACCGGCGAGAAAATGGCGGAAATTTTTTGGCTCGCTCTCGCGCGGCTGGAGCCGATTGTCCATTTGCCAGAGAAAACTCTAGAACGGGTGATTAACATCGAAGAGCGGATCCGGCACATTAAAGATTATATTATCAATAAAATTCAGACGACTTTTCATGAGATTGTCGGGCGCGGCGATAAAGCTGAAGCGATTGTCAGTTTTTTGGCGCTCCTGGAACTGGTGAAGCAGAGGACGCTGGTGATGGACCAGGAGGAGTTGTTCGGGGATATTACGGTAAAGAAAATATAATAGCAGAATCAAGAATCATGAATTAAGAATCAAGAGTAAATGCCCAATGTCCAAATACCAATGACCAAGCAAACTTAGCAGCCGCATACGACATACCATATACGATATACCGACCAAGATGATAAGTAGTTAGAATGGGAATAAAGAATTAGGAAATTAAGATCCGCCAGCTGGCGGGCTTAATTCTTAATTCTTAATTCTTAATTCTACTTTTGTGTCTACCCTAAAATCCAAACTCGAAAGCCTATTATTCATTTCGCCGAAGCCTTTGTCGCTCGGTAAACTTGCCGAACTGACCGAACAAGGCAAAGAAGCGGTGGGTGAGGCGCTAAAACAGCTAATGGTGGAAACTGCCGATCGTGGCATCGTCATTAAGCAGGCGGATGATAAATTTCAAATGATGACTAGCGGCGACAACCATAAGCTGGCGCAGGATTTTGTTAAAGAAGAAATCACCGGTGAATTAACGCGGCCGTCACTGGAAACTCTAACCGTGGTTGCTTACCGCGGGCCGATAACCAAAACCGAGCTGGAGTTGATCCGCGGCGTGAACTGCAGTCTGATTTTACGGAATTTAATGATTCGCGGGCTAGTGGAAGAGAGCGAAGACAAGCAACGGGGTTTGCTTTATCAGGTTACGCTTGATTTTCTCAAACATTTAGGCCTGCAGCAGATCAGCGATTTGCCAGATTACCAAAAATTAAACCAAGATGAAAATCTGCAAAAACTGCTCGCCGCGACGCCGACAGCGCCAGAAGCCGTTGAATAATACGATTAAATTATGTTCTCGGTTTTATTAAATTTAATTTTTTCCGTTATTTTAACTAAGGCTGATTGGCCGCAAGTTGAACGAGAGTATTTTATTGCGCCAATTGCTGAAACAGTTGAGATTATTCCGCAAAGCGGGGGAGACCAAGTTTATGCCGGTCGGCTCAAGTCCGCAGCGGATAAGCCGGTAGCGCCGAAGAAAATTAACCAAAACAGTTTAGGTGTGGAAGTGACGGCGCTTAGCGGATTAGCGGTTGATTGGGACAGCGGTAAGGTTTTGTGGGAGAAAAACTCCGGTGAGAAAAGGTCTTTGGCGAGCCTGACTAAATTGATGACCGCCTTGGTTTTTCTGGAACATAATCCAGGCTGGGATAAAGAGGTGGAAATCACCGCCGAAGACCAGCGGGAAGGTGGCGCTAATTTTTTCTTGGTCGGTGAGACTACAACAGTTCGTGATTTATTTTATTCTACTTTAATTGGCTCGATCAATTGTTCGGCGGTGGCTTTAGCCCGTTCCACCGGTTTGAGCGAAGCTGACTTTGCCCGAGCGATGCAACAAAAAGCTAAAGCGTTGGACTTGGTATCGGCGATTTTTGTTGAACCGACCGGCCTGCTTGACGGCAATCAAGCCACAGCCGAGGACACGATAAAGCTTTTGCGGGCGGCGCTCGGCAATACGGCGATTGGCAATGCCACTACGCTGGGCAGTTATGAAGTTAATATTTTGAATAAAAATAGTAAACGGACGGTAAGTAATACTGATTGGCTTCTGGGCGGCTTTCTCAATCAATCACCTTATAGCATATTAGGCGGCAAGACCGGCTACATTGATAACGCCGGCTATTGTTTGGGGCTTGGCGTGGAGCGCGGCGGCCGGCGAGTGCTTTCGGTGATGCTCGGCAGTAATAGCTTAGAAAACCGCTTTCAGGACACTAAGGCCGTGGTGGATTGGATTTTCCGTAATTATCAGTGGTAGAGTGATTTTTACAAGAAAACAAAAAATACCATATAAGTTATGGTATCTTTTGGTAGCTGGGGAGGGAGTTGAACCCTCGACCTCGGGCTTATGAGTCCCACGCTCTAACCAACTGAGCTACCCAGCCACGAAATAAATATAAATTGTTAAATTAACATAGTTTTACGAGCCCCACGCTCTAACCAGCCCCGGGCCGACGACCCGCTAGGGCCGGGCCTGAGCTACCCAGCCAAGACTCAAAAACTTCTACCATTTTAGATGAATATAGGGCAAAAGTCAACTTTATCCTTTGACAGTTTAGTAAATTTAGATTAGACTGATAACTGAATTAAGCTATTTTAACCGGCCGAAGTGGCGGAATTGGCAGACGCGCACGACTCAAAATCGTGTGGGGTTTACTCCATGAGGGTTCGATTCCCTCCTTCGGCATTTAAAAAATTGGTTTAGATTCTTGCTTTTTTCCAAAAAAGAGAATATAGTATAATCCTCTATTAAATATCGCGGGGTAGAGCAGTCTGGCAGCTCGTCGGGCTCATAACCCGAAGGTCGTCGGTTCAAATCCGACCCCCGCAACCAAGAAACTATTTTTGAATAAAAAGTAGTTTTTTGTTTGAAAAAATGTTATAATTAAGCCACGCGTTAATATAAAGGTTAGGTTTAATTAAGGTATGGCGAGAGTAATTTCCATTGTTAATCAGAAAGGCGGAGTGGGGAAGACCACGACCGCGGTGAATCTGGCGGCTTATCTCGCTAAATACGGCCGCAATGTTTTGCTGGTTGATATGGATCCGCAGGCGAACGCCACTTCGGGCCTAGGAATCGACCATCAGACTTTGCCCTATGGCATTTATGAGGTAATTGCCGGTCTGCAGCCTTTGCGCCAAGTGGTGGTGGGCACAGCGCACGCGGGGCTAAAAGTGGCGCCGGCGACGATTTCGCTTGCTGGGGCGAGTGTGGAACTGGTTAATGAAGCGGAAAGGGAATTTAAGCTTTATCGCGCTCTTTTGGAAGGGGCCGGGGCTTATGATTATATTTTAGTTGACTGTCCGCCGTCACTCGGTTTAATCACGATTAACAGCTTAACCGCCGGCGATGAAGTGCTGATTCCGGTCCAAGCCGAGTATTACGCCCTAGAAGGACTGGGTCAGCTTTTAAACACTATTAATTTAGTCAAAGAGAATTTAAAGCCGAATTTAAATATCTTGGGCGCGGTGTTGACCATGTATGACCGCCGCAACAAACTGTCCAATGAAGTGATGGAACAGCTTTACCAGTATTTTCCTAACCGAATTTTCCGTTCCGTGATTCCGCGGGTGGTGCAACTGGCGGAAGCGCCGTCGCACGGTAAATCAATTTTGCATTATCGGCCGTTGTCGCGCGGCGCTTGGGCCTATGACCGGCTGGCAAGGGAAGTGATGGCAACGGAAAAATAGATTTAAGAATTAAGATTTAGGATTTAAGAATGCCGGTCATTAGAGTTTAAACTATAAACCTAGTTAAAAATGTCCAATATCCAAATCCCAATATCCAATCAATGTCCAATGACTAAAGGTGGTAATTGGACATTGGTCATTGGGATTTGATCGGTCATTGGAGCTTGGGCATTGGGCATTTATTCTTAAATCTTAAATCTTAAATCTACTTAAAAATATGTCTCTCGGCCGCGGTCTAGATTCACTTATTCCCAAAAAGATTGTTTTGCCGTCCTCGCCTTCGCCTGACAAACCGGACGAAACCGTGGGCGGGGAGCGGATTTTGCAATTGGCGCCGAGCCAGATCGCGGTTAATCCGCACCAGCCGCGGCAGGAGTTTGGCCATGCTGACCTGGAAGAGCTGATTAATTCCATTAAGGAACACGGCATTCTGCAACCATTAATTGTGACTAAAGTTGGCAACGGCTATGAATTAATTGCCGGGGAGCGGCGGCTGCGCGCGGCCAAAGTTTTGGAATTGGGGGCGGTGCCGGCGATTGTCCGTGAAGCGAGTGAAAACGAGAAACTGGAACTGGCGATTATTGAGAATATCCAGCGCAAAAATCTTAATCCAATCGAAGAGGCAGTGGCTTACCGGCGGCTAATGGAAGAGTTTTCCCTGACCCAAGAAGAAACTGCCAAGAAAGTCAGCAAGTCGCGGGCGGCCGTCGCCAATGTTCTCCGACTTTTAGATTTACCAGCCGAAGTGCAGGAGGCGATTTCCCAGGAAAAAATCTCTGAGGGCCACGCCAAAATCCTCGCCGGCATTAATGATCCGGCCGAGCAACTGAAATTTTTCAAAAAAATTGTTGAGGAAAAGCTTAATGTCCAGGATACCGCCACTGTCGTCCGGGCAACCAAACCGGGCAAAGCGGCGAAACCTTTGGCCTTGCCCGACGCGGAAACTCTTGCCCAAGAAGAAACGCTCCGCGGCAAATTGGGGACTAAAGTAAAAATCGAGAAGCAGGGCGGGCGGGGCAAGATAATTGTAGAATTTTATTCAGAGGAGGAGTTGAGGGGGTTGATAGAAAGGATTTAGGATTTAAGAATAAATGCCCAATGACCAAGCTCCAATGACCAATCAATGTCCAATGACTAATGTCCAATAACCGACTTTTGGCATTTGGCATTGATTGGACATTGGGATTTGGAAATTGGACATTTTTAACTAGGTTTATGGTTTAAACGCGAACTGCCGGCATTCTTAAATTCTAAATCTTAAATCTTTTTATGAAAATTATTGTTGGTCTCGGCAATCCCGGCAAAGAATACGCCAAAACCCGCCATAATCTAGGCTGGTTGGTTTTGGATAAGCTGGCCGGCAAAAATAAATGGCAAGAGAATAAAAAAGCCAAAGCTTTATTTTTGGCCGCCGAAATTGACGGGCAAGAAGCGCTACTGGTTAAACCGACGACTTTTATGAATAACTCCGGCCTGGCGGTTAGGGCGATGATAAAGAAATACAATTTAAAACCAAGCGACTTGATTGTGGTTCATGATGATAAAGACTTGGACTTCGGCCGGATCAAAGTGACCGGGGACTCTGGCTCCGCCGGGCATAACGGCGTTAAATCGTTAATTGATGTTTTGGGCACACAAAAATTTATTCGCGTTCGAGTGGGAGTGAAAAATGAGTTATTAGAAAAAATGCCGACGGATAAGTTTGTTTTGGGGCGATTTAATAAGGAAGAAATCAAACAACTCGACAATATTCTTAAAGAAATAATTGCCAAAATATGCCAGAATTAGCAGGGGAATATCCGATAAAAGGGGATGAGGCCTTTTCCGCAGAAGCTAAGGAAAGCCAAATTGAGCCGGAAGGCATTGAATTTTCTATAGTAAAAGATTATAAAATACCGGGCAAGGAAGAAAGAGGCCAGCATGAGTTATTGGCTGAAGCTATGGGCCAATTAATCCATAAGATTAAAGAGGGCCATTATGCCAGCGTGGTATTTTTAGACAAAGCCGCTCGGCCGCTAGTTACAATGTTGCAGGATATGTGGCCGTATAATTTTGATGCCAATGGTAAATTGGTTGGCTTAGAAGAAGATGGGTCTCACTTACCAACCATAAATTTTTTAAATGTGGGTACGGAAACGGAAGAAGTTTTTACAAATTATTTTACCGGTAAAAAGAAGAAAAATTCTTTGATATCTGGGGCAGAAAAGCAATTGCAGACGGCTACGGCGGCGAAAGATAATTTAGAAGAAACAATTTTGGCCGGTCCATATTCTAGGGCAATTGGTTATTTCCGATATCAAAACAGTTGGCTTGGTTATCTTGAAGGTAAAAGTGAAGAAGAAAAAAAAGAAATAGAAAATATAGTAGAGATATTCTCAAAGGCTAAAGATGAAGTTGGGCATTGGAAAGATCTAGAGTCTCGGGTAAGAAATGAAGGATATTTTATTCCTCAATTTGTTGAAGATAATGATTACGCTAGATTAATGTCGTTGATTACCAATGATATGACTATTGAGGCTGTTGGCAAAGAAAAACTACAGAAGTTGGTAAAAGAGTATGCTTTGTTTAAAAATAGTGGGCCAGTATTAATTGTTGATGAATATTCTAATACCGGCCAATCTTTGGAACTGGCAAAAAAAGTTATAGAAGCCGGCATGGCTTTAAAAGACAAAAATAATTTAATTGACGGATATAATTTTTCCGACGAGCGGCGAAGCTATCTTTTTACAAAAGAAGATGGTTTTCGCGTTAATCCGCCTTGGCGAGAAAGCTCGTCTCAGTCGGAAATGAGAGGTGTCACTGGCGTAGTGGATCCGGCCGAAGGCGAATTGACCGCCGAAAAATATGGCCGAGAAAATCCAGAAGCCGCCAAGCGCGTACAACAACTGAGGGCTGAATTGCATGCCATCGCCAATAAATATTTGGAAAAAGAAAAAGAAAGGTTGACATAATAGTCGGTTGAGGTAAATATTGAAGCGGCTAAGAAGATGATTGAGGTGTTATAAAAGCAGCAAAGGTTTTAGTTCAGTTGATAAAGTAAAAATTGCGATATGAGTGGTAACCAGAAAATTGAATCAAATATCTGGAAATACTATCTAGCGGTTTCGCTGGCTTATTTTGCATTTTATACGCCGATTATACAGCTATTTTATCTTGATCGCGGTTTAACTATTCTTAAAATCGCGATTCTGGGAATTGTCTGGACTATAGTAAAAATGATCCTGGAAATTCCTTCTAGCATTCTGGCAGATAAATGGGGAAGAAAAAAAGTGATAATACTTTCTTCACTTTTCGGGATTTTGCAATTGATAGCTTTTATTTACGCAACAGATTACTGGCATTTTATTTTAGCTAGTATTTTGTCTGCAGTTTCATTTGCATTTTTGTCTGGTACGGATATCGCGTTTTTCTACGATACCTTGAAAGCGTTAAAAAAGGAAGATAAATTTGATAAACTTTGGGCTAGGCAAGAGATATATCAACAGATGCCTTTAATTATAGCTTTTACCTCTTCGGGATTTTTATACAAATTTTCTCCCTTACTACCATTCCAACTCTCTCTAATTTTTTTAATACTTTCATTTTTTGTCATTTTTACTTTTAAAGAGCCGACATACCATAAACCAATAGAGGAGGTCAGTATTTTTTCTCATTTTAAACAATCAGTAAAATTCATTTTTAAAAACTCATATTTAAAATCAATATTACTTTTTGTACTTCTATTCAGCCTTGGTTCTGATCTTTCATATGGTTACGGGCAGGTTTATCTAAAACAGCTTGCACTTCCAGTCGTTTTGTTTGGTATTGCTTATACATTCAAATCGCTGTTTTGTACGATCGCCGCTAATTTTGCTCCACTATTACGAAGGAAATTTTCTTATCGTGGTATGTTTGGTTTCCAAATCATTGCACTAACTTTTTTATTTTATATTATGATATTAACCCAGAATTATATTGTGGGTGCATTATGTATTATTTTAATTTCGATTCCGCATGGTTTTTTTGGAATTTTAAAAAGTAGCTATATGCACCAACGGATTGAAAGTCATCAGCGAGCAACAATAGATTCCATTTTTTCTTTTTTTATCGCCGTCATGTTTCTGGTTGTAGAGCCGGTTACCGGTTATCTTGCCGACATTTATTCTATGAAATTACCTTTTCTTTTGGTGGCAATTATAATGTCAGTCTATTGTGTCTATTATTTATTTCATGGTTATAAGCGAATCTAGAGGCCTGGATTAAAAACACCGTAGATAAAATTCAAACAAAACAAAAACCTCTCGGCATAAACCAAGAGGCTTTTGTTTTTGATTGAGATGGTTATAAAACTATTTCTACTGCGATTTGCTATTTTCGCCCCGGGCTTCGTCAGACCGCGCAAAATGATTTTTGCCGTAATCCTATTACGCCTCAAATCATTTTGCTAGCCTTCCTTGCCTGAGGCAAAAATAGCTAAATCTCGCTACGAAATAGTTTTATAACCATCTCATTGAAAGAACGGTGGGCGGTTTTTCCGCCCGCTAGCCGGCGCAAGATCGAACGGAAAAATCCGGGCGACCTTAACTTGCTGGTTATTCTTAGAGGTTAGGAGGGATCCTCTAATTTGGCCGCCGGCAAGCGGACGGGAAAAAGTTTAGAAATATTTTAACTTTGATTTTGTATAATGTACCAATAGAGTGTCATAGCAGATTAGCATATTAGATAAATAATGTCAATAATAGGTTAAATTAAGGCACTGCCACTATGTTTATTAATTATTTAAATTTAAATAAATTATGACTAAAGAAGAGCTAAAATATTGGGTGGGACTGTCGGCGATTAAGGACATCGGGCCGGTGAGATTTAAGAAAATTATTAACTATTTCTCGTCGCTTCGGGATTTCTTTAGCTGTGGAAAAGTCGACTTGCTTCGCGCCGGGTTGTCAGAAACTATGGCGGATAAAATTATTAGTTCGCGAGGCCAGCTTGATTTAGAAGCGATTTGGCAGAGATTAAAAAAGGAAGAAATTCAACTGGTGACTTTCCTCGATCCGGAATATCCGGCACTCTTAAAAGAGATTTATGATTTTCCGCCAATTTTGTATTTACGCGGCGCGCCGCTCGCGGCAACTGATTTAGCCATCGCGGTCGTCGGCACTCGGCTGTCAACGGCTTACGGCGAGTATATGACTAATGAGTTGGTCCGCGGTTTGGTTCAGGGCGGTGTGACGGTGGTTTCCGGCCTGGCGCGCGGGATCGATAGTTCGGCCCATCAGGCGACTCTTCGGGCGGGCGGCAAGACGGTAGCGGTTTTGGGTAGTGGCCTTGATTGGCGGAGTATTTATCCACGAGAAAATAAAAAGTTAGTTGAAGAAATTATGGCGGGCGGCGGCACGGTGATCAGCGAGTTTCCCTGCGGCATGCCGCCGCATCGGCAGAATTTTCCTTTGCGCAATCGGCTGCTTTCCGGCTTGAGCCGCGGCGTCTTGGTGGTGGAAGCGGGCGAGAAAAGCGGCGCGCTGATTACGGCTAAATGCGCGCTTGATCAAAACCGCGAAGTTTTTGCCGTGCCTGGCGATGTTTCGCGGCCAACCGCTTTCGGCCCAAATTTCTTGATTAAGCAAGGCGCCAGAGCGGTAACGGAAGTTAATGATATCCTGGAAGCCCTAAACTTAGCTTTACCAAAAACGGCCGTGGTCCGGCCGGCCGCGCCCGAGCCGTCCAGCCCGGAAGAAGCGAAAATCTTAAGTTGCCTGTCAATTGAGCCGACACAGATTGATCAACTGATTTTACAGAGCGGCTTAGCGAGCCAGACTGTGAGCGCGGTTTTGGCTATTATGGAAATGGCGGGCAAGGTGAAAGAAGTTGGGGGACAGAGATATGTTATTAAATAGTCCCGAGTCCAGAGTCCAAAGTCCGGAGCGAGCTTTCAGCTAATTAGCTTTGAGTTTCTCGGGACTCCGGACTTCGGACTAGCTTCTGTTTGACTTATCCAGATTTATAGTTTATTATGCCTTTGACTTAAATATGCCAAAAACTCTACAGAAATTAATTATCGTCGAATCGCCGACCAAAGCCAAAACTATTACCAAGTTTTTGGGGAGCGATTTTAAAATTGATTCTTCTTACGGCCATGTCCGCGATTTACCCAAGAAAAAGCTGGGTGTGGATCTGGAACACGACTTTGCGCCTGAGTATGTGATTTTTAAAGAGAATCAGAAGCGGATCACCGCGCTGAAAAAACTAGCCGCCAAAGCCGACGAAGTCTACTACGCGACTGACGAAGACCGCGAAGGAGAAGCGATTTCTTGGCATTTATCCGAGATTTTTAATCTGCCCAAAAGCAAAGAACGGCGGATTGCTTTTCATGAAATTACTAAAGAAGCAATACTTGCCGCTCTAGACCACCCGCGCCAGATAGATATGAATTTGGTTGACGCCCAGCAGGCCCGGCGGGTTTTGGATCGGCTGGTGGGTTATAAAATTTCGCCGTTTTTATGGAAAAAGGTGGCTAAAGGGCTGTCGGCCGGCCGGGTGCAATCGGTGGCGGTGCGGTTGATTATAGAACGGGAGCGGGAGATTACGGCTTTTAATAAAGAAGAATATTGGTCGGTGGAAGCGGACTTTAAGAAACCGAGCGACGGCGAATTCCGCGGCAAACTGCATCGGGTCGGTGGCCAAATGTTGGACAAAATGGCAATCAAGGATCAGGCGACGGCTGATAATTATCTTGAACAACTCAATAGCGCCAAATATCAAGTGGCAAAGGTGGAGAAAAAAGAAACGCAGAAAAATCCTTTGCCGCCATTTACCACTTCCACTTTACAGCAGGACGCCAACCGGCGCCTGGGGTTTTCCGCCAAACAAACCATGATGATCGCCCAGCAATTATATGAAGGCGTGGTTTTGGGTGGCGAGGGCCAGGTGGGTTTGATTAGCTACATGCGTACCGACTCGCTCAATTTATCCGAGAAATTTCTCGGCGAGGCGAGCGAGTTTATTAAAAAGAACTACGGCGCCGATTTCGGTTTAGAAGCGCCGCGGCATTTTAAAACCAAAAGCAAGGGCGCGCAGGAAGCCCATGAAGCTATCCGGCCGACCGAAGTTTACCGCCAGCCGGAAGAAATGAAAGATCATCTGACGCCCCAGCAATATAAACTTTATAATCTGATCTGGCGCCGCGCCGTCGCGAGCCAAATGGCAGTCGCGGTTTTGGCGAACACGGCCGTCGATGTCAGCAACGACAAAAACGATTTAGTTTTCCGCGCCACGGGCCAGGTGATAAAATTTGCCGGCTTTTTATCGGCCTATCCGAGCGGCGGCCAGGATATAATTTTGCCGGATTTAACCGAAGGCGAAAAATTAGATTTATTAAAGATTGAGCCGCTCCAGCACTTTACCCAACCGCCGGCGCGCTACAGCGACGCGACTCTGGTTAAAGCTTTGGAAGAAAAGGGGATCGGCCGCCCATCCACTTACGCGCCGACGATTAACACTATTATCACCCGCGGTTATGTCAGCCGCGAAGAAAAGAGGCTGAAGCCGGCCGAGATCGCTTTTTTGGTTAATGATTTATTGGTGGAGCATTTTCCGGAAATTGTCGACTATGATTTTACCGCCAAGATGGAAGGCGAGCTGGATGAGATCGCCGCCGGCGAACTGAAATGGCAGCCAGTGATCAAAAAGTTTTATGGGCCGTTTAGCGAGAACTTGGAAAAGAAATACGGCGAACTGAATAAAGAAGATATTGTTAACCAAGAGACCAGCGAGGTTTGCGACAAATGCGGCAAGCCGATGATTATCAAAATCGGCCGTTTCGGCAAGTTTCTTGCTTGCACCGGTTTTCCGGAATGTAAAAACACCAAACAAATCAACGGCGCTGGTGAGATTGAGCCAGAAGAAACTTTGGATGAGAAATGCCCTAATTGCGGCAAACCCATGGTTTACAAGCATGGGCGCTTCGGCAAGTTTATTGCTTGCTCGGATTACCCTAAGTGTAAAACCACCAAGCAAGTTTTAAAAACTATTGGGATGAAATGTCCGGAATGTAAAGAAGGGGAAGTGGTGATCCGCCACGGCCGTGGCCGGGTCTTTTACGGTTGTTCCCGTTATCCGGATTGCAAATTTACTTCTTGGAAAAAACCGGGTGAAGCGGAGAAATCGGGTGAGGGTGAGGCTTAGTTAGGTTATTTTTAGTTAACTAGATAACTCATTTTATATTGCTTAGAATGAGTTATTTTTTAAAAAATTTTAAAAAGAAAAAGGGCCGTTGAAGTTATCGCTGAGCCCAATGAATGGTGAGAAGAATCAAAAATCTTCGCCGTCGTCTTCTCCGTTGCCGGTGAACATTTTCTCGAGAACCTTCTCGAGGAGAGTCGCCTCGTCCGGCTGGCCTGCCAATTTCTCTGTCAATCGGCAGTTGGGGCAAAATGTTTCCCCATTAGAGTTTGTCAGATAAAAGCCGCATTTCTCACATTTTGCGCTATCAAATAGTTGTTTGTGCCCTTCACTCATTGCCGTTCCTCCTTAGAGTGGTTTAGACTTTAAGAAGTACTTACCCGCTTATCCCAAAAACTGGGAAGGGAAAAGGGTGGCCGACCCTACTTCCTTATGGTCCTGATATCCCTGACAGACCAAAGGGATGCACTGTTTTTCAGGTCTATCCGAAATTAACCTTTGAAGTGCAACACTTGGCAAGGTAGAATAAGAACCTATGCCAAATACCAAGAAGAGTTACCAACACCTCAAAAAGGCCGAACGGCTGGAGATCGCCATTCTGCTTAAGAAAGA
>JBAZBH010000005.1:0-68283 GCA_041671565.1 Patescibacteria group bacterium
CGCCGATCAGTTTGACGCCGAGTCTTTTGGCAACGGAGTCTCGGCCTAGCGAGGTAGAGCCACCGGCTTTCTTATGTGACATAAAGGATAGTGGTTAAGCCCTGTTTAGGGGTTAAATTTAAAAGTGGTTGTATTCTAACTGATGTTTTCTGGCTTGTCAAGGCGGTATTTTGCCAGTATAATCGTAATACTATGAAAAAACAATACTATCTAATTTTAGGGCTATTTTTGGTGGTTTTGGCCGGTTGTGGCCGGACGCTGCCAAAAGCCGCGGAAGATCAAGTAGCGGGGCAAAATTTGCCTGATTTTGAGGCGATAAATGCTGAAGAGGCGGTTAATGAGGCAGATTTAGCCGCCGAGCTTAAAGCCGGCGTAAAAAAAGTCATCAACGACGGCGTGGAGGTAGTGGCGGAAAAAGTCGCTGAAGTTGAAACGCCACCAACGGCTGGGTTACCGGCCACTTTTGACCAGGCAATGGCTTTTAGCCGGCAAGCGCCATTTGGCCAGTGGTCCAATCCTTTTTATGAAGATGCCTGTGAAGAGGCGTCCTTGATTATGGCGCAAAAGTTTTTTCAAGGCGCGGCGCTGGACGAAAGCATTATGAAGGTTGAGCTAGATAAAGTGGCGCCCTGGGAACTGGAAAAATTTGGCGAGAATCTGAGCGTGGATACAGAAGAAGTGGCTATCATGGCGCGCGAGTACTTTGGTTTAAATGCGGAAGTGAGCGCCGAGGTGACGGTAGAAAAAATCAAAAAAGAATTGGTGGCGGGCAACATAATTATTTTGCCCTTGACCGGCCAAGATATTGGTAATCCGAATTACAGCGGCGCGGGGCCGCTTTATCACATGCTGGTAGTCAAAGGCTACGACCGCGACCAATTTATTACCAATGATCCGGGCACGCGCCTGGGTAAAGATTATAAATACGAATACCAGACACTGATCGACGCGACGCATGATTGGAACGGGGGAGAAATCTACAACGGAGAAAAGGTCATGATTATAGTTAAAAAAATGTAAAAATTAAAAATCAAAATGGAAAATGACAATTTAAAATTAAAAATGTCTGGTAAAATAGCTGATTCATTAAACCGCCGAGAAGCTGGCAATTTTACATTTTACACTGTCATTTTCCATTTTGATTTTTAAACTTTAAATTATCCCCATGCCCACTTGTAAAAATTGCCAAACAGAATTTACTATTTATCCCGAAGATATAAAATTCTATCAGAAGATTGGCGTGCCCGCGCCGACATTTTGTCCCGGTTGCCGCGCGCAGCGGCGGCTCTGTTGGCGTAATGATCGGACTCTATACAAAAGGAAGTGCGCGGCAACCGGCCAGGAAATAATTTCCATGTATTCGCCGGAAGCGCCGGTAGTAGTTTATGAACAGAAAGTTTGGTGGGGTGATGGTTGGGATGCCCTTGACTACGGCCGGGAGTTTGATTTTACTCGGCCGTTTTTCAGCCAGTTCGCAGAATTACAGAAAGTTACACCGCATTTTTCTATGTACAACATGAATCCGGTTAACAGTGATTTTATCAACTATGCCCGGGATAATAAAAATTGTTACTTATGTTTCTCCATGGTAAAAAACGAAGATTGTTATTATTGCCAAAATACTGATAATAGTTGCGACTGCCTGGACTGCATTAGCGCTAAAGAGCAATCAGAGAAGTGTTATGAGGGTGTGGACATTGACCATTGTTATGCCTGCGGTTTTGTCCAAAACTGTTCCAATTTGATTGATTGTTGGTTTTGTTATAATTGTGTTGGTTGCCAAAATTGCCTCGGTTCGGTTAATCTAAGGAACGCGTCATATTGTTGGTTCAACGAGCAGTTAACTCCGGAAGAATATCAAGTCCGGCTGAAAAAATATTTTAATGGCAGTTTTGCCGCGCTAGAAATAATTAAACAAAAATTTCACCAACACTTACAGAGATTTCCGCGGAAAAATCTTTGGCTGATCAAGACGGTTAACAGTTCTGGCGATTATCTCCTTAACACCAAAAATGCCCGTGACTGTTTTGATGTTTATGACGCCGAGGATTGTTCTTACCTTTGGCGATCACTAGACGCTAAAGACGCCCATGATGTCTATGGCCTGTCAGAAGGCGAACTGATGTACGAAAACATTTCTACCGGAGTCGGCCGGGATACGGCCTTTTCTCTAATGAGTTATTATAATCAAGGTATCCGTTACTCTGATTCTTGCTTTAGCTCACAGAATCTTTTTGGTTGCGTATCTTTGCGGCACAAAAAATATTGTATTCTGAATAAAGAATACACGGAAAAAGAATACAACCGGTTGGTGCCAAAAATTATTGAACATATGAAGCAAGGCGGGGAGTGGGGCGAATTTTTTTCGGCCAAGATGTCGCCGTTTGGTTATAATGAGACATTGGCTCAAGAAAATTTTCCTTTAACTAAAGAAGAAGCTTTAAGCCGCGGGTTTAACTGGCGCGACAATTTGCCGTTCACCGTAGGGCAGGAAACAATTAAGCCGGAAGATTTGGCAGATAATATTGCCGAAGTTAAAGATAATATCCTGCAAGAAGTCTTAGCCTGCGCGGTTTGCCAAAAAAATTATAAGCTGATTCGACAGGAACTAAAGTTTTATCAAGAGCAAAATTTGCCCCTGCCGCGGCTTTGCCCCAATTGCCGCCATGCCGAGCGGCTAAAACTCCGCAATCCGCGCCGTTTATACCAAAGAAAATGCGATAAATGCGGCGTGGCGATGCAGACGGCATATTCGCTAGATCGGCCGGAGAAGGTTTATTGTGAGGAGTGTTATCGGCAGGAAATCTATTAACGGTACAGATTTTCACAGATTATCACAGATCAGCACGGATCTGTGCTTATCTGTATTTTTATGAAAAAAATTGCGGTTTTGGCTTTAAATATTCTGCCTTTTATTATCGGTTTATCTTTAGGATTGTATTTTATTACCTTGAATATTACCGGCACCTCATTTTCTTATTTTCCGGGGGACTTAGGAGACGCTCGTTTTAATATGTATGTGCTGGAGCACGCGCATAAATTTCTGACTGGTCAGGCGGAATCGCTCTGGAATGCCCCGTTTATTTTTCCCGAAGCCGATATTATATCGTATTCAGACAATCTTGTCGGCTCGGCGCCCCTTTACTCTATTTTTAGAATTATTGGCGGCGACCGAGAAACTTCTTTTCAATGGTGGTTTGTTTTAATGGCAATTTTATCCTACTCAACTTGCTATTTATTTTTAAAAAATGTTTTCAAAAATAAATATGCCGCCGTACTGGGAGCAATAGTTTTTGCCTTTTCCATGGCCTTGCAGTCTAAAATGGTACATGCCCAAAATTTCCCCCGATTTCCCATTCCGCTCGCTTTTTGGGCCGCTTATTTATTCATTGACGATTTTAAACCAAAATATTTTTTTGTCGCGCTCTTGATGGTTGTTTATCAGTTATACTGCGGCATTTATCTTGGCTTAATGTTAATGGCTTCAATCGGCATAATGCTAATATTGATTATTTTATTTAACCGGCAGGTTTTGATGGAAAAATTAAAAGATACAAAATGGCTAATGTTTATTGGGGCGTCAGTTTTGGTTAATATCCTGGCCATTCTCCCTTTAATGTTGCCTTATCTTAAAAGAGCGAAAGAAGTCGGGGAATATAGCTATGAAGGCATATTATCAACCGTGCCAACACTGAAATCATTTTTCTTTAGTTCCGATGGAAGTATTTTTTGGAATTTTTTAAACCAAACCGGCATTAATTTGCCCGCTTGGTGGGATCATCAAATTTTTGCCGGTGGCATTGCCACTCTAAGTATTTTACTTTTATTTTTTGTTACCATTAGTAAAATAATCAACCAAAATACTTTTAGTAAAATCAAACTTGATAAAAAATTATTAATTTTAGCGCTTAGCGGATTAGTTACTTTTATTTTTTTTATCCGCTTTGGCGATTTTTCTTTTTACGGCGTCGTTTTTGCTTTTCCGGGATTTAACGCCTTGCGTTCATTAACCAGAATTATAAATATAGAATTAATTTTTTATTCAATCGCTGTCGCTTATTTATTTAGCCTTATATTTAAAAAACAGAATTTAATCGCCGCGGTCGGTTTTATTTTATTAGCCGGCGCGCTGATCGCGGATAACTATTTCTGGACATCACCATACCAAAACGAAGTCTGGATACCGTATCGCATGGAAAAACAAATTTCTCAAACTCGGGTTAATAATTTGATTGCGAAGATGCAAGATATTCCGCCTAATTCAGTGGTCTCCTATGAACCAAATATCACAGCCTATGATCCCAATAAGCAAATAGAATATCAAGTTGACGCGATGCTCGCTTGCCAAACGCTTAATCTGAAATGTGTGAATGGCTATACTCTAACTGCGCCTCAGGGCTACGCGGATTATTGGGTTGAGATGAGCGCCGAATCGAGAAAGTCGTGGCTGAAATATAAAAATTTTAATTCAGATAATGTGTATATTGTGCATTAACAAAGTAAAATAACCTTTTTTATTTACCGTCCCAACTAATCTAACCTTTATGAAAATCGTGGTGATTATCGGCGCTGGCCCGGCCGGCTTGGGTGCGGCTTATGAGCTAGTCCAAAAATCTGATATTCGGCCGATTATTATTGAGAGTGATAGTCAAGTGGGCGGCATATCAAAAACCGTAGCCTATAACGGCAACCGGATTGATATTGGCGGTCATCGTTTTTTTTCAAAATCAAAAAGAATCACGGATTTTTGGCAAGAAATTTTACCGCTGGAGCGGCGGGCCGATAATGCCGGGCCTGATCCGGAAAAGGTTGATAAAGTTATGTTATTAAGGCGGCGATTGTCTCGCATTTTTTTCTTGCGAAAATTTTTTAGCTATCCCGTTGATTTAAGTTTTAATACTTTAAAGAATCTAGGAATAGTCAGAACTGCCAGAATTATTTTTAGTTATTTGCAAATTAGACTATGGCCGATAAAGAATGAAAAATCTTTGGCCGATTTTTTTAGCAATCGTTTTGGCCGAGAATTATACTTAACTTTTTTTAAAGATTATACGGAAAAACTTTGGGGCGTGTCTTGCTCGGAAATAAAACCGGAGTGGGGCGCGCAGCGGATCAAAGGGCTTTCAATCACCGAGGCGATGCGGCATATTTTTAAGAACGGATTAATTTTTAAGTTTTTGTTTAAACAAAATAAAACCGAGACCAGCTTAATTGATAGTTTTTGGTACCCAAAACTTGGGCCGGGACAAATGTATGAAACCGTGGCGGAAATTATTAAGAATAAAGGCGGAGAAATTAATTTGAATCAGCAAGTAGTGGGCCTAGAAAGAAGCGGGCAGGCGATTACCGGAGTGAAAATAAAAAATTTATTAACCGGCGAGGTGTTTTTTAGACCGGTGGATTATGTTATTTCCAGTATGCCGATTCAAGACTTGATTGTAAATTTAACTCCGGCGGCCCCAGACAATATATTAGCCGTTGCTCGAGGGTTGTGTTACCGCGATTTTATTACTGTTGGCTTACTGTTGAACAAACTAAAAATTAAAAATGAAACCAAAATTAAAACATTTAATAACCTTATTCCTGATAATTGGATTTATATTCAAGAAAAAGAGGTTAAAGTCGGGCGATTGCAAATCTTTAATAATTGGAGCCCCTATTTAGTAAAAAACAAAAATAATGTGTGGCTTGGCATGGAGTATTTCGGAAATTTTAATGATGATTTATTCAGTAAAAATGATGAAGAGTTTAAAAAATTTGCTATTGACGAGTTAGCCAAGATTGATATTATTAATCAGGAAGATGTTTTGGATAGTTGTATTATTAGGACGGCCAAAGCCTATCCAGCTTACTTTGGCGCCTACGATCGGTTTAATGAAATCAAAGATTTTGTTAACAATTTTAAAAATTTATTTCTAATCGGCCGGAACGGCATGCATCGTTATAATAATATGGATCACTCAATTTTGTCCGGCTTTACCGCGGCGGATAATATTATTAATGATATTAGCGATAAAAACAATTTGTGGAATATAAATACTGAAGAGGAATACCATGAAAGCGAATAGTTTGCGCTAGCTGATACCCGACCGGCCGGAGAAGGTTTATTGTGAAGACTGCTACCGTAAAGAAATCTATTAAAATCACATAACACATAACATGGAACAAGCCCTGGATAGCAGTTTTGTTATGTGTTCCATGTTATGTGATTTTCATGTCATGTTATTTCCGTGTTATACTGAATTTACTTGTTAATAATTAATATATTGTCTTTATGAAAGACCTCTACCACGGCCTTAATGGCGCCGTCCGCGAGTTGGTTTGGTTTCTGCTCCTGCAGAGTTTATTTCTCTTTGTCTTCGCGGTTTTGGTTTTGTTTTACCCTTATTTTTTGGTAATTCTGGTGGCTTTTCTTTTGATCTGTCTTTCGGTGCTTAGCTGCTACTTTGGCATTCGAGTCTATCTGGGTAAACGAAAGATAGAAAAAATTATTAAGAATTTCTAGCGCTTGACAACGGCTAAGGCATTTGGTAAACTTTAAACACCTACTAGATTAGTAGGTGTTTACTTTATGAAATTTTCCACCAAAAGCAGTTACGGCCTGCGGGCGATGATTCAGCTGGCGCGGCACTACCGCGGCGGCAGTTTGTCGCTGGGTGAGATTTCCCGCCGGGAAAAGATTTCTCTTGGTTATCTGGAGAAAATTATGGCGAGCCTGAAAAGCGCCAAACTGGTTGACAGCGCGGCGGGGATTAAAGGCGGTTATATGCTGACCGAATCACCCGCAAAAATTTCCATTAAAGAAATCTTTGAAGCGTTGGAAGGTAGCGTCACGCCTTTTGCCTGCGCCGAAGCGGAAAGCTTTTGTACGGCCAAAGATTGTGGCGCGCGGCTGGTCTGGCAAAAGCTTAACCAAGCGATCAAAAAAACTTTAAAGCAAATAACTTTAGCTGAAATTATTAAATAATATTATATATGTTATACAACAAAACCATCATGGACCACTTTTTGCACCCGCGGAATATGGGCGTGATCAAAAAGCCCGACGGGTTGGGCGAAGCCGGCAATCCGGTTTGCGGCGATATCATGAAGCTGTATTTGAAAATCAAAAAACAGGGGAAAAAAGAAATTATTGCGGAGGTGAAGTTTGAAACTCTCGGTTGCGCGACAGCGATTGCCAACTCTTCGGTCTTAACCGAGATGATTAAGGGTCGGGAAATTAAAGACGCGCTAGCAATCAGCTGTCAGGATATTATCAAAAAACTCGGCGGCGATGTGCCGAAGATCAAGATTCACTGTTCGTTTCTGGCGCAAGAGGCGTTGAAGAAGGCGGTGGAGAACTATCATAAAAACACAAGAACATTAAAACATTAAAACAAAAGAACAAGCTATGATAAAAAGAAGCATACCAAAAACTAAATTGTCAAAAGGTGATTTTATTAAAATACTCTCATGCTATAATTTGGGAGAATTTAAGAGCGCCAAATATTTTACTCATGGATGGGTCAATACCACGGTTTTATTAGAAACAACTAAAGGCAAGTTTGTTTTAAGATATTATGAGAATCGGTCGGCCAGGCATGTTTTATATGAAGTAAATATTTTGAATTATTTAAAAAAGAAAAATTTCCCCGTGGCGGTTCCATTACAAAATTCAGCTGGCAAATTTATCGGCCAGTACAAATCAAAACCATATATTATTATTGAGTATATTGATGCCAAGTCAATCAAAAATCCAAATAATATTTCTAGCCGCGAAGAATTATCCGAGGTGATTAAAGTTGTGGCGAAACTGCATAATATTACAAAAAAGTATAAACCAAATTATGCCAGTTATCATCAGAAGCAAGATATTAAGCATTGTTTGGAAGAATATAAAAAACATCCTAGAAAGTTACAAAAGAAAGTAAGAGAAGGTTGGTTTAAAAATGAATTGGCTAAATTAGAGTTGCCAGCTGCTTTACCTAAAGGTGTCTGTCATGCTGACTTAAACAACACAAATTTTCTTTTTAAAAATAGACAAGTAGTCGTTTTATTGGATTTTGATGTTAGTTTTTATACTTACTTAATTTTTGATGTCGCTAATCTGATATACTGGTGGGCTTGGTCTCCCAAGAAAGGATTTGATATGGATCTAGTTAATTATATCGTGAAGCAGTATTCAAAACATAGAAAATTAAATAACCTTGAGCAGAATCATATTTACGATGCCTTAAAGTTGATAATTCTTTTGGGCATTAGCTGGTCCGAAGACGGTGATTTTGAGCCGGAAAAGAAAAAAATTGAGCAACTTAATTCATTAGGCAGAGAAGTATTTTCAAAAATATGAAGATAAAAAATAAAAAAATCATTAAAACTAATCGAGCCAAAATGATTGATAAAAAGTTGGTGCAAAAGGCGCTGGCTTTGATTCGGCCGAGCCTGCAAGCGCATGGCGGGAATGTTAAGTTGGTGGCAATTAACCAGAAGCAGGGATTAGTGAAAGTTAAACTGCAGGGTATGTGTGTCGGTTGCGCCATGGCGGAAATTACTTTACAACAGGGAATTGCCGAATTTTTGAAAAAAGAAGTGAAAGGAGTTAAGAAAGTGGAAGGCATTTAGAAATAATTAAAAATTAAAAATTAATAATTAAGAATTGAAAGACCGTGTTGTAGGGGCGGACCCATGTGTCCGCCTGGAAATAGTTAAAAGGCTAAAATAGAAAGTTAATAATATGGTTAGTAAAATATATTTTGATCATGCCGCGACCACGCCGGTCGATGGGGCGGTGTTAAAGGTGATGTTGCCGTACTTTGGCGACAAATTTGGCAATCCGTCTTCGCTCCATGGCTTTGGCCAAGAAGCGGCCGGCGGAACGGAAACGGCGCGAGAACAAGTGGCTCAGTTTCTCGGTTGCCAGCCGGCAGAAGTGATTTTTACTGCCGGCGCCAGCGAGGCGGACAATTTGGCGATTCAGGGAATAGTTCGGGGTAGTAAAGTTGATTGCCCGCAGATTATTACTTCCACTATTGAACATCCGGCGATTTTGGAAGTCTGCCGAGCGCTCGCGAAAGAGGGGAAAGCGACGGTTGATTTCGTTAAAGTTAATCGTCTCGGTTTAGTTGAAGTAAAAGAAGTGGAAAAATTAATCACCGACAAAACGGTTTTAGTTTCTATTATGTACGCCAATAACGAGATTGGCACGATTCAGCCGATCGCTGAAATTGGCAAATTAATTAAGCAATTAAATTTAAAACGGCAGAATAAGATTTATTTTCATACTGACGCGGTACAAGCGGTTAATTATCTAAATTGCCGAGTTGATGAGCTTGGTGTAGATATGTTGTCCTTGTCTGGTCACAAGATTTATGGCCCCAAAGGTGTCGGGGTTTTATTTGTCCGGGCGAAAACGCTGATTAAACCGATCCAATTTGGCGGGCATCAAGAATATGGTTTGCGGCCGGGGACTGAGAATTCGGCGGCAATTGTCGGTTTGGGCAAGGCGATTGAACTGGTTAATAGCGCCAAGCGGTCAGCGGAGAATAAAAAAATTAAAAAAATGAGGGACGAACTACTCGCCGGCATTTTAAAAAATATTCCAGACGCTAAACTGAACGGCGACCCGGTTAAACGGTTGCCGAATAACTTAAATATTAGTTTTAAAAATATTGAAGGTGAAAGCGCGATGCTGATGCTTGATCTAGCAGGTATCGCGGTTAGCACCGGCTCGGCCTGCGCTTCCGGCTCCTTAGAGCCGTCGCATGTTTTGCTCGCTTTGGGGCTGAAACATTTGGACGCGCATGGCAGTTTGCGGATTTCATTAGGTAAAGGCAATACGGCGACAGAAGTTAAAAAGCTAGTCGCCGTGTTGCCGGGGATTATAAAAAAACTTCGGCAGATAGCGCCTAAATGAGTCCGAAGTCCACAGTCCGGAGTCCCGAGGAAGCTCAGAGTTAATTAGCTCAAAGCTCGCTCCGGACTCTGGACTTCGGACTCAGGACTACTTCCAAAAAGGCAATGATTATGTTAGAATAATCTTCGTATGGTATTAGCGAAATTAAATATTTGGGAGAGCGGCCTGCGCCGGCAATTGAAGTTGGTTTGGCTGCAAGATAAGATTATATTAGTCTTATTTTTTGTTAGTTTATTTTTAAACCTCGGGTTTTATTTGGCGATTTATTTTAGCATCCGGCCGACTGAGGCGTCGTTGGTGCTGCACTACTCGGTTTATTTCGGCATTGACTTGATCGGGCCGTGGTTCCAACTTTATTTAACGCCTTTGGTGGGCAGTTTTTTGGGGCTGATAAACTTGGCGTTGGCTTTAATTTTTTATCAAAAAGAAAAAATCGCGGCTTATTTGCTGGCGGTGACGACTTTACTCCTGGAGATTTTTTTGTTGATTGGCGGCGGACTCTTAATTTTAGTTAATAGTTGAGAAGGCTGCCAAACTACTTTTGCTGAAATTTGTCCTTTTCGGCTAAGGCTTCGTCAAGGTAGCGGTAAAATGATTTTCATCGTAGCGCGGCTATGACTCAAATCATTTTACCATCCTTTCCTCGCCTTAACCAAAAAGTCCTAAATTTCAGCTAAAAGCAGTTTGGTAGCCATCTCTTAAATTTATGATTGGTTTTTTTGCCATCAAAATTGCCGTTTTGACGACACTGGGGTTCGCGGTGGCGCTCCTTTGGACGCCGCTCTTGACCCATTTTTTGTATAAATATAAATGTTGGAAAAAAACCGTCCGCACCACAGCGCCGGACGGCGCCGGCACGCCGATATTTAACCAACTGCACCAGCACAAGGAAACCAATGTGCCGCGGATGGGCGGGCTATTAATTTGGGTGACGACTTTATTTTTGGCTTTTATTTTTTTGATCTTTTGCCCGATTTTCAGCACTTGTTCTTGGCTCCAGAGCTTAAGCTTTCTCAACCGCGCCGAGACTTGGCTGCCGCTGTTCACTCTGGTCAGCGCTTCACTGATTGGCCTCCTTGATGACATTTTGGTGGTGCGGGGTTTTGGCGAGAAGGGCAAAGGCGGGGGAATCCGCTTTCGCCATCGTTTGCTGCTCGTTTCGTTGATCGGTTTAATCGGCGGTTGGTGGTTTTACTTCAAATTGGATTGGGACTCAATCCATATCTTGTTTGATGGCTCGCTGGCGCTCGGTTGGCTGTTTATCCCATTTTTTATTTTGGTGATGATCGCGATGTTCAGTACCAGCGTGACTGACGGACTGGACGGCCTGGCCGGCGGGTTGTTTATGATTATGTTCGTCGCTTATGGCGCGATTGCTTTTGCCGGCGGCAAGGTTGACTTGGCGGCTTTTTGCGGCGTGATTGCGGGCACCCTGGCGGCTTTTCTCTGGTTTAATATTCCGCCGGCCAGATTTTATATGACCGAAACAGGAATTTTGGGTCTCACCACCACTCTCGCGGTTGTGGCTTTTCTGACCAACGCGGTTTTACTTTTGCCAATTATCGCCTTCGTGCCGCTGGCCGAATCCGGCTCGGTGATTATTCAGCTCTTGTCCAAAAAATTTCGAGGCAAAAAAGTCTTCCTCTCTTCACCCTTGCACCATCACTTGGAGGCCAAGGGCTGGCCCGAAGCCAAAGTGGTGATGCGGTTTTGGCTGATTGGCGGGGTGACCGCTATTATTGGCGTGGCGCTGTTTCTTCTAGACAAGACTTTTTAGAATTATATATGAATGAAGAATTTACTAAAAATTATTTAAATCGGATAATAGAAACCCATAAAAGCGGTCAGGCGACCGAGCATTCTTATCGTCCGGCACTTCAGGAATTGTTTGAAAAAGTTACGGCTTTAAGAGTTCATAACGAACCAAAACGGAGCGAATACGGCGCGCCGGATTTTGTTTTTGTCAACAAAAAGATTATAGTCGCTTACGCTGAAGCTAAGGATATTAATGTTTCTCTTAATGAAATAGAAAAGAGCGAGCAAATGATCCGTTATTATGGTTATACTAATATCATTTTAACCAATTCTTTGGAATTCAGATTTTATAAAAGCGGCCAAAAGTTTTATGAGCCGATAAAAATTGCCGAATTAAAATCAGGAGAAATTATTGCAGTTGAAGAAAATTTTAAGTTATTAGATGATTCCATAAAAGATTTTATCAGCGAGGCTAATGAGCCGATAAAATCCGGCGCGGTTTTGGCTAAAGTGATGGCGGGTAAGGCCCGCCGTATTCGGGATAACATCAAGAAATTTTTAAAAGAAGGCAATACGCCGGCAAATGAAAGCTTGCTGTCCGTGTATAATGTTATTAAAAGATTACTCTTGGCTGATTTGGATCATGATAAATTCGCTGATATGTACGCCCAGACGGTGGTTTATGGTTTATTTGTGGCGCGTTATAACGACGATACCCCTGATACTTTTTCCCGCCAAGAGGCGCGCGATTTGGTGCCGAGGTCAAATCCATTTTTACGCAAATTTTTTGATCATATTGCCGGGGAGGATTTTGACAAACGGATAGAGTTTATTGTTAGCGAACTTTGCGAGGAATTTATTCATGCCGATGTAAAGGCGATCGTCCACGATTATTATAAAGTGGAAAAGGATGACAGTCGCGACCCGATTATTCATTTTTATGAAGATTTCTTGCAGGAGTATGACGCGGCCGAACGCAAAAAAATGGGAGTTTTTTATACTCCGTTGCCGGTGGTGCGGTTTATTGTGCGGGCGATTGATGATGTGCTTAAAAAAGAGTTTGGTTTAAAGGGCTTAGCTGATACTTCTAAAGTGGAAATTCAGGGTGTCAGCCAGGGCAAGAAATATAAACAAAGCGTCCATAAAGTTCAGATACTTGATCCGGCCACTGGCACCGGTACATTCCTTAACGAAGTAATTGAGTATATTGAAAAATCATTCACCGGTCAGAAAGGCCGTTGGGTCAGTTATGCCCAGGAGGATCTGTTGCCCCGCCTTCACGGGTTTGAAATTATGATGGCCTCATACACCATCGCCCATCTTAAACTTTCCACCACGCTTAAGGAGGGCGGAGTGGATATGGGCAAGGGGCGATTAGGCGTGTATTTGACCAATAGCTTAGAAAAAGCTGAAAGCTATGACAATACTCTTTTTGCCGGTTTGGGATTGGGTCAGGCAATCACCGATGAATCAGTTGCGGCCAATAAAGTCAAAAACGATCTGCCGATAATGGTGATATTAGGAAATCCGCCCTATAATGTCAGTTCGCAGAATAAAGGCGAATGGATTGGCGAGTTGATAAAAGATTATAAGAAGGATTTAGGTGAAAGAAAGATTAACTTGGATGACGATTATATTAAATTTATTCGTTTTTCGCAGTATTTAATAGATAAAAACGGTGAAGGAATTATTGGCATGATTACCAATAATTCATACATAGACGGCATTACCCATCGGCAGATGCGCAAAACCCTTTTAGAGTCATTTGACTGTATTTATGTTTTAGATTTACACGGCAATGCCAAGAAAAAAGAAACCGCGCCCGACGGTGGTGTCGATCAGAATGTATTTAGTATTATGCAAGGCGTATCTATTACGATTTTTGTCAAAAAAGCCGGCAAGAAAAAAGCCCTCGGCGCGGTTTATCATGCTGAATTATTTGGCAAACAAAAGGATAAATATGAGGCGTTGAACAACGCGACTATAGAAAAAATAAAATGGAAGAAGCTTGACTATAAAGAGCCTTATTATTTTTTTGTACCTAAAGATTTTAGTTCGCAAGAAGATTATGATAATGGTTTCTTAATAACAGATCTTTTTGATATTTATTCAGCTGGGATAAAAACAAAAGTTGATGATATAGCAACTGATTTTAGCAGAAATATTTTATTTGACAGAATAAATAAAATTTTAACAAATAAGCCGTCGTTAAAAGAGCTTATTACTCAATATAATCTAGGGACAAATACCACATGGGAATACGAAAAGGCGAGCAGGGCAATTTTTGATGAGTCAAAAATAAGAAATTTTTCATATAGGCCATTTGATTATAGATTTGTATATTTTGATCACGATTTTTTATCTAGAAGTAGAAAGAAGGTTATGGAACACATCGTGAAGGATAATTTAGCACTATCTTTTATTCACCAAGGAAGAAATAAGGGAGTAGAAGCTCTAATTACAAAAGAAGTAACTTGTGAAGATTTTATTACAAACCATACTTTTACGGCTCCACTTTATCTTTACGATGGAAAAATAAAAATGGGTGCCTCGGGAACTATTGAGGCCGAAAGAGTGCCAAATCTAAATTTGTTGATTGCAAGAAAGATCGCAGAATGCGTTGAGATGGTTTACTACCCGGTTGCGGAATATGAAACTATTAAACCAGACAAGCGTCTTACTCCAGAGAACATCTTAGATTATATTTACGCGGTTTTATATTCTCCAAGTTATCGCGAGAAATATAAGGAGTTTTTGAAGATTGATTTTCCGCGCGTGCCATATCCCAAAGATGAAAAACAGTTTTTTGCGTTGGCTAGATTGGGCGAGGAATTGCGTCATCTGCATTTATTGGAAAGTCCGAAAGTTGATAATCCTATTACCACTTATCTAATAGCGGGCGATAATTTAGTTGAAAAAGTTAATTATCAAGATGGCAAGGTTTATATCAATAAAACCCAGTATTTTGTCGGAGTACCAGAAGAAGTTTGGAATTTTTATATTGGCGGCTATCAGCCGGCGCAAAAATGGCTTAAAGACCGCAAAGGCAGAAATCTTGCCAGTGAAGATATTGAACATTATCAAAAAATGATTGTTTCTATTTTTGAAACAATAAGAATTATGAAGGAGATTGATCAAATTGTTGAAAAAAATAGTAAATAAAACCCGTTGACTAAAAAAATTATCTATATGATAAATAAAAATAGAATGGGCGAAATAAGTTTGATAATAGTTCTTATAGTTTTTGCTGGGCTATTTTTTTGGGCTAAACAATATTGGATCACCTTTCTAGCCTTGGTCATAACTTTAGTTGGTTGGCGCGTAGAAGATGTTTTATATTTTTCTGTTACTAAGGAAGGAATTAAGGTTAAACTATCAGCATTACGGAAAGAATTTGAAACAACATTACGTTCAGATAAATCAATAGACGAAAAAGTAAAGGCATCGCAAGAATTAATTGATGAGGCCTTTCGCGCGGGCTATCAAATTGCCGGCGGTAAAAAAGTTGTTGGAACAATTAATAATGTAAAAATATGGGGAAGCAAGGATGGTAATAAAAATATTCAGTATGATGAAACTTAATAAAAATTAATTAATAGTTGGTCAGCAAAAAAATAGACGAGGAAGTCTATCAGCTTTATGGTTTGACCGAGGAGGAGATAAAGGTGGTGGAGGGAAATTAATTGGATAAGAAAAGAACGAGTCGCGGTCTCGTTCTTTTATATATCTTGTTTTTTTAAATATTCTTTTAAACTTCGCGTGTAATCGTTATATTTGTCTTTTTTGCGGTGTCCTTCGTCGCGGAAACCTAACTCTTTTCGTTTTTCTATAAAATCAAGATTAATTGCGCATTCAGCCAAATCAAGAAAATAAACTATTCTGTATCCGCCGCTTTTGCCTTTATTGCTATCTGGGTTGGGGATTCCGGCCGACCAGGCTTCGTAGCGATTTTTTGGCGATCGATAGACGAGTTTTTGACGCGGCAACTCGCAACGGCTCACTGTTGGCGCCCATAGTTTAATAGCATCTCGCACGGTAATTGAAATCCCATTTTTTTCGCACAGGCGCACAAATTGTTCTCGCTCAATATAAATCCAGGCCATAGATGTGACAACTTACCGAAAAAAATCAATGTCGCGCGCATAAGCGTAATCAACGACTTCATACGGTTTTGAATAGAACCAAGGCGCTTCAAGGTGCGTTTGGGCAACGATTTTTTCGGTCGGCCAATTTCCGAATTCGTCACAAATTTGTTTGAGTAATTTTTTTTGATTGACGGAGAAAACAGATTCATCAAAATTTTTTACATCTTTAATCTCAAAACTAATCATTTCGCCGTCCATATAATTGACTGATTTAGTATCAATTGCTCCTTCAGTTTTAAGTTTAGAAAGAATTTCATCAATTCGTGATGGTACGGGACCATAGCCCTGATGTATATACACATCGCCAGTAACTGTTTTTTTATGATCACGAAAATATATAAAATCAAGATAATACAAAAGTTTATTTAGCTTTGTAGCATGTAAATACTGATTATTACAGTATTTAATAAAATATAGGACGGCGTTATTGTAAACTCGCTCGTCAATTGCAGGGCAGATAGCTTTGACCATATTGTTATCTGCATAATAACATAAATAAGTATTTTTACGCAATTAAATCTTGTCAAGAATTAAGCTGTGTAAAACTTATTGACAAAGCTTTGTTATCGGCGCTATAATTGGGTAATAAGGCAGTACAATAAATAATGATATATGCATTTAATCCAAGAAAAATTGTTAAATTTAGCTAAAAATAATAATTTAACTGATTTAACATTAAGGAAAATAGGGGAATTAATCGGCGAACCGAATAGTCCCCAAAAAATAAAGCATCATTTGGATAAATTGATTGCCAAGGGTCTTCTGTTGGTCGGCGCTGACGGCAAGGCGTTAAAAGTCGCTGCTAGCGGCCTAGATGAAAAATCAAAGTTAGTTTCTTTGCCAATCGTTGGTTCGGCCAATTGCGGCGAGGCGCTGATTTGCGCCGATCAAATAGTTGAGGGTTACCTAAAAATATCTTTAAAAATTTTGGGTGATCAATTTAAAAATAGGCTAAAGGATCTATTTATTTTGCGCGCGGTGGGGAGCTCAATGAATCGGGCAAATGTGAAAGATAAAAGCATCGAAGACGGAGACTTTGTGGTAGTCGAAAAGAATCAAGGAATTCCAGTTAGCGGCGAGTATGTGGTATCGATAATTGATAATATGGCGAATATAAAAAAGTTTTTAGTTGATAAAAAAAACAGACAAATTGTTTTAATATCTGAATCAAATTTTAATATCCCTCCGATCTATATACATGAGGATGATCTTTCTAATTATTTAGTTTGCGGCAAAGTGGTTGATGTTATCAAAAAACCGGATGAGCTTCTGTTCGCCAGAGACGAATCAGCCAAAGACATTTTGAAAACTATTGGTCCTATTTCCAGGGAAGACTATAATTATTATGAAAAATTATGATTAAAAAAGGCGATCTCGAGTTTGGCGATATAGTCTGGACGGAGTTTGATCCTAGTGTTGGGCATGAGTATCAAAATAAAAGACCGGCTATAGTTATCCAATCCAATGAACAATTAAATAAATCTAATCTGGTAACAGTGATGCCGCTTACAACTCAAGCAGGCAATGTTACGGGAGATGATATTATAATTCCAACCGACCAAGATAATAGGTTGAGGGCGGATTCCGTCGCTAAGGTCTATTGTATAACTTCATTTGATTATAGTCGTTTTTCTAAAAAAATAGGTAAGGTTAATGCCAAATTGATTATTGCCCTGAAGGAGTATTTAAAAAAGCATTTTGATCTTTGAGTTAATATTTTGAGTTATTTTGAAATTAGAAAGTTGCTTGTTAATAAAGTGACTTTTTTTGTTATTTCTGCTAAAATTATTTAGAAGATATCGCTAGAGTTAAGAAAAATTCCTTTTTAAGTAGTTTTTCAATTTTAGCCATTTTCTATTATAGGCAACCTATTTATGAATGCTTTGGGCTTAAAAAATAAAAAAGTTCTAGTGATGGGGCTCGGCCTCCACGGCGGGGGGCTGGGCGTGACCAAGTGGCTAATCAAACAAGGCGCGCGGGTGACGGTGACTGACTTGAAAACTAAAGAACAGCTGAAAGCTACCCTCCGAGAACTTAAAAGTCTGCCCATCAAATATGTTTTAGGCCGCCATCAGCCGGCCGATTTTAAAAATGCCGATTTGGTGATCCAAAATCCCGGTGTGCCGAGCGAATCGCCGTTTTTAAAAATTGCCAATAAAGCCGGCGTGCCAGTGGTAACCGACATGAGTTTGTTTTTTGAGCGTTGTCCGGCGCCGATTATTGGTATTACCGGCACTAAGGGTAAAACCACCACCACGACTTTAATCGGCAAGATTTTTCAGTCTGCCGGTAAAAAGCCGATTGTCGCCGGCAATATCCGAGTTTCGCCTTTGGATTTTTTGAATAAAATCAAGAAAAATTCCAGTGTGATTCTGGAGCTGTCGTCTTGGCAACTGGAAGGCCTCGCGCCGCTTAAAATCAGCCCGCAGATTGCTTTGATTACTAATCTTTCGCCCGATCACCTGAACCGCTATCGGTCACTTGGGGATTACATTAAAGCCAAAACCCTCATTTTCAAATTTCAGCAGCCGGAAGACATTTGTATTTTAAACCGCGATAATCAAGCCAGTCGTCAGCTCGCGAAGTTGGTGCCCAGCCGGCTATTCTGGTTTTCCAAAAAGTATTTTACTAGCGGGAACGGCGGGTTTATTAAAGATGGTTGGCTGCGATTCCGTTCGGGAAATAAAACAGTTAAAGTGATTAAAACTTCGGCGGTCAAAATTCCCGGGGAACATAATTTAGAAAATATTTTAGCGGCGCTATCGTTGGCGCTAGTGGCCGGTGTTTCATTGGCGGCGGTTCGGCAAGCGATAAAGCAGTTTACCGGCGTCAGCGACCGGCTGGAGTTAATTAAAACCGTTAAAGGTGTCAGCTATTATAATGACACGACAGCGACCGCGCCGACAGCCGCGATCCAGGCTTTAAAAACTTTGGGCGGGCAAAAGAAAAATATAGTTCTCCTTGCCGGCGGGGCGGACAAGAAATTAGAATTTGGCGAATTTGCCCAAGCGATAAAAAAATACGCCAAAGCCGTGGTGCTCTTTCGCGGGTCGGCGAGCGTTAAACTTAAAAAAGAATTGTTAAAATTAAACTACTGGGTCATGACGGAAGTCGGGAGTATGCCGGCCGCGGTCAGCGCCGCGCAAAAATTGGCGCGAGCGGGCGAAATTATTTTACTCTCGCCGGGCGCGGCCAGTTTCGGGCTGTTTATTAATGAGTTTGATCGGGGAGAACAATTCAAAAATATCATTAAAGTATTAAAACATTAAAACTTGAAAACCAGGTGTGGCAAATTTGTTTTAATGTTTTAATGTTTTAATGTTTTTATGACTCAACGGGGCCATCAGCCAGACTATTTTCTTATCGGCCTTTTCGCCGGGCTCCTGCTTTTCGGCTTGGTAATTTTGTCGTCGGCTAGCGCGCCGCTTGGCTATCAGAAATTTCAAGATCCTTATTATTTTATAAAGCACCAGCTCCTGACCGGCCTGTTGCCCGGTTTGATCCTGTTTGTTTTTTTTAGCCGTTTTCATTACCAAAAATTAAATAAACTCGCCATTTCGTTTTTGATTTTTTCCATTGTTTTACTGATTTTGGTGTTTATTCCGGGTTTGCAGGCAGAATATGGTTCGGCGCGCAGTTGGTTGAATATTTTTGGCTTTTCCGTCCAGCCGTCGGAAATCGTCAAGCTGACATTTTTGATTTATTTGGCCGCCTGGCTGAATAACCGCGGCGAGCAGAAGGTTCAAGATCTCCACTCCAGCTTTGTGCCATTTATTGCGGCATTATCAATTATTTCGCTCCTAATAATTTTACAGCCGGATTTGGGCACACTTTCAATTATTATCGTGGCGGCGGTGACGGTTTATTTTGTCGGCGGCGGCAATTTACGCCATTTGGCGGCGATGGGCGCGGCCGGGTTGGCGGCATTTTTACTGCTGATTAAAATCGCGCCTTACCGCATGAACCGGTTTATTGCTTTTTGGTCTCCGGGTAAAGACACACAAGATGTGACTTATCATCTGTGGCAGTCGTTGATTGCCATTGGTTCGGGCGGGTTCCTTGGTCTCGGTCTCGGCCACTCGCGGCAAAAGTTTTCCTATCTGCCGGAAGTGTCCGGCGATTCAATTTTCGCCATCATGGGTGAAGAGCTGGGATTTATTTTTACTTGTTTGTTTATCATTTTAATCATCATGCTCGCTTACCGCGGTATCCAGCTCGCCAAGAACGCGCCGGACCGCTTCTCTCGCTTGCTGGTCGTCGGGATTATTGCTACTATCTCGTTTCAGGCGTTTATCAATATGGCCGGACTGTTGGCGCTGATGCCGATGACCGGCATTCCTTTACCGCTGGTTTCGGCCGGCGGCACGGCAATGATGACGACACTGGCGTCGGCGGGGATATTGGTGAATATTAGCAGGTTTAGCAAAGTTTAAGGGAGAATCATGAATCAAGAATTAAGAATCAAGAAGGTCGGTAAACGGTGTTTAATCTTTAAGTCTAGTTAGAATGTCCAATATCCAAATCCCAATGTCCAATCAATGTCCAATGACCAAAGGTGGCTATCCCGAAGCGACCCCGTTGTGGCTTGGACATTAGTCATTGGGTCCGCCGAATCGGCGGATGGTCATTGGAGCTTGGACATTGATCATTTATTCTTGATTCATGATTCTTAATTCTTGATTCTATTTTATGAGAATATTACTGACCGGCGGCGGAACCATGGGCTCAGTCACGCCGCTCCTCGCCACGGCCGAACAATTAAAAACCGATGGCTTAACTGCTGAGTTCCTTTGGCTGGGGACCAAGGCCGGTCCGGAGCGGGCGGTGGTGGAACTGGCGGGCATCAAATTTCAGCCGATAATCGGTGGCAAATGGCGGCGGTATTTTTCCCTGCAAAATTTGGCGGCGCCGTTTTTGGTGCTGGCAGGATTTTTCCAAAGTTTAATAATAATTATAAAGTTTAAACCGCAGGTGATTTTAACGGCCGGGGCGTTTATCTCGGTGCCCGCAGTTTGGGCCGGCCGGTTTTGCCGTGTGCCGGTTTTGGTGCATCAGCAAGATTTAACGCCGGGACTCGCTAACCGGCTAATGGCCCCCTTCGCGAGGAAAATCACCGTGGCGCTAGAAGATTCACTGAAAAATTATCCGACGGGCAAGACCAGTTGGATTGGCAATCCGGTGCGAGCGAGTTTGTTTCAGGGCGATCGGACGGCGGGCTTAAAGAAGTTTAATCTGCAGTCCGGCCGGCCGGTGGTATTAATCGTTGGCGGGGGAACAGGTTCGGTGGTTTTGAATGAAACAGTTGATCAAGCGTTGCCGGAGTTAGTTGGTTTTTGCCAGGTGATTCATCTAACCGGAATCAAGAATCACCCCAGCAGACGCGGGGCAAGCGAATTAAGAATCAAGAATCAGGCAGTAAAAGGATATTGTGCCTTTGAATTTTTAACTACGGAAATGAGGGATGCTTTGGCGGCAGCGGATATAGTTGTTTCTCGGGCAGGTATGGGTTTTTTGAGTGAACTGGCGGCGCTTGGCAAAGCGGTGATTATTGTGCCGATGGCAGACAGCCACCAAGAGGCCAACGCCAGTTATTTTGCCCGGCGGAACGCGGCTGTGGTTTTGCCCCAGGCGGATTTGACGCCGGAAAACTTAACTCTAGCCGTTAAAAATCTTTTAGACGGCAAGTCGGATAAAGCCAATTTAGAGCGGAATATTAAGTCGTTATTAAAGCCCGGCGCGGCTGAGGCGATGGTTAAGGCGGTGGTGGAGTTGACAAAAGGCCAGTGAAAATATAGAATAAAGCCGATATTATAACGATTGATATTTGATATTTGTTATTTGGCATTGATTGGTCATTGGGATTTGGACATTTGTCATTTTATTATTTCGGGTGCTTAGCTCAGTGGTAGAGCGCCAGCCTTTTAAGCTGGGCGTCGCGGGTTCGATCCCCGCAGCACCCACCAAAAAGCAATCTCTGGATTAGGAGGTTGTTTTTTGTTATAATTTGACTATGGATAATCGCCGGTTAATCAAAAATCTCAACCTAGCCGCCGAAGAGCGAATTTTGTTTCTGCTCCGGCGATACAGCCTGACTTATTTTTGGCAGGCGGCGGCCGCTTTAGTTTTGCTCCTTTTGCCATGGTTTTTGCTTTATTTGTTATTTTCCATTGCCACTTGGGGACCAATATTATTTATTTTACTTCTGTTAATCGGTGTATTGGCGGCGGCGCGGCTTTATATCGCTTATTATTTTAATTGTTTAGTCGTGACCGACCGGCGGCTGATTGATTTTGACCAGCGGGGGATTTGGGACCGGACGATCTCGGAAGTGCCGCTGGAACATGTCCATGATTTAAGTTATCGTCGCAAAGGAGTAGTTGAATCAATTTTCAACTACGGTTTGATTCAATATGCCATTCCGCCGGGTCGAGCCAAAATTGTGGTTAAAGGCATAAAAGATCCACAGTTTATCTGTCAACAGATTATTGGCTGGGTGGAGGCGGCGCGGTCAGCCAAAAGCTTGGCAACCGTTAGACCAGTCGAAGGGTCGATTGATACCGCCGCGAGCCTTAAAAAATTGCTCAATGAAATGAAGGCCGAACTGGGTCCGGTTGGTTTTGATAAAATTATCCGAGAAGTAAAGGGCGGATAAGGCAGTCGGGGGGGGTAAAGATTTTCTAGAATCAGAGGTAAAAGAGCGGTAAAATTCCGTTAATTATATGGGGAATGGCAGATTAGCGGTTTTTTTGTTATAATGGGCTGGTTGCTGAATGTCTCGGTAACCGCCAAGGTTTTTATGAAATTTTCCTCCGGACAAATCTTAAAATCAAGGTGGCTGATTGCGGTTTGTTTGGTGATTCTGGTTTTTTTGCTGGTTACCTTTGGCCGCGAGTTTTACCGCCGTTATTATTTGGAAGAGCAAATCAAGGCTTTGGCCGGGCAAGTGTCGGAACTGGAGAATAAAAATCAGGAATTTAATCAGTTGATTAATTATTTGCAAACAACTAATTTTACCGAGGAAGAGGCGAGAGTTAAACTGGGCCTAAAAAAGCCGGGTGAAGAAGTGGTGGTGATTAATCAGGCGGATGGCGGTTTCGCCACTAAACTGACAGCGGAGTCAGGCGGCCGGTGGGGCAACCCGGGTCGTTGGTGGAACTATTTTTTTGGACTAAAATCTTAAGGTTAATTAAATAAAAAATAATTAATTATAAAAAAGAAAATTATGCTTAATCAAAAAGAAAAAAAGTCAGTCAGTGAGCTACTCGACGAAGAAATGACTAGCCCGGCCGTCAGCGAAGACGCGCCTGCCAGCCAAAAATACAAAAAGTTTGCCCTGGGCGCGGGCATCGGCGTCATTGGTGTTGCCTTGGTTTTAATGATTGTTTCGGTGGTCGTATTTTATCGTGATCCGTTCCGGTTTCCGGCCTTGACCGGCATGGCTAAGTTTTTGTCTTTGCCGATTGCTTCGGTGGAGGGTAAGTTGATCAGTTACCGCGATTTTGACCGCGATTACCGGATTTTGACTTATTACTACCAACAACAAGTGAAAACCGGCAATATTCAAGCGAGCGAATTGCCGACGGAAAAACAAAACCGGCAGGATATTTATAATCAGCTGATTAGCAAGACTTTGGTGGAAAAATTGGCCAAAAAGTATGAATTAACCGTCAGCGATATTGAGATTGAGGCTTTTTGGCAGAAAGAAGTGGTTAGCACCTTTACCGATGAGACCGAAGCGATTGCCAAGATTAAGGAATTTTACAATTTAACGGCGCCGGAATTTAAAGAGGAAGTATTGAAAGGCAATATGCTTTATGACAAGGTCGCCTCGGCGATGGAATTTGACAAAGATTTGCAACAGCCGGCTAAGGAGCGGGCGGATAAGGTGCTCGCCGAAGTGAAAAAAGGCGAAAAAAGTTTTGAGGATTTGGCCAAGGAATACAGTGAAGACCCGGGTACCAAAGACAAAGGCGGAGACTTGGGATTTTTTGGCCGCGGCGTGATGGTGCCGGAATTTGAGACTGCGGTTTTTGGCATGAAGGTCGGGGAAACCAGCGATTTGGTCCAAACCAGCTATGGTTATCACATTATTAAACTGGTGGAGAAACACGAAGCGAGCGCTGACGGCAAGCAGGTGGAAGAAGTTAAAGCCAGCCATATCCTGATTAAAGGCGTGACGCTGGGAACTTATTTGCCGGAGACCAGAGACTCTAAAGCGGTCAAAAAATATCTCAGCTTATAAAGCTAAAATTAAAACCGCGAAAGGATATCTTTCGCGGTTTTAAGATAATTGGTTATTTTCATCTGCCATCGCCTTAGTCGATAGTCGGAAACCACGCAGTTTATAATTTTAGCCGGACATCGTTTTAGTTGATGGTTCTATCTTGGCGAAGTAACTTCTATTTTATTACTATTTTGTTAATCCGTTTGATTTGGAGCCATCTGTGGGGATCGAACCCACGACCTACGGTTTACGATACCGTCGCTCTACCAACTGAGCTAAGATGGCCGGCAAATTAAAGGGATCGGTTGCTTGCCATGGTCTAAGCGGATGACGGGAATTGAACCCGCTTCACTAGCTTGGGAAGCTAGTATAATACCGTTATACGACATCCGCTCGGATAAAGGCAGGCTGAGGCGAGCGCCTTCCGCAAGTGTCTGAAATTATATACGGCTATGGAAAAAAAATCAAGGGAAAGGGTGGTTTGGCATTCAGCGATATTCAGTTTAATTCTGTTAATATCGCCGTTTTTGGTTATGGCTGAAGAAGCAGAAACCGCGCCAACGCCGGCGGCGGAAGTGGAAATTTTCCCGGTTAGCTTAAGCTCTAAAGCGGCGGCGTTAAAGCAGTCAATCGGCCCGGCCAGCGGTTTTCAATTAAGTCTGGGTGCTAAGACTCTTGGCGCTGAAACAGATATTATCTTCAAAAAGAGGAATATTTTTCCTGAAGAACTAACTTTACCGGACAATAAAGTGGCTCTGAGTCCGCTCTGGGAATTTGATTTAACCAATAAAAAAGCCTATAACCGCCGCCAGCCTTTGCGCTTGCAGCTAACTTATGAGGCGAGTTTAGCGGCGAAGGGGATTTTTTTCTGGAACGGCAAAACTTGGCAGGCGCTGCCCAGCCAGATAGTTGACTCAACCAAACGGCTGATCGAAGCGCCGATTTATCTGCCTTACGCTAAAGTAATAGTGCTCGGCGACGCGAAGATTATGGGCGAAGGGCAAGCCTCGTGGTATAATTATAAAAAGTGCGACTGCGCCGCTTCACCCGATTATCCCAAAGGCACGAAATTAAAAGTGACTAACATCGCGAATGGCAAGTCAGTGGTGGTAAAAGTCAACGACTTCGGTCCGGAGCGGGATATTTTTCCAGCTCGGGCGATTGATCTGGATGTGGTGGCTTTTAAGAAAATTGCCAATAAGCGCGCCGGGGTGATCGAGGTGCTGGTGGAGCCGGTGGCGAAGCATTAAAACACGAGAACATTAAAACATTAAAACAAAAAGACACTTTATAGTTAATTGTTTCAATGTTTTAGTATTTTAGTGGCCGAACGAGTATGATCAAATTCAAAAATGTCAGCAAAATTTATCCCGGCGACACTAAAGCGGTGAACGGCGTGACGCTCCATATCAAGCCGAAAGAGTTTGTTTCCATCGTGGGCCAAAGCGGCACGGGCAAGACCACTTTGGTGCGGCTGATGATCGCCGAAGAGCGGCCGGACAAAGGGCAAATTATTGTCGGCGGTTGGGATATCACCGAAATTAAAAACCGCGAAATACCATTTTTGCGGCGGCAGATCGGCGTGGTTTTTCAAGACTTTAAACTTTTGCGCCAAAAAACCGCTTACGAAAATATCGCTTTTGCCCTGGAAGTCTGCGGCGCGCCCAAGAAACGAATTGAGGCCGTGGTGCCGCAAGTGTTGCGGATCGTCGGTCTGGAGGGCAAGGACCGCCGCTACCCGCGCCAGCTTTCCGGCGGGGAACAACAGCGAGTGGCGATTGCCCGGGCGTTAGTCCATCGCCCCAAAATTTTAGTAGCAGATGAGCCGACCGGCAACCTGGATTCAATCACGACCAGAGAAATTGCCGATTTGCTTCTAAAAATCAATGAATTTGGCACCACGATTGTTTTGGTGACTCATGACCGGGAGGTAGTTGATTATGTTAAAAAACGGGTGGTAACGATGGATAATGGGCAAATTATCGGCAGCCAGCGGAGTGGGAAGTACATCTTATAAATCAGCGGTTAAGTCGATAGGTTGTTAGGTAGTTATGACGCCGCCTGCGGCGGCGTTAAGACCTAACGACCTAACTACTTAACCACCTATCAACCTAACCCTATGGCTTACATCTGGCGTTTAATCAAACTGGCGCTGCAAGACTTTTCTCGCAATATCTGGTTGTCCCTCGTGACTATCAGTATTTTGATTTTAACCCTGATTTCTATTAATGTTCTGGTGGTTTTCAACGCCATGACCGGCACAGCGGTCAAGGTCATCTCTGATAAGGTTAATATCAGTGTTTATTTTAAGCCCGGCGTCAGTGAAGAGGCGATTAGTAAAATGAAGGCCGATCTGGTGGCCCTACCCGAAACGGCGGAAGTTGATTATACTTCGGCCGACGAAGCGGCCCAGGCCTTTAAAAACCGCCACGAAGGCGACACGGCGATTATTGCCGCTTTGGATGAACTGGGTACTAGCCCGCTCGGCGCGACCCTGCGAATTAAGGCGCGCCAGCTTTCCGGCTACCCGGCTCTTTTGGCGGCCGTTAATCAACCGCAGTATAACGAATTGATCGCCAACCAAGATTATAATGACCGGCAAGAAATGATTGCCAAAATTTCCGAGTGGACCGCCGCCGGCAAGAAGATTGCCTTAGTTTTTATCGTGTTTTTTATCCTGATTTCGGCTTTGATTGTCTTCAACACGGTGCGGGTGGCAATTTACACCCATCGCGACGAAATCGGCATTGAAAAGCTGGTGGGCGCCACTAACTGGTTTGTCAGCTTGCCGTTCGTGATTGAAAGCGCGCTTTACGGTTTGATTGCCATTGTCGTGATTATGGCGATCACTTATCCCGGTTTGACTGTGATCCAGCCGTATTTGGCGAGATTCTTCGGCGCCGGGCAAATAAATGTCCTGACTTATTTCAACCAGCACTTTTTGGCGATTTTTGGCTCGGAATTCTTGGTGATCACGCTTTTGAACATCTTGGCGAGTGTGGTGGCGGCGAGGAAGTATTTGAAGGTGTAATTAGTTGACTTTTGGCGATAAAAGCGTAGAATGTAATGAAGTTAAGTTCAAAGTTCAAAACCCTAAGTTCAAATGCCAGCTTTGCTGGCACCCCGCCATGGCGGGGTGATTGCTAAAGCAATCAAGTTCAAAGATCAAAAGGTGCCAGAGTTTTGGCCTTTGAACTTGATTTGAACTTTGAACCTTGGATTTTGAACTTTTTGGTTTTTAACCTCCCGCTGATAACTGGGGGATCGTCTAATGGCAGGACATCGCCCTTTGAAGGCGACCGTCCAGGTTCGAATCCTGGTCCCCCAGTTATCGGCAGGAGCTAAGCCGTTTTTATAAAATCGCCCTTTGGGCGGTTTTTTGGTATAATCAAGCTATAACAAACTATAATAAAACCCGAAGGGTTCCCTTTGGGATAAAAACTAAAATTATGGCTCTAATTTTTCAACTTTTTGGCGTGATTGGTCTCGCCGGCATCATCTTAGGCGTTATGGGCCACAACGAAAAGCGGCAAGACGCACTGTTTATCTTTGGTGGGCTGTTTCTTCTTCTCTACAGCGTTTACCTCGGCAACTGGATTTTTATTATTCTTCAAGTGGTATTTATTAGTATTACCTTGTTTGAACTAATTCATTTGGTCCGGCGGCGGAATTGGTGGGGAAGGCTGATGAAGAAGTTCGGGCGGTAAAATTTTAATTATGAAAATTTCTTTTCATGGCGCGTGCCGGGAGGTAACCGGCTTTTGTTGTTTGGTGGAGACGGACGCCGCCAAGTTTTTGGTGGACTGCGGCATGTTTCAGGGCGGCAAATTTGCCGAAGAACATAATCTTGATCCTTTTGGTTTTGACCCGAAAACGATTGATTTTGTTCTGCTGACCCACGCCCACGCCGACCATTGCGGCCGTTTGCCGCGGCTGTATAAAGAGGGTTTCCACGGCCAGGTTTACGCCACCGAGCCGACCAAAGACTTTGCCCGGATTATGCTGCTCGACTCGGCGCGAGTGATATTTTCTGAGGCGCTCGCGGAAAACCGTTTGCCGCTTTACCTCGCCGAGGATGTGGAGGGCGTGATGGCGCTATTTAAAGAGCAGAATTATCGGGAGCCATTTCAGCCAACAGCCGATATCCGTGTTCAGGCGCGCGATGCCGGACATATCTTGGGTTCGGCGTTCTTTGAAGTTTGGGTGAAAGAAGGCGGGGTAGAGAAGAAGTTGGTTTTCTCAGGCGACCTCGGTAACCCGCCCCAGCCGATTGTCCGCGATACCGAATTCGCGGATAGCGCCGACTTGGTTGTCCTGGAGTCAACTTACGGCGGGCGGATCCATGAACCGGCCGAAATGCGCCTCAAAATGCTCCAAGAAGCGATTACCGAGTCGGTGGGCCGCGGTGGCGTCCTGATGATCCCGGCTTTTGCCCTGGAGCGGACGCAAGAAGTGCTGTATGAACTGAACCACTTGGTGGAGAATAAACTGGTGCCGCCGGTGCCGATTTTTATTGACAGCCCGCTGGCAATTAAGGCGACGGAAGTTTATAAAAAATATATTAATCTTTATGACGCCGAATCGCGCGCTTTGATCTCGGCCGGCGACGACCTTTTTAACTTTCCCGGCATTCACTACACGCCGACGCCGTCCGAGTCCAAGAAAATCAACCAGTGGCCGGCGCCCAAAGTCATCCTCGCCGGCAGCGGCATGTTGGTGGGCGGGCGAATCGGTTATCACCTTAAATATAATCTGGGTGATCCGAAGAACCATTTGCTGATTATCTCCTGGCAACCGCAAGGCGGCCTGGGCCGGCAACTTCTGGAAGGCGCCAAGTCAGTGGTGGTCGCGGGCGAGCGGCTGGCGGTCAAAGCTAGAGTGTCGGCGATTGGCGCTTATTCCTCGCACGCCGATCAACCCAAACTTCTACACTGGGTTAAAATGATGGCGCAGAAAACACCGCAAAAGGTGTTTGTCGTCCACGGTGAAGAGAAGCAAAGTTTGATGGTGGCGGATGGGTTGAAGGAGAAGCTGGGGTTGAACGGGGTGGTGCCGGTAGTGGGGGAGGTATTTGAAATATAGCTGTAAGCTGTAAGGTATAAGCTGTAAATATAACGCATTTAAACCTCTGATTACAGTCCAAAGTTCAATCCGCCGAATCGGCGGACAAATCAGGTTCAAATGTCAAAACTCCGATAGCCTTTGATCTTTGAACTTGATTTGAACTTTGCACTTTGAACTTTGGATTTTTAACCAAGTTTTATAGAAATAAGTTAACTTACCGGTATACTTACGGCTTATACCTTAAAGCTTACAGCTAAAAAACAACGGAGGTTAAATTCGTTGTTTTTAGTAAGGCTAAGTTTTTTTTAGATATCTAGATTTTTTACTGCTTTGGCGTGGGTCTGGATAAAGTGCTTCCGCGGGCCGACTTCCGAGCCCATGAGGATATCAAAAATTTCGTCGGCTTTGGCCGCGTCGGTAATCGTCACCTGGCGCATTAGCCGAGTTTCCGGATTCATGGTGGTGTTCCAAAGCTGTTCCGGGTTCATTTCACCGAGACCTTTGTAGCGTTGGATATTAACTTTGACTTCGGACTTCGCTTCGGCGGCTTTCTGGACCACGGCGGCGTCCTCGGCGGTGCCTTCGCCGGTATCGGTTTCGGCATCTTCGGCGCCTTCGATAATTTCCACCTTTTTGCCTTTGGTCAGTTCTTTGATCGCCGCCTGGAGCTGGTCGTCATCATAAGCCCAGCGCAGCTCTTTGCCGACTTTGACCGAGTAGAGCGGCGGTTGGGCGATAAGGAGATGGCCCCCGGTAATAATCTCCGGAAAGTAGCGGTAGAATAAAGTTAAAAGCAGAGTGCGGATATGGGCGCCGTCCACATCAGCATCAGTCATGATGATAATGCGGTTGTAGCGGAGTTTGGTAATATCAAACTGTTCGCCAAAATTAGTGCCAATGGCGATAATCAGTGATTTTAGCTCGTTGTTCGCGAGCATCTTGTCCAGGCGCGAGCGCTCGACATTGAGAATTTTGCCGCGGAGAGGGAGAATGGCTTGGAATTCGCGGCTCCGGCCCTGCTTGGCGCTGCCGCCGGCGGAGTCGCCTTCGACGATATAAAGCTCACATTCTTCTGGTTTGCGGCTGGAGCAGTCAGAGAGTTTGCCCGGCAGAGTCAGGCCTTCCAGGGCGCCTTTCCGGAGCACCGTGTCGCGGGCGGCGCGGGCGGCGAGGCGCGCGTGAGCGGCCAGGACGCATTTGCCGATGATGGCTTCCGCGTCTTTCGGGTTTTCTTCCAAAAAGACGGCAAAGGCTTCGTTCATCACGGTTTCCACCGCGGCGCGCGCCTCGATATTGCCGAGTTTGGCTTTAGTCTGGCCTTCAAACTGCGGGTCCGGGAGTTTAACCGAGATCACCGCCGTCAGCCCTTCGCGGACATCTTCACCGGTCAGATTTTCGTCTTTTTCTTTTAGTAAACTTTTATTGCGGGCGTAACTATTTAAGGTTCTAGTGATGGCCGTGCGAAAACCGACGAGATGCATGCCGCCTTCCGGGTTATAGATGTTATTGGCAAAGGGCAAGACGATTTCCTGGTAATCCTCGGCGTAGCGGAGCGCCACTTCCACCTGCAGGTCGCCGACGGTTTTGTCCACATAAAAAACATTTTCGTGTTTAGCGCCTTTGTGGATGTTGAGGTGCTTAACATAGGAGGCAATGCCGCCTTCAAAGTAAAAAGTGTAATGCTCTGTGGGGAGTTGAATGTCTTTATTAAACCGTTTGGAGAAATATTTGATGGTTTGCCGTTCGTCAATCACCACCAGTTTAATGCCTTTAGTCAGATAAGCTTGCTGGCGGAGGTGGTCAATAATGGTTGGCCAGTTAAACGAGGTGACGGTAAAAATGGTCGGGTCGGGCTGAAAGGTGATGATGGTGCCGGTGCCTTTGGCCTTGCCCACGGCTTTGACTTTTTTCAACGGTTTGCCGTATTGGTATTCTTGTTCCCAAAGCTGGCCGTCGCGTTTGACTTCGGCTTTGAGGTAGACGGACAGGGCGTTAACGACCGAGACGCCGACGCCGTGGAGGCCGCCGGAGACTTTGTAGCCGCCTTGGCCGAATTTGCCGCCGGCATGAAGTTTGGTCAAAACCGTTTCCAGGGCCGAAACCTTGGTTTGCTTATGGATATCAATCGGAATGCCGCGGCCGTTGTCCGTCACTTCAGCGAGCTCGGCGCCGCCTTTTTTAAACAAACGAATGACGATCTCGTTAGCGTGGCCGCCCATAGCTTCGTCAATGCCGTTGTCCACCACTTCCCAGAGCATGTGGTGCAGGCCGGCTTCAGCCGTGTTGCCGATGTACATGCCGGGGCGTTTCCTTACCGGGTCCAGGCCTTCCAGGACGGTGATTTGTTCCGCGCCGTAGGCGTTAGACGGTTTCTTCGATTTTGTTTCTTTGGGAGACATAAAGTAGTTATAAAGTTATCTACCTTCGCTAAAGCTACGGCAGATGAATAAAGTTGAAAGTTATCAAGTTAAAATGGTTTAATGGCTTTATGGTTTTATGGTTAAAAAAAAGCCGGTGATTTAACCATTTGGCAAGGTAATAATGTACTCCCATTTTAACATATTTTTTATAATTTTTCCAGCCCCCAAAAGACGCATTTTGCCCTTATTTTTCAAGCTTAATCCGCCTTCGTTCCGCCGCAGAGCTCTACGGCGGAACTTCGGCGGATTCCGCTCTGCCGAAAAGGAATCTAAGATACGGCGTTGTTCTAGAGCGGCAGAGCTTCATTTTAATGTGGATAAGGGGGGAAATTTAAAGTTTTAGGATTTTTGTGTTATAATTTAATAAATTGCGATTTTATGGATTCACCAAAGGCTAATATTGGCGGTTTTACCGGCCGGGAACTGGCTGGCGCTTACTGGTGGGTGACTCACCGCGAGCTGGTTCATAAAGTATTGGTTGGTTTTTTGATATTTTTGAATGTGATTTTTTGGGGTTACGCGCTTTATGGTTTGACGCGGTATTTTCTGGTTGATTGGAACCGCCGGCAAGCGCTCCTCCGCGACGCCGGGCGGGATTATGTTAATTATCAGTACTGGCGAGAGCAAAATCAGCCGGCGCCGCTCGCTTTCTCCGGGATTCAAATCTTGCCTTTGGGCGAGGGCCGTTATGATCTGGCCGTGTCAGTCGCCAACAACAATCCGCTCTGGGCGGTGACCAGCCTGCAGTATAGCTTTGATTTTGCCAACCGGGAAAAGCCGGCGATCCGGGAAGCCTGGTTTTTGCCGGGCGAGTCAAAGTATTTGGTTGATTTGGGCGTGGCGGCAAAATTTATTCCCAATGATATTAATTTTAAAATTAACGCCATCAAGTGGCAGCGGGTCGGGGATATCGCGGCAAAACAAGCCGAAGCTCTTAATTTTGTCATTAGCGACATTAAATTTCAGTCAGCCGATGAGTTGAAAGCCGGCAAACTGCCAATTAGTAAAACCAGTTTTAAGGTGACCAACAACAGCCCATATAATTATTGGGCGTTTAATTATTATATTTTGCTCTACAGCGGTTCGCGGCTGGTGGGGATTAACTATCTAACCCATGATTATCTAGATTCCGGCGAGACGGTTGCCCTGGAAGCCAATTGGTTTGGCGCTTTGTCGCGGCCGGATAAGGTGGAGGTGGTGCCGAATATCAATATCCTCGACAGGTCGGTGTTTCGGCCATTGACGGGGGAGGGGGAGAGCAAGGGCGGGGAGTAAAGATTTAGGATTTAAGAAGGTTGATAATCAGCATTTTGACCAGTAATCATGCTCAAAAGTTCAAAATCCAAAGATTCAAAGTTCAAATCAAATCCAAAGGCCAAAAGCGGCTTCATGGTTAATCTAGAATAACCATTTGATATTTGAACTTGATTTGAACTTTGGGTTTTGAACTTTGTACTTCTAACTGAGTCTAATGGTTTAACTTCCGACTGCTAATTTTATTAGTTACCGAATTTTTCAATTGCTATGAAGCGCTGGTTGTTCAAATTTAGAGGTTTTGATTGGGTGCTTGCTCTGAGCGCCTTTTTATTAGTTTGTTTTGGTTTAGTCGCTATTTACAGTGTGACGCTGTCCGGCGAGGGAGCGAACTGGGATCTTTTGACCAGGCAATTGGTGGCGGTGGCGCTCGGCCTGGGGCTGTTTTTTGGCCTGGCGTTTTTTGACTATCAACTGCTGCAGAGCTACGCGCGGTGGCTTTACGGCTTTGGCTTACTGATTTTAACCGCGGTGCTGATTTTTGGTTCCAGTTTGCGTGGAACCAAGGGCTGGTTTGTAATCGGTGGCTGGAGTTTTCAGCCGGTGGAGGTGGTTAAAATCGTGGTAATTATATTTTTAGCGTATTACTTTTCCCGCCAAAGCCGGCCGCTTAATCAATTAAAATATTTTATTATCAGCGGCCTTGGGGTTTTGGCGGCGTTTGCTTTAACAATCTTACAACCGGATTTCGGCTCGGGTTTGATCCTCTTTTTTCTCTGGCTGGGTGTGGTTTTGGTTATCGGTCCGCGGTGGTGGCACTTAGCGTTACTTTTGGTCGCGGGACTAGCGGTTTTTCTACTGGCCTGGAACTTCGCTTTTGCGCCTTACCAAAAAGACCGCATCCGGACATTTCTCGATCCGGCGGCTGACCCGCTGGGCGCCGGTTACAATGTCAGCCAGTCAATGATCGCCATTGGCGCCGGCGGTTGGACCGGCCAAGGTTTATCGCTCGGCTCGCAGTCGCAACTGCGGTTTTTGCCCGAAGCCCAGACCGACTTTGTCTTTGCGGTCATTGCCGAGGAGCTCGGTTTACTCGGCGTGTTACTGCTTCTCGGGCTGTGGTCGCTGATTTTTTGGCGGCTATTTGTGATTGCCCGGCGGTGTCATGACGATTTTTCACTTTTTTTAATTTTGGGAATAATCCTTTTGTTTCTCATTCATCTCTTGATGAATATCGGCATGAACCTAGGTTTGGCGCCGGTGACTGGCATTACTTTGCCCCTCGTCAGCTACGGCGGCAGTTCGTTGATTTTTATGCTGGGGGCGATCGGGATAGCGGAAAGCGTTCGATTAAGGAATTAATAATTAAAAATTAATAATTAAGAATTGAAGTCAAAAGTCAAAATTCAAAAGGCAAAAGTACATGTCAAAAGTAAAAAGTTTGACTATAGACATTCAAAATACTATAATAGAGTTATAAATATTAGCCAGATCAATATATGTTACCAAATAATTCGCCGCGGAAGGGGGCATCGTTTTTTGACGAAAGCCTGAAACTGGTTTCTTATTGTCCGCTCTGCGAAAAAAATTATAATATCCTGGAAGCGCGCGTTTTGGAGGAAAAAGACAGTACTAGCCTGATTTATCTCCGTTGCCGGCACTGCGGCAGTTCGATTTTGGCTTTGGTGATGCACCACCCCTTAGGCATCAGCTCGGTTGGGCTGGTGACCGACCTTAGCCCGGAAGAAGTGCTGAAATATCGAATTGAGGCTGACTTTACCGAGGATAATGTCCTGGAAATGCACCAGCTCTTGCAAAAAACTGGGAGTGTGATAGAATTATTAAGCTAAATTAACAATACACAAGAAGATTGATAAAATCTTTTTTGTTTATCTAAAAATACAGGAAATATGGCTAATTTATTGCTCAAAGCCACGGTTCGCGAGGCAACCGGCCGCGGCGTAGAAAAACTCCGAGAAAACAACTTATTGCCGGCGGTGCTTTACGGTCGGGAGCTGACTAACCAGAATTTGGCGGTTAATTACCGTGATTTTGCCAAAGTTTTTCAAACTGCCGGAGAAAGCGCGATTGTTGACCTGCAAATTGGCGAGGCGCCAGCCGTGCCGGTGCTGATTCAGGATGTGCAGTATCATCCGCTCCGCCAGCAAGCGATTCACGCTGATTTTTATCAGGTGAGAATGGACGAGAAATTGACTGCCAACATTCCCTTGACACTGGTCGGCGAAGCGCCGGCGGTCAAAGAACAAGGCGCGATTTTCTTCACCAGCTTGGAAACGATCGAAGTTAAATGTTTGCCGGCCGATTTGCCGAAAGAAGTAGTGGTTGATTTGTCCAGCCTCAAAAATTTTGGCGACCGGATTTTGGTTAAAGATTTACCGCTTGGCGATAAAGTGGAAGTTTTGTCCGGCGCGGAACTGACTGTGGTGTCAGTTGCCGAACCGCGAGCCGAAGAAGTGGAAGTGAAGGTAGAAGCTCCAGTGGTTGAGGGCGCAGCTCCGGTTGAAGGCGCTGAAGGTGGCGCGGCCCCAGTAGCGGGCGCGGAGGCGGCCGGTAAAGAAGGCAAAGCGGCCAAAAAATAAATGAGATGGTTACAAAACTATTTCGACTGCAATTTTAGCTTTTTGGCTACGGCTTCGTCAGACTTCGCAAAATGCCTCTTACCGTAGCCCCGCTACGGTTTCGAGCCATTTTGCTCGTCTTCCTCGCCTCGCCTAAAAACCTAAAATTTCGTTACGAAATAGTTTTGTAACCATCTCAATTTCAACTGTTTATCATGAGAATTGATAAAAAGTCTAAAACCAAAGCTGGTTATAAAAAAATCTTGTTTTTATTATTGCCGGTCGCGCTAGTCGCGGCCGGTTTTGGTTTGTTTTGGTTTAATGTCCAGCCGGCCGTGGCGCCGGTTGATTTTAACCTCAATCAGGCGTCAGTAGTGGTTTGCCCGGCAATCAGGGTTTTGGACGGGCAGTGCGTAGAGGTGGGGCAAGAGAATCTGTTGCCGGTCGCGCTGATGATTGAAAACCAGGTGGAAGCCCGGCCACAGGCGGGCCTAAGCCAGGCGCAGTTGGTTTATGAAGCGGTGACTGAGGGCGGTATTCCGCGGTTTATGGCCGTGTCTGCCAGTAATCAAGAGATCCCTAAAATCGGGCCGGTCCGTTCGGCGCGGCCGTATTTTGTGGAGTGGGCCGGGGAATTGGGCGGTCTTTATCTTCATTGCGGCGGCAGTCCGGCGGCGCTTCAGAAACTGGACGGCAACACCGAGCTGACTGATATTAACGAGTTTTATCAGGGCGAATATTTTTGGCGCGACGGCGGCCGAGCGGCGCCGCATAATATCTATACCTCCAGCGAGTTGATTGTTGAACTAAAAACTACCAGCGATCTATCACTTAGCGGCGATTATGATAGCTGGCAGTTTGTTGATGAGGCGACTATAACGGACCGCGTGGTCACGACGACTTATCTGAGTTTTAACTATTCGTCTTATAACGCCTATTTTACCGAGTGGTTTTATAATCCAGCCGACAACCTCTATTACCGCGAACAAGCCGGCGAGCCGCACCGCGATGCCGACGGCACACAGATTACGGCTAAAAATGTAGTGGTCCAATTTATCCCGGCGAAAACTCTGGACGGCATCGGCCGGCAAGAAATTAAAACCGTGGGCGAGGGGAAGGCGATAATTTTAAAAAACGGGGAAAAGATTGAAGGGACTTGGGAAAAAGGCGGACTCCGGAGCCGGACCAAGTTTTATGACGGGGCGGGCGTGGAAATCCAGTTTAACCGGGGAACGACTTGGATTGAGGTGATACCGGCGGGACGGGAAATAGTGATAAAATAAAATTAAGATTTTAACAATTTTTAATTTAAAATTTCTAATTTTTAATCAATTTTTAAGGCTTAATTTTTAATTTTAAATCTAACGCCGGATTACCGGCGTTTTAAAATTAGAAATTAATAATTCATTAAAAATTTTAAATTAAAAATTAAAAATTGCCCAAAGGCTTAGTTTTATCGTAATGGGTATCACTACCTTTGTCGATTATTAGATTTTTTAGTTAAGACCTTTTATTTTTTGTCAGAATTATCACCCGATCTCGGCCGGCGAGGTCGGTTTTTATTTTTAGCCGGTACGCGGGCAGGTGTTTTTGGGCGAGGAGTTTTAAGGCCGGGGCTTGGTCGCAGCCGATTTCCAGGAAAATCAGGCGGGGTTTTTGCCGGCGGGCGGCGAGTTGGCTGAAGAGTTGGCGAAAGAGTTTTAACCCGTCTGGCCCGCCGAGCAGGGCTTGCCGCGGCTCGGCTTGAATGGACGGCTCGTTTTTGACTTCAGCGGCGGTTAGATAGGGCAGATTAGCAATTAAAATATCCAGTTTAATATTCTTTAACGGTTCCAGCAAGTTGCCCTGTTTAAACTTAATCTGGCCTTTGACGCCGTGGAGGCGGGCGTTTTTTTCGGCAACTTTTAGGGCAGGGCGGGAAATGTCAGTAGCATAGATTTTGGCTTGGGGCAGGTGTTTAGCAAGGGTGACGGCGATACAGCCGGAGCCGGTGGCAATATCGCCGATAGCCGATAGCCGATAGCTCTTAGCAATTCTTAAAACCTCATCAATTAATAATTCGGTGTCGGGGCGGGGGATAAGGGTGTTTTTATTGACTAGGAAATTTAGACCGTAAAACTCTTGCTGGCCGGTTAAATAAGCGACGGGCACGCCTTTTAAACGGCGAGTAACTAGTAACTGGTAAGCGGTAACTAAGGATTGGTTAACTTTATATTCCGGATGGCTATACAAAAATTCCCGCGGTTTTTTTAAAACGAGGGAAAGGAGGATTTCGGCGTCCAAGGCTGGTGAAGATGAATAACGGTTTAGCCGTTTGGTGGTGATAGTTAAGAGTTGGCGAAGGTTCATAAAATAAGCTCAAAAGTCAAAAGTCAAAGCTCAAAACCACAACGCAAAAGGCAAAACTACAGTTCTTAACCCCTTATTCAAAAGATTTACTTATCCTCTTCTAATACCTTTGGTATCAAGTACGGAGAAGATTAAGTTTTGAGTTTTGAGCTGTGGTTTTGACTTTTGAGCTTTGAGTTTTAAGTTTGTTTCCGGCTGGCTTCTTTCAACGCCGCGACGACTTCTTCAATCTCGCCATTCATGATCCGGTCAATGCCAAACCAGCTTTGTTTGATGCGGTGATCGGTCAGGCGGTCCTGGGGGAAGTTATAAGTGCGGATTTTCTCGCTGCGGTCGCCGGAGCCGACTTGATTTTTGCGGAGATCCGCCTCTTCTTTTTGGCGTTTTTCTTCCTCGGCTTCAAGGAGGCGCGAGCGCAGGACTTTCATCGCTTTCTCGCGGTTCTGCAGTTGGCTCCGTTCGTCTTGGCAGGAAACCACCACGCCGGTGGGCAAGTGGGTGATGCGGACGGCCGAATAAGTGGTGTTGACCGATTGACCACCATGGCCGCCGGCGCAAAAAGTGTCGATCCGCAGGTCTTTGGGGTTGATGGCGATGTCGATTTCTTCCGCCTGAGGCAAAACCGCGACCGTGGCCGCCGAAGTATGGATCCGGCCGGCTTTCTCGGTTTCCGGTACCCGTTGGACGCGGTGGGTACCGCTTTCAAACTTCAGCTCGCCATAAACCCCCGGGCCGTTGATTTCACAGATCATTTCTTTGTAGCCGCCAATCTCGGTGCGGTTAGCCTCAATCACCTTGACCTGCCAGCCGCGCTTTTCGGCGTAGCGGGAATACATCCGGAAAAGGTCAGCGGCAAAAAGCGCTGATTCGTCGCCGCCGGTGCCGCCGCGAATTTCCAAAATAATGCTTTTCTGGTCGCGCGGGTTGGCCGGGTGCAAGAGGTCGTCGATTTCTTTTTCCAGCTTTTCTTTTTGGCCGCGCAATTCAAAAAGATCCACCTCGGCCAGTTCTTTCAGGTCCGGGTCGTTGTCGCGGAGCGTCAGCTCGCTTTCGCCGATTTGCCGGTCCACGGTTTCCAGTTGGCGGACCCGGTCCATGATTTCCTTGGCGGCGGCGTATTTTTGCGACAGGCTTTTCAATTTTTGCGGGTCAGAACCGAGGCTCGGGTCTTGGAGATCGCGCTCCATGGCGAGAAAGTCGGATTTGAGTTGGGGGATATTCATAAAGGAGATTTAAGATTTAAGATTTAGGATTTAAGAAGGCCGGTAGATTAGCATCCTACAATATAACTTGGTTAAAATCACATAACACATAACATGGAACAAGGGTGGTTATAGGTCTCTTGTTATATGTTCCATGTTATGTGATATCTTGGTTATTAGTCTTAACACCAATTACCGACATTCTTAAGTCTTAAATCCTAAATCTTTCAACAAAAAACCCCATTCCACTATAGCAAAAATTTGCCAAAAAAGGAATGGGATTTGGAGTAGTTACTTAGATTTTTTGGCTGGTTTAGCCGGAGTTTCTTTCTGGACGGATTTTTCCGCGGCGGCGATTTTCGCGGCGGCGCGTTTGGCCTGTTTAACCTTTTTATCGGTGCGGCCAGAGGCGGCGGTAGCGGATTTCACCAACCGTTGTTTGAATTTATCAACTCGGCGGGCGGTGTCAACCAGTTTCTGATTGCCGGTGTAGAACGGGTGGCACGCCGAACAAAGCTCGGTGTGGATTTCCGGCACGGTGGAGCCAATAGTAAAGCTGTTGCCGCAAACACAGGTAACCTTGGCTTCGGGGTAGTATTTAGGATGGAGGTCTTTTTTCATAAAAATAGGATGTTAGGAGGTTAAGTAGTTAGGAGGTTAGGTAGAGTTTAAAAGTGAAAGCAGTATAACATAGGAAAGGAGATAAAGCAAGAGATGGGTATTTAGGGCTAGCCAAACGCGCGGTTTTAAGCTAGAATAGCTCAAGTAAATACCAAAACTATGGTTAGAGACGGTTATCAATTACGGATTAAAGAATTACAAAATAAATTACCATTTTTGGCGGGCGAAAATTTTAGCGTGGCTCCGACTGGCACTCATTTTAAGGTATTTTTATCAAAAGATTATGTTGTTCGTTTTCGTGACGATCAGCCGGAATTGTTGGCTCGCGAAGCTAATTTTTTACAATCATGCCATCAGCCGTTGATCCCGTCGGTTATATGGGTTGGCTTAGTGGCCGGTCAAGCGGCCATGGTGGAACGCCGGTTAGCCGGGTCAACCATTAATAGCGTTTGGCAGACCTTGCTGGTAGAAAATAAGGAAATCATTATTGATGATGTTGTGAGATTTTTACAATTTTTGCGGCAACAGACGCATAAGGCGGTCTATTCGGTGGTTACCGGCCAGAATTATTCTAATTTTTTGGCCTATTTAAACGAGACACGGGTAAAGAATATAGAAAAAATCAACCCAGTAATCAAAACTTATCCCGCGCTTAAAGCATTAATCGTTGCGGCTGATGCCGGTTTTTGGCCGATGTCTGATGTCAGCCAGGAAAAGATAACTTTAGTTCACGGTGATTTGATTATTCATAATTTGCTAACCGATGGGCAACATTTGACCGGCGTTTTGGATTGGGAGTCGGCGTTTTGGGGCGATCCCGATTATGATCTTTGTCGGCTTTGGTATTATCAAGAGTGCGCTCGGGCATATCAAGAGCAGGGTTTAGACGACACTTTTGAAGCCGATTATTTAGATCGCTTAATCGCGGCAGTTACCACTTCCGGCTTAATAGCTGATCAAGAAATTTTTAGGCAAAAATATCAATTTATTCGGACCATCTTTTATCTCTCCGCTGTGGCTTGGGCGGTTTCTTCAGCTGATCCGGATAAAAATATCCAGGAATTGCTGGAATTATGGTATAAAAAAAACGGAGCTACCTCGCGGTAGAATAGCTGGAGTAAATGCCTAAATTTACGAAATATTTTATTTAATATAAAATTTTATGAAGAAAAGAAAATTAGTAATTTGCGCCAGCGCTTCATTAGAAAATAGTATTATTGAATGGAGGGATAAATTGGAAGAGGCGGGTTTTGAGGTAATTAAATATCCGGTGAAAATTAAAGATAATTTTCTGGTTAGTTACAAAAAGGAGTTTTCTGATCATTATGCTGCTATTTCTAAGGCAGATATACTTTTAGTGCTAAATTTAGAAAAAAAAGGTGTGCCAGGATATATAGGGTCGGGAGTATTTGCCGAGATGGCTTTTGCTATCGGCTTAAATAGAGCTTTAGGCAAAAAAATAAAAGTTTGTTATTTGAATCCGATTCCCAAAAATTTGCCTTATTCTGATGAATTAAAATTATGGCAGGAATCGGGATGGATAAAATTGTTTAGCCAGTAAAATATATAATTTTAAAAAAATAACTACCCCGTAGCTTACCGCGAGGTAGTTTGTCTAAAAGCCGTCTTTTTGTACGGCTTTTTGATTAAGTTAGGCTTAAGGCCAGCGATCGACTATAAATTTGAGGAGTTCTTGATAGGCAAGCTCCATCTGTTGGAAGTCTTCTTTGTTGCCCCACCAATGATGATTGTTGTGATAGATATGGAACTTCCACCAGTCCGAAATGTGCTTAGGGATGTTTAGGTTGAAGAGGTCGGCGTTCCTAAACACATATGATCCCGGCAGGGGCACGAAACGGAAAAGAGAAACTCTATCAACCATAGGCCCAATATCCTTTAATAAGGAAATCGTCTCTTGCGTACTGGCAAGATTTTCCCCTGGGAATCCGTGAATAAGGAAGATTTTAACCTGAATGCCGACCGAGGTCGCTAGCGTGATTGCTTGCCTGATTTGGTTACTGGAGATATTTTTACCCATAGCCTTGAGCATTCTCTCACTTCCGGATTCAACACCAAATTTAAGTTCTACGCATCCAGCACCATGCATAGTCTCAAGTAGTTCGTAATCAACCGTGTCGACACGGGAGAGGGCGGACCAACGCAATCCAAGATTGCCAATAGATTCGCAGACATTTCTGACCATGTTTTTGTTAACGACAAAATTGTCGTCGACGATTGCAAAACCGCCGATATTGTACTTATGCTTTAGATGCTCCAATTCCACTCTAATATTATTGCCAGAACGGTACTGGATTCTTTTCTGCATGACCGCACAGAAATGGCAGGAAAATGGGCAACCTCGGCTCAACATGATATGCGTCATGCGGATGTCTGTTTTTGCCAGGCGATTACTCATAATAAAGTCTGATTTATTGAGTAAGTGTCTGGCGGGCATAGGGAGCCAGTCGATAGAATCCTCGACGATCCGCTTTGGGGTGATTATAATAGACTGTGCTTTTAGACAGCATACCCCGCTGATTTGGGAAAAGTCCTTAGTTATATGTGCCTGGACGATTTCCAAAAAAGTCCTTTCGCCACTTCCAATTGCGACTACATCTGCTCGGAAGTCAACAATGGTCTCTTCGGGATAAAAGCTTGGATGAATGCCGCCTACTGCGATTGTCGGATTGCCTGAATAAAGGCTCTTGAAACGAGCTTCTTTGACGATTCCGTATGTTGCCGAAGACGGTACGCTAAAGCCAACTACATCGTAGTCGCGGAAGTCGCATTGCGTGTTATCTTGGCTGACTTTAATAAGATCGACCTTGAAGTGGTTTTCCTCAAGAAAAGCAGCAAGATAGAGCACTCCGAATGGCGGAAACTCTTTTCGCTTTTCTTTAAAACGCGCAAGATCATAAACCTCAGGATACACCAGAGCAACTTTCATGGTATTTCCCTTTCTCTGTTAGGTGTGTGTGGGAGTAAAACCGCAAGCATTTAATCAAAAGCTAAATTTTCAGAAGCTTTAATAACTTTAACTACTGCCGTTAATAGCGATTTTTGCCGTAAAATGGTTTTAATCTCGATCTTAGTCTTTGTAATTATTTTTTTTGGTTACATCAAGTAAATCGAGATCTTCTAAAAAAGTTTCGCAAATTGTCAAAGTGCCAGCTCATCAAGAAATTTTTTTGGTTGGCGAGTTGGTTTTAGTTAATTATTCACCCATGTTTAAATTTAACCTATGGCCGAATAATCATCTGAATATACCTCCATGGTCAATAATTGTCAATAATTCAAACTTGGGTATTTTGGTCATCTGTATCCACCGTTCGTGGATATAGTCCCTGAATACTGCCCGCTTCGCCGAATCGAGGCGAGCATACTGCTCCCTGAATACTCCTCCGGGGCTAGCCAAAACCGCGGTTTTGCGCTAGAATAGTTGGAGTAAATACCTAAATTTACAGGAGCCTACCTCGCAAATAGCTTCTACTGCGATTGGCGAATTTTGGCTACAAATTGTTCAAAACTCGTCAGCATAACCAGGTTATGCCTCCTCGTTTTTCACAATTTTCGCTCAAAATTCGCTCAATCTCGTGACGAAGCTATTTGTGAGATAGGCTCTAATTATTTTAATTTTATGAAGAAAAGAAACAAGATTATTATTATCGTGGCGGTGGTGGCGGTTATTCTTGGCGGCTGGTTATACGCTCGGGCAAAAGGCAGCGCCGCGCCGGAATATGTCACGGCGAAAGTGGAGCGGGGCAAATTAACCCAAACCGTTTCGGCGACCGGCTCGGTCAAGAGCACGGAAACTATTAACCTGAATTTTGCCGCCTCCGGCCGGATTACAGCGGTTAAAGTGAAAGTTGGCGACAAGGTTCGGGCGGGGCAGTATTTGGCAGCGCTCGACAGCGGCGATTTGGCGGTGCAATTGCGCCAATACCAGGCGGCGCTCGCTTCGGCGCAAGCAAACTTAGATAAAATCCTTGCCGGCGCCAGCCAGGAAGAAATCGGCGTTTCTCAGGCGCAGGTGGACGGCGCGCTGGCGGCTTGGAACGCGGCCGTGTTGGATCTCGCCAACGCGGAAAACAACCGCGACGCCAACATGAAGATTTACCGTGAAACGGCTCTAACTGATTTGCAGAATTACCTTTTTAAGGCTCGGTCAAGCATGGATGTGGTGGAACGGACTTATACTGATCCGGCCGGCAAAGATTATCTCGGCATTAAAAATCCGCAGAACCTCACTAGCGCCAAAGCGGAACGGCTGAATACATTGGCTTTACTTAATAACAGCGAAGTCAAAATCAATCTGGCGGCCGGGAGCGGCAGTGACGCGGATTTAATCTCCGGAATTGACAGTTTGCTCCTTGGCATAAACAGCGCCACTACCACCTTGGACTATATGTTTAGCGCTCTTCAAGACGCGCTGACAACCAATACTTTTCCGGAAGCGAGTCTGGACGCGTTAAAGGTTAATGTTAAGGCCGAGCAAACTATTATGAATACGGCGACCGGCGCTTTACAGACTGACCGCAGCAATTTACAGACCAAGAAAATTTATTATGATAACGCCGTGGATACTGCCGCCAGCGCCGCGGAAATTAAAAAGCAGGCTTGGACGCTGGCTCAGGCGCAATACAATGTCACGGTTGCCAGCCCCAAAACCAATGATGTGTCCTATTACCGCGCCTTAGTCAGCCAGGCGGCGGCGCAAGTGGCCGGCATTCAGCAAAAAATGTCTGACCGGGTGATCTCAGCGCCGACCGGCGGCACGATCACCAAGGTTAATAATTTTGTTGGCGAAACTTCCAGCCTCGGGACGCCGGTTTTGGTGATGCTCCCGGATAACCCGTATTACATTGAAGTGGATATATCTGAAGCCGACATTGCTAAAGTTAAAGTTGGCGATTTGGCGTCTTTTACTTTGGACGCTTATGGCAGCGACACCAAGTTTTCCGGCGCGGTCTTGTCAGTCGAGCCGGCGGAAACCGTGATTTCCGGCGTGGTTTATTACAAAGTCAAAATCAATCTGGAGTCGGCCGGGCAGGAAATCAAGCCGGGCATGACCGCCAACATCGATATTATCACCGCGGAAAAAGCTGATGTGCTGTATCTGCCGGCGCGGGCGGTTAAGACCGAAAATGGCAAGAAGGTGGTCAGCGTTCTTACCGACTCGGCAAAGAAAACTCTAGAAACCAAAGAAGTAACCGTGGGGTTAAAAGGGGATAATGGTTTGATTGAGCTGGTTTCCGGGTTAAATGAAGGAGACGAGGTGGTGGTTTACACCAAAAACGGAAAATAAGTAGGAAATGACAAAATCCCAATGTCCAATCAATGCCAAATGCCAAAAGGTGGTAATTTGACATTAAGCATTTGGATTTGATTGGATATTTGAGCTTTGTCATTCTTGAAATTGAAATATTTATATGTCCAAACCAATCATTCAAGTCGTTGACTTAAAAAAAGATTATACCAACGAAGAAGTCATCACCTCAGTTCTCCGCGGGGTGAGTTTTGTGATTAACCCGGGCGAGTTTGTGGCGATTATGGGGCCGTCGGGCTCGGGCAAATCAACCCTGATGCATATCTTGGGACTTTTAGACCGGGCAACGGTCGGCGATTATCTTTTGAAAGGCGGCAATGTCAAAGACCTGACCGACGAGGCGCTTGCCGAAACGCGCCTGCGAACGATTGGCTTTATTTTTCAAGCGTTTAATCTGCTACCGCGGCAGTCGGCTCTCGAGAATGTTAAACTGCCTTTGGTTTATAACCGCGAGGTGAATATTACCGCGCGCGCGGCTAAAGCCCAGGCGGCTTTGGAGGCGGTGGGCCTCGGGCACCGGTTAAATTTTCTCGCCAACCAGCTCTCCGGCGGCGAGAAACAGCGGGTGGCAATTGCCCGGGCACTGGTCAACGATCCGGATATTATTTTTGCTGATGAACCGACCGGCAACCTGGACAGCAAATCCGGCGAGGCGGTCATGGAAATTTTGGAAAAACTGAACGACAGCGGCAAAACCATTATCTTGGTGACCCACGAAAAAGACACGGCCGAACACGCCAAACGGGTGATCAAAATCCGCGACGGTATGCTCGCCGGCGACGAGATGGTGGAGAACCGGCGGTTGGCTAAGGACGGACTACAGAAGTAATGTAAAATTTAAAAATCAAAATGGAAAATGACAATTTAAAATTAAAAATGTCTGGTAGAATAGCTGATTCATTAAATCGCCGAGAAGCTGGCAATTTTACATTTTACACTGTCATTTTCCATTTTGATTTTTGATTTTTCAATTATGTACTTCTTGGACGCGATAAAAATGGCCGAACGCAACTTGCTCGCCAACAAAAAGCGGGCGGTTTTGACTATCTTAGGGATTGTTATCGGCATTACGGCGGTGATTGTGATTATGGCAGTTGGCGCCGGCGCGCAAGGTTTGGTGGTGGGGCAGATCAATAGCCTCGGTTCAAACTTAGTCGGCATTTTGCCGGGCGGCGGCGACAGCAAAAGTCCGCCGGCTTTTGTTTTTGGCATTATTATTACCACTCTCAAAAATGACGATATCTACGCGATTCGGCGTCAAGTGCCGGCCGTGGTGGCGGCTAGCGGTATTGTCACGGCGAACGAAACCGCGTCGCATGAAAATCAGAGCGGCGCTTTTAGTATCTATGGCTGTTCGGCCGAGTTTCCGGCGGTGAATGATCTGGAGGTGGACAGCGGCCGCTGGTTCACCGAGGAAGAAGAAAAGGGCCTGGGCCGAGTGGCAGTGCTTGGCAGCCAGGTGGCAATCGATTTGTTTGAAGGCGATGATCCGCTGGGGCAGAAAATTAAAATTAAAAAAGAGTCTTTTACCGTGATTGGCGTGACTAAGCCCAAAGGCGCGGTGATGACCGAGAATTTCGACAAGACAATCTATTTGCCGGTGAGCGCGGCGCAGAAATTGATCCTCGGGATTGATTACCTCAATTTTGCCCGGGTGAAAATCGACGAGGCGGCTAATATCGGGCCGGCGATTAGCGAGATCGAAAGTATTTTACGCGACCGGCATAATATTGATAACCCGAGCGACGATGACTTTAGCGTCCGCGACCAGGCGCAGGCTTTGGATATTCTGACTCAAATCACCGACTATTTGCGGTTTTTTCTCGCGGCAGTGGCGGCGATTGCCCTCTTGGTCGGCGGCATCGGCATTATGAATATCATGCTGGTGTCGGTGACCGAACGGACTCGGGAAATCGGCCTCCGTAAAGCCGTCGGCGCGACCGAGGGCCAAATTCTCCTGCAATTTCTTTTGGAAGCGGTTTTTCTCACCGTGATTGCCGGCGTGGTCGGAGTGATACTCGGCGGACTGATATCTTTTTTAATTTCTCTAGTCATGCAATCCTTGGGTTACAGCTGGCTGTTTAGTATTTCTTTTGGTTCAATCGTTTTGGCAGTTGGCGTCGCCGGCGGCATCGGCCTAGTTTTTGGCTATTATCCGGCAAAACGGGCGGCGCGGCTGGATCCGGTGGAAGCGCTGCGATAACTTATTTCCTTTATTTTAGGCCTTGGTTAAGGTTTCTAACACTAGAGTTGAAAGTTATAAAGTTATAAAGTTGAAAGTTAGGGAACTTTAAAACTTTATAACTTTCAACTTTATAACTTTGGTCGGCAAAAGTTTATGCGGTTATATTCCTTTATAGATCAATTAAAGACTACCGTCGCCACCCTCCGAGCCAATAAAGGCCGGTCGATTTTGACGCTCCTGGGGATTGTCATTGGCATCACTTCGGTGATTATTGTTTTCTCTGCCGGCCGGGCGCTCCAAGCCTTTATGGATGACCAAATGTCGTCTTTTGGCAGCAATTATATCCAGATCGAGCCGCGCACGCCGGGCCAGCAAAATCAAGGCACCGGGCCGAATGTCGTCACGACCTTGAAAGAGAGCGACCGCGAGGCAATCATGAAAATCCCGAATATCCGGACCGCCTACGGCGGCCTGATGGGCCAAGAAAAAATCACCTATCAGAGCGAGTCGGAAAAAGTCATGCTTTGGGGCGTGTCGCCGGAGTATTTGGATATTGACACCGGCGAGATCGCCGCTGGACGCTGGTTCACGCAGGAAGAAAATAATTCACAAGCCAAAGTGGCGGTTCTGGGGAGCGAGATTAAAGATACCTTGTTTGGGACCGGCGAATATATCGGCCGTGATGTCAAAATCGGCCGGCAGAATTTCAAAGTCATTGGCAGTTTCCAGTCGCGCGGGGGGCTCGGGTTTTTTAACATGGACAAAATGGTTTGGCTGCCGGTCAAAACTCTCCAAAAAGAAATCTTGGGCGTGGATTACCTCAGCTGGATTACGGCGCAAATGGCGGATCCGACAGAGAGCGAATTCACCGCCGTCCAGGTCAATGATCTCCTTCGCGACCGGCATAATATCACCGACCCGGCGCGCGATGACTTTCAAGCGGTGACCCAAGAACAGGCGCAGGGGATAGTGGATACGGTGGTCAACGGCATCACGGCGTTACTTTTGGTCTTGGTGGCGATTTCGCTCCTGGTCGGCGGCGTCGGCATTATGAATATCATGTATGTCACCGTGACCGAGCGGACTTATGAGATTGGCCTCCGCAAAGCGGTCGGCGCCACGGCCCGCGATATTCTCTGGCAGTTTCTCCTGGAAGCCGTCACCCTGACTTTCGCCGGCGGGGTCGTAGGAATCGTCTGCGGCGCGTTGGTGTCATTTGGCATTTCGCTTCTCGCTAACTTTTTTGGTTTTGCTTGGAAGTTTAGCCTGCCCCTCAACGGCATTTTGATCTCTTGTATTTTCTCGGTGCTGGTTGGGCTGATTTTCGGCCTATACCCGGCGCGTAAAGCGGCCAGGCTAGATCCGGTGGAGGCGCTGCGGAATGAGTAGCGGTAAGCCCCGAAGGGGCCTCTTCGGGGCAATAAGCTGTAAGCTATAAGGGGTGGATGAGCCACGAATAGCGTAAATTTAACCCTTATAGCTTACCGCTTAATCTGGACTATTTCCTAATTTGTGCTAAAGTCGGGGTATCAAAGTAACTGTTTTAACCCAGGAGGTGTTAGCCATGGACAAACAGAACAGCCAAGTTGAAAATCAAAACGACAGCGCGGAACGGATGGGAAAACTGGTGGAGTCTCAAGGAACAATAATCAAATGCCTGTTCCTTGTTATCTTCTTTCTCATCGCCATAGCGATGGTTGCGGCCTTTTGGCCCCGGGCGAAAACCTTGCCTGAATTGCTGGCCGCGGCGGAATGCCTGGACCCGGCGCAGATCGCCGAGATCACTTACAGCCCGGAACATGAGAATATGGTCCAGCTCATCTGGCCTGACGGTTCAAGCGGCATGTTGCCGTGGGGCAGTGTCTTGGAGGCGGACTTTGATGATGGTGACGGTCATTACTTCACCAATGTCTGCAATGTCCAGCCGATCTTTGACCGGCTAATGTGCCGGTTGTACGGCATCGGCGGCATTGGCGGCTTTGATCTCCAAAACCGCGAGTTCTGGACCATCCGGGTCGTGGACCAGCGGCCATTTCCCCATCTAGGGGAATAATAGCAATAAAATCAAGGACAATCAGAGGCTGGGCAAGACGCCTGGCCTTTTTCTTTTGGGGTGCTCTGCGCTCCGTACTAATTGCCTCAAATCCTTGACAATAATTGGTATATATGATAGGCTACAGGCATTAGATAAAGACCTTTGAAAATATCAATAAATATGGGCTATATTCGTTTAGCCTTAAGGATTTAGACAGTGATTCCGGATGCCTCGCCGAAGGTCGGCGGGGTACGCAATTCACAACACGGTTAAGGAGATCGGATCATGAAAAAGCTCAGTTTGGTTCTGGCGATGATGTTGGCGATGATGCTGACGGTGACCGCCTTTGCGGCCGGACCTCTCAGCCCGCCGGTCGATTCCGTCGGCCCCGGAGGTTGCGACTTCCAATGGCCGTGGGAAAGCGATGACGACGCGGACGACGACACCGATGACGACGCCGGCGAGAACCTCAACAATGAGGAAGTTTGCAGCTGGGTGTATTCACCGGCAGAGAAACGGCTGCATCTGGATTGGAGCAATGGTGGTCGTCCCGGCACCTGTATTATCCCGGAAGGGATTCAGGCCGGCGCTATTCTCGAGGCGACGGATCAATGTGGATCCGGATGGGTCGGGACATGCACCATGGAACCGATCATGGAGTCGTTCATGTGTCGGTTTTATGAGGTTCCACCTCCGGCCACGAAGGAGTGTATTGTGCTTCGGATTATGAATGACGGCGACGACGACATCGAGTCCTGTGACGGATGTTTCGTTGACGGCGTTTGCTACGCCGCCGGCACCTTGAACTCAGCCAACTCTTGCTTGGAATGTAATCCCAGCAATAGCCCAACTGGCTGGTCGGCAGTGCAAAACGGCACGGCGTGCGACGACGGATTGTTCTGCAACGGCTTCGATAACTGCGACTACGGCGTTTGCACGACGCATACTGGCACGCCTTGCCTTGATAGTTGCGATGAAGACGCCGATCAGTGTGGATGGTGCCCTGAAGGTGGTTGCGTTCATTTTTTGAACCGTCTGGCAGCAGGCGGACCGGATGTCGATAATGTTTACCTTGAAATGCGCGTTGCTTTCAACGCCAACGACGAGGTTCAAGGGTTCCCGGCTTTCACGGGGCAAAATGCGATAACTCGGCAAGACCTTATCAATGGGTATGCTGAATTGATCGTCGAGACCTCGGACGGGTGGACGGTGGAGGTTCAGAAGAACCTTGTCACTGGCAACGCCGACGGTGACCTGTATTATGCCACGGTGCCGTTCGAGCTCGAGAATTTTCGGCTGAATTTAGAAACGGCATATGGCCGCCGATCGTATGCCAACCCTGGGCTCTTCAAGATTCAGGGAAACTTGTATCCCTGTGACATGGGTATCTTTTCGCGGACGGCGGATTGCTCGTTTCTGCGGGTGGCGTTGAATTCATCGACGCCATCAGGAGTTTTCAGCGCAGGTTACGACAAGGTGGTCTATAAGGGCAACTTGGTTGTGGCCGCGAATATCGACTACACATGGGTTCCTGCGATGAAATTCAGGTTGGTTACCTCCGATCAACCGATCATGCCGTCGCCGACGAACTTTTTCGGCTTCCGGCTGATGTCGGAAGATTTCCAAACAACTTACGGCACAGGAGAGTTGATAGGGGATATGATTTACATCACCCGCTCCGATCTCAACCATGCTGCTTTGGGGGTTGGTTCCGGAACAACCAAAACGGTGGTTTTGGTCGCCAGTGTGGTGGGGTTACCCATCAACACCAGCTTCGGATTCATCTTGATGTCGGTCGAGGCGACCGACTACAACGGCGAACCCAGGGATGTTGCTGGCGTCCCACTTTCGGGCGGCTGGATGACGCTCTGATCTTTTCACAATTTTATGCAAAGGACTACCCTCGGGGTGGTCCTTTTTCTTTTGGGGGAGTCCACAGTCCAGAGTCCGGAGTGAGCTGTTAGCTAATAAATCCCAAGGGGATCCCTTTGGGACTCTGAGCTTTCTCTGAACTCCGGACTCGGGACTCTGGACTCGTTAGCACTCTTGATCCCGCCAGTCGCTCCGCTCCTGGCGGGACAAGCACCTTCTTTTAGCACTCTTGACATAGGAGTGCTAACCGCGGTATAATGCCTTTATAAAGCAAAAATATGGAAGACCGCACACAAAAATTGCTAAATACCATCGTCAGAGAATACATAAAAACCGCCCAGCCGGTGGGGTCCAAGCTTTTGGTGGATAAGTATAATTTGGATATTAGCTCGGCGACGGTGCGCAATGAAATGGCCTATCTGGAACAAGAGGGCTATATCACTCAGCCGCATACTTCCGCCGGCCGGGTGCCGACCGAAAAGGGCTATAAATTTTATATCAAGAATTCTCTGGAGCCGAAAGATATCAACAAGACTCAAGACAAAGCTTTTGAAAAAATAGTTAAAAGCTCCAAGCAAGACCCCCGTGATTTAGTCAAAAGTCTGGCTAGGCAAATAGCGGAAAACTCCGGTCAGCTGATTTTTGTCAGTTTTGGCGACGGCAATTTCTATTATACCGGCATGTCTAATATCTTTTCTCAGCCGGAGTTTGTCGAGCAAGAGATGATCTGCGATCTCAGCAAAATGATGGATCACTTTGATGAGTCGATAAAAAAGTCATTTGATTCGACTGATAATGAGGTCAGAGTGATGGTCGGCTCGGCCAATCCTTTTAATAATCGGTGTTCGACGGTGGTGGTTAATTATGACTCCGGAGAAAACCAAGGCGTTATCGGTTTACTCGGTCCGATGAGAATGGATTATGAAGTTAATATGGCTCTGGTGGAGTATATTAGAGATTTAATAAATAATCTGGAATAGCCGTTGGTAGCTAGCCTGCCAACCGCCAACAGTGTTTATGTCAAAGCAAAATATAGACGAGGATAAAAAGCCGGCTGAAGAAACTGAGGCAAACCAAGAACCGGAGTCAGCCGAAGAAATCGTAGAAAAATCGGTGGAGGATTATGAGGCCAAATGGCTGCGAGCGCTGGCGGACTATCAAAATCTTAAAAAACAAACGGTTAGCGATCGAGCCGAGTTTATAAAATACGCCAATGCCGGTTTGATTTTGGAGCTGCTACCCATACTCAATAACTTTAAAGTTGCCGCCGATCATGTCCCGCCGGAGCAACAAGAGGCGGATTGGGTTAAGGGCATATTTCATATTAAAACTCAATTGGCGGATTTATTGAAAAATATGGGGATAGAACAAATACCAACCGTGGGTGAGAAATTCGATCCGCAATTTCATGAAGCGGTTGGCCAAGAGGCGGTTGAAGGTAAAGCCGAAGGTGAAATCATCAAAGAAGTCCGGGCCGGCTATACTCTCCATGGCAAGGTAATCGATCCGGCAAAAGTGATAGTTAATAAATAAAATAATAAATTATAAAATTTTATGTCCAAGATTCTCGGCATCGACCTCGGTACAACCAACTCCTGCATGTCCATTATTGAAGGCGGCGAACCGCGCGTACTCGAAAACGCGGAAGGCAACCGCACCACGCCGTCGGTGGTGGCGATCACCAAAACCGGCGAACGGCTGGTGGGGCAACTGGCCAAACGGCAAGCGGTGACCAACCCGGAAAACACGGTTTTTTCGGTCAAACGGCTGATCGGTCGGCATTTTAACGACGCGGAAGTGAGCCGCGACAAAGAAACTTTGCCTTATAAAATTGTCCAGGCGGGTGAAGGTGTGAAAGTCAGAATGGGGGATAAAGATTACAGCCCGCAAGAAGTCTCGGCGATGATTCTCCAGAAACTGAAAGCCGACGCCGAAGCGAAACTCGGTGAAAAAATAACCGAAGCGGTGATTACCGTGCCGGCTTATTTTAACGACGACCAACGCCAGGCGACCAAAACCGCCGGCGAAATTGCCGGGCTGACTGTCCGCCGGATTATTAATGAACCAACCGCGGCCGCGCTGGCTTACGGCTTTGACAAGAAAAAAGGCCAGCAGATCGCGGTCTATGATCTGGGTGGTGGCACCTTTGATATTTCTATCTTAGATGTTTCAGTTGATGTTTTGGCTGATGTTTCAGAAAAAAATACGGTGGAAGTCAAAGCCACCAACGGCGACACCCATCTGGGCGGCGACGACTTTGACAAGCGGATTATTGACTGGATTATTAGCGAGTTCAAAAAAGATCAAGGCATTGATCTCAGTAAAGACATTATGGCTCTGCAACGGGTCAAAGAAGCCGCGGAAAAAGCCAAAATTGAATTGTCCACGGCGAATGAAACCGAAATCAACCAGCCGTTTATTACTACCGATGCTGGTGGTCCGAAACACTTGGTGAAAAAACTTACTCGCGCCAAACTGGAAGACTTGGTCGGTGACCTGGTGGCGGCCACTTTTGAGCCGGTCAAAAAGGCGCTTGCCGACGCTGGTGTGAAGCCGTCGGATCTCGAAGAAGTAGTGATGGTCGGCGGTATGACCCGCATGCCTTTGGTCCAGAAAAAAGTTGAAGAATTCTTTGGCAAAAAGCCGCACCTGGGCGTGAACCCGGACGAAGTGGTGGCAGTCGGTGCGGCTATTCAGGCCGGGGTTTTTCAGGGTGATGTTAATAAAGAGATTCAACTCCTTGATGTGACCCCATTAACACTTGGCATTGAAACTCTAGGTGGCGTGCGCACTCCTTTAATTGAAAAAAATACTATAATTCCAACCAGTAAATCCCAAGTCTTTTCGACAGCCGCGGATAACCAAACCGCCGTTGATATTAATGTCCTCCAAGGCGAACGGGAAATGGCGGGGGATAATAAGTCGCTCGGCCGGTTTATTCTCTCCGGTATTCCGCCGGCGCCGCGCGGCATGCCGCAGATTGAAGTGTCGTTTGACATTGACGCGAACGGCATTGTCAGTGTCAAAGCCCAAGACAAGGCCAGTGGCCAGGTGCAATCCATTACCATTACCGGTTCATCCGGCCTCAGTAAAGAAGAAATCGAGAAAATGAAAAAAGAAGCTGAGGCCCACGCTGAGGAAGACAAGAAAAAGCGGGAAGTGATTGAAGTCAAAAACGGCGCGGAAGCCTTGGTCTACACCGCGGAGAAAGCCCTCAAAGATGCCGGCGACAAAGTCCCGGCCGAGATAAAGACCGAAATCACTGATAAAGTTGAGGCTTTAAAGAAAGTTAAAGACGGCGAAGACATCGCGGCGATTAAAAAAGCCACGGACGAAGTTAATCAGGTGATTCAGAAAATCGGCGCGGCGATGAATGCGCAGCAACAGCAGTCGGCTGCTGGCAGTCAGCAGTCAGCCGGTCAAAATCCCGGCGCTGAGAAAAAAGACGGCGAGCCGGTTGAGGGTGAGTTTGAAGAAGTGAAGAAATAATTTGTTGGGGCGTCTCGATGCGGTATCGGGGCGCCCTTTAAGGGTTAAATTAACTCCCCACACCCCACCCCCGCCTGCAATGCTACGCATAGCGTTGCGGGCAGGCTGCCCCTCCCCTTGGCAGGGGAGGAGACGAGATAGTTTGTTCTCGGATTAAAGAGTATCTTTAGGTTAAAGTAAGTAGTTTAGTCAATTCTCAGGTAATAACTACTTTTAGAAATACAAGCTTATTTGAAGAAGAAAACTATAACGAGGAACTAGTTAACTAGTCTCTCCCCCTGCTAAGGGGGAGGTCAGGAGGGGGTGTGGGGAGTTTAATTTTGTAGGACGAAATTTAATTAATATTATTTGTTAATAAATTTATGTCTAATATAGAGGAGGTTAAAATTTTTTTAGAAAGTCACAAAAATAAATATTGCGATGATTGTTTGTCTGATATTCTAAAAATTAAACCACGCCAGCAAATAAATCAAATTTGTAATAAGCTAAAAAAACAAGGAATTATTCAGCGAAAATTGGATAAATGTAGCGAGAGAGTGGTTTGCAAAAGAGAATATAAACTAATTAATTCCATATAAAAATTTTCTATGGACAGCCTAAAAAATGAGAAGTTTTCTGAGATAGATAATAAATACAAGGATGATCAACCAGCAGCTGATTTTTTTAAGGCAAATTGGATTTTTAGTAGGGGCTCTTATTATGCTAAACAAGGTCAGACCCGTGAAGCTATAAATGATTTTGAGGAGGCAATTAAAATAAAAAACGATTTTTTACCAGCATATTATAGTCTTTCTTTTGCATATATGGAAATAGGAGAAGAGAATAAGGCAGCTAAAATTTTTAGTAAATGTCCCGATGTAATGAAATCGGGAAGCAATAAAATAATAGCAAGAAGAGAAGATTTTTGGAAACATGTAAAATAATAAACTAATTTTTATGACAAACCAACCAAATCAACCCACCGAAATTAAACTCGCCGACAATATTCCCGGCGCGGAGTACGCTAATTTTATGCAAGTCAGCCACACCAAAGAGGAGTTTCTCTTGATGTTTGCCAATATTGCTGGACTAAGTGGCCGGGTTATTGGTAAAATCATTACCAGCCCGGGGCACCTGAAGCGAATTATCAAAGCGCTGGAAGAAAATGTTAAGATGTATGAGTCCAAGTTCGGCGAGATTAAAGAAGCCGAAGCGCCGACGGGCAAAGAGATCGGCTTTTCTGACAAATAAGAAGTCGTGCGAAATACCAGTTGCTTTGATATTTTTTTGTAAACCAATATTAAAATTATGGATGAAATAATTGAAATAGCCATCAATGAGTTAAATAATTATTTAAAAGAATCAAATTGGTATGGCAGAGAAAATGAAGTGGTAAATCTATTTGCTCATTTATTTTTATCAAAATATGTAGGAAGAAATAATTTTACTTCTATATCACAAATTGGGATTGAGGTTGCCGTAAAGCAGCTACCCTCATTAAGTGGGAAAAAACTTGTCAGAAAAGATTTGGTTATCTGGGGGCAAGAACGCCAAACAGTGTGGGATAATAATCACGAATCAGTCAACGATCCAATAGCGGTTTTAGAATGGAAAGTAAATTCTATATCTAAGTGTGATGGCGACATTGAATGGTTAAAAAAATTTACAAAAAGCTACCCAAAAGTAATAGGATATAGTATTTGTGCCTTTATTAATAATAAAAGAGGCGTAAGTTTTAAAAAAATAAAAAATGGCGAAATAGTTACCGGCTAATAAATGTTTAACCAATAATATGATAGTTGCTTGCGCTTATTGCGGCAGAGAAATTTATCAAACCGCCGACACTCAAACTGGGGTGTCACATGGCGCTTGTTCGGTTTGTGGCGAGATAGAAAAGGCTAAGGTTAGTAAGGAAGATATTAAGGGCAGTAATTTTATGTCTATAATTTTAGGTCGCGCCAGAGAATACATTTTTTCTAAAACCAATGAGTCGGAGAAAGACGGTCTTTTGAAGCTTTATCGAGAAGATATGTCGAGCTTAGTTGAACCTCAAGGCGAGGTGACTTATTTTAGAACGGAGAAAAAAAGATTGGCTGATGCTCAAGAGGCGCAAAAGACAGCTAACGATATCGTTGCCAGAACCAAGGCGGAAATAGCGAAAGAAAAAGCCGAAGAAACCGCTGAATCGGCGACGCCGCCGGTTGATCCGGGCATTAAAATGAAATAAACATGGCAAAAGATTATTACGCTACCCTCGGCGTCGGGAAAGGCGCCAGCCAGGACGAGATTAAGAAGGCCTTCCGCGAGAAGGCCCATCTTTATCATCCGGATAAAAAAGGCGGCGATGAGGCGAAGTTTAAAGAAGCAAGCGAAGCCTACCAGACTCTCAGCAATCCGGAAAAACGGCAACAGTATGATCGTTTTGGTTCTGATGCCGGTTTTCAGGGTGGCGGCGCCGGTGGGTTCAATTGGCAAGATTTCGCGCGGCAACAGGGCGGGTTTTCTTCTGGCGGCGCGGATTTCAACGGCGGTTTCGGCGATATTTTTGGTGATTTGGGCGAGATGTTTGGTTTTGGTGGCGGCCGGTCAGGCGGCCGGCGCGGGCCGCAGCGCGGCGAAGACATTCAGGCTGAGTTGGCAGTGGATTTTCTAGAAAGTGTTTTTGGCGCCGAGAAAACCGTGGAACTCCAAAAAACCATTGTCTGCGAGCATTGCCTTGGCAATGGCGCGGAGCCGGGCAGTAAAATCAATACCTGCTCAACTTGCGGCGGCTCGGGTCAGGTGGAGCAAGTCCAGCGGACGATACTTGGCAATATGCGGGTGGCGTCAGTTTGCCCGACGTGTAATGGCGAAGGCAAGAAAGCGGAAAAGCCCTGCAGTCGTTGCCGCGGCAAGGGCGTTTATTCCGACCGGCAAGCAATCAAGATTAAAATCCCGGCGGGTATTGCCAACGGCCAGAGCATTCGGCTCAGTGGCCAGGGCGAAGCTGGGGAGCGCGGCGCCGGCGCGGGCGACTTGTATATCAGTGTTAAAGTTAAAGCCGATCCGCGGTTCAAGCGGCAGGGCGATAATATCCTAACCACGGAGAAAATCAGTTTTCGCCAGGCGGCCTTGGGCGACAAGATTGAAGTGGCGACGGTCCACGGTTCAGTGGTTTTGAAAATTCCCGATGGCACCCAGACCGGCAAAGTTTTCAAACTCAGCGGCAAAGGCGTGCCGCATTTGGGCGGCGGGGGAACGGGCGACCATTTGGTGGAGGTGGTGGTGGTGACACCGACGCGGCTAAGCCGGAGCCAGAAGAAGTTGATCGAAGGGCTGGAATAACAAAAGATTTAAGATTTAGGATTTAAGATTTAAGAATGGTCGGTAATCAGAGTTTAGACTAATAAACCAAACTGAAAGTTCAAAATCTAAAGAATTAAGGTAATTCAAAACGGAGTTTATTCTTAAATCTTAAATCCTAAATCTTAAATCTCTTCTAATTTTCACCTCTTTTATTCTTACCCAAATAATGCTAAGATTTCCTCATTATGACCGTCAGCCTTTACCGCCAATATCGGCCGCAAACCTTTGCCGAAGTGGTGGGCCAAAACCAAATCAAGGTGACACTGCAGAACGAAATTAAGCAGGGCAAAATCGCCCAGGCTTATTTGTTTTCTGGCCCGCGCGGCATTGGCAAAACCACCACCGCCCGATTGATGGCCAAAGCAGCCAACTGCGAAAAAAGAAAAGCGGGCGAGTCCGAGCCTTGCAACCATTGTGCCGCTTGCGAGGAGATCACCGGCGGTTCCAGCCTGGATGTTTTGGAGATTGATGCCGCCTCGCACACCGGCGTTGATAATGTCCGCGCCAATATCATTGAAAGCGCGCGCTTTGCGCCCAGCCGGCTGAAGAATAAAGTTTATATTATTGACGAAGTCCACATGCTTTCGACCGCGGCGTTTAACGCGCTCCTAAAAACTTTGGAAGAGCCACCGGCGAATGTGATTTTTATCCTTTGCACCACTGAGAGCCATAAACTTCCGCTGACGATTATTTCCCGTTGCCAGCGGTTTGATTTTCGCCGGGTGGCGTTTGGCGAAGTGGTGGACCATTTGGCTTTCATCTGCCGCGAGGAAGGCGTCAGTTGCGACAAAGAAGTTTTGCAGAATATCGCCCGGCATTCTGAAGGTTATTTGCGCGACGCCGTGGGCCTTTGCGGCCAGTTGCTGTCGCTCGGTGAGAAGAAAATCACCTGGGAACAGGCGCAACTAGTGATGCCGCGGTCGAATTTTCTCTTAGTGGCGGAATTTTTGGAATATCTGGTTAACCGCGACACCGAGAAAGCTTTGCGCCTGGTTAACCGTTTGGTTGATGAAGGCGTTAACCTGAGCCAGTTTGTTCTGGACACGGTGGAGTTTTTACGGAAGCTTCTTTTAACCAAGGTTTCCGGCCGGCTGGACGAGTTCACTTTAGAATTAGATGAGGCGGGTGGCAAGAAATTAACCGCGATTTTAGGGAGCCTGAGTTTAAGTGAGATCGCGTCTTGGGCTAATATCTTTATTAGCAAGAATCAGGCAATCAAACAGAGCGCCATTCCGCAGTTGCCGCTGGAATTGGCGGTGGTGGAGATTTGCGGAGAAACGGAAAATACAGAATCAAGAATCATGAAGCACCCCAGCATACGCGGGGCAAGCGAATCAAGAGTAGAAAGCCAGAAGGCAGAAATCAGAAAAGAGAAATTAGAAATAGGAAATACGAAACCTAGTACGCCGTCATCAGTAGTTAGTAATCAGCCAAAAATAGAAGTTCAGCCAACACCCAGTAAAAAAGGCGGCAAAGGCGCGGTCAAACTGGAAGAAGTGGAGGCTAAATGGGGTGAGTTTATCGCCAGCTTGAATGACAGCAACCATTCTTTGTCGATGACGCTTCATGTTGGCCGGCCGCTAGCGGTGGACGGCGACACCGTGCGAGTGGGCTTTAAATACAAATTTCACAAGGAAATGATGGCTGAAAGCAAGAATCGGTTGACATTGTCCGAGGGTTTAAGTAAGATAATGGGCGTTAAACTCCTAGTTGAGCCGATAGTTGCTGAAAACTTAGTTTTCGATTCCAGTTCTAAGCCCAGCCCGGAAGCGCCGAGTGGCACGGGCGTCGCCGATGTGGCGAAAATGTTTGGGGGAAAAGTGATGGGGTAAAAAATAATTTTTAATTTTTAATTTAAAATTTCTAATCAATTTATAATTCTTAATTTTTAATTACCACGAACTTGGCTTTAGGTTTAAAAATTATAAATTAAACATTAGAAATTCATTAAAAATTAAGAATTTTAAATTAAAAATTGTTGTTTATTGGGAGATCGTCTAATGGTAGGACAACGGATTCTGGCTCCGTTTATCCAGGTTCGAATCCTGGTCTCCCAGTTTTAAAAATTGAGGTTCGCCCGCTCGTCGCGAAGCGCGAGCGGGTCCGCTCACGGCTTTGCCGATGAGCGGAAATCCTGGTCTCCCAGCCAAGAAATCAGTTTAAACAGCTGATTTTTTGTTAATAAAAAACAAGGCCGGGCGGCGACAGTTTGGTTAACGGCTGAGGCAAATGGTTGGCTGGTTCTAGGGCGGTTTTTATGATAGAATAAAAACGCTTGCCAAATAGTTAAATCTGGAATTTATGGCTTATCAAGAAATCAAAGGTAAAAAAAACAGCTGGATCCACTTTGACCGGGTGGATGAAGCGGCGGGCGAGTATTTGCGGACCAGCCAGAAGTTCCACCCTTTGGATATTGAAGATGTGACCAGCGACCGGCAACGGTCTAAAATTGACACTTATAAGCATTATTTTTTTCTGATCGTGGTTTTGCCTTATTATGACGAGGTGGAAAAGAAACTGCGCGGCCGCGAGGTGGATATTTTTGTCACCCAAAATTCACTGATTACTATTGCCAAAAAGCCCTTTCCTTTTCTAGACGAGATTTTTAGAAAAGTTGAGCGGAGTAATAAACTCCAAAAAATGTGGCTGGATAAAGGCGTGACTTTTTTGCTTTACAAAATTTTGGCTAGTTTATTTCGCGATTCCACCAAGGCCTTGGATTATATCGGCCGCGAAGTCAGCGCCGTGGAGGATGATGTTTATGATAATGAATTAAAAAGCGTGGCGCATGACTTGGCTTTCATCCGGCGGGGAGTGTTGGCTGCGCGGCGGATGTTGGACCCGCAACGGTCCACCATTAATGTTTTGGTTAATCTCCGCCGTGAATTTATTCCCGAGGAAATGTCGATTTATTTTGATGATATTCACGATCATGTCGAGAAAATGTGGGTGGAAGTAGAAAATTATCGCGAAACCGTTGACGGCCTGCATCTGACCAATGAGTCGCTGATTTCTCAGCACACCAATCGGATTATTAAGATTCTGACCGTAATTTCGGTGAGTTTAATGCCGTTGACCTTACTTTCTGGCATTTACGGCATGAATTTAGTTCGCTTGCCATACGCCGATCGGCCACCGGTGGTCTGGGGAATGTTTATTTCGGCGGCTTTGTTTATTTCCGGGGCAATAACTTTGGTTTATCGCAAAGGCAAATTTTAGCCTACGGCTCCTACGAATAACGGGAGCCCCTACGAATTACCCGCCTACGCTGAAGCTTCGGCGAGGCAGGCGAATCAGCGCGAATGTACGAATCTGACTACCACGGCGATTCGTAATTCGTACATTCGCGCTAATTCGTAATTCGTAGGGATATCGTGATTCTTAGGCGATATAAGGTGATTAGTATAATTAGCAATATTATATGTTTAAGAAAAAATACGACTTTGTGGCAGTCGGCGGGGCGACCCGTGATTTTATGTTTTATGATTCGGTGGGCGCGTTTTGCCGGACGCCAGAGGATTTAACACGCCAAAAAAACTTGTGCTTTGAATACGGCGCTAAAATTGAAGTAGAGAAAACTTATCTGACATTTGGCGGCGGCGCGGCCAACGCGGCGGTGAACTTTGCTAATCTCGGTTTCAAGGCGGCGGTTTTGGTTGCCGCGGGCGATGACGAAAACGGCTTAGCTATTATTAACAATTTTAAAAAGCGCGGCGTGGATACCCGCTTGATTGAGACTAAATCCCGGCAATTGACCGGTTTTTCTTTTATTCTCACCGCCGGACAAGAGAAAGAGCATGTGGCTTTTCTCCACCGTGGAGCCAATAACCAGCTAGCGGCGGCGGAAAAAACTTTCAAACAGCTTAAAACCAAATGGTGGTATGTGGCTTCGCTTTCTGGCGCTAATTGGCCAGCGATTCTTGACCGAGTTTTTACCGCTGGCGGCTCAGTCGCTTGGAATCCGGGCGGCCGGCAACTCCACGCCGGTTACGGCAAACTGAAAAAGTATTTAGAAAAGACGGAGATTTTAGCATTAAATAAAGACGAGGCGATTGAATTAGTGCTAAGTTTGCCGGGCAAAGACGCCAGCCAGATTAATAATACTAAGTATTTACTGAAAACTTTGAAAGCTGTTGGTCCCAAAACCGTCTTGATTACTTCCGGCCGCGCCGGGGCGGACGCGTTTGATGGGAAAAAATATTGCCATCAGCGGGCGACCAGCGACCCGAAAAAAGTGGTGGACACGACCGGGGTGGGTGACTGTTTTGATTCAACTTTTGTTGCCGCTTTAATGAAATACCCGGGCGACATCAAGAAAGCCTTGGCGCTGGCGGTAAAAAACGCTTCATCACTTACAACTAAGGTGGGGGCGCAGAATGGGATGATAAAGGTGATTTAAGAATTAGGATTTAAGATTTAAGAATGTCAATTACCGGCGTCTAAGCCTCTGAACCTAATTAAAATGTCCAATATCCAAATCCCAATGTCCAATCAATGTCCAATGACCAAAGGTGGTAATTGGGTATTGGTTATTGGGATTTGATTGGTCATTGGAGCTTGGGCATTGGGCATTTTATAGGTAATTATAAAATTGTAATTAAGTTTATGTTAGATAAGCTATTTTCTCCTCGGTCGGTGGCCGTCATCGGCGCCTCGCGCGATAAACAGAAGCTGGGCCATCAGGTGCTCGCTAATATCCTGAAATATGGCTATCGGGGCAAAGTTTATCCGGTTAATCCGGCGGCTGGCAAAATTTTGGGTTTGAAATGTTATCGCTCAGCCTTAGAAATCAAGGGCGCGGTTGATTTGGCGGTAGTGGCGGTGCCAGCCGCGGTGGTGCCACAAGTACTTGCCGAGTGCGGCCAGAAGAAAATTCCGTCTGCCATTGTGATTTCGGCCGGATTCAAAGAAATCGGCGGCGCCGGCGCGATTTTGGAAGCGGAGATTAAAGCGATTGCCAAACAATATAGCATTAATCTTTTGGGGCCGAATTGCCTGGGGATTATGGATGTTGTTAGCCGCCTAAACGCTTCGTTTGCCGACGGTATGATTAGTCCCGGCGGCGCGGCTTTCTTTTCCCAGTCCGGCGCGGTAGGCACAGCAATGTTGGACTGGTCCAAACAGAATAATTTTGGCTTTTCGCGGTTTATTAGCCTCGGCAATAAAGCCGATATTTCCGAAAATGAGATTTTGGAGTTTCTTGCTGAGGACAAAAATACCAAAGTGATCTTGGGTTATCTGGAAGGCTTTACCGACGGGCGGAAGTTTTTGGCAGTTTGCCAGAAAGCAACCGCTCTGAAGCCGGTGATTATTCTCAAAGCCGGCCGGACGGCAGCCGGGAAAAGGGCGATCACTTCCCATACCGGCGCGCTCGCCGGGCAGAATGAAGTGACCGCCGCCGCTCTCAAACAAGCCGGCGCGATTCAAGTTGATTCATTAAACGAGCTGTTTGACTACGCGCGGCTGTTCGCCAGTCAGCCCTTGATCCGGGGCAACCGGTTGGCAATTGTCGCTAATGCCGGCGGACCGAGCGTGATGGCAACTGACGCGGTGGTAGAAAGCGGTTTGCAACTGGCTAAACTTTCTGACTCGACTCTAAAAAAATTAAAAGCGGGTTTACCGGCCACGGCCGCGATTCATAATCCCGTGGATTTAGTCGGTGACGCGCGGGCTGATCGGTTCGAGCTCGGCTTAAACGCGGTGCTGTCTGACAAAGCGGTTGACGCTGCGCTCGCGATTTTGACCCCGCAGACCATGACCGAGGTAACTAAAACCGCCGAGGTAATAGTTAGTTTGAGCCGGAAATATGGCAAAACCGTGGCGACGAGTTTTATCGGTGGGGCAAAAGTGGAACCGGGGATTAAAATTTTAACCACGGGCGGAGTGCCGAATTTTCTTTATCCGGAGGCGGGGGTGAGGGCGATGGGGGCAATGGCGGGGTATCAGAGAGCTAGAAAGTTAGAAAGCCAGAAAGTTAGGATGCGGGTGGTTGATTTAAAAACATGGAAAGTGGTGGGAGGGTTATTAAACGGGGGTGGGGAACAGGTGGGGTGGCAGACAGCTGAAGAAATACTGAAGATTTATAAAATCCCGATGGTTAAGTCGGCGGTGGCGGCGGATGCCGGGGTGGCGGTTAAACTGGCTGGCAAGTTTAAGTATCCGGTGGTGCTGAAAGTCGCGGCCAAGAAGCTCCTCCATAAAACCGACGCCGGCGGGGTGCTGGTTGGATTGAAAACCGCGGGCGAAGTTGAAACGGGCTTTAAAAAACTGAATAAAATCGCCAAAAAATTTGGCGGGGAAGTGTTAATCCAGCCGCAAATTCTGGGCGGGCGAGAGATAATTATGGGCGTCCGCCGCGACCCGCAGTTTGGGCCGGTGGTGATGTTTGGCCTAGGCGGGATTTACACGGAAATTTTGAAAGATGTGGTGTTCCGCGTGGCGCCGCTGGATCAGGCCGAGTCTTTAAAAATGATTCAGGAAATTAAGGCGTTCAAGCTGCTTAGCGGCGCGAGAGGGGAAAAAGGCGTTAAACTCGCGGCGCTCGCCGACATGCTCTGTAAACTTTCCGAGTTGGCAACGGACTTTCCGCAGATTGAGGAGGTGACGCTGAACCCGGTACTCGCTACAACTAAAGGTTGTTTGGCGGTAGATGTGAGAATAATTACGAATTACGAATTAAGAATTAAAGTCAAAAGGCAAAATTTAAAAGTTAAGGAGAATTAAAATAGCGGAGTAACGGGGCTTTCCTGTCCGCCGAAGCCCGGAGGGCGTAGGTGGATAGCCCCGTTGCGCTCGGATAAAAAAACACCCGCCGAGTGCGGCGGGGAGTTGGGGTGATGTGGATGATGGAGATGGAGCTCAAAATGTCGGTTTTTTGGTGACGCGCTCGGTCAAGCTCCGACCAATGTAGCAGACGATAAAGAGCACGAAGGTCATCGCAAGGACTCCCAGAACGAGGTAAATTATCCTCTCGTCGGGAAAATCAGTGACATTTTGTTGTACGCCGTCTATTGCTATCAATGCCCAGCTCGGCGTGGCGGCGAGGAGGAGAAAGCCGATAAGGAGAAAAGCTTTCAAGGTTGATTTTTTGGGTCGAATAATCATCTGGCCAATGTAGCTGATTACAAAGACCACGAAGATTATCGCGATGATTGCCAGGACAAGGAAAGCAATCCCGTCGTCAAAGTCAGTGACGATACTGTCTCGGAGTGCCCAACCCGGTTTGGCGAGTAGGAGGAGAAAGCCGGCAAGAAGCAATTTCAAAGGCGAGTTGTTATTACGAGAATTGCGAATCGCCGAACGGACAATCCAGCCGGTGAATAGTATAATCATACTAATGCCGATAACTCCGCAGACAATTCTTTCTCCTATAGTGGCAGACGAATCGATGTGTTGATCAAAGATAGAAGAGGGGTCATGCATCGCCCAGGCTGTCGTAGTGGCGAAGAGCCATAAGCCGACGGCGCAGATCAGGCTGGCGGCGATTAACGAGTGTTTAATTCCGCGCGCCAAGCATGCCAAGCAACACCTTGATAATTTAATCAAGAGGTCGATTGCCCATGGCGCCACTAACGCCAAGAGAAAGGTAGTCACAAATAACCCTCCAATCATTGCGTCTGACCCAGAACCTACTGATTTGGGCGCAAAGGTATCTGTCGCCCAACTTGGCGCCGCGGAAAGCGCGAGCAGGACGAGCATGAAGATTTTTAATGTGATTTTCATGATGGACTCCTGGCGGTTGGCGGTTTGAGTGATTTTTCGTGCTTCCAAAGTTCTTTAGCGACAACGATCACCACGAAAGACATGGTGATGCCGAGCATTGTATTGATCGCCCAAGACGGCAGAGGCGTGTTGACGCCCCAAGTTCCGGTTGTCCAGAAGACGGCGACCGCGGTGCCGGCAACGCCGACCAAAGCGATGGTCAGTAAAACGAAGAAGGTTTTAATACTCATTTGCGTTTTTCTCCCTAAGTTTAGATTGTCAAAGTAGCTAATTTAAGCCTAATATAACTTTGGTTAAAAGTCAACCAAATCGGTAACCGGTAACTGGTAATCAGTAATCGGGGCCCAAGATGCGTTCTGGTTGCTGATTATCAATTATTAATTTCCGAATTAAATCCGAATTAAATATGATAACTAAGTGCCAATTTTGCCAAAAGGAGTTTAAAATTATTACTCAGGAAGAGGCGTTTTATAGTAAGGCCGGTTTGCCTTTGCCGACGGCTTGCCCGGACTGCCGGCGGGAGCGGCGGCTGAAATTCAAGAATCCCCGCCAGCTGAATAAGCGGGCTTGCGCCAAGTGCGGCGCGGAAGTGATTACCACTTATCCGGCGGATTTTTTGCCTCCGGTTTATTGTTCCAAGTGCTTTGAAGAAAATTTCAACTAATGCCAATTATGCTAATTATTTGCTAGTATTTACTGATAATTCACGGAATTAGATTTATTCATCTAACTGGAAGCGATGCGAATGCTACGAATTACCCCAGCATACGCGGGGCAGGCATGCGAATCTACGAATAATAAGGGATTTAATTAGCACAATTGGTAACTAATATGTCCGACTATCTTAAAACCTTTCGGGATTTGTATTATTCCCAGCCGTTTAAAGATGTCCAGAGCTATAATACGGATAATTGCCCTTACGGCGACTTTATTTTTAATTCCAAAGATTGCTATTTGTCGTTTGAGCTGGGCGGCTCGCAGAATTGCCTAATGATGGACAACTGCATGAAATGCCAGGACTGCGCCGATTGCTCTTACACCAAGTATTGCCAGCTTTGTTCCAATTCTTTGCACCTGGAGCATTGTTATGACTGCCATTTTTGCCATTACGCCAATAATTGTTTAAACTGTCTGTATTCGGCCGAGTTGTTTAACTGCCATGATTGCTTGGGCTGTTACGGGCTGAAGCATCAGCAGTATCGGATTTTTAACCAGCCGTTTGCCAAAGACGATTATGAAGCTAAATATCGTGAGCTTTTAGTCGAGCCGGAAAAAATTCAGGCAGAACTGCAGGCTTTGAAAAACCGCCTCGGTTATCGCGCCAATTATCTCCGCAACAGCGACAATTGCGCTGGCGATTATCTGGTTGACTGCCATAATTGCTACGAGTGCTATGATGTGAACAACGGCCAGGATTCGGCTTATTTGCAGGATTGCTTTTACGCCTCGCACAAGGAGGACTGCTTTGACATCGAAAACGGCGGCGGCTTGGAGCTTTGTTCCAATAGTTACAGTTTGGGTTACGGCTATAACTCGCATTTTTGCCTGTTTTCCACCACCATGAACAATTGTCAGTATTGCGCCCGTTGCCGCAATTGCACTGATTGCTTTGCCTCGGTGTATCTCAAAGACAAGAAATTTTACATCCTCAACCAGCCGTATGAAGAAGCGGAATATTGGCGGAAGGTGGCGGAAATCAAGGCGGAGTTTGCTAAACAGGGAATTATTGATATTTACGGGTTAGTTGGTGATCCAGTAACTAGTAACCAGTAAACGAAAATTCAAAAGCGTCTTTAAATTACCAGTCACTAGTTACTAGTTACTAATTCCTCCTATGTTCAAAAAACTTTTCCACGGCCAATCTTCCAGCATCGTCTCAGCGGCGGTGATTATTGGCGTGGCCGGCCTTGCTTCGCGGTTACTCGGCGTGGTGCGGGACCGGATTATCGCTGGCGAATTTGGCGCCGGGCAGGTGACGGATATTTATTACGCCGCTTTTCGCATTCCGGATTTGATTTATAATTTTCTGGTTCTCGGCGCGCTGTCAGCCGGTTTTATTCCGGTGTTTATTGAGTATCTCAGGAGCGAAGACCGCGACGAGTGGGAACTGGCGTCGGGCGTTCTCAACGCGGTGGTGGTTTGTATTATCGGTTTGAGCGCGGTGTTTTTCGTTTTCGCACCCTGGATTATCAGTTGGCTGTCGCCCGGGTTCACTGCCGCGGCGCAGGTCGAGACGGTTAACCTCACCCGGATCATGCTTTTGTCGCCGCTGTTCCTCGGCATCAGCGCGATTTTTGGCGGGATTTTGCAGTCACTCAAAAAGTTTTTTATTTATTCTTTTGCCCCGATTTTTTATAATGTCGGCATTATGGTTGGCGCCTTGGTTTTTGTCCGCTGGTGGGGGATCAGTGGTCTCGCTTGGGGTGTGGCGCTTGGCGCGTTTCTGCATATGGCGATTCAGATTCCGGCGGCAGTGGCGAGTGGTTTTCGCTATCAGCCGATTTTAAGTTTTCGCCATCCGGGCATCAGGAAAATTATCAAGTTGACGATTCCCCGGACGCTTGGCTTGGTAGTCAGCCAGATTAATTTGTTTGTTATCACGATTATCGCTTCCACCTTGGCGGTTGGTTCCATCGCCACTTTTACCTGGGCGAATAACTTGCAAGGTTTTCTGATCGGGATTTTTGCCGTGTCGTTTGCCATTGCCGCTTTCCCGAGCCTAACGGCGGCCGCGATTGCCGGCGAAGGCGAGCGGTTTGTTAGTATTTTTACCCGCACGGCGCGCCAGATTTTGTTTTTTATTATTCCGCTGTAGATCGGAAGAG
>JBAZBH010000006.1:0-28693 GCA_041671565.1 Patescibacteria group bacterium
TACGAAAGTATAACTTAGTGATCCGACCGTACGATATAGGACGGCGGAAGCTCAACGGATAAAAGCTACTCCGGGGATAACAGGCTAGTCTGGTCCAAGAGTCCACATCGACGACCAGGTTCGGCACCTCGATGTCGGCTCGTCCTATCCTGGGGCTGGAGAAGGTCCCAAGGGTTTGGCTGTTCGCCAATTAAAAGGGCACGCGAGCTGGGTTCAGAACGTCGTGAGACAGTAGAGAATCGTGCTGTCTATAAATTTCACTATATGCTGGAAACTCTGGAAAGCCCAAAGAGACATAATAGAGGGCTTGAGTATCTCACACTACTTTGTTATACTGCAGTAGTATGACGAGTGAAAATGTGTTGAGTGCAGACAATCAGCAGGAAAGGCTACAATTGCCTAATCCATGGTATGTTACCGGTATAACCGACGGTGAAGGGAGTTTTCATATCGCTTTATATCAAGATAAGCGGATGAGAATGGCTCTGAAAGTTATACCCGAATTTCATGTTTCTCAAAACGCTACTTCTCGACAAATGCTAGAAGAGCTAAGGCAGTTTTTTAACTGCGGAAACATTAAAATTAACCACCGTGGCAGGCAATCAGATCAAACATTAGTGTTGGTGGTTCGTAATCGAGATGACCTACTTACCAAAATTATTCCTTTTTTTCAGAAGTACCAACTGCGCACTACCAAGAAAAAAGATTTTGAGATTTTTTCTCAAATAGTGCTGATGATGTCTCAAAAAGAGCATCAAAACCAAGTTGGGGCTAAAAAGATTATCAATTTAGCTTACCAAATGAATAATCAAGGTAAAAGGCGCAAAACCAACAAGTTTGATTTGATCAAAATTGTAGAATCCTCAGAGACTATATGTGAAAGTCCCGCCGCTAGGCGGGATAAGATATAGTCCGAACTGCATGGCGACATGCAGAGCTCTAATGAAAATTAGGGCCACCATAGAGCATCGGCAGTATCCAGATATGGTTTGCAAAGTAACAGAATTGTCGGTCTCCTATCCGCTGTGGGCGTCGAAATTTGCGAGAATTTTTCCCTAGTACGAGAGGACCGGGAAAAAGCAATCTCTAGTGTACCAGCTGTCCTGCCAAGGGCACTGCTGGGTAGCTACATTGCGTCGGGATAAGCGCTGAAAGCATCTAAGCGCGAAGCCCATCTCAAGATTAGATTTCATTTAGATCCCTCCGAGACTAGGAGGTTGATAGGCGGCAGGTGTACGGGCAGTAATGCCTTCAGCCGAGCCGTACTAATAGATCAAGCCTTAACCACAAAAATTATTGAGAATATAATTTAATAAATCTGGCCGTAGCCCCGCATTTTACGGGGCGAAGGCGGATTGGCAGTCAATTAGTTCCTTCGCTCTTCAATGTCAAAGCTTTGCCTCTTTAAATAAGGGTGGCAGAGTTTCCGCGATTCTACCGGGCTGGTCACACCCGTTCCCATTTCGAACACGGTAGTTAAGCAGCCCAGGGCCGATGATACTATAATCTGGGAAAGTAGGTCATCGCGGGAACCTTGTCACTCTTTTTTGTTTGGGAAAACACGGATAGGCACAGATAAACACAGATAAACACAGATTAACACAGATAGGTCTGTGTTTTTTTTGTTAATCAAACAAAATCGTCCGTCCAGTTGAAACCGGTTGTACGGTCAAAAGTATTTTCGTTGCCTAAGAAAAAACGCTCTCAAGATCGAGAGCGTCTGTATTGTTGGAGAGACACGAGGTGTCTAAAAGCGAATGCCAGTAACCCTGGATGATGATTCTCTTGGCGTGGTGCGGGCCGAAGAGCCATTTCGCGGCTTGGCGAGCGATTCAACGGCCTTTTTGAGATTGGTGGTGGAGAAAGGCCGGGCGAGCCAAGGATAGGCAAAGCCGCTTTTTTTCCAGCGATCAATTTCTTTGGCCGTTAGGATAACCAATAGTTTATTGCGTTTAATGTAGTCTTTCACGAATCCCAGTCTTTCAATGATTGAAATGTCGGCAATTATCAGTCCTATGTTACCCCATTGGGACCGAATATCTAGTTCCGATATTTCTTCCATTTTCCGAGGTTGAATCCCGGTAGCGAGATACAGTTGCCGAATAAGGAATTGCCGCGTGGCTTCAATCGGGCTGATAACCGTTGTGTGTTTAAACATTTCCCCCTCCCAATAGTGAAATTTTGTTTAATTGACTTATTGCCAGTTTACTTCAAGAAAGCCATAAAGTCAAGACCATTTCTTTGCTCAAAACCCTTTTTTCTCTTATAATAAGGAAGAAATAAAGAAATAAAGAAATTGGAGCCAGAAACAAGATAATCCTGATGAGATAACCCTTTATTAGAACTATTTCTTTATATCTTTATTTCTCTATATTTTATGTATTCCTTCAAATCTCTCCACGACATTGACCTCTCCTACAAACGCGTTCTCTTGCGCGTGGCTTTGGATGTGCCACTGAAGGATGGGCGGGTGGCGGAGGATTTTCGGATCCGGGAGATTTTGCCGACGCTCGCGTATCTTCTCAAAAAAAATTGCAGCGTGGTGATTTTGACTTGGCTCGGCCGGCCCGATGGCAAGGTGGTGGCGAAGTATCGGCTGGATCCGGTTGCCAAACGGCTGGAGCAATTAATCCGGCGGCCGGTGCGGAAAGTGAATGACGCGGTGGGCAGGGCGGCGAAAAAGGCGATTTTTGACCTTCAGCCGGGACAGATTCTGATGCTTGAAAATATCCGATTTTACCCCGGGGAAATGGCGGCGGAGCAGGGCCTAGCCGCGGAATTGGCGGACGGTTTTGACTACGAAGTTTTTGACGGCTTTGCCCAGAGCCACCGGGTGCACGCTTCCACCACCGGACTTTTAAATGAGCTACCGGCCGTCGCCGGCTACTCGCTGGAGAAAGAGCTTTCGGCGCTCGGCGGCGTTCTGGACCAGTCGGCGCGGCCGTTGGTTCTCCTCATCGGTGGGGCGAAGGCCTCAGACAAAATTGAGTTAATCAGCCACCTCCTCGCCCGCGCGGACAAAGTTTTAGTCGGTGGGGCGGTTGCCACCGTTTTCCTTAAAGCTCGTGGCGAGGCGGTGGGTAAGTCGTTTTTGTCTGATGTCTTCGTTAACCAAGCCAAGGCCGGCGCGCGAAAAGATTACTTCAAACTCGCTAAAGAATTACTAGAGAAATATCACCATAAAATAATTTTACCGGAAGACTTGGTTGCGGCGGCCGGGCCGGAAAGCCGCCAGACGAAAATTATTGACCTGGAACAGGCGGATTTACCGAAAAACTGGGGTTTTTATGACATCGGACCAAAGACGGTCAAACTTTACGCTAAGCAGTTTAGCCGCGCCGGCACCATCCTTTGGAACGGGCCAATGGGTAAATACGAAACGCGGCAGTTTAGCGCTGGGACGCGCCAGTTAGCCTCGGCGGTAGCCGGCAGTTCGGCCGTGACTCTGGCCGGTGGCGGCGACACCGAGACGGTTATTCAAGAGGAAAAACTTGTTGGCAAATTTTCCCATGTCTCGACTGGCGGCGGCGCGATGCTGGAGTTTCTTTCCGGGCGGAGACTACCGGCGCTGGAGGCGCTCAGTGAGAATCAAAAAAATCATAAACTTTGGACTGCCTCGCCACGGGCGGCAGTTGATTTTACTAAAGAAAATAACCCGTATTGGCGGGTTGATTTTGTAAATTTGCGGCAGATCCTGGGGCCGGCCATAAAGCAGAAGTTTGGTGTGCCGGCGCTTAATGTCCGTTCGCCTTATATTTTGGACGCGATCCTGGGCGCGGCTTTTGCCGAGCGCTCGCCGGTGATTGTGGAGATTGCCGAGTCCGAGATTGGCTACACCGGCATTTCACCTGAGCGGCTGGTTAAGCTGATAGTAGAACGCCTGCCAAAATTAGAAAAAAAATACGGCTATAAAATACCGGTCGCTTTGCACCTTGACCACCTCAAGCACGATTTGTCTTTGGCAACGCGGGCGGTGAAGGCCGGGTTTTCGTCGCTGGCAATCGACCAGTCAGAATATCCGCTCCCACAAAACATCAAAACCACTCGCGCCATGGTTAAAAGAGTCCATTCGCTCGGCGTGTCGGTGGAAGGCGAGATTGGCGAGATCGGCCAGGCGCAGGCGTCGCAAATGCCGGGCATCACGCTCAAAAAACTTCTGAAGTTCGTGCCGACGGTTTCGGAAGCGGTTGAGTTTGTGGCCGAGACCGGCGTCGATGTTTTCGCCGGGTTTTTTGGCAATTATCACGGGCGGTATAACGGCCCGGCAACCATTACTTGGGGCCGGATGAAAGAGATTAGCCGGGCTTTTCAGAAGCGCGGTTGGGCGGTGCCGCTGGCGCTCCACGGCTCAAGTTACATTAACACCAAAGAATTTAACCGGGTTAAAATCTGTCAGCAAGCGTTAAACTGCGGTTGCCGTAAGTTTAATCACGCCACAGCGTTGTCCGACATTTTGCGGGACAATCTGCCGCGGGCGTTAGTGCAAGCGATGATTAAAGCCGGCGGTAGTCAGCCGGCAGATTGGCGGAAAGCCTTGGGCAAGTTTGAATTGCAAATTAGCCGATTAGATAAGAAAATTTTAGACCGGGCGACAGCTAAAATTCAGGAGCATATTCAGATGATGATGCGGGAGGCGTGGCGGAGCGCGGGAAAAGGAAAGAATTACTAATTACTAATTACGAATTACGAATACAGAAAAGAGTCGAAAGTAGTGGAGTAACGGGGCCTATGCCCCGTTGTTTTGTATAGCGAAATAAGGTTAAAGAGCTAAAACGAGCCTGGCGACGGGGTCGTTTTTATGAGTCATGGTTTTATTGACTTTTTTAGTTGCTTGGATTAAGCTGAGAAGACACAAAAATGGTTGCCAAAAACTTGGCAATTTGGTTATTTGACAATTTCAACCGTTGACTAAACAAAGGAGGGTGGACCATGCCTAACCGTAAAAAGATAATTGTTGGCATGAAAATTAATGGTGAGATTATCGCTACGCAACCAGAGGTAGTGATAATTCCCGGCTATCTGTTTGGGCATAAAAATTATGTTCTGGTGGCGATTAAGTTGTTGCCCGGCTCAGCTTGGCGTTTTTTAGTGATTCCTAATCCGCCGCCGGGTAAGAGTGGTCTGGGTAAGCCTATCGAAGTGGATTTAAGCGGCAAAATAAACATCGCCGCCGCTGGCAGTTCCATGAATATCGCTTTGATAATTAAGGCGTTATCGGGCATTTTTGGCTCAGCTGAAGTGATTTTAGCTGGCGGGATTGATGAGAATGACCAATGGGGTCGCATGGTGGTTAATCGCTTGGATGACACTGGCATCAGACCTTTGTGGTTCTCTCGAGGTAAGGATCCGGAAACACCATTCACGCTTGGTTTAACTAAGGGCGCGGAAACCACTCTCTTTTGTTGGCAACCGCCGTACGAAATCAGCGGCAGTTTGCAAAGAAATTGGGTGGAAGGCATCGTTTCCGAGCGGCCAAACGCTGTGATTCTTTCGAGTGTGATGGAATATGAACTGGAGACGGCAATTCAAATTTTCCAACGGCTGGGAGACGGCGTGGATAAGGTTTTGAGTCTGTCCGAGGCGCTCTTGCAAAATCAAACTCGTCGGGGTGATATTCTTGAGGCCATGAAGCTGGCCGATTTGGTATTTATGAACCGTCGAGAGCTAAGGCAGCTTTTTGGCCAAGATGAAGAGGAAGAGACTGATGCCGTGGCGGTGTTGAGGGATTTGGCAATGCAGGTTAAAAATGAACGAAGCAGTACAAAAATCTGGGTGTGCGTTGTCACCTTGCGCGCCAAGGGAGCCGCCGCCGCCATTATTTCCGATCCTCATGGCGCCCCGGAAATTTTTCAGCAACCCGCCCGTAAGGTTGTGGTCAGGGATAAAACCGGGGCCGGCGACGCTTATGTTGCCGGGTTTGTCCGCTCCTGGCTTAAGAAACCGGGCAATATTGAACAGGCAATGAATGCCGGCGCCGAGATGTCGATTATTAATGTGTCCGGCAAAGGTGGCAACTTCGCTGCTTCACCGGAAGGCATGGAGATGATCAAAGCCGCCTTTGAGCGGTTCAAATAATCCACAGAACACAAAACCGTTCCGACAGCATGTCGGAACGGTTTATTTTTTTACCAAAATATATTTTAGGCGTTGATTTGTTTAATCAGCTGGTAATAGGGGTCGTCTTTTTCCGGCTGATATTTGCCTAAGATCGGTTCCATGTAGTCAAAAAATTTCTCAGTGGGTTGGAAATTATCCCAGTCAAAGTATTCATCCGGGAAAGCGCGGTAGTTTTCTTTACCCACGGCGACCGCTAAATCAACCGAGCCGATTTCAATTGTCAGGCTCTGGGGGTCGGGCCGGAGGACGCAGGCCATTTGGCCGAATTTTTCCGCTTCGAGGAGGGCGACGCTTTTTTCACCCAGTTTAATGGAAATCTCGCGGTCAATGTTGCTGGCCGGGCCGCTTTGCAGGATGTTGGCCGGGTAAACGACTCGCGTATTAACATTTAAGGTTTTTTTGATCACATCGCGCAGGGCGATGGAAACAAAATATTGCCTTTTGACTTGATAATCATCCGCCTGGTCATCGGTAATGCTTTCTAGCTTGGCGTCAAAATGCGCGTTTTGGGCGACCGCAACGACGGCGAAGTTGCCGTTAGCCTCGTATTTTTGGCTGAGCGCGCTGAGGAATTTGGTTAAGTTTATTTCCCGTTCGGCGGGCAGGATCAGGTCCGCTTGGCCATAAGCGCCAGCCGCGGCGACCCAACCGGCGTGGCCGCCGATGGATTCAATCACAAAAATCCGGGAGAGCGGATGGGCGGCGTCTTTTTTGATATTTTCGGTGATGCGGCTAAAGTTGGCGGCAGCCGTCGGGTAGCCCGGCGACCAGTAAGTGCCGGCGAGGTCGTTATCAACGGTTTTGGGCACGCCCACGATTTTTAACCCGGCAGTTTCAAATAGCCGGCGAGCGGCGCCGAGAGTGTCGTCGCCGCCGATGGCGACAATATAATCAATTTTTTGTTCTTTAATTTTCAGTTTAATTTGTTCCAGCCCGTCAGGCGCATTAAAAGGGTTAGTCCGGGAAGAGCGGAGCAGGGCGCCGCCGTTATTTTTGATCATTGCCAAATCAAAATCAGTCAGGTCAATTATTTTGCCGTTATCGAGGAGACAGGCCCAACCGGAAATGCCGCCGAGGATCCGCATCCCTGCCGCTTTGGCCGCCTTAACCACCCCGTAGACAGTCGGGTTAAGCGCGGGCGAAACCCCACCGCCGGTGAAGACCAAAATTGTCTTATTATTTAACATAATTATAGAGGTAATAACTTGAATTGATAGCCGGTATCATAGCAAGAAAAGGGGTGGGGGTCAAGAGTGGAGAATACATGGTTTTATGGTTATATGGTTTTATGGTTAAAAATGCCAACCATTCAGCCATAAAACCATATAACCATAAAACCTTTATCCGTAATTAATAGAAGAAAATATGTAGGGTGCCGAGAGGTAGTTAGCTAGAGAATTATCCGCCGCCGGTGTCAACTTCTACAATCTACTTAATAATGATAAAATAGACTAAACTTTATGTGTGGAATAATTGGTTATATTGGCCCAAAACCGGCTTGCCCAATTTTGTTGGAAGGCCTGAAACGGCTGGAATACCGCGGTTATGATTCCGCGGGTTTAGTGATTTTAAACCCCAAAGCCACCCTCGCCAAAGCCGCTGGCCGGGTGGCGGTGCTGGCGGAGAAAGTCGGCCCGGGCGGCCTGCCGGGCCAGGTGGGTATTGCCCACACCCGTTGGGCAACGCACGGCGAGCCGAATGAAGTTAACGCCCATCCGCACACTGATTGCCACGGCGAGATTTTTATTGCGCATAACGGTATTATCGAGAATTACAAAGAACTGCGGGACGAATTGCGGGGCCGCGGCCATCAGTTTAAATCTCAGACCGACTCGGAAGTGGTAGCGCATTTGATTGAAGAAAATTATCAGGGCAATCTAGAGGCGGCGGTACTCGCGAGCTTGAAAAAAGTCCGTGGCACTTACGGCCTGGCGATTGTTTCGGAGCGCGAGCCGCAAAAGATTGTGGTGGCGCGCCAGTCTAGCCCGCTTCTCATCGGCGTGGGCGCGGACGAGTATTTTGTGGCGAGTGATGTTTCGGCTTTACTCGGCTACACCCGGCAGGTGATTTATCTCAATGACGGCGAGGTGGCGGTGCTGACGCCGGGCGACTTCAAGATTTTGACTTTAGATAATCAGCGGGTGGACCGTGCCTGCCAAGCGGTGGAGTGGAGTTTGGAAGAATCGCAAAAGGGCGGTTATGCCCATTTCATGCTGAAGGAAATTATGGCCGAGCCGGACGCGATTATTAATGCCATTCGCGGACGGTATATCAAAGAAGAAGGCCTCGCCAAACTCGGCGGGCTGGAAATCGTGGCGGAACGGTTGCGCCAGATCAAGCGGCTGATTATTGTTTCTTGTGGCACTTCTTATTACGCCGGGCTGGTGGGCGAGTATATGATAGAGGAATACGCCGGCCTGCCGGTGGAGGTGGAATATGCCTCGGAGTTCCGCTATCGTAAGCCGCTCCTTGACCAAGAAACAGCGGTGCTGGCGATCAGCCAGTCGGGCGAGACAGCGGATACGCTCGCCGCGATTCAAGAAGCCAAGCGCAAGGGCGCGCTAACCCTCGGTCTCGTCAATGTCATCGGCTCGACCATTGCCCGCGAGACTGACGCCGGTGTTTACAACCACGCCGGACCGGAGATTGGCGTTGCTTCCACCAAGGCGTTTGTTTCACAGTTGGCGCTCCTGGCGCTCTTAACCGTTTTTTTCGGTCGGCAACGGGAGATGTCGCTCGTCACCGGCAAGCGGATCTTGGAAGAGCTGGAAAAACTCCCCGAACTTTTGCGCGGGATTTTGACTGCCGACGGGCAGATTAAAGCCATTGCCGAAAAATACAAAAATTATCGCGGTTTCCTGTATGTTGGGCGGAAATATAATTTCCCGGTCGCCTGCGAGGGCGCTTTGAAACTGAAGGAAATTTCTTACATCCACGCCGAAGGTTATCCGGCCGGCGAGATGAAACACGGCCCGATTGCGCTGATTGACGAGGATTTCCCGGTGGTGGCAATCACGCCCGAGGACAGCGTTTATGAGAAAAATCTCAGCAATTTGCAGGAGATTAAAGCCCGGCGGGGAAAAATTATCGCTGTCGCAACGGCCGGCGACGAGAGTATCCGACAAACCGCCGACGAGGTGATTTATATTCCGAAGACTTTGGAAATGTTGACGCCGATTTTGGCGATTGGCCCCCTGCATCTCCTCGCTTACCAAATCGCGGCGAGCCTGGGGCGGGATGTCGATAAGCCGAGGAATTTGGCGAAGAGTGTAACAGTAGAATAATTTTTCATTTCCTATTTCTTTATTTCTTAATTTCTTAATTTTTCGTGTTTATTTACTGGAGATAAAGAAATAGAGAAATAAAGAAATAGGAAATTAACCTCGAAAATCTATGGAAATTAAACAAACCGACATCACCGCCCGCGGGATTAAGTTTTTTGTGATGGAAAACGGCGCCGAGGTCGCCCGGGCGCACCTTTACTTGATGGCGAACGGCCTGCACACCAAACCGTTTGGCTTGATGGAGGATGTCTTTGTGGACGAAAGCTTGCGCGGCCAAGGTATCGGCACGGAATTAGTCCAGAAATTAATAGAAGCCGCTAAAGACGCCGGTTGTTACAAACTGATCGCCACCAGCCGGCACAGCCGGCCGAAAGTCCATGAGCTTTATGAAAAGCTTGGGTTTAAGAATCACGGGGTGGAGTTTAGAATTGACTTTTAGGTGGCCGGCGGTTTAACCCTCCTAAATTCTAACTCCTAAGTCCTAGCCCCTTCAGGAAAGAATTTAGGAGTTAGAATTTGGAATTTAGGGGAAAGAAAGTTGTTTTTAATAATAAGTAACAATAAATATGGGCAGTTTCGTTGAACTTAATGACACTTTACAGATAACTACCGAGCAGGGTTTTCCGGCTGATTTATTGGATTTAGAAAAACATCGCCAGCAGCCGATTAGTTTGGCGGCAGTGCAGGACCAAATTTTTGAATTTCAAGACAAACCCGGCGCGCGGATTTACCACACGCCGCCGACGCGTTGTTTTCTCGTGCATAACTTGGGCGGCAAGTGGCTCTACTGGGGCAAATGTTTAATTTTAGAGCAGACTATCTATGGCGCCGATCCGGAACACCGAACCACTGCCGGTAAGTTTAAAATTATTGAAATTTACGAGCCGGTTTATCAAGAACAGATTACCAAGCACGAATCTTCGGCCGGTTTAAGTCTTTTTTAAACTTTTATGGCTAAGCGAATCGTCACCATCGGCGGGGGAACCGGGCAATACACGCTGTTGTCCGGCTTGGTTAATTACCCGGAAGTGGAGTTGACTGCTATTTGTCCGGTCTCGGACAGTGGCGGCAATACGGGCGATTGCTTACAAAAAAATCTTCAACCGCTTCTGGACCACTCCGGCGCGTTGTTGCCGCCGGGGGATATTGGCAAGTGCCTACTCGCGCTCTCGCCGCACCCCTTGCAAGCGCGGCTGGTTCACCGCATTAGCGGGGTGGCGGGGCTGGAAAATTATAACGCCATCAACGCTCTGCTGGTGGTTTTTTGGCAGTTCACCGGCGACTTCTTAAAATCAATCGCCGCGGTGAGTGAGATTTTGGAAATCCGCGGCCGGGTGTTGCCGGTTTCCGGTGAACGGGCGCAGTTAGTGGCGGAATTGCCGAGCGGCGAAATTTTGCAAAGCGAAGACGAAATTTATTCGGCGGTAAATTGCCACGGCGGACAGTGCCTGGCCGCGCCGATCAGAGAACTGCGGCTGGTGCCGCCGGCGATCAAAGCCTTGCCCGAAGTTGTAGTGGCTTTACAAAACGCCGACTTAATCGTGATTGGGCCGGGTTGTATGCCCTCCAGCCTGATCCCGATTCTCCTGGTACCGGGAGTGAAAGAGGCGATCAAGGCGTCGGCGGCCAAAAAAGTTTATCTTGCCAATGTCATGGCGCATCGGGGCGAACAAGCGGATTTTAAACTGTCATCTTTTGTCCGGGAAATGGAAAAGTATCTGGTCGGCCGGTTTGACGCCGTGCTCGCCAATGCCGAACGGCCGGCGGATGAAGTTCTGGCGCGTTATCAGGAGCAAGATCAGGCTAAACTGGTGGAAATTGATGTGCCGGCGGACTGGGATGGCCGACAAGTGGTCAGTGCGCCTTTACTTTTGGCGAGCAACAGCTCTAAGTTTAAAGAATACGCGCGGCACGACGCCGGCAAGCTCGCCGCCGCGGTGGTTAAGTTAATATAAAATTACTCTTACAGATCAGGCGTTAGCAAGTCTCCTCCCCTGCGAAGGGGAGGGGCAGGGTGGGGTGTGGGGAGTTTTTTGCTCCCACCCCCACCGCCCCTGTAAGTTCTCGCTCCGCTCGAACAACAGGGGCGACTCCCCCTCGGGCAGGGGGAGATACTTATTTCGCGTTGGTTCTTAAAATTTAGTATATGCAGTATATTACTGATTTACATCTTCATTCCCGCTACGCTCGGGCCTGTTCGCCTCAGCTGACATTGCCGAACATCAGCCGGTTTTGCGCGCTGAAGGGCGTCAATGTTGTCGCGGTGCCGGACTTCACCCATCCGAAAATGTTCGCCGAAGCCGAGCAACAGTTAGAGCCGGCGGGCGAGGGGATTTATAAATTAAAAGGTAGCGCGGACGCTACCCGTTTTATTTTTAGCACCGAGATCAGCTGTATTTATTCCCAAGGCGGCCAACGCCAAAATGGCGGGGCAAGTAAAGTCAGACGCCTTCATATCGTCATCATGGCGCCGAGTCGGGAAGTCGCCGGCAAAATCAACGCGGCGCTGGGCAAAATTGGTAACCTCCATTCTGATGGCCGGCCGATCCTGGGCTTGTCCGGTAAGCGCCTCGCGGAAATTGTTTGGGAAATTTCGCCCGAAGTAATGGTAATTCCAGCGCACGCCTGGACGCCGTGGTTTGCGGTATTTGGCAGTAAGTCCGGGTTTGACAGTTTGGCTGAATGTTTTGAAGAATACACTGACCGGATTTACGCGATTGAAACCGGCTTAAGTAGCGACCCGGCGATGAACTGGCGTTTGTCGGCCCTAGACCGCGTGGCGCTGGTTTCCAACTCGGACTCACATTCGCTCCAAAATATCGGCCGTGAAGCGAATGTTTTTGATTTGCCAGAGTTGAGTTATGCTTCAATCGTTAATACCATCAAAAGTAAAGACCCGAAGAAATTTCTTTACACGATAGAATTTTACCCGGAAGAGGGGATGTATCATTTTGACGGCCATCGCGACTGCGGCGTTAGTTTTAAACCGAGCGAGACCAAGAAAAATCAGGGCATTTGTCCGAAGTGTAAACGACCGCTGACAGTGGGCGTCCTCAACCGCGTGGAAGCGCTGGCCGACCGGCCCGAAGGCTTTGTTCCACCCGGCGCCATTCCTTACAAAAGTTTGGTGGAGCTAGACAAGATCATTGCCGAAGCGCTGGATATCAAAAGCCGTCAGTCCAAGCAAGTGCAGGCGGTCTATAATGATTTAGTTAAAAAAGGGGTGAGTGAGATGAATATATTGTTAAACTTGAGTTATTCTGAATTAGCGGCGATTACCGAGCCGAAAATAGTGGAAGGCATCCGGCGGATGCGCGAAGGGAGGCTGAATATCCAGCCCGGTTTTGACGGGCAGTACGGCAAGGTTGAAATCTTCCGGCCGGATGAGCGGGCGGAGAAGTGGCAGAAATCTTTATTTTAGTAGATTAAGTACATATAGTTGACGAATTATAGGTGTTGTGCTAACTTCTTTATACAATCGTGTTCAACCATTAACAGGAGAAAAAACATGACAAAGCGCAGTGATTTTGAGGGTAGTTGCCCGATTTGTCGCATCGGCGAAGTGACCGGCACCAAATGCCAAAAGTGCGGAGCGAAATTTTGTTCCAAGGGCGGTGGCGTCAAAAACAGGTCTTTTAGCCCGAATGTGGCGCTTTGCAAATGCCCCAAGAAAAAGGCAAAAAAGTAAAAGCGGTTCAACCGCGGATATTATCGCCAGTATAGTCAGAGCCCTTTTAGGATTAATTTCCGGGGGCTCATTTTTTTTATTTAATAATAACAAAAAAGCGGCCGATTTGCCGTTTTTTGATTATAGCTGATGTTAAGGCAAATAATTATTTTGGGTTATTGATAAATATCATGATCGCCGACAGAATGAAAATACGCTGTATTTTTGTCTTCCACCAACTCAAAAATTATCCGATATTTATAACCGATAGAAAAAGATAAAAACCCATTTAGTTTACCTTTTAACTTATGGATTTTTAGTTTTGAGTCAAAAGGATTTTGGCGGAAAATCGTTTCCTGTTCTTCGGCAATATTTTTAATGTTGCTAGGCAGTTTTTTGTATTCGCGAGCGAATTTTGAGCTGTAGATTATTTTTATACCGCCCGGCCTATCTTAAATTTTTGAGAGATTTTAAAGTTTTGCCTTTGCCCGCCGTTATTTCCAGTTGGCTGTCATTTAGTTCGTTTAATAACTTGCCCGCCTGCCAATCTCTCAATAAAGCCCTAAAAAATTCGCTAGTTGAGGCATAGGCGCCGGCTTTGACGGCGGTTTGAACGGTTTTGGCCATTGGGGCGGGGAGGGAGATATTGATTACTGCGCGCATAAGTTTATCGGTTAATTGTAATAGTTTGTATTACAATACTATCAAAGCGGAAAAATGTTGTCAAGTCCAGCCCCAGTTTTGGGATAAAACCGGGACTGGAATAAAAAAAATCGGCGATTTTCCGCCGTTTTTTAATTACCACTTTTATTTTTTAATCATCGGGCGGAAGTTGACTTGATAGGCTGGGATGCCGAGCGAGATGCCGTATTGTTTCGCTTCGGCGTATTGCTTCGCGCTCCGGCGGTTGATCTTAAAAACCCGGCCGTGGAAAATAATATAGTGGATTTTGTCATTTTTAAAATCAGCGTACCAACTGTGCCGGGAATCCAGCGCCAGACTTAGCTTTTTGGCGATTATCTCGGCTTCTCCCTCTGGAACTTCAATGCTATGCAAAGTCCATTTTTTAAGCCAAGGCGTTTGGTGCCGGGCGGTGATTTTCTCCACTTTAGTTTTAGTGATGGTGATTTTTCCGAGAAGCGCCGGCCGTTCCAGGCTTTCTTTAATCACCACGCCGGTAAAGTTTTTGGTCATATTATATATTTCGGCTAATGTATCGGTCTATCCGAAATTTCGCTGAATGAAATGAAGTTAAATTTGGGGGTAGCCATGGAAAAAATTTCATTTACTATTTATTGCTTCCCTAAGTAATTTTGCGGATTCTATATTCTTAAAATCTATCTGGTTTACCATCGACTTTGCCTTGTCGTTTAATCTATTGTACATAAATTTGATTTTGTCGGTCGTTTCATCATGGGTATGTGTTTGTCGATAATGCGATAAATTGTTAAAAAATGTGAGACTGTCGGCTGCCATTAAAATTTCAACATCGCCTTCACCGCCAATTTCGTGATTTTCTATCAAGAGTCTAACTCTATTTATTGTGGCTTCGTCAAAATTATGTTTTTTCAGTATATCGCATGTTATTTTGGCGGATAGTAAGGCGTGTTCCTTTTTGTATTCTTCATAAGTCACAAATCTTACTTTCATCTTTCGGTAGTCTTCAAGGCTTCTATCAATGTCGTGACCTAAAGCGGCGATCTGAAGCGCGATGTCTGCTTCCGGTTTAAGCTTGAGAACCCATTGCCAAACCGATTGCGAATGGTTGTACTCAGTTTTGTCTGCTGCATTTTTTGTAATCGTTTTTATTTCTTCTAAGACAAAATCAAATTTATTCATATAGAGGAGATAAATAATAAATGAATTTCTTTCTCTGTAGAGTCAGATAACCCGTTAAGTGACCTAAGCAGAACATAGTGGAGTGAGAGTCTAGGGTGGCTTGAGTTCAGAATTTCATCGCCCCCCATTATTTAATTGCATGCAGAATTGTTTGTTCTAATTTTTTCGGTTCATCCGTGCCTAGCCTGTAAGTTCTACCATTTTTCAGTTTTATTTCAACCGCATCAAAACCGGAAACATTGTAAACCCACATCTTGGGCCATAACCAGCCTCTTATTCCCCAGCCATAATACCAATGATTCCGTACGGTTTTAGCGGATATTATATCATTAAGCGAAAACTTTCTCTGATAAATACCATAGCCAAATTTGATTCGTAAATATTTTTTATCAATAATTACTTGAAGTGACAGAAAGGAAGCCAGGATAAACAGAATTAATGCCATTATAGCCGTAACGGCAAAATTTGTACCGGAGTCGGCCGAGGGTGGCTCGCCCGAGGCCGTAATATAAACCCAGGTGAAAAACGCCAGTACGGCCAGTGTAACAATCAGTATCAGGTAACCAATTTGAGTGTGTTTGTAGTTCATAATTTATATGTTTATAGGCGGAATTCTGAATTTCAGCTAACGTTTCGGCATATCTGATGTTTTACGGAGCGAAGTGAAGTAAAATATGGGAGGAGGCTCGCCGGAGGCGAACCGTAACCAGATATGTCGTGTTATATGATTTATGCTTTTCTTTTGTCTCGCCTTAGCGAGACCACTTTTCTGTAATAAACAAATTTTATTTTCGTCTTGGCGTAGGGGCACAGAGGGGCTGGGGGTGAATGCCCCGAAGCCAAGACATCTTATTCTTTTATTTCTAAATTGGTGATGGTTATATTGCCACTTCTGAACGTGATCACTATTGGCACTTTATTTTGATTTAGCGTAGCAAGCAAGCTAAGAATTTGTTGATCACATCGTGCCAATGCTAAATCACTCTCTTTCAAAACTGCTGGTTCTCTATAAAGACCACTAACTGGTGGTTCGGTGTAGGGTTTAGCAGGAATTTCGTCATGCCGAATTCCGTAAGCCAAGGGTCGTATTTCAACAGTTGGCATAAAAACAGCGCCATATTTTTTTGTATGTTCTGCAAAATCTTCTTCAGTTGCTTGGGGATTGAGCAGACGTAATTGCAACGATTCCGATCCTTTAATACGAGAGCCGTGTGCTTCATCTTCGACTCGTGCTTCTCCCAGCCATTGTTTTAATAAATCAATCAGGGCTTGGATTTGTGGTTGATCGATTTGCAAATAGAGATCAGTGGCGTTTTCTAAATGATGTCCGTACCAAAAATTTCGTTGCCGAGGATTGAATGCATTATATAAATTTTTTGTTTCCACCTCATCATATGTGCGGGCGGGGTTTAGTTTGAGTTTAGGATTTTTAGTATTGGCCTGTTTCCTAATATATGCAAAAGCAAGTTCAATAATTTCGTTGGGGCTATATTTTTTTTCTCGGTCAAAGTCCTTTGCGAGAATTGCTAAGTCTTTTATTTTCCCTTCTTTGCTTTGCAATAAACCATAAGGATCAATTTTTTCGATTGTTGATAAGTAACCAAGGTATTCAGAGAGGGCGTGCGCTTTCTCTAGCCACTCTGCAAATTTTTCTGGATCTGTCTCAATATCCGGACAGCCACTTTGTTCGATAAGTTTTTGCCGAAGTTCTATAAATTCTGGACTTTCAGGATTTATCAAATCAAACTGCGAAGACCGAGGGGTTTGTTCTTTTTTCGGTATTTCAGGATTGATTAAATCTTCTGGCGGTGTTTGTTCTGGGGTTTCAGTGGACATATTTTGATACAGTTATATTTTTAATAAATTGTTTTCTGAGTGACGAGAGGAGCGAAGAAAACACCATATACCCCCCCCTCTTAAAAAATAAAAATAAAATTTGTTTATTATAGAAAAGCGTAAGGCGTTAGCCGTAAAAAGAAAAGCATATTTCATATAATGTTTCGGCATAGCCGAAATTTAGCGGTGGTAAAATTTACGCGCTAGCGCTCACCGCCACTAAATTTTGGTGAGCGAGCATTAAAAATATTCAAAGATTTTAAAAATTATAATTGTTAGCATGCAAATCATTCCAATAAAAAAAGAAAAACGCCCAATATCTTTTTGAAGATTAGATGGATATCTTGGTAGTATTGCCGTATTAAAGGTCACTAGTAAGCTTATAAAGGCAATTGTTGCAAAAATTTTTATCATAGCTCACGAACCGGCTATGCCGTGTTAAGTGATGTAAATCTAGAGCCCTCGGTCATTTTGGTTCCCGCAAAGGGGGCATGTAATTATTGATGACAGTGGGCCAGTGCAAACGAAAGAGAAAGGCCTCTGACAGATTTTACATGTCATAACAAGAGAACTTAATCCTTGATTCGTACTAAATCCAACAGCTCTTCTTACGTTTTCCGCCTTAAGACTTGCTCTAACATTTGATAAATTAGCAGGTTGATTGACCTCCATGCCAATAGCCTCATCAACATTTTTAGCTTCTGTTTCAAAGACGGAATCTTTAATATCAATTATTTCAATCTGTTTTTTCTCCAATCTATCTAAGATACAATTTTCGTGGTCGCTTTTCATTTTTTTTAAGACATGACTAGTATATGTATCTCCGTCAGAATCGATAATTTTATGATGTTCTCGGCAAAAAAGGATTAAGTTCTCGTATTCGTCTACATTCGGAAAATTTTCTATATATCTCGTTGAATTATTGTTCTGGTCTACTATGTGACATTCTTCTCCTATAATCACATAATTGTCATTTTCCGAATGAATTAGTTCTTTGTCGCAGATGGCCCCATTATGTCTATATGAGCATCGATTTCCAGCCTTTGCCCAAAGTAATTTCCTAGTTTTGTCACTAATACTCATAATAGTTTGGTTATTTTGTATTTGGCTCTAGATTTATTTCACTTAACGTTTCGGTATATCCGTAGTTCTTATTATCTTATGATAAAATCGTGCGGAGCACAATCATAAGATAATAAGGATTAGGATGAACGAGCTAATAAAATTATTTTTAAACATTTTACTTCATTAACTCTTTTTCTTTATTATTAAATTCTTCTTTAGTGTCACCAAAAATTTTATCATCTATTTCTATGTAGTATGAAACTTCTTCATTTGTGAGGCAGTTTGTTATGTGTTTTGAAATACTAAAAGGTTTTTCTGTACCTATAAAACCGCCGGAATAGTAGCAGGCGTTTTTATCTTCGTTGTAAATATATTTTGGATTCATCACTGTACCGTCTGGTAAAGATTCTACTTCCATTTTATAAATTGCCTCACAAATATCGTGGCATTCCTTTTGTTTATTAAAGATAAAATTTTGTTGTTGATTTTTAGGTAGGTAAAATATAAAGAAGTATGCAACGGCAACTGCCACAATAATGATACCAGTTCCAATATATTTTTTCATAGAGTTGAGTTTAAAAATAATTTTATTAGTGAGCGAATCGGATATACCGTGTTATGTGACGTAATAAAAATTCTTCCCGGTTATTATTGGAGAACGGAGTAATAACTTATTATAGCAGTTACTATGGTGGCTAGGGCTAAAATTATTGTAAAAATTGCCAACACCCACGTTGCTTTAGTTAAACTTCTAGTTTGCTCAATGATTTTTTGATTATCTTCTAAAAGTTTACTATTGAACGCGCCTTGCTCTTTGATTGATTTTTCTTGTTGTTTAATAAATAGTAATTCCTTTATGTAATCAAAAAATATTGAACTTTCAGGGGTTTTTAGCCCGCCAGTATAAGATTCTCCCTGCAAAGCTTTAACAAGATCTTCCTCGGGAGTGTTTTGGTTATATTTTTCTAATGAATCTTTCAAAGTCATAATTTAATAATGCAAGAATTTTTTATTATGTCATATAACGTTACGAGTATCCGAAGTTTTTCTGGAGCGAAGCGGAGGAAAAATTTGGGTGGAGGCTTTGTATAAAAGCCGTAACCGGATACTCGTTGTTAGCTGATGTATTCCTTTTCTTTTTTCCGACAGTAGTCGGAATTGTTTTAAAAATTTTAAAATTTCTTTTTCCGTTTTGGATTTTGGGCAGAGGGGTCAGGGGTGAATGCCCAAAATCCAAAACTCCTTATTATCTTCTCTTAAAACAAACAGTCAAAAAGGAAGGGGTTTAAGGGGAGGGAATTTTTGACTGTTTGTTTTCTTTTTCGCCTACGACTTGTCTTTATGGTGTACTATAAATTTAGCTCTTTCAAATAATTCATCAAATGTTATAATCTCAATATTTCTTGAATCTCTACGAAACAGCTCGAAACTCTTGGCTTTTATTTGCTGTTCTTTTGTTTCGCCTGAATATTGATCAGTATTTCCTATTATTAAAATTGTTTTAGGATCTGCTGTTTTTTGTTTAATAATTTCGCCATTATCATTATAATTATTATTCGCATTTGACTCCGCCTGTATCTGCCAACTTGCTTTTTGTTCAAGTATTTGAGAAAAGGCATTGATCAAGTCGTCTGACAATGACCATGAATTAGAGCGATTTTTATTTTTGAATAAAGCTGTATCGGGTCGCTTTAACTCAACGATAACCGTAAATTTATTACACCCAAGCAGAAAATCGCCAATAACTCCTTCTTTTCCCGACAAATCGGTATTGGAAATGTGGGCTTCTTTCTGCAAAATCCCTAAAAATTTATAATCTAAACCATAACCAAAAATCCAATCGTTTATACCGAAGAAATGTTGCCATAACTTTTCCAAACCCGCATCATTTATATTGTTTTCTTGTTTGTAAATTGCAATATAATCTGGATTGTGTAACAGCTTATCAAAAATTTCTAGTTGTTTTTTTCGATACCCAATATTTACAATATCCGTTGATGTAATCATCCCACTATTTATCAACTCCTCGATTATTTGTTCGCCGTCTTTTCGAAGTAAAAAAGTTTTTATTTTCTTCTTAGTATCATCATCAGCTGGTAAATCGTCCTCCGCTAGAGTTATTCTTCGTTCGTTAATATCAGCAAGGTTTAATTCTGAAAGAAGTTTTAAATAATTGATAATTTGTTTAAAAAATGAAAACGAAAAAACAATTTGCTCATCCTGCTCAACATAACCTTTATTTTTGTAATACTTAAATCTTTTAAATGAAACTTGGGTTATTTTATTGTTTTCTTTGATAAAAGTAAACGTAGTTTTAATTTTATTTCTTCTAGGGTATGGGTGTTCTGCCTCAACTGCGTCAGGAACATTATTTTCATCTCTTGAAACAATAGTAAAAAACTTGCCCGCTTCATTTTTAAATTTATGCGTGTAAAGTGTATCCTCTCGATATTTATCAACAATTTCTTCTTCTGATTTTTCTGGGTCTAATTGCATAATTTTATTTCAAATCCAATACCTCCCACCCTTTCATTGATGAGTCAAAAGAATATTTGGCATTACGGTTAATCTTCCAGCCATTTGGCCCGTCTTGAACGGCGATACCGCCGTCAAAATCTTTTATACCTTTTAGCCACAATTGCAGGGCTTCCGCTTTGTATTTAGTATCGTTGCTTTCGGCGGTAATACCTGCTTTTGTATCAACAATCAAAACGCCGTTTTTGGTCTTGATTATCCAGTCAGGATAAAACAATTTTTCTTTGTTTTCATCAGGGTTATAGTAGGAAATTGAAAAATGTTCGCTTCCGTTATCGCCGTTTTTATGCCACCATATAACGCTTTTATTTTGAGGCGATTCAAGAAACTTGATAAAATTTTTCTCATTATCATTGCCCCCAAATAGGCCTGCTTGGGTTTTTTCAAACCAAAACGGTTCCATTGCTGATTTTTTGACCGCCAATTTCTCGTATTGATCGGTAAAAAATAATGCTTCGCGCGGTATTTCAATATGCTCCACGCGTTTCGCGCGCGCCGCCTTTTTATTCACTTCTTGCTCGCGAATAGAACGATATGCTAAAAGTGCGTCGCCGATTACTGGCGCAAGTGCGCCTGCTTCACCTACTAAATCGTTCACAATGATTTTGTAAACGTCTGCGCGCGAAAGTTTTAATTTTTCCATTAGATAAATATTGAGCGCGGTTTTGAGCTTACCCCATGAGCGTTCTGGTGCAAATTTGCGGTTTTCGTCAGTTTGCTTTGCCACAATTTTAAAACAAAGCAAGTTATACAACCGCTCAAGATCATGGCGAGACATTTCCTCGTCATAACTTCCACCTTCCTCAAAAAGCTCCTTTGTGAAATTGTCGTAATCATCAATATCAACGCCGACCGGTCCTTCTCCGCCAGTTCCTTTTTGTTTAATTGGCAATTGCAAAACTTCATCATAATCAAATTTTTCTTCAAAGTATTCGCAGTTTGCAAAGAAGTCGAAAAATTTGAAATGGTCTTTTGTTGCTTTGTGCTTTTCGCCATATTCATCGGTATATTCAAAAGTGAATTTTCTTGTTCCTCGTCCTTTTATTTGGATAAAATCAGTCGGCGAAAAGACGGGGCGCATAAGAGCAAGATTCAAAATGTCTTGGCAATCATAACCAGTCGTCATCATTCCAACGGTTACGCAAATTCTTGATTTACTTGATTTATAGTTTTCCAGAAATTTGGTGTGTCCGTTCAAGTTGTTGTTTGCAAAATTGATTGTGAATTGCTGACTATCCGTAATATTGGAAGTTATTTGCACGGCAAAATCGGAATTGTATTTATCAGTCCAAAGCTGGCTCGCCATTTGATTGAGTGTTTGAGTGATTTTTGAAGCGTGTTTTTGACTTACGCAGAATATAATACTTTTGCCAATTTCACCGCTTATTGGATCTTTTAGAGAGTTTTCGATAAATGTTTGGCAAAAGACACGATTTGTCTTTTCGGAAAAGAATTTCTTTTCAAAATCCTTTTGGAAAAATGTTTCTTCGCTTTCGCCACCTTCTTCGTCTTCAACCATAACTGCATAGCCTTTTTCTGAAAGCAATTCTGTTGTGATGTCTGTTCGAGCGTCTGAAACAATAGGATTGATCAAGAATCCTTCGCGAACGCCGTCAAGCAAACTAAAACGGAAAGTTGGCTCGCCATTTTTACAACCGAAAGTCGTATAAGTATCAAGCAATTGCCGTCTTTCCCAAGCTCGCGGGTCTTTTTGCGATAACTTTTGCGGATCAATATTTTTCAAATAGTCTTTCGGCGTTGCGGTTAAGCCCAATTTGTAGCCGATAAAATATTCAAAAACTGCGCGCGAGTTCCCGCCAATTGCTCGATGTGACTCATCGGCAATAACTAAATCAAAATCGGTCGGCGAAAACAGTTTTTTGTATTTGTCTTGCGATGAAAGACTTTGAACGGTTGTGATAACCACTTCCGCCTTTTTCCAGTCATCACGATTTTGCTTGTAAATAACAGATGAAAAGTCATTGCTCAAATATCGGACAAAGTTTTTATGTGCTTGATCTTCCAATTCCAAACGATCAACTAAAAACAAAATCCTTTTTGCGTTTCCCGTTCTTAAAAATAGTTTGATGATTGCGGCGGAAATAAGGGTTTTTCCTGTTCCCGTTGCCATTTCAAAAAGAAAACGATCATTTCCAGCTTCAGCGGATTTTTGCAAAGCGTGAACCGCTTTGAGCTGATACGGGCGCAAAATCCGCAAATTTTCATCCCAAAGATACTGTTCCCGTGTTTCTTTGTTGAGATAGCGAGGATCATCTTTGAAGTTTGGATTTTGCGTAAATGCAATATAATCTTCTTTGACCTCCTCATCTGCTAAACGCTGATTGTCGGGTTTGAAATCTTGCCTGTGTTTCAAAGATTCTTGCGTTGGAAATTCCGTGATAATTTCAGGATCGCCTCGTTCCAAATCCCAAAAATAATGAAGATTGCCGTTTGAAAGAATAACGAAACGAGCATTTTCAGTATGAGCATATTTTCTCGCTTGTTCTTTTCCGTCTAGTGGATTTTTATCTTCTTTCTTGGCTTCCAAAATAACGAGCGGGAAACCTTTTTCATCAAGCAATAAAAAATCAATGAAGCCGTTTTTTGTAGATTCAAAATCCTCACCAAAAGCGTCAATGTCTTTTTGGGTAAGTTTTACATTTGGTTCAAGCGAAATATTTGCTTGACCTTTTTCATTATCAAAAAATCGCCAGCCCGCTTGTTCAAGCAGTTTGTTTATTTTGATTCGTGCTTTTGCTTCTTTAGAGTTTGCCATAATTGTATATCCAATTTAAGTAATTGTATTGTATTCGTTTTCCCCTTATAAATAAATCGTTTTCGTAGCGGAGCGGAGAAAACACCTTATACCCCTTTATAAATTAATAAAAAAACAAAATTCAAATTCTTTTTTAGAGCTGGGCGATAGCCCAAAAGTAAAACATGCATTTCACATAACGTTCGCGTGTATGCGATGTTGCGTTAGCAATATGGGTGAAGCGAAGCGGAACCGCATACACGCTGTTAGGCGATGTAAAATTTTTACACTTTTTGTTTTTTTTCGCTTGTCATTTAATCAGGGGGGGCGTCAATCACTATGGCGAAAGGGGGCAGAGGGGAACAAAAGGGGTGAATGCCCCCTGTAGTCATTCCGTTTTATTGGTCATCGTAGTAATGTTTGTTGCTTTATCCGATTCTTGCCCTTTTTTCTTATCGTAACTTTCTTCCGTATTAAATTCTACTAATAATCCGATCGTGATATCTTCTTTCTTGCCTCGATAGTCATTTAAACTAAAAAAATAGTCTTTTTTATCATCTCCCGTGATAAAACCCGCTAATCCATTTGGTAGAATATTTTTAATTTTTCCTTCAAATTTAGGTAGGTTTGATTGTAGTACAACCTGCCAATATTTTTTTAATTCGTTTTTTAGTTCCTGTAATTTTTCAATAGGAATATTTGGATTTGTAAACTGTGATAAAGTTGATTGTAACTTTGGGGGGATTTTCCACCCTTCTTTTATTCTCAATAGTTGAGATAACGAAAAATGTTTGAATGCTAAATCATTCTCCCGTTTTGTTTTTAAAAGTTCTCCCAATAAAAATAATAAGTCGACTTTATACTCCATGTCACCAAAATTATTTATTGCCGATATTGCGTAGTTAAACGATTTGTTAATGTCTCCGCATTCTTGGTACAAGACAGCCAATTCCTTTTGAATAAACCATTCTTTTTTTCTTTTCAAAATTTGTTGAAGTTCTGCAATTGCGTCAGATGATTTGCCTAAATTCTTTTTGGATAATGCGATTCTTCGGGCAAACCAGATATCATTGGAGTAATGAAATTTATCAAATGTTTCAAGGGCTTTTTTTGAAATTTCGTAGCACTCTTGGAACAATCCTAATTTTATAAGCGCCTTAGATTTATAGGCAAACCAATTTTCTTTGTCTGATGCCAATTCCATTGGCTTTATCTGTCCTTTTCTCTCAATTTCAATAGTTCTGCAATCTGTGTGAAGTTGGTCAGGAGAAATTAAATCACATATCTCGTTAACCAATTTCCAATTAGCATTCGGTTTCTTTTTTTCTGCCTTAAGGACTGAATTAAATAACATTGAGACAACAGAATATGCATAATCGTTGTTTACTTTAAGGATCAACGGCAAAAAAGATACTATTTTCGTAATTATGTCATTCTTTGTGTAATGATGAGCAGCTGTCGTTGTAATTTCTTCATCATCAAATGTTTCATTTTCAATTTGATGGTCTTCATTAAGTTGATTTTCTGCTTTAAATTTTGAATATAAAAGCCAACCGTATGCAGTTAAAATTATTTCTTTAGTATTTTCATCAATGGTTATTTTGTATAGTTCCAAAAACTTAAAAGCATAATCAAAATTGTCAGTTTGTCTTAGCGCTGTAAGCATTGCAGAAATCAAATAGTCATTTGACGCAATTTGTTCAGATGTAAATTGAACTTTATTCTCCTTGAAATATTTTAAAGAATCACTAAACTTTTTCTCTTTGTTTAGTTTTGATATCGCTTGACTAAATTCGAATAGTGTTGCCATAAGCTACAATTTTATTTTCTCAATAGCAGTTTTGAATTCTTCCCAAATTGAGGGATTAGAATAATATTTAGCTGTGGCTTTTGTAAATGCTCCGCTGCCACTATAATCAATTTCAACATCCAATTCCTCTGTTTTACTAGCAAGTTTTATTTTATCGTTGTAATTTGATTGTATAATCTGTGTAAAACGAATACCAAATTTTTCTAAGATAACCGCAAGAGATTCATAACTATTTTTTTTCCAATCGGGTTTTACAGAATCAAAATTGAAATGTGAATTGGTATTATGAAGTATTCGGATTATTTCATCCCCCAATTCGTTGTTGCCATCAATTAATGTCGGCTTTCTGAATTTCCCTTGGCCATTGTAACTAAGGGATATTATTGCGATTTCATTATTTTTTTTAAAGTGGTATCTTTCCTGCCAATTCAAATTTTCTATTCTATCAATTTTAATTTCAGTTCCGATCAATTTTGAAACAATAAATTCTTTTAGCTCCAAAAGCCTCTCTGGTAATTCATTGTTTTTTGCGATATAGAAAAATTCTTTCTGTCTATCATCGTTATTACTGTCAACGAATTCGGTTTTGTCAAAGGGGCTTATTGGAGTATAGTTTATGAGAGCTATTTTCTGTTTTGCTCTACTAATTCCCGTATATAGCCATTTAAAGTGCTGTTGGTTTGTTTTTCCAACGCTTTTGCCGGGGTCAACATTAAAGATAACCTCATTCCATTTATAGGACATTGACTTGTGAACGGTCATTGCCCAGCCAAACCTTAATAAAGCGGCATTTTTGAATTTATAGAATGAGGTTGCCGGCATATTTCGCAACAAAGATTGAACTTTCTTGTTTATTTTACTTTTAACCTTTTTACCATTCTTTAGATCATTAAATAAACCTTTTAACTCATCGTCAGCTTTGTATTTGTCTGTTTCAAAGTTTTTTATTTCCTCTTCAGCTAACTTGTATAAATATATTTTGTATGCAAGTAATTCATACTTTGAAAGCTCAGCTTTTGGGCTCATTCTATAATTCTCAAAAGAAATCGCTTTTGCTTCGTTTTCTGTTTCAGCAATTTTTAACTGAATTTCTCTAAAATTTATTGTCGCGATTAATTTCCCCTTTTTATCGAAAATTGATTCACTTATTAAATTAACGTTTGGCTGTATTACTGTTGCAAATTGACCGTTAAAAATTCTTTTAGGAACTGAATTAGGGTCGTTCTCGTCTTCTATCGAAATATTATTATTAAAATAAATTAAATCATTTTTTGCAATCTCAGTTCCATTATTCAGAACTTCTTTTTTAATCCATAAGTTGGCTTTTTGAGAATCATCATTGCTAAAATAAAGCAGATGTCCTTTGTTATTGAATATCATTTTGTCAACCATTTCTTTAAATACATCCCTATTGTCAGGGAGAAGGAAAGAGACATTTTTAGTAAACCGGAGCTGATTAAAAGATTGATTTCTTATTCCTTCAACGCATATTAAAGCTTGTTTATTTATATCCGAAAATTCTGGTTTATCTAATAGTTGATAGGCATTAGTTTTTAATGAATAAGAATCTTCCAAATAAGATGGGTTTAATGGAGTTTTGTCGTCCCTGCCAATATGTAATTGGTATGGGTCACCAATAAAAATGATTTTTCTTTTTGAATTTCCAAAGTCAGTGAAACGAATAAAATCTTTGAGTAAGTAACCACTTCCAAAGATCAAGTCTAAAGATTGGTAAAATGAATCAGAAACTAATTGAGTCTCATCAATTATAAACAAAGCATTTTCCGCATTATCGCAGCTTTTTAAAGGAACTGATTCAATCTGGATATCTTCTTGTTCTTCATTATTTCCCACCATCGCTTTCTCCTCATCACTTAATTCTGATTTTTTCCCGCCGTATATGTAAGAATAAATGCTATTTACTTTTTCAACTCCAATAGATGACATTAAATTATTTGCTACTCTGCTAGAAGATGCAAAGATTTCTGTTTCTTGAATACCAGTTTTGAATGCAATGTCTTGTATGTATGGTATTAAAAAAGACTTTCCGCTGTTTGATGTTCCTTGCAAAATGAAAACATTTTGGTCTGGATCTTCTAAAAATAACTTGATTTCAGATAATGCGGTGTTTTGGTCAGGATGAAGCAAGGAATAATCTAAAGTCTCGGACTTCTCCGCAAAATCTTTCATTTTATCTTCCAATGGCCTATTGTCAATTTTAAATGGGTCGGCAAGAAATATACTTTTAAAAATATTAAAGGAGTTTTGACTCAAGATAACTTCTTTGTCGGTTACATCAACGATATCAAGGATCTTCTCGATAAAATTAGATTTGTCGAGAATAAAAAAGTTCAATGTATCATGTCGCGGAATTTCACCATTTAGTTCGATTTCGTCTTGAAAACATACTGCGCGCACTGAATGTAATGGATTAAATATGTCCGGATCAATAATTTTATTACAAATATATTTATTAGATACATCGATGAATCTTCTTTTTTGGTTGCGTAATTGCATGTAGGGGTTGATCGAACTTCCTCCTTTTATCAACTCTCCTTCTTTTGTTGTCCAGCAACCAGAGTCAAAGTTATTAGTATCTGGAAGATTTATTTTGCCTTTGAAATTTTTAAAATCAATAATACAAACTACGCTTGGAGTGATAAGCAATGCGTCAATTTGTAAACGTTCATCAACTTCACAGAGTGGACTGCCAATTAAAACACCTTCAATATTTCTTTCCTTGAAGGAATTAAAAAGATGTCTTGAAATCTCTCTAAAAAAAGAGTTTTCATAGTTTCTTGAAAATGTATTTTTTCTAACTTCTAACATACATTAAGTATAATTCTAAATAAATCGTTTTCGTAGCGTAGCGAAGAAAACACCTTGAAACCCCTCAATCACTCCCCTCAATTCGCTCGCTCGTCGCCCCCCCCTCGCTAATTACCAATCATAAAAAACAAAAAGTGTAAAATTTTTATTTCGCCTAACGTTTCGGCATTATCCGAAGTTTTTGTGTAGCGATAGCGGAACAAAAATTTGGGAGAGAAAATTTCACTTTCCTTAATTTATCATAAAGTGTGAAATTTCCGAACCGGATATGCCGTGTTCTGCGATGTATTATTTTGAGCCGAATCTCCCATCCTTTATTTTTGCAATTAAATAAGTAGAGAAATGGTCGCCATATTTTGTCTGCAAATTAGCTAATTGCCAATCATTCTCAGTCAGTTTCCCTCGGCAAATTTTAGAACCGCAGTTGCATGACATATCTTTATACGCTTGAACGCAGGCGAAACTCATCGCGTAATCCTGGGTAATTTCTTCACCAGGCATGATATCTCTCAATGCAACATAGGTCACCTGACCCTTGAAACCTGCATTTGGATCACAAGAATGATTGATGAAAATGGCTGTTTTCTCCACTCCATCACCCTCTGATGAACCTATGAAAAACTTCTCTTCAATTTGCAGACAAAATTCTTTTGGCAGTTTCTCTAATTTCTCAAATTCCTGCATCGTTAAAATCTGACCACCTTTTATGGCGACAATTTCTCCTTCATTAATTTTCTCAATTGCAAAAAGTCCTCGTCCTTGGATATTGCTTTGTTTGATTGTAGTTTTTGGCGAGCGGTATGTAATCATATTTTTGTGAGGCTTAAAATAATATTTCGCAGAACGTTTCGGCATTATCCGAAGTTTTTGTGTAGCGATAGCGGAACAAAAATTTGGGAGAGAAAATTTCACTTTCCTTAATTTATCATAAAGTGTGAAATTTCCGAACCGGATAT